>JAWXUU010000003.1:0-176642 GCA_044426085.1 Bacillota bacterium | reverse complement strand
AACGAAATGAAAGAGTTTTGGGCGTTAGCATGCCCAGTTTGTTGATTTCATGTGTTTCCTCTCCGAGAAAACACATGAAAGTAGGCTGTATCATTTTTTTACTTTTGATACAGCCCCTTTTTGCATGTCGTTTTTTGTTTTTTATGTGTGCTGTATCCAATTTTGCAATCTAAAACATGTCTGCTATTGGTATGATTTTGTATATTGCAGTGGAGCTATACATTTTGTGTTCGCTTCTTGCAAACAAGATTGTGCCGTCGATTGGGGAAACCACTCTTTCGATGATGTCGCCTTCAAAACTGTCGATAATTTCCGCAAGAAGTTGCCCTTTTTGCACGATTTCTCCAACCGAAACAAAGCTGTCAAAAAATCCCGCTCTCACGGCACGCACCGTTGCAATATCGTCGGTGGAAACTATTTTGGATATGTATCCTTCATGTCCCATTGGCTTTATAATCCCTTGTTTTGAAAGGAAGCATAAAATAGAGCGAACTGATGAATTGGCAGATTTTTTATCCACTTCTGTGGTTGTTGTGGAATAAATGGAAAAAGCCTTAACCCCCCAAACTTGCCAGTTATAATTAAGCGTTGCGGTGTCGTATGGTCTTGGTTGGTGGGCAATCACGTATGGAAGCCCGAAATCTTTTGCTTTTTCGAAAAGCTGTGTGCTGTTTTCTCCACCTAGGTTCATCACCCTTGCGTGTGGCATGAAATGACCAGAAAGGTAAAATGAAGCAAGCTGAATGCCATATTCATAATCTTTGATTTTTTCAAACAAACCGCCCGCAATGCGTTGGGTTGTTTCCCCTTGTTGGTATCCTGGGAACATTCTGTTTACGTCGGTGTTGTCAATCCCCCAAAAGCGTTTTTTCGTGTTTGTGGAATATGTGTTTGCTGATGGAACAACCAAAATACTCTTGCCGTTTTCAATCATGTTGTCAGCTTCAATCTTTTTCAAAACTTGGATAAGCTTTGCGCAAATATAAAGTTGTTGGTTTTCGTTGCCACGCATGTTGCCAACGATGCAAGCGGATTTTTCGCCGTCGCCAAAGTTGTATCCTGTGATGCGGAAATCGTCGCGATAAAGGGCGGGGATTTCAAATATGATTTCTTTTTTCATTCTGTTGCCCCCTTGCTGATTTGATTTATGTAGGCTTCTTCTTTCAAAATTCTGCCCATAAGTGACCCTTCAGAAACAACGGGGTATTCACGTATTGTGAAAAGCCAACCTTTGTTTGGGGCGGTGATTGTTGCAAGAATGTCGCCAGTCAGTGGATTCACGATTATGCCGATTTCTTGACCTTCCAAAACGAATGTGCCGTGGTTGATTGATTTGATAAACATGCCGGAAATTGGCGAATTCAAGAAGCAAACATCATTCGCACCGTGAGAAACGATAGGCGTTTTCACATCGATTTTCTCGTCGTTTTGGTATATCCCAAGCTCGCCCAAAAGGTTGAAAATGCCGTCCAAAAGTTGGTCGCCATATTCCTTTGTGATTCTCATGCCAACCCCCATTTCCACAACAAGTGTAGGAGTTTTGCGCTCGTTCAAGGAATGTGCAAAAGTGGATTCAAGCACGGTTGAAGCACCGTGAAGCCAAATAAAATCTATGTTTGCAATCTTTGCAAAGTCGATAAGCATATCTTTGTGCAATTCGTTGATACGCATCTGTGGCACTTCTGTAAGAAAAATATTGCTCGCGTGGATATCTATGCAAAGGTCACTTCCAGAAACGTCTTCGATGATTTTTGAAGCTAGATATTCAACCATGTCGCCGTCCGCTCGCCCTGGGAAAATTCTGTTCATATCAAGGTCGAAAGCGGGAATTCCGCGGGTGATAGAATCTATGCCAAAAGGGTTAAGTGCGGGGTATATATCCACAATGCCCCTAAGCTTATCTTTGTTTTGTTGCAGTATGCTTGAAAGTTTCCAGCAAACATATTGCCCTTCAAGCTCGTCACCGTGAATGCCTGTCACGATGCTCATGCGCTTTGCGTTTGCAAGGTGATTTGGATTTTCAGGGGCGATTCTAATTTTTTTAACTTTTAACGATTCATCTGCGGGCAATTCCACCGCAACAACAGTTTCAATCATAATTCCTCCCAAGTTTCAGTTTTCCCTATAATAAAAAAAGTCGCCCATAAAAGGACGCCTTCGTCTTTAATAATTTATCACAAAATCCGTAAAAAGTCAAATAAAATTATGCGTGCAAAAATTCATAATAAAATATCATATCCAATCTTGCGGTGATTGCGGTTCAAAAATAAAGTGCGAATTGTGCCATAAATATACTTTTTTTATTTTGTGATGAAATTTGAATTGAAATTTGAAATTTGTTGTGGTATAATTACGTAAAAAAGACATCAAAAAAGCTTTTCGTTGGCGAAAATGAAGGATTTAGCACCCTTTGGCCACAAAAAGTAAACTTTTATTGAGATTTTCAGTATAGTATAAAAAATGCTTATCGCACTTTTGTGGTGGGCAATAGGAGGATTTATGGGTATAGCAACAAGAAAGTTATATAAGCACGCCCTTTTGGCAGTGCTTTTTATCGTGCTGTTTTCGCTTTTTGCAGGTTGCACAGAAACGACGGCAGATTACGATGTATCGCCGGGATACCCCGTTGATATCACCGTTCAAACAGTGGAAGATTACGATATTGAAGTTGTCATCAACACCGATTTGCATGAAGATTCTGTTCTTGATAATATCAGGTTCCCAGACGGTGCAACAAACACAGGCACAATCAGTTGGCTTGTGGAAAATCAAAAGCTTGTGGAAGGTGAAAATGTTTATGCATTCCAAGTTGCATACACAAACGGCACTGTGGGGATATATTCGGTGGAACTTACAGTTTCTGGGCACAATGCTTCAACTGAAGAAAGCATAATTTTGAAAGAACCAACATGCGATGAAGACGGCGTTCAATATTATCATTGCACGCTTTGCGACAATGATTACGACACGCAATCAATTTATGCGCTTGGTCATGATTATTCCGACTTTGAACACACAATGGGCACTTGCGTTTCTTATGGCTACACATATCACGCATGCACGGTTTGTGGCGAATACGAAACAGATGAAGATGGCGAAATAGTTGTTGTTTACGATGAAGAACTTGAACCGCACTCCTACGACAAAGTTCGTATCACCCTTGAACCAACTTGCCAATCAACGGGCAAAGCAACAACAACTTGCTCGGTTTGTGGCGACACAACAAGCGATTCTCTTTCAAAAACAAGTTGTATTTATTCGGAAGAACTTCTTGCATCGGGAACATGTTTAACCCCTGAGTTGTATCAATTGGTTTGTGGCTTCTGCGGAAGCACATCTGGCGACCCTTATTACGGCACGGAGTATGGCGATCACGCTTTTGTTACGACATGTTGTGCATACGGCTGTGGTGAATATGTTTGGAACCACTTATCTTTGTTCACGCCAACTGATTCAAGTTTTGATAAAGACAGTGCAACTGATGATGAACTGATGATTGAATACGCAAAAGAAAATGCAGTTTATTCAGGTGAAATTGGAAAGGCAAGTCTTGGCAATTTGGCAACTTGGTATCTTATTCCGGATGGTTTTTATAGCTACACATTGATGTTTGTTTCATCTGATGAAGAAAGTTTGGTTGACCTTTCGGCGTATAAAGCGCTCAGCACAAGTGAAGCTGATATGACCTCTGCTTATGGGTGGTACACAATAACGAGCAATAACGTTGAAATTACTTCAGTTTATATAAGCGACACAATAACCAGCGTGCCTTCTGGCATATGTGCGGGCACGGTTGGAATCAACGAAGTTTATTGGTCAAAGAATATGAGCGAGACCGATTTAACATAAAAATGCAGTCTGAAATGCCGACGGTTCAACATCTTTGGGAATATGAAATTTGGCATAATTTGGAACGTAAAAACAGCGTCAAAATTGTGAAAAATTAGACTGAAATATAAAAATTATATAAAAAATTATGCAAAAATAACAGTGGGGGTTGATTTCTCCACTGTTATTTTTTTAACGTTTAAAAACGTCATTTGAAAAAGTGCTAATTGTGCCAAAAAGCCACATATTTATTTTTTGCGGTGTAATTATATTGTAATTTAAAAAATGTTGTGATATAATTACAAATAATATAATGAAAGTTCTGACCAGATGAAAAATTCAAGGCATTAGCACCCTTGAAAATTTGGGCAAAGGCATTAGCACCCTTTGAAGACGGAATATTTTTGTTATAAAAAGTATAGTATTAAGGTATAGTTATAGTTGCCTATTTCTGGGCAACTATAATATCGGAGGATTTATGGGTGGATCTATAAAAAAATGGTATAAGCACGCTCTTTTGGTAGTGCTTTTTGTTATGCTCTTTTTTGTTGCCTCGGGTTGCAACGAAACTGAAGCGATGTACGATGTCACGCCAGGACAGCCAGTGGATATCACTGTTCAAACGGTGGAAGATTACGACATTGAAGTTGTCATCAACACCGATTTGCACGAGGATTCACTTCTTGATAACATCAGGTTTCCAGACGGCGCAACAAACACAGGAACAATAAGCTGGGTGGTTGCAAACCAAGCGTTGGAAGCGGGATTGAACACTTACGTATTCCAAGTTGTTTATCCAAGCGGAACAATTTCTACATATTCAGTTGAACTTCTTGTGTCTGGTCATAATTCTTCAACGGAAGACAGCATAGTTTCTAAACTTGCGACGTGCGAAGAAGACGGTGTTCAATATTATCATTGCACACTTTGCGACCACGATTATGACGTGCAATCAATTTCTGCATACGGTCATGAATACACAAGCTACGAACACACAATGGGCACATGTGTAGAATATGGATATACACAACACACTTGCGTGAACTGTGGCGAATATGAAACAGACGAAAATGGCGAAAAAGTTGTTGTGTACGACACAGAACTTGCATCGCACACATACGACACACTTCGAGTGTCTTCTGCGGCAACATGCCAATCAAGTGGACGCGTAACTTCAACATGTTCTGTTTGTGGTGAAACAACAAGCACATCAAGTTCTAAAATAGATTGTAATTATCAACTGGCTTTGGTTTCTTCGGGAACTTGTATCACGGCTTCTACATATCAAATGCAGTGCACAATGTGTGGAGCGGTAGACCCTAGTGATTCTTCTATTTATACGGGCTCTTTTGGCTCGCACGTATTCACAACATCCCTCACTTGCGATTTTTGTGGCAAATCTTACTGGGAGGAATACGATCTTAGCAACGAGGAAATGTTTGACTATGCCAAAGAAAATTACAAGATAACATCTTTGCTTGTGGATGACCAGTCTGGTGACCAATCTGGTGACGGAGTAGATGAAGTGTATGCAGAATGGTATTTGCTTGAAGCGGATGGCGGGGAAAAGTATTCACTGTTTATTAGTGAGGTTTCGGATAATGATTTCGGCGATTTCCCAGCGGAAAGTGCGGAAGATTACGGCTGGTATGACTATATGGATAAGATTGAGTTGGTTTACTTGAGTGACGGAATTTCTTCTATTCCACCATATATGTGTGATGGCGCAACAAACCTTGAAACAATCAATTGGGGAGAGATAACAGTCGATACACAAGCGGACAACGATACAGAAAGTGAATATACAAAAGTGTTGCTTGCTGATAGCAGTGATGAAGACGACGTTGTTGCAATTGACTACGACGATTATTGGACAATAGGAAGATATGCGTTTAATAAATGCTCAAGCCTTTGTATAGACAAAATTCCTGATTATGTCCAAGTTATTGAAGAATATGCGTTTGGAAATTGTATAAACTTGACAGATGCAGGTGCGATAACATTCGAATTCCCAGCGAGTATAACAACAATAGATAAAAATGCGTTCTCAGGTGCTGTTATAGAAACGCTTGACTTAACAACACTAGATCCAAGCAAAACGACTATTGTAGCTGACGCTTTCAGTGATCAATCTACATTGAGATATACAATTTCAAATTCCGATGCAGTGGCGAACACATGGGTGTCGCAACTAAATTATGATGAAGTCAGCGGAACAACATTCTATGTGCAATCACCATACAGCGCAGCTGAGCGCACAAGTTATCTTCATGATGACTACACATTATACGGCGATAACACAATCGTTTATGATATCACGCCATACGGTGAACAATACCTTTATATGGATGGTGAATTCAGTGATTTTGTCATTGTGGATTCTATTACTGATGCGCATATTATCGATCTTTCAGCTATCAATGCAGAAAGGGCAGATTCTGATAAAGTAACATTCTATATAATTTCAAATGAAGAATATAACTCTGAAACAGGGCAAGAGATTTTGTCTTTCACGGAAGGTCAATTTGTGGTTTATGTTCCAACTGATGTCACATCGGCAGAGTGGGATATTCTTATCGGTAACTATTCATTTGCCACTACCATTGAAGAAGACCAAACATATGATGATGCATATCTTGAAATATTTGGTATTGGTAATTTCGCATTTGGCGAAAAC
This sequence comes from Bacillota bacterium, assembly GCA_044426085.1. Classification (GTDB taxonomy): domain Bacteria; phylum Bacillota; class Clostridia; order Christensenellales; family CAMQZB01; genus JAWXUU01. The sequence goes on along the minus strand of JAWXUU010000003.1, from coordinate 170,137 downwards.
AACGAAATAACAGAAATTCAAATTCCGTCAACATGCCAATTTATCGGCTCTTCAGCTTTTGAAAGTGCCTCTGAATTAGCAAATGTGTATTTTGCTCCGGCGGAAGGTGTTGAAGAATATGTCAATGCAAACGGATATTCAACACTTGCATCGGGCAAGGATAAAGTGCTTGTTGGTGCAAGCAACGAAACAATGAGCTATATTTTATCTCAAGCGTTCGCAAACACTGCAATAGTTGATGCGGATGACGACACAGCGGATTTCGTCTTGCCAAAAGGGCTTGATGTTATCGATCAAACGGTGTTTTGGTATAGTAATTATGAGCTTGAAAGTGCAACGTATCCAGTAAACTTGTATTATAACTCGGAAAATCTATTCAACAATGTGAAGTCGTTTATTGCAGGTGCAACAGCAACGCAGTATTACACATATAATTGGCTTGATTTTGTGACAATGGAAATTGGACCAGGCGTTGAAAGATTGAATGGATATATATTTGCAAGTCAAAGTGTTGATAGCAGCAGTGGCGTGGAAGAAGGCGGTGTTTTATCAATTGATTTCTCGGGTGCAACAGGGCTTAACGAAATTTGGTCGAATGCTTTCAGTTATGCCGACTATTTGACGGAAGTTGATATCACAATTGAAGATAGAATAAGTGAAAATCCAATCATGATTGCGGTGGGAAGTTATTATAACAGTGATAAAACGACAGTTTTATACAGCGAAAATAAGACTGATGATGTTTTTGATGCTGATAAATTGCAAGAAGCATTGGAAAATTCAACGCTCAGCGTTTCAACGGGATTATTTGAAGATTGCACAGCGCTTGCTTCCATTATTCTTACAGATGTTGTGGAAGCTGGATATGTTTATGATGATGTGAATGCAGCATCGACAGATGAATATGAAATATATTTGTATCCACGAACTCAAACGGTTACAACAACTGATGAAGAGACTGGCGATCAAGTTGAAAGCAGTGAAATTTATTCAATATTTAACTATCTTGATGCAAGCCTTTCTGCAAATTTAACTTCTCTTGATATAAGCGGTTCGCAAGCAATAACAGAAATTGGTGAGAGTGCTTTAAGTGGATTTGTATACATTCAAGAAGTGATATTGCCAACAAGTGTTGTCAGCATCAAAAATAAAGCATTTGAAAATTGCGTCAATCTTAATATTATAGATTTAACGCAATGTGAAAATCTTGCGTCTGTTGCAGATGATATATATAGTAACCTTATGGGAGTAGACTGTTGGATATATGTTTCTAGCGAAGAAATAGCAGACTTGTTTAAAGATGAAAACGGAGATATGCAAGTTGATAATGTTATAATTTTCCAAACAGTTGAAGAAAATGTGCCTGAAATAAATATAGAAGATCCAAGTGATCTTGAAGTTGGTTTTGGTGATAGTGTGGATGTCGTAGGCGACGGCGACGACGGCGACGGCGACGATTCACAGTCAACAACATCTATATCTATTTATTACGCATACACATTCAAAGATGCAGCAACAGCGCTTGCAACATACGATGTTGTAGATATGAGAATGTCGGCAAATATTGGAAGTATCACAGATCTTGCAGGTAATATAGATTTGAAATATCTTCTTTCGTTTGCTGAATCAACAGTGGATTATACTCAGCTTGAAAGTGGAACATTGATTTTGCCAAATTCAATAACAACAATTGGCGAAAGTGCTCTTGCAAATTGCCTAAACCTTGTTGGCGTTGATTTGAGCGGTCTTTCAAACTTCAGATATATTGGCGGGCCAACACTGACCGAGCCAGGAAAATATTATGAAGGTGCATTCTATAATTGCTCAAGCCTTGAGTGGGTGAACTTGCAAAATGCATTCAAGCATATTGCAGTGACAGAATATACGTCTTACATGACATTTGACGCATACGGATTGTATGCAGGTCAAATAAGCCCGTATTCTTTCTATGGTTGCATAAATCTTGAATATATCGACATCAGAAGTGATGTGGTGGGCAAGAAAAATCCATTCTATGAATCGTCATTTATCACTGGCTTTGACAACATCGTTGACATACTTGTTGTTGACGACGCATTTGAAACAACTGATTTTGAAGGCAGTTATAGTTATGTAACAAATAGTTACGATGAAAATATAATTCGCGTCATCACAGGTTCTCAAAACGTTACTGTCACATCAGGGGATATGCTTGCGTGGGTATTGCAATTTGTTAATGTTTATGTTTATGACAGTGCGGAAGATGAAATTAAAGATTATGATGAAGAATATCTTGACGGCGCAGATATTTTGACAAGTGAAGACTTGAAAGATATTGATTTGAGCGAGTTGGAAAAAGATGTTGTTGATTTGAGCGATTTAGAGTTCAATGTTATAGACGCTGAAATATTCAACACATACAGCTATTATGATAGCGAACTTGGGCATGGAATTTATGTTGGCAATCAATATTTGAAATACATAACAACGGATACATCAGCCACAGAACCAGGAACGCTTATTTTGCCAACCAGCCTTATTGGTATCAGAACAGACGCCTTCGCAAATTGCGAAAAATTGGTTTCAGTTGATTTGGAAGGTGCGTTCACACTGAGTGAAGATGTGTATGAATTTGAAGGTATCTATGCATACGCATTCTATGGTTGCACAAGTCTGAAAAATGTTTATTTGAACGGTGCGTTCAAATCTGAATTTGAAGGATTCAGTGCTACGGAAAACACGAGTGGTGATTATTATTATCACCCAATCAATAAATACGCTTTCCAAACAGTTGAAGCGGACGATATAACGGCTGTCAACAGAATAAATATTTATCTTGACGATGCAAGATTCTATTCATCCCAAGATTACGACTATGTTAACTATCCTAGCACAGTGAACGGTGGATATGTGTTGTATTCTGCAAATTCAGATGGAATATCAACTTATAACTTTGCAGAACAAATGAAGGTTAAAAGCTCCAACGGGGCATATGTAAGCCTTGTGAATGTTATCATTCCAGATATTGTTATCACTTCAGATGTTGTAAAGGATGCTGATGGCGACTATGACTTTAGCAAAACAGAATACACAACGGTTGCAAGTGACGCATTTGACGGCATCAATGTGACAAGTATTGCGTTTGGAAGTGGAGATGCGGATGTCATTTTGCCAGCGGGCACAACGATTATTGAAGATCGTGCGTTTGAAGATCACGGTGAATTGAAAGATGCCGACTTCACTGGTGCGTTATCGCTTTCTTATATTGGGAAAAATGCGTTTGTAGACACTGGCTTATCGAAAGTTAATCTTGCGGTTTGTCATGATAATTTGTTAAATTACGAAAATGCATTCAGCGGTGTAACGATTATAACGCTAGATTTAACGCTTGTCACAAAACTCACAGCAACCAACATGACGATGGATAAAACAATGGCTGATGGCACTGTCACAACATATTCGAAATTGCTTGAAAACGGCGTTCTTGATTTGAGCGGTGCAAAGATGTTCCAAAGCATTGGCGCTTATGCGTTCTCTTCCGATGATGATAAGGCAAATATCAAATACATCACAACCGACACCGACACGACAGATGCGGGAGCTGGAACGCTTATCTTGCCAACAACTTCCAACTTTGAAATTGGAGATTGTGCATTCACAAATTGTGATAATCTTGAAAGTATCGACCTATCTCGTGCAAATATCTATGCGATTGGCAAAATGGCATTCAACGATTGCGATGGCTTGATAAGTGTTGTTTTCGATAACTGCACAAGCTTGATGACAATTGGTAATTATGCATTCACATCTTGCGAAAAACTTGAAACTGTATCCTTTTTGAACTGCGTGGCACTCACAATTTCCGATACGGATGAAAGTATCTATATGTTCCAAAACTGCACAAGTCTTGAAAGCGTAGATTTCACAGGTTGCACATCACTCACAGTGATTCCAAACTGCATGTTTGCTTCAACATCAAGCACTGATTATATCGATGCTACAATAACAATCAATTCAGTAGCTCTAGAAAAAGTCAGCGCATCGGCGTTCACATATTTCAAAGGAACAGTTGTTGTTGCAGATGAAACTTCAAAAGAATTGGTAGAAAGCAGTTACGACCCTGATCCTTTCCTGGGAACAGTGGAAATTGAAGAGGATGAGGGTGTTGAAATTGTTTCAGTGGTTGATTTGGAATTGACTTCACTCACAGCTTCGTATTTGAACACGTCTTATTCAAACGAAAATTCTGATTATGATGGTTGGACTTATAGTGAAATATTAGAAATTAGAGCTCTTGATTTGAGTGGTTGCACAAATTTGACAACGATTGGTGCAATGTATACATTAGATATGACAACTTTTACTTTCTATAGTAATGAAGTTGTTCATATAACTACAGATACAAGTGGCAAATATGAAGCGGGAACGGTGATATTGCCAAAAACTATAACAACGATATCAGAAAACGCATTTGCTATTGGATCTGCTACATATGATACATATCTCAAATCAGTAGATTTAAGTGACTGTAGAATCGTTTCGATTCCGAATCATGCATTCTATCAATGCACAGTGCTTGAAAGTGCTTTGTTTGGTGATTGTGCCATAACATCAATTGGAATGTTTGCGTTTAATGGTTGTACATCACTTGAAATTTTGGATTTGAGTTCTGCTGATATAGCGTCATTGGGTACAAATCCATTCGCTTCAGTTCCAGCAACTGCCAAGGTTTATGTGAAGTCAACAGAAGTGACAAGTAGTCTTTGGGGCGATGCAACAGTTTATGTACAAGATTATAATGGTACGGTTGAATATGACGGCAACAAGTACAGTCAAGTTTATCCAACAACGTAGTTTTGGATAGCAACACAAAACAAACTAAAAACACACGAAACGGCGGGGGTTTTGCCCTTTGCCGTATTGTGCTTGAAAGGGGGAAGGATAAATGCCGGATGATAAACTGAATAAAAATAAAAGTCCTGAGCCTAATAAGAAAGGGAAGAAAGCAAAGGGGGAGAAACCTCCCAAACAGCCTAAGGAAAAGCTTACGAAAGAGCAGAAGGCGCAAAGAAAGGCGGAATTTGCCGATTACGAACAAAACAAAAACGACAAGGCAAAAGCGCGCATTGAATACGCATATAAAAGCAACGATATGTATTCTTATGTTCGCAACCACAACCGCGTGCGCAAGTGGAAATATGCTGTCATGTTTTTGCTTGTCGCCTGCACGGCTTTTTATTCCGCGATAATTCTTGTTTATTGGTTCGATGCCGGCGGTGGTTCGCCAGTTGTTGTGCCGGAACATGAACATACATATGATTATTCCGTCAGTGAATATCACAATGGTAATTGCCAGGAATATGGCTACACCTTATATTATTGCGAAGTGGAATATTGCGATGCATTCGAAAAGATTTACGATAAAGAAATTGGCAATCACCAATATGAAACAACTCCTGAAACTGTGGTTTCTGGTGGTGTCACATATTATGTGTACGAATGTGAAATCTGCGGGGCGATCAACACGCTCACTACACTTTTGCCGTAGCTTTGGATAAGGAGAGAAATTTATGACTTTAATTGAATTTGTATTTGCGATGCTCAAGCAATATTTCGGTGGAATTGCATCCATATTCTTTTCACCGATTGTTGGGCTTTCAAATATTCTAGACTTCGGCGCTTATGCTGCTGCAATAGAATCTTATATGTATATGAACGGTGGCGTTTCTTGGCTTATGGTTATCGCCATAATCATTTTCATGTTGCTCGTGACTGCGATGATAGCCTTTTTGTGCTATCTTGTTATCAAAAAGATTTTGAAGGTTACAAAAAGTATGCGTGATCAAGCTGTTTTGCTGAAAGAAATGTCGCGCATGGATCGCGAACTTGCCCACGTTTATGCTGTTCTCGATAAAAAAATCCAAGAGGAACTCGACCGCATGGGTGGTGAAGATGAAGAACTCGAAGAAGTGCCACTTGAAGAAGAAGAAATGGAAGATCCAACTCAGCGTTTCACTAAGCTTATTTTGATGGATGAAAAATATGCCGGTGGCTATCCCGAAAAACTGCTTAAGGACTACACTCTTTTGGATATTTGCTTCAACTTCCGCAACTGGGCGGCAACAAACTTGAGACTTTTCTTCGATGAAGAAATCGTGCGCGAATTTGTCGCGGGCTTTTCTGCTGTTCGTCTTGTTATCTTGCAAGGTATCTCAGGAACAGGTAAAACATCGCTTCCTTATGCGTTTGGCAAGTTTTTGAGAAACGATTCATTCATTCAAGCCATTCAGCCATCTTGGCGTGAACGAAGCGAGATGCTTGGATATTTCAACGAATTCACAAAAAAATATTACGAACCTGAATTTTTGAGAAACCTTTATGTTGCTCAGTATTCAAACAACATGTTCCTAACGGTTCTCGACGAAATGAACATCGCCCGTGTGGAATATTATTTCGCGGAATTCCTTTCTATCCTAGAAATGCCAAAACCTGATGAATGGATTGTTGAAATCGTTGCAAGATCAATGGCTAATGACCCAAAATTCATTCACGAAGGCAAAATGACACTTCCTTCAAACATGTGGTTTATTGGAACTGCCAACAACGATGACTCCACTTTCGCCGTTTCCGATAAGGTTTATGACCGTGCAATCATCATTGATATCGATAAAAAATTCACGCCGTTCGAACCTGAAGAAGGGGAACAAATGTCGATTGACGCGCGTGAACTTTACCGCCTTTTTGAAGAGGCAAGACAAAATAATATTCTCGATCCAGAAAACTTCAGAAAACTTGAAATTCTTGACAGTTATGTTATCGAACATTTCAGAATTGCGTTTGGTAACCGTATTATGCGTCAGGTGACAAACTTTATCCCGGCATATATCGAATGTGGCGGAACGGAAGTAAATGGGCTTGATTATATGATTGTTAAAAAGGTTTTCAGAAAATTTGCATCGCTAAATATTTCAGCAATCCGTGATGAAATTCCAGAACTGCTTGCAAAACTTGACGAGCTTTGGGGGCCAGATAGCTTCCCACAATCAAGAGAATTCCTTGAAAGACTAGCTAAGTCTTAGGGGTGGATTATGGCTAATATAAACAACCATTTCCGTGGCTATATGGCATGGAAAAAGGAAATAACTCAAGTTGCAACCAAAAAGCTTTCTGAAGAAGAAGCCAAAACCCCCGTTGAAGAAGATAACAACATTGTTGAACGATTTATCGTGGACGTTTCGGTTGACACAAGTTGGTTGGAAGTTTTTGAAGAATTTTTCCCGTTCATAGATAACTGTATTCAAGAATATCGGTCTGTGCTTATGCGTATCAACGAAATAACACCGATAGAACGTGCAAAGAAAATCGACGTTAAAGAAACACTTCTTCACCTTGTGAAAAACACAAACGACATCATGAGTTACAATGAAGAAACAGGTGAAATTGTGCCTAGTAAACTCGTGACAGTTCTTTATGAAAGCACATCAATGATGTATGAAAACATAATGATTTTCTCACTTGTTTGCAGGTGTAATGAATTTGTTTATTCATGTTATCACGATATCGAACGTGCCATGAACAAGCAAAGGTATAAAGTCAAATATGAAGAACCAAAAAAATCACTTGAAATAAATTCTGAATGCGAAATGGAAATGTTTGTTCAATACGATTCATATGCTGCCGCAAAAGCAAAGATGGATTCAGGGGCAATTCCAAACGTGGATAGGGTGACTGTTTTGAAAAACAAAGTGGGTGAGTTCATGAATTCGCAACTTTGTCGTGACCTTCGCGATGTGGCGCAAATCCGTGGCACTCTCACCATGACAAACATTCTTCTTAAAAACGTAAACTTTTCCAAGTGTGTGGAATTTTGGGATTATTTGAATAAATACGCCGAAGAAAAAGTTAAAATTCAAGAACGTCCACAAATTGAATACATGACTGTGCAAAACCGCTCCGATATGGTGGAAATGCACGAATATTTGCAGTTCCTTATAAGGCTTTATTATGATAATTTTTTCAAAATGCGTCTTGAAGATCGCTATGAAAAATATCTTATAGAAGAAGAAAATGTCGCTCGCCAAAAACGCGAACGTGCCAAGCGTGATGAAAACAACAGAATTCAAAAAGCTGTTGTTGCGCAACAGATTGCCGATTATCGCCTTTTCAATAGGGTTTTGCTTGGTTCAGATGCCGATAAGCTTGAACGAGAAGTTATAAATCCTATGTTCGAACTGCTTGATAAGTATGCTCAGATGGATGATTCGGATTATGACGAAAGACAAAAGCTTTATGCTGATTTGCTTTCTGATATAAGAACTAAAATCCGCAATCTAGCAAGAGAAATCCCTGGCGTGATAGGTGAAGGACCTATTGTGAAGGAATCTTTTAAAAATCCTGAAGTCGGCGAAATTTTCCAAATGATAAAGGATGCCAATGATGCATATTGTGCTCAAAAATCTTTGGAAAACACGAAACAGCTTGAAGAAATCATGACTTCTGCTCGGCAGGAATTTGAAAAACTTAAGGAAGAAATGTCCGCTAAGCTTGAATCTATTCATGAAGAATATGGCGAAAAAATCCAAGATTTAAGAAGTGAAAACCAAAGCAGGGTTGCCAAACAAAACGGTCAACATAAAGCAGAACTTGAAAGGCTGAAACACAACCAAGGTGTAGAAATGAACCGCGTGGTTCGTGAATGTAACGAACAAATCGCCGTGGCAAGAAAAGAATTTGTGGAAAAAGCCGAAAAAGTGAAGGCTTATTATGACGACGCATTAACAAAGGCAAAAAGTGAATATAAAACCAAGCTTGCCAATGTGGAAGCACAACGCAAAAAAGAACACGGCATTATTTTGCTAAAGCATAAAAAGCTTATGGAAGGCTTGAAAGCGAATAACCAGCGTGAAGTTTCTGCATTGCGATTTACTTTGTCGAAAAACGCAAAGGAATACAAGCTGAAACTAAAAAGACAGCACGATGCGCAAAATAAGCGTTTTGACAATGCCAATAAAGAATACATTGCGGTTATCGCTAGGTTGAAAAAAGAACAAAAATCACTTATCGATAAGCTCACAAAAGACAATGCCAGTGCAATTCGTATGCTTGAAGAAAAAACGGAAAAAGAAGTCCGCGATTTGAAAGCAAGCCACAAAAAATATACCGATAATCTTGAAAGAGAAACAAAGGCAAGTATTGAAAATGTGTTCAAAACAACCAATCAACAAATGGCTCGCCTTCAAAAGGAATCTGACACAAGATATGAAAATGTCAATAGGGAATTAAGAGCTACTGTTTTCAATTTGAATAAAGAACATAAAACAATAATTCGTGACATGCAAAAGCGAATGGATAAACATTCCGAATCGCAAAAGAAAAGCTACGAAGACGATATCCACAGGTTGAATATTGAAAAAAATGAAGCGGCGTTGAAGGCTGAAAAATTGCTTGAAAAGACAATTGAAAAATACAAAAAAGAAAATGCCGATTCAAACAGTAAACTTACTTTAGATTATCAAAGCCAAATCGATAAAATTCATGCCCAAAATACGAACGACATTCGTTTTTTGAATGTTGAAAACAAGAAAGAAATTAACAGCATTAACAGTGATAACGAAAAGAAGCTTGCGAATAAAGATAGCGAACATAAAAAGCAAATTGAAGCTTTGCAAAAGGAAATCAAGTTGCACGATAAAGAAAGCCTTGCAAATCTTCAGCGTGAAATTTCTGCGTTGCAAGCGGAAAATAAAAAACAGCTTGAAACTTTCCAAGGCGAATCGCAATATCAAATTTTCTCGGCGAGCATGCAAGGCGAAATTTTGAAAATGATTATCGCAAACCCAGGTTGCAGTGAAGATAAAATCCTTGCAACAATAAAAAATAATCGACTTTGCAAAGATACGCTTTCTAAGCTCAAGCATGAAAATGTCATCTACAGCACGGTGGAAATGTTCGTCACAAAATATCACATCAAAACTAAGTAGCGTGAATTAAAAACTGATAAGAAAAAATCAAAACTGAATAACTAGAAATCAGAACTAAATAACCAGAATAAAAGTTTGTTCCAACTTCCCAATCGGGGACATAAATTTCTATACTTTGACCGCAGATATGTTGGAATCTGCGGTCATTTTTATTTTTTTACGTCAACTGGTGTGGTAATATACATCATGGTGTTGACAAGTGGGGAAATATGTGGTTTAATTATATTGTAATATCACAAAGTGATAGATAAGGAGATGATGAAGATGGAAAAAATCAAATATGGTTTGCTTGGCACTGCAAACATTGCTAGAAGACAAACAATCGGGGGAATGAATTGCGTTTCTAACAGCGAATTTTATGCCGTTGCGGGCAGAAATCCACAAAAGGTTGACGAGTTCGTGAAAGATTTCGGGTTTGCAAAAGGGTATTATTCTTATGATGAATTGCTTGACGACCCTGAAATTCAAGTGGTTTATGTTGCACTTCCAAACAGCTTGCATTGCGAATGGGCGATTAAGGCGATGAAAAAAGGTAAGCATGTGCTCTGCGAAAAACCAATGGGTTGCACGCTTGCAGAAGTAAAGGAAATGTATAAAACTGCAAAGGAATGCGGTGTGCTTTTGATGGAAGCGTTCGCATATTTGCACAACAATGTTGTCGCCAGTTTCAAAGAAGTAATCAATTCTGGGAAAATCGGCAAACCTGTTCTTTTGGAAAGCACATTCATAACTCCAAAAGCACCAGACACAAACGTGAGAAGACACAGAACGCTTATGGGCGGTTCGATTTATGATCTCGGTTGCTATCCAACAAGCTTGGCGCTTTATTTGTTTGATGAAATGCCAACTGAAGCAAAGTGTAGCGCGCACTTCACAGAAAAAAATATCGATGATCTAAACGGAATTTTGTTGCATTATGAAGATGGCAAAAACGCGATTATCACAGTTGGCATGTGTTCTGCCCGCGTGACAACAAGAATCAATATCTACTGCGAAAAAGGTGCTATTTATTACAGTGGCAACTTCAATTCTGTCGGCGATGTTGAATATATTTTGGATGGCGAAAATGGCAAGGAAATCGTGAAACTTGAAGTTCCAAACAACTATGGCCTAGAAATCGAAAGATTCACAAACGCGATAACTAAAGGCGAAAGCATGCTTGTGGATGAAAAATTCACAATGCAAAATGCGGAAATTTTGGATATGCTTCTCGACGATTGCGGATATAATCAATTGGGATAAACCCTTTGCGATATAAAGCGGTGAAAGATTTTGCATTTTTAAAACTTGGCAATCTATGAAAATTAAATGGAAAACCAATAAGGAAAATAAAAAAATCGATAACCGAAACCAAAAAAGAAATATGGAAAATCAAAAAAACCAATAAAAACAATAAAAAACAACAAAAGACTGGCGGTGGTGTCAGTCTTTTTTTATTTTGCACTTGACATAACCATGCTAGTATGTTATAATGCAGAAAAGATGTGAATGGGGAATTTCCCCAAGATAAAAGGAGTTAATGATGAAACTTAATCTGCAATCAATCAAAGCTGAAGAATTTGCGACAAAAGGCTATAATTTGCCAAAGTTCGACGTTGAAAAAATCACTGAAAGCACAGTGAAAAATCCAACGTGGATACATTTTGGTGCGGGTAATATTTTCAGGGCGTTCCCTGCAAGGCTTTGCGCAGAACTGATTGAAAAAGGTTGCCACGAAAGCGGAATCATCGTTTGCGAAACTTTTGATGAAGAAATCTTGGATAAAGCGTTCACGCCATATGACAACTTGACGCTTGCCGTTTCACTTAAAGGTGACGGAACTATGGATAAAAATATCGTGGCATCAATTGTGGAAAGCGTTAAGTTTTCTTCGCAGTATGACAGATTGAAGGAAATTTTTATTGCCCCATCACTTCAAATGGCAACGCTTACAATAACAGAAAAAGGGTATGCCCAAACTGATGGCAACGGTGCTTTGCTTGGGTATTTGAAATCAGATTTTGAAAGCATGGATAATTTGAAATCATGCCCTGCGATAATCGCGAAATTGCTTTTCGAAAGATACAGCGCGGGCAAGCTTCCAATGGCGGTGGTTTCAATGGATAACTGCTCACACAACGGCACTATTTTGAAAACTGCTGTTTTGGCTGTCGCGTCTTCTTGGGCGGAAAAACAGTGTGTCCCTATTGATTTTGTCGATTATTTAAATGATGAAAATCTGATAACATTCAACTGGACAATGATTGATAAAATAACACCAAGACCAGCCGATGTGGTTTTGGATATGTTGAAAGCCGACGATTTTGAAGGGGCGGAGCTTGTTCAAACGGCTAAAAACACATTTGTTTCTGCGTTTGTGAATGCGGAAGAATGCGAGTATCTCGCAATCGAAGATAAGTTCCCAAACGGCAGACCAGCACTTGAAGAGGTTGGCGTTATTTTCGGTGATAAAGAAACTATCGACAGAATTGAAAAAATGAAAGTTTGCACATGCCTAAACCCACTTCACACAGCGCTTGCAATTTTTGGCTCTATTATGGGTCACACTTCAATTTCAGGAGAAATGGGGGATAAAACCCTTGCGACGCTTGTGAATTATATCGGGTATAAAGAAGGCATGCCTGTGGTTGTAGACCCAAAAATCATGAGCGCAGAGCAGTTTATTTCCGACTGCTTAACAAAGCGTTTCCCAAACCCATTCGTGCCAGACACACCGCAAAGAATCGCTTGCGACACAAGCAAGAAGTTGCCTGTGCGATTTGGTGAAACTTTGAAAGCATACATCGCAAAAGGTGAAACTGATTTGTCTTTCTTGAAATATATTCCACTCGTTTTTGCGGGTTGGGCAAGATATTTGATGGGTGTTGATGATAACGGCTGTGAAATTCAGTTGAGTCCAGACCCAAACTTGGAAAAATTCTCAGCGTATGTAAAGGATTTTAAAATCGGCGAACAAAACGATTTGTCACCTCTCAAAAATATTTTTGGCTGTGAAGAAATCTGTGGTGTCGATTTGTATAAGTACAATCTCGGTGGCATTTGCGAAAAATATTTTGCATCTATGATAAGCGAAGTTGGCGGGGTAAGAAAAACATTGGATAGCGTGCTTTTTGAATAAAAAAATCAAATATAAAGATGATAGAAGGGCGGAATAAAATTCCGTCTTTCTCTGATGTCTGCCAAATATCACTTGACCCAAAAGAAATGATTGTGATACAATTGTTGTGGCGATAAACACGCCAAATTATAAAGGTTATAAAGGTTATAAAGTTTAAAAATTATAAGGTTTTCAGAGGTAGAAAAATGAAATTATTAGTTATTATCCTAAATAAAATGGAAGTTTTTGAAGAGCTTTTAACGGAGCTTCAAGAAAACGACTTGCACGGCACAATCTTGCAAAGTTCCGGCATGGCGCACACGCTTTACGAAATGGGGCACGGTGAAGACTTGTTCTTGAAACCACTGCGTCTCAATCACACGCCAGAACGCCAAGAATCACGCACAATTTTGATGCTAACAAAAGATGAAGAAATGATTCAAAATGCTCACGATATTCTCGACGATGTCGTTGGCGGAATCGATAATCCTGAAACTGCAATAATGTTCACTTGCCCAATCGACTACATAGCTGGACTTAAATTATAGGGGGAGAAATGGGAATATTGTTTTATTTTGGTATCCTTATTTTAGGTGCTATGTTTGCGGGCAAGCTTGTCCGCCTTTTGAAGTTGCCAAACGTTACGGGCTATTTGCTTGCGGGGCTTTTGTTTGGGCCGTATGTTCTCAACATTATCCCACTTGAAATTGTTGAAAGTGCAAGTATTATATCAGAAATGGCGCTTGCATTTATCGCCTTTTCAATCGGCACAGAATTCAAGATTTCATATTTCAAAAAAGTTGGTGTTGCGCCAATCATCATCGCGATTTGCGAAGGTGTGTTTGCCATGGCTTGTGTGACGCTCACTCTTCTCGCGTTTGGATTCAACACGGAAATTTCACTTGTTTTGGGTGCAATCGCTTCAGCAACTGCGCCCGCTGCAACAGTTATGGTTATCAATCAATACAGGGCAAAAGGTCCGCTCACTTCAACACTGCTTTCAGTTGTTGCGGTCGACGATGCGATTGCACTTGTGTGCTTTGGTTTTGCCGTTGCGATTGTAAACAGCATGGCTAGCTCTTCGGGGGCTTTTCAAATCACCGACTTGCTTTCTCCGATATATGAAGTGGGTATTTCTGTTGTTCTTGGCGGAATTTTGGGATTTCTTATGGTGTTGCCGTTTGCGATTTTCAAAAAGAAATCTTCATTTTTGTGTATTTCGATTGCGTTTATTTTTATTGCGGATTCGGTTGCGGCATATATCGGCGGTTCAACGCTTCTAACATGCATGGCAATGGGTGGTGTTTATATCAACTTGCATAAAAATGCTGAAAAAGTTATCGCAACGCTTTCAAATATCACTCCTCCAATATATATGCTTTTCTTTGCCCTTTCGGGTGCGGAACTAGATTGGAGAATCCTTCCAAGCATAGGGCTTATTGGCGTTATATATGTTGTTATGCGTGTGGTTGGCAAAATCGGTGGTGCATCACTTGGATGTATGCTCACAAAACAAGAAAAAACAGTCACAAAAAATCTCGGTCTTGCCCTCACCCCTCAAGCGGGTGTTGCACTTGGGCTTTCAATGCTCGCGTCAACATTGCTTCCAGAATCGGGCAGTATGATAAGAACTGTTATTTTGTGCGGAACTTTCATTTATGAAATGATTGGACCTGTGCTTGCAAAATTGTCACTCAAAAATGCCGGTGAAATTTCCGAACCGAAAACAGCTGTCAAAAAGCCAAAAGCAAAAGCAAATGCTTAGTTTATTGCAGTTTTAAAATTCGACAAAATAAATATTTAAACAAGAAAAAAGCAGTGTGAAAACATTGCTTTTTTGTTATAATAACCCTAAAATAAATGATTTTGCACTTTTTGCCGATTGTAAATTGCAAAAAGTGATGATAGGATTGAGGGATTAATTTTCAATTGGCTATTGACATAATGTGGGTTTGGATATATAATGTAAGTAATATGGCAAAAAAATCCATGATATAGGAGAGTTAAAAATGGAAAGTGTTAAAATAACAGTTATAAACGAAACAGGATTGCACGCAAGACCAGCTGCAACATTTGCAAAATGTGCGGCGGGCTTTTCAAGCGAAATAACAGTTTGCAAAACTTCAAACGAATCAGTAAAGAAAAAAGCTAAATCGCTCATGGCAATCATGACACTAGGAATCAAAAAAGGTGAAGAAATCTTGATTGAAGCTGAAGGTGAAGATGAAGCTGCTGCGGTTGTTGCGCTTAAAGAACTTATCGAATCTGGATGTGGCGAATAATATTTTCCTCTTGATAATATAATTTTGAAATAACAAAATTATAAAGGTCTTTTTTGGAAATTAGCAAGAAAGATATGTTGTTTCACACAGAAAAATAACGTTTGCCGTTATTTTTTTGCAATAATTTGCTATTGAAATTGTTTGATTGTTGATATATAATCAAAAAGGAAGGAATCGTGCTTAGTAATAGATGTTGTAACATTCTATTGTTGCTTTTGAAGAGTAATCAAAGCCTCAAGCTCAAAGATATTGGGGCGGAGTTCAAAATTTCCGAACGGGCAACAAGATATGATTTGGATGCAATAGATAACTTTTTATTGAAGTTTGACTTTGATATTCTGTCGAGAAAAACCAATGTTGGTGTCAGTTATAACATCGCGGGGGAAGACAGAAAAAGGTTGCTATCTGCTATTTTAAGCGAGCGTGAAGGCACGATATACGACACTCCGACTTCAAGGCTTATGAGTGTTCTTGTCAATTTGATTTTGTCAAAAAAACACATATTCATTGACGGCGAAGCGGAAAGGCTTATGGTTTCTCGTTCCACAGTGTTCAAAGATTTTGAAAAACTTCGAATGCTTTTCAATTATGAAAAGGACACACTGCAGTCTTCAGTTTTGGGGTATATCCTTGAAGGTGAAGAAATAAAACTTTGCATCGAATGTGCAAAGGTTGTGCTTTCTATTATTGAAGCGAGAGATATAATCGAGATAATAACTTATGCAAGCGACGGTGATTCACTTTTGCTTGGCAATAAAATGTATAAACTTTTCGATGGTGTTTCGGAAGAGGGATTGAAAAAATCACTTTTGATGATTGAAAGCACACATCTTGAAAATGTTCGCGATAACACCTATGCTTTTTGTGCACTTGCAATCGCGATTGCAAAAAGGCGTGGCAATATCGAAAAGGAAACAATCGAGGGAGAATACAGTCAGGAAATCCAAAACATTTCTCAGCCGATTTTTGGCGACAGCAGCGGCGGATACGCATTTATGCAAAGTTTGCTTGAATACACCCGCGAACTTGAAACAAGCGGTACGGAGAAAAGTTCTTTTCCCGATATCCAACTGTTTGCCCACAACATGGCAAAAAAAGTTTCACTTCTCACAGAAGGCGTTTACCCTTCTTCAAGGATCATCGGCGTTGTTGCCGACGAACTTATTGATTTGATATTTGACGACTTGCGTGGCAAGGATAAATCCCCACTCACAATAGACATGAGCGGGCATGAAAATTTGTATCAAACAATAAAAGAAGAACTGCAAATTTTGGAAAGCACAATAAAACGTCAGATTGTTGATGCCGACATCGCAAGATTTTATCGAGTGTTTGTTGGTGCATACAAATTCGACAAAGTCAATCGCGATAAGAAAACAGTGATTGTGCTTTGCCCTTTTGATAAAACTTATTCCAACTTGGTTGCGGAAAAAATCCGCGAGATGTTTGATGTGACGGTGTTTGAATCGCTTGGTATGAAAGTGCTGGATCGCGATATAAAACAACAGTCGGCAAGTTTGGTGGTTTCAACATTGCCACTTGGTGGCAGCGAAGTTGATTTTGTGAAGATTGGTTCTAATCTGGAAGAAGATACCCTTGCAAAACTTAAAGACTTTCTTCCAACGCGTGAAGTTGGGTCGGGGGTTTTGAAAAGTATTTATAACATATTGAAAAATCACGATATTGATAATGATAAAATCCAAAACATTTTGCTTGATATATCAAGTGAACTGAACATACCAATGGAAAAGCCAAGGCAGAAAGCGGAAAGCGACGGAAAGATTTCCCGCGTGAGTTTTATTTCTGCAAACGATTATAAAAGTGCACTTGAAAGTGCAGGTCAGCTTCTCATTCAAACTGGTGCGGTGGAAAAAGAATACATTGCCGATATGATTTCCGAAGTGGAAAACAGCAAAACCCACATGGTTGTTATGGATGGAATAGTTCTTGCCCATTCAAGAAACGATGCAAACGTGAAAAAAGTTGGCGGAGTTTTGGTTAGGCTTTCGCAAAAAGTGCCGTTTGTTGAAAATGGCGACGAGATGTGCGATATTGTATTTGCCATTTCTTCTAGTGGCGTGGATAGCCACTTCAATTTGATTGCAGGCATATCAGAAGTGCTCAGCGATGCAAGTTCCCTTGAAAAATTGAGAAATTCAAACAGCGAAGAAGAAATTTTGCAATTATTTCAAAACATTGGAAACAATAAATAGATAAAAAGAGACTGAAATTATGATAAGTAGAATATTTGAAGTTAAAGATAAGCTTGGCATTCACGTTCGCATCGCTTGCGAAATTTTGAAAATTGCCAAGGATCACAACTGCACATTGCAAGCGAAAAAGCTTGATAAAAAACAAGAAGTGCAAGAAATAAAATATCCACTTGCCCTTGTTGCAATGCAGGCAAGAAACGGCGAAAAGATTGAATTTTCACTTGAAGGGGAAAGCGAATATCAAGCCCTTGTGGAAATTTCAGACTTCATGCAAAGTTTGGGATAAGAATTAAAAGAAAAAAATTTAAAATAGAAAAATTTAAAATTAAAATAGAAAAATTTAAAATTAGAATAGAAAAATTTAAAAAATATAAAAAGTTTTGGCAACAGCCAAAAGGGAGGATTTGATGAATATACTTTTAATTTGCTCGGCGGGAATGTCCACGAGTATGGTAGTGAAAAAAATGCAAGCAGAAGCAGAAGTGAAAGGCATCGATGCAAAAATTTGGGCGGTTGGCACATCAGTTGCCAAAACAGACGCACCAACAGCAGACGTGATTTTGCTTGGACCACAAATCAGATTTATGGAAAAACAAATCAAAGCTGACTATAACAAGCCAACAATGGTTATCGACATGATGGATTATGGCAGACTTGATGGTGTTAAGATTCTAGAAAAAGCACTAGCATTGCTTGGCTAAGTCAAAATCACGCATTCTACTGCGTTAAAGGAACATTTTATTCAGGTCACGTATTTTTATACGTTCCCTTCATAAAATAACCCTTTGCCTTGTATAATACGCAATTTTGCCTCAGCCGCTAAGCCAAAATCACGCATTCTACTGCGTTAAAGGAACATTTTATTCAGGTCACGTATTTTTATACGCTCCCTTCATAAAATGACCCTTTGCCTTGTATAATACGCAATTTTGCCTCAGCCGCTAAGCCAAAATCACATATTCTACTGCGTTAAAGGAACATTTTATTCAGGTCACGTATTTTTATACGCTCCCTTCATAAAATGACCCTTTGCTTTGGAAGGTGAGAGACTTCAAAGTGAACAACTATGAATTTATTTTTGGGGGACCAAAATAAATATAATGAGAATATATCGAAATAAATCGGTATAACAGGAGGAAAATATGAATAAATTCTTTGATTGGATGGAAAAACATTTCGTTCCAGTTGCAGCGAAGATTGGTAGCAACAGATACCTAATCGCACTTCGTGATGCTTTCATCGCAATGATGCCAATTATCATCGCGGGTTCTGTTGCATCACTACTTAACGTTCTTGTAAGAGATATTCCAGCAAGTTTGCCAACAGTGGCATGGCTTCAAGGGCTTCCAACATTCTTTGGTTGGTTGATCACTATCAACGGTAACGTTTGGTGGGGCACAACAGCTATGATGGGGCTTATCCTTGTTATCACGCTTGGTTACAACCTTGCTAAAAACTGGGATGTTGATCCACTTGCTGGCGCAGTTGTTGCACTTGCAGGCTATATCGCAGCAAACCCACAAGGCGTGGACGGTTGGGGATTCATCCACTGGTCATTCACAAGCACAAGCGCATTGTTCACAGCAATCTTGCTTTCAACAATCGCATCATTTATCTATATTGCACTTTGCAAATCAAAACTTAAAATCAATATGCCTGAAGGTGTTCCACCAGCAGTTGCAGCAGCTTTCTCTGCTTTGATTCCGGGAATCATCTCTGTGTTCTCTCTTGCAGCAATTTATTATTTCTTCAACATGATCACAGGCACAGATATCAACAGCATGATTTATGCATTCGTTCAAGAACCAGCAATGGCAGCAACACAAAACTATTTCGTTGTATTGTTCTTTAGCTTGCTTGTTCAAATCTTGTGGTTCTTCGGTCTTCACGGAACAAACATCCTAGGCGTTGTTTTTGACGGCGTATACGCAGCAGCAGGCGTTGCAAACGCAACAGCTCTTGGTGCTGGCGAAGCTCTTCCATATATGTGGACAAAAACATCTTTCGAAATCTTCGGATGGATGGGTGGCGCAGGTTGTACACTTGCACTACTAGTTGCAGTCTTGATTTTCTCTAAGAAAGAAGGTCCTAAAACAATTGGTAAAATCGCGGCTCCTATGGGCGTGTTCAACATTAACGAACCAGTAACATTTGGTATTCCACTAGTATTGAACCCACTATACTTCTTCCCATTCTTGCTTATTTCACCACTTCTTATCTCTATTGGATATTTCGTGACATTTATTGGTCTTGTTCCACCAGCAACAGTTGTTTTGCCTTGGATCACACCACCAGTGATTGGCGCGCTTATCGCAACAAACTGGGTTGGCGGACTCGTTGCACTTTTCAACTTCGTGCTTGCAACAGCAATCTGGTCAATCTTTGTTATTGCAGGTAACAAAATTGAAGACGCTGAATAATATTTGGCAAAACCGCAAGTTGATTCTTGCAAATAATTGATTTGATTGGGCTATTGCATTTGCATTAGCCCTTCAATATAAAGTAGGATTTAAATAAAACACAAACTAAAAATAAAACACTAAAAACAAAACACTAAACAAAAAACATTAAAGAAGAAAGCAATCGGCGTTTGTCGACTGAAATAAAAGGAGAATATTATGGATTTGGAAATGCAATGTATGCAGATTATCACAAACGTGGGCACTGCAAAAAGCATGTATATCATGGCGATTGAAGAAGCAAAACAAGGCAATATCGATAAAGCAAAAGAACTTATCGCAGAAGGCGAAACGTATTTTGGCGAAGGTCATCATGCACATTTCGACCTTTTCAACGCAGATTTCCCAAAAGATTTTTCTCAAATGCACTTTTTGATGATGCACGCGGAAGATCAACTTATGGCGGCAGATAGCTTCAAAGTTATCGCAAATCAATTTATCGACCTATATGAAATTATCAAGGGGGCAAAATAATGATATACGTTGGCTCAGCACTAAAACAAGAAGAAATCAAAACTACACTTGAAGATCTTGGATATAAATTTGTTTCAAAAAAAGGTATCAAACTTGCGTTCGAACACGACGGCATGGAAACAGCTGACGCGATTGCAAAAGCGAAATCTGCAATCAAAGCGACAAGCTATGGCAAGGTTTTATATTTCAGCGTGAAAGATACCGAACTAGGAGTGTAATAAAATGAAGTGGGGATTGTGCATAATTGGCATTGGTGCGCTTGTGATTTGCGTTGCGGGCAATCCAGAAACAACGGCAGATTTTAGCGGTATTATAAGCGGACTACTTTTGGTCGGGCTTGGATGCTTTGTTATGTATGCCTCTTCAAAAATGAAAAAGCGAAGAGCGCAAAAAGAAGCACTCGAACAAGAAGAAGCGGAATTTGCACTTGAACAAGCTAGAAAAAAAGAAGAAATCGGCAAGCAAAAAGAACGTGAAAACGTTGAAAAAAGTCGAAAAAACAGCGAAAATAACGGAAAATAACAGGGAGTGTTGATATGATTGGGCTAAGCGAAAAACTTGAAATAAAAGCAAGCGAGTTTATGTATGTTGTGAGAAACTCAGTTTTTGAAGACGCGCGCATGGCGGGCATGGAAGAAATTTCAATAACCGATGTGGCGGAAGGCTTCACGTATTATAAAAATCTCTCAACGTTTGGCGGAAAGGAATCAAAAGTCAAAACCCTTGTCAACTGCTATAAAGAAGACTCGCAATACTCCGCAACAGTCACATCGGGGTCTGGCGAATATGCAATCACATATATGGTTGAAGAAGTGGAAGATGGCATTTTGGTGACCTACACCGAAGCAGATTCATATCAAAAAACACTTCGCAAATGGAATTCTAATATCATGACATGGCTTCTTGGTGGCAAGAAGAAAAAAAGTGTTGTGGCAATGCTTAAAGCGATTGAAGAATACGTTTTGCAAAACAGAAGCGACATCACTCGCAAAATCAAAAACTTGAGCGAAGCGGTGGTTGCAGACTGCGAAATCAGCGGTGAAAACGGCGACGTTATAAACGCACAAGAATAGCATTGAAATAAAAGAATAACATTGTAATAAAAGAATAATACTAAAACCAACAGAATAAAATCGATAAAGGTGAAAATATGAGAACACTTGGAATATCGCTATACCCAAACCAAAACGAAGATTTTGAAAGGGAAGCGAAATATATAGAAACGTGCGGAAAATTAGGGTTTAAAAGAATTTTCTCATGCATGATTTCCGCAGGGGACGATGTTGAGGCAGTTGCAGAAAGGTTCAAAAAAACCTGCGAAGTTGCCAATAAATACGGCATGGAATGCATCATCGATGTATCGCCAGTGGTGTTTGAAAAGTTCAACATCAAGCACGACGACCTTTCTTTTTTCAAAGAAATGGGTGCATCAGGCATTCGTCTTGACGAAGGAATAGAAGCAAAAGATGCCGCAATGATGACGCACAACAAGCACAATTTAAAAATAGAAATCAACGCGTCAACGCTAACAAAATTCGTGGAAGAAATCTACACGTTTGGTGCAAACACCGACAATCTTGTTTCTTGCCACAACTTCTATCCGCAAAAATATTCAGGACTTTCAAGAAAGCATTTTGATAATTGCAATGCGCAATTGAAAACAATGAACTTGAAAATTTCTGCATTCGTATCTTCAAACCAAGCTGACGCAACAGGCCCTTGGCCACTTTCTGAAGGCTTGCCAACACTTGAAGAACACAGATTTGAAGAAATCGGCTACCAAGCAAGACATCTTTTCATGCTTGGCGTTGATGAAGTTATCATCTCAAATCAATACGCAAGCGAAAAGGAACTTCAAACACTTGCTGATTTAAACCGCGGTATGTTGTCTTTCAAAATGACACCAGAAGTGGAACTTTCAAATGTTGAAAAAGAAATCACATATAACTTCCCACACTTTGTTCGTGGCGACATGAGCGAATATATGGCAAGAAGCACGTTTTCTCGCATCACTTTTGCGGGTGAAGATATCCCGGCGAAAAACACGCGTGATATGAAAGTTGGCGACATCGTGATTTTGAATAACGAATACGGCAGATACAAAGGCGAACTTCACATCATAACAAAAGATATGCCAAACGAAGGCAACAAAAACGTCATCGGCAGTCTTTGCGGAAGCGAACAAAACATGCTTGAATTTATCAAGCCATGGATACCTTTTAAAATCATCTAGAAATTAACTATGCATTATGTGCAAACTATATAACCCTTCCATACAAAAAAGCGAGCAGTTTCAAACCGCTCGCTTTTTTATTTGCGTTTGGAATTTATTTTTTTATAACACTTGCAATTTTGATATGGCGGTGGTACAATTATCGTAATGATAAAGTGATAGAGGGGGAAATAAATTATGATATCATTTATAATTTCAGTTATAGCACTTGTTTTGGGCTATTTCTTTTACAGCAAGATTGCAGAAAAGGCATTTGCGGTTGACGGCAACAATCCCGTGCCATCAAAAACTCTAAGCGACGGCCTTGACTTTGTTGAAATGCCAACTTGGCGCGCGTTTCTGATTCAGTTTTTGAACATTGCGGGCACAGGTCCAATCTTTGGTGCAATCGCGGGTGCTATGTGGGGTGCGAATGCGTTTCTTTGGATAGTGTTTGGCTGTATTTTCGGGGGAGCAATCCACGATTTTTCTGTCGGCGTTATGTCGATAAGAAGTGGCGGTGCATCTTTTTCTGAACTCGCGGGTGAAAACCTTGGCGAATCGGCAAGAAAAGTTATTGTGGCTTTTTCAGTTGTTCTTTTGCTTCTTGTGGGTGTTGTTTTTGTTTCGTCGCCTGCAGATTTGTTGACAAGCCTCACTGGCATCAACAGATGGTATTTCATCGCGATTATTTTTGTATACTACATAATTGCAACGGTTGTTCCAATCGATAAAGTTATCGGTAAAATTTATCCGATTTTTGGGCTCGCACTTATTTTGATGGCTGTGGGCATCATTGGTGGCATGGTTTTCAACGGCATGATTTTGCAAATTCCAGAAATAGATTTCACAAACCCACACGTCGAAGGAAAATCAATCTTCCCATACTTGTTTATTTCTATTGCGTGCGGTGCAATTTCCGGCTTCCATGCAACTCAATCACCAATGATGGCAAGATGTGTGAAAAGCGAAAGTGAAAGCAGAAAAGTTTTCTATGGCGCAATGATTGCTGAAGGTCTTATCGCTCTTATTTGGGCGGCTGCCGCAATGACATTCTTTGGCAGTTTGGAAGGACTTGCATCTGCGGGTGCGGCTTCGGTTGTGGTTGGCACAATATCTCAAGGTCTTTTGGGAACTGCTGGTATGGTTCTTGCAGTTTTGGGTGTTGTTGCTTGCCCAATCACATCGGGCGATACTGCCTTCAGGTCACTTCGTATGACAGTTGCCGACGCGTTCAAAATTGACCAATCAAAAAAACGAAACAGATATATCATCGTCGCTCCTGTTTTTGCAGTTGCACTTTGCTTGTTGTTTATCGACTTTACAATCATCTGGCGATACTTCAGCTGGTCAAACCAAACGCTCGCAACAATCGCACTTTGGACGGCGGCAGTTTATCTTAAAAAGCGTGATTCAAACTTCTGGATAGCGCTTATCCCTGCAATGTTCATGACGGTTGTGTGCACGTGTTATATATTGGTTGCCCCAGAAGGGTTCTACGGCTTAATAACAAAACTTCTCACGCTTGAACAAGCGGAAGTTGCTGGCACTATCATCGGTGTTTGCCTTTCTGCGTTTTCAACAGTGCTGTTTTTTGTGAAGACCAAAAAAGCGGAGTGACTTTTTTCCTAAGAAATAAATTAAAAAACAAATCAAAAAATAAATAATAATAAGTGTAAAATCAAGAAAATGCACCACTAATTTTTAAAAAAAGGTTAGTGGTGCATTTCTTTTGTTAAAAAATTTGCAAAAAAGTTCAAAAAAAAGTAAATTAGTGGCAACTAACTCTTGACATATAATTTTAAAAGGTGTAGTATATGTAGAGTAAATAAAGATTAACTTAATAACGACATGCGGGGACGCATAAAGTGAATCCGCCGCAAGTTGTGTTATTTTTGCCGTCGGGTTCGCATAAACTAACTTGCGTTATTGTTTTAAATATCTCGGTGAAAAAAGCACAGCGAAATTCAAAAAAACAAAAGACTATTCAAAGAAATTCAAAAGAGAGGTATTTATTATGACACTAGCAGAAGGCAAAATTGGAACTACATACACAATCAAAAAAGTTGTGACAGACGACGAGGAACTTGATGATTTTCTTTTCACATTGGGCTGTTACGAAGGTGAAAAAATTACAATTATATCAATGATATCAAAAAGTTTTGTCGTATCAATCAAGGATGGAAGATACAATATTGATACAAATCTTGCAGGCGTTATCGCCGTGGAAGAATAAGAGGAATATAATAAAAAATTATATAATATATTTTAGGTTGGAGGATAATTTTTACAATGAGAATAGCACTTGCGGGAAATCCGAACAGTGGTAAAACAACACTGTATAACGCTATAACAGGCAAAAATGAACACGTAGGGAACTGGGCGGGAGTTACAGTTGAAAAAAGAGAATCAGCAATCAAAAAGGGACTTGCTAAAGGCGATATGCTTGCAGTTGACCTTCCTGGTGCTTATTCTATGTCACCATTCACATCAGAAGAAAGCATCACAAGTGCTTATGTAAGAGGTGAAAATCCTGATGCGATTATCAATATCGTTGATGCAACAAACCTTTCAAGAAGTTTGTTCTTCACAACTCAACTTTTGGAACTTGGTATTCCAGTTGTTGTTGCACTAAACAAAAGTGATCTAAACGATAAAAAGAATAATAAAATTGACGCAGCAGCGCTTTCAGCAAAGCTTGGTTGCCCTGTTGTTAACACAACATCAACTTCAGCAAAAGGCATGGAAGAACTTATTTCTGCAGTTGCAGAAGTTGTGGGCAAAGGTCAAGGCGCACCTTATGTTCAACCTGAAATCAATCTTCACGATAAAAAAGAAGTTGTAGCAGCGGATAAAGCAAGATTTGATTTTGTTAATGGTGTTGTTGCTGGCGTAGAAGATAGAGCAGTTGAAACTCACAAAGAAAACAAACAAGATAAAATTGATAAAATCGTTGCTCATAAATGGCTTGGTATTCCAATCTTTGCCGTTGTTATGTGGGCAGTGTTCTTCATTTCTCAATCATGGCTAGGAACAATCATCGCTGACCTTTTGGTTGGTTGGATTGAAGCTTTCATGGAAATCGTTGCAGGCTGGATGGAAGGTTCTTCAGACTTCATGCAAGCACTTGTGGTTGATGGTATTATCGGCGGTGTTGGTGCCGTTGTTGGATTCTTGCCACTTGTTATGGTTATGTATTTCCTTATCGCACTTTTGGAAGACTGCGGATACATGGCACGTGTTGCTGTTGTTATGGACAGATTCTTCAAAAAAGTTGGTCTTTCAGGCAAATCAATCATCCCAATGGTTATCGGAACTGGTTGTGCAATCCCTGGCGTTATGGCGTGCAGAACAATCCGTGACGAAAGAGAAAAACGTATGACAGCAATGCTTACTCCTTTCATGCCATGTGGCGCGAAAATCCCAGTTATCGCATTGTTCGCTGGTGCATTCTTCCCAGGTGCTAGTTGGGTTTCTCCAACAATGTATCTTTGCGGAATCGCATTCATTTTCCTTGGTGCACTTATGATTTCAAGAATCACAGGTCACAAATCAAGAAAATCATTCTTCATTATGGAACTTCCAGAATATAAAATGCCAAGTTTCAAACGTGCATTCATTTCTATGATGGAACGTGCAAAAGCATTCATCATCAAAGCTGGTACAATCATTCTTATTTGTAACGCTGTTGTTCAAATCATGCAATCTTTCGATTGGTCTTTCCAACTCGTTGAAGAAGGTATGGAAGCAACTTCAATTCTTGCTGGTATCGCAACACCATTCGCATGGTTGATGATTCCACTAGGATTTGGTGTATGGACTCTTGCTGCTGCTGCAGTGACAGGCTTTATCGCAAAAGAAAACGTTGTTGGTACACTTGCTGTTGTTTTCGCAATGACATCATTTGTTGACCCAGACGCACTTGAAATCATCGGCGGAGCATCAGAAATCGCAACAATCATGGGTATGACTCAAGCTGCGGCTCTTGCATACTTGATGTTCAACTTGTTCACTCCACCTTGCTTTGCAGCTATCGGTGCAATGAACTCTGAAATGCAAGATAAAAAATGGTTGTGGGGCGGTATTGGCCTTCAATTCGGAACTGGATACTGTGTTGCATTCTTCGTTTACCAACTTGGAACTTTGTTCACAACTGGTGGATTCGGAACTGGCTTTATCCCAGGACTTATCGCTGTTGCTGCAATGATCGCATTTGTTATTTACCTAATGAAACAAGGTGATAAAAAAGCTGATCAATACGCACTTAAAGCATCTAAATAATTAAAAACAAGGGGGATACATCATGAATGTTGTTGATTTGGTTGCAGGCTTAATAGTCGCTTCATTGCTTGGACTTGCGATATTTTATATCGTGAAAGCCAAAAAAAGCGGTCAAAAATGCATTGGATGTCCTCACTCGAAAACTTGTTCTCAGGCTTGCTCTTGCAAAAGTGAGGAAAACAAGAATAATAAAAATTGACAGTTTCAAAGTCTTTTGAATTTCATAAAAAGGTGGGCAGGGTTTTTCCTTGCCCACCTTTTTTCACCCTTTGGGAAGTTTGTCGCAGAATGTTTTTTGCAATTTATAGCTTGTGTGCTACGCTTTATAGCTAGTGTGTCACGCCTGAAAAACAAAAAGTTAAATATTATTAATTTTTCTTTAAAAATATGTTAAAAACTATTAACTTTTCGTTGACAAAGTTTTTATATTGTGATATTATTGTGGCAGAGTTAATCATTGTTAACTATAAAAATCGCTAAAGGAGAAAGTATGACGCTATTTGAAAAAAGACTTGCAGAAACGTGCGGTGTTGCCATGGTTGGTATCAAGACATCGAATTTAATGTGTTGCAAGTATGCGGACTACGAAAATATCCACGGCGAGATTGAAAAGATTGCAAATGCACTTGAAAGTGCTGGCATAAAGATGACTGTGCTTCACGACAACGGCAGAAGAATACTTTTGCTTGTGTATCGCGAAAAGGCGATGAAACAAAGGCTTTCGGAAGATGAAAGTTTGAAGTTTTTGCAAAGCTATGGTTATGATACAAACTGGGGTGAAACAGAAATGCTTTCCCACCTTTCAACAAGGTTTGATAACATTTCAACATTTCCGCATGAAATTGGCGTTTTTCTTGGTTATCCAATCGAAGATATCCTTGGATTTATGAACGACCCAAAAGGTTGCAAGTATTGTGGCGTTTGGAAAGTTTACGGCAACGTGGAAGAAAACATCAAGTTGTTTGCTAAGTTTGAAAGATGTAAAAATGCAATCATGAAAAGAATAAACAATGGCGATAACCTTGCGAAAATATTTGCAAAGGCTTGCTGATAGGGGGATTATAATATGAAAGCAGTAGTAATTTATTGGACAGGAACAGGTCACACAGAAGAAATGGCAAACGAAATCGCGGGTGGATTGAAATCTGCTGGCGTTGAAACTGACGTTCTCACTTGCAGTGAATTTTCTGGCGACATTTCTGGATATGATAAAGTCTTGCTAGGTTGCCCATCAATGGGTGCAGAACAGCTTGAAGATTCAGAATTCGAACCTATGTATGAAAACTTGAAATCAGCTCTTGCTGGAAAATCAGTTGCCTTTTTTGGCCCATACGGCTGGGGAGATGGCGAATGGATGAGAACTTGGTCTGACGATGCAAAATCAGCAGGTATCACTGTTTTTGGCGGTGAAGGTCTTGCCGTTCAAGAAGATGAATCAGACATGGTTGCAATCTGCAAAAAATACGGCGAAGATTTCGCAAAATAATAAAAATACAAAATAAGCTAGTAACGCATTAATATGCCTCAAAAGGAACTAAGAAAAGGATAAATGCTAATATTGATTTCAAAAAAAGACATTTTTTTGTGATTGAGATTTGCGTTTAGAATTTTTTAAAATTCCCGTAATAAAATAATAATATATACAAACAAAAAAGCGGACAATTGGGGTTCGCTTTTTTGTTTTGTTGGGGATTTTGCTTTTTATTTTAAAAGGTGTTTATAATGTAAAAAATTGGTAATATATTGCAAAACCTTATTGACATTGTGATATTAATGTAGTACACTTTATATAGGGGTATTCTACATTCCCAAAAAAGAAGTGAGGCAAAGCTATGAGAACTAAAATACAAAAGATTACTAACATTGCATTTATAGCGCTTATCATTCCGGCGATTATACTCGTTATGTTCAGCTGTGCTTATATGGCAGTTGATTTCAACTACGTAAACGCAAGCGGTATGTACGGCACATATTTCGTGCAAGACGAAGCGGGCGAAGATATCGGCGCGTTCAAAGCGGGTGAAACTGCATCGGTTGGTGACACTGTTGCCTTTTATGTTTCCAATGCTCAGTCAAGCGACGTTGATTATGTTTGGTCGCTATTTGATAAAGCATCAGACGGCGTTAAGGAAGTTTCAATCGAAAACTTTATCGTTGTTGATGAAATCACAAGTTTAAGCGGAAGTTGGATTAAAACTTCAAATGGATACGACACAACAACAGATTTGATTTTGGGTGTTGAAACTGATAAAACAGGTCTTGCGGGCGTGTTTGCGGGCGACGGACTTGTCACTTGGACATGGATTGTCATCGCACTTTTGTTGCTTCTCGCGTGGATAGACCTTCTTTTCAGAGATATGGATGAAAAGGAAAAGGCTGAAAAAGAACGCCAAAAACAAGAAGCTCAAGCAGAAAAAGAAAAATTGGCTCAAGAAAAAGCCGAAGCAAGAGCAAAAGAACAAGCAGAGCAAGAAAAACTAGCTAAAGAAAAAGCAGAAGCAAGAGCAAAAGAACAAGCAGAGCAAGAAAAACTAGCAAAAGAAAAAGCAGAAAAAGATGCTGCAGAGAAGGCTAAGCAAGAAAAACTTGCAAAAGAACAAGCGGAAAAGGAAGAAGCGGAAAACAAAGAAAAAGCTGCTGCTGCCGCTGTTGCTGCTGCTGCACTTGCCAAAAAACAAGAAGAAGAACGTGTTGAAGCGGAAAAAGCTGCTGCAATAAAAGCTGAAGAAGATAAAATCAAAGCGGAAAAAGAAGCCAAAAAGAAAGCGGAAGAAGAAAAAATCGCCGCTGAAAAGGCTGAAGCCGAAAGAATCGAAAAAGAAAAACAAGAAGCGGAAGAAGCTGAAAAACGCAAAGTCGCTGCTGCCGCCGCCGCTGCTGCTGCCGCTGCACTTGCACTTGCAAAACAAAAAGAAAAAGAAGAAGCCGAAGCTGCTAAAAAGGCTGAAGAAGAAAGGATAGCCAAAGAAAAAGCCGAAGCCGAAGCTGCGAAAAAGGCTGAAGAAGAAAGAATAGCTAAGGAAAAAGCCGAAGCTGAAGCTGCGAAAAAAGCTGAAGCGGAAAGAAAGGCTAAGGAAAAAGCCGAAGCTGAAGCTGCGAAAAAAGCAGAAAAAGAAAAGATTGCTGCTGAAAAAGCTGAAATTGCAAGGGTGAAAGCGGAAGAAAAAGAAGAAGCAAGAAAAGCAAAAGAAGCGGAAAAAGCTAAGAAAGCTGCCGCTGTTGCCGCTGCCGCTGCTGCCGCTGCTGTGATTGCTGCGCAAAAGAAGAAAGAGCAAGAAGAAAAAGAAGCTGCCGAAAAAGCTGAAAAAGAAAGAGTTGCAAAAGAAAAAGCAGAAAAAGAAGAAAGAATGAACGGCGTTATCGCTGCCGCTGCGCTCGCATCAAAACAAGCTGAAGCAGATGAAGCGGAAAAAGAAATGATTTTCGAAGAAAAATATATCGACGAATCTGTGGACAGTGCAAACTTTGAAGAAGTTTATTTCACACCTGATTTCTTCGACCGCCTTGGCGAAGTGACGAAAGATACATCAATGATCACAGCGTCAGAAATCCGCAAGTTTGTGGGTAATTCTGTCAAGAGCGATATGAAAACTCAAGTGAAAAACACCGGCAGAGATAGATATAAACTCGCACTTGCAAAAACAGACTACGGCTACGTTCACCAAACTGCAAAAACAGTTATCATGGAAATCAACTTGCCTATTAAATACGCAGATTCAATCGCCGAAGAATACGGAATCGCAAAAAGCGTTGTGGTCGACAGCCCAAACTGGTATAACTGGGTCTTGAAAGAAGACACAACAACAGAAGAAGTTGCAAACGTTGTCTGCGCAGCCCATTTCTTCGCTTGCTATAAATATAAAAAGCAACAAGAAAATCAATAATTAATCATTAAAATATCGAAACATTAAACAAAAAAAACGCCATTTATTGGCGTTTTTTGTTTTGTGTTTTCATTTGTGTTTTTGTTTTGTAAAACGCGTCAGTTTAAGTTGAATTTTCCATGTATATTATTCACAAATTTACATAAATATAATATTAATGTACGATTATCGTTAATTTTTGCATATATGCGTAAAAAATGCACTATATACACGCATGAATATAAATTATCAAATAAGTATTATCTATTTGTTGCATAAGCCGTACAATGTAGTTGACTTGTTAATTTTTTTGTAATATAATTATAAATGTATAGTAATATAAAATTAAATAGTTATAGTATAGGAGAATCATTTATGAGGGGTATTTTAAGGAAGACTCTTTTATTTGCATTGATTTTTTCAATGTTGATTTCTTGTTGTACGGGTTGTAGCACATCTTCGGATGAACCTGTCGCAACGCAAACTCCGGTAGCGACGGATTCGGTGGACTCGTATTCTGCGATTTCACAATACACAGTGTCGTTCGTCGGTGACGATGAAACAACAGGCACAGCGCCAAGTTCAATAACCTTGGAAGCTGGAGCCGTTTTTGTCGTTCCCGAAAACACATTTGAAAGGGTTGGATATACGTTCTATGCCTTTTGGACAGGGTGGGACTACATCTTCCCAGGTGATTCCTATCAAATGATTTCGCAAGATCTAACATTTACAGCTGTTTGGTCTCAAACGTCATCATCGTCTTCTTCAGGTGGAAGCACATCTTACGGCGGAAGTACATCTTCGGGCGGAGTAACTTCAACAGATACTGAAACAACACCACCAACCGACGAAGATGAATATCAAACGTTGCCGCTTTCAGCGCCTTCAAATATCACAGTGGATGGTGGTGTTATCACATGGGATAACAATGCATATGCAACTGGTTATATCGTGAAGCTAACAGATTCATCAAATAAAGAAACTACATATGAAGTGAGCAAAAACAAGTTTTACGTTGCAAACGCAGGGATTTCAGCGGGCATTATGTCTGTAAGCGTTGGGGCAATAACAACAAAAACAGATGACGACGATGCAAAAGTTAACATGGCAATGATAACAACATATTCGGATTCCGATTTTGCAACAGCGGATTTTCAAATTGCAAGTTCATTGGAGGCTTATAATGAATTGGATCAATCGGACCTTTATTTGTTTGGACCTACAAACACATTATCATCAGTTGAAATTGATGCAAATGAAAGTTTGAAGTCGATAAATATCTATAATGGGTACGATAAAGAAAGTACTGATGGATATGTTGAGCTTGGCTCTGACAATGCAAATGTGTATATAGATGTAGATAAATTCACATTGAATGCTGAAAGTGCTACTGTTTATAACAATGTGCCGATAATGACTTCCGACGCAAATATAACGGTTTCTGAAAACACATTTATTTCTTCTGCGAGTTTCACAGTTTCTGATGAATTAATAGTTGAAGCAGGTACAATACAATATGATGATAATATATCTTCATCTAAAGTTGTATTGAACGGTTCTTCTTCAGGGATAAATGTTCAAACTGTATCCGCAGTAGATATCAAATCTGCGGTGTCAGGTGCATGGGTAACTGTAAGCAAGGCAAATGCCAAAGTGACAACAAGTGGAGCTAAGTTATCTAGCTTGACAATAACAGGAGATGCAACAAGTGCAGATGTCAACAACTCTGCAGATGTTGAAGTTATGACAGTTTCGGCAACTTCCGCAAGTGTGGTAAACAGCGGTGCTGTTGGAAACATGGATTTGGATGGGGCAAGTGCATCTGTATCAAACTCTGGTGTTGTGACAAATGTTTACCTTAAGAATAATGTCAGAGTAGAATCAACAGCAGTAATTACAAACGTTTATGCATATAACAACGATGCTTCGTTGATAAACTCAAGTGATGTTGAAAATATATATGATAGCAATGACAATCGTATAAATGATGATTATTATTCAGTCAGTACTGTGAGCGATACTTCTACTGCTATTGATGCAGGGACAAGAAACAATATTGATGATGACGACAATGATAATGATAATGACAATGACAATGACAATGATAAAGACGACAGAAAGGGTAGTTTGGTCATATCAAAAGATCAAAACAACAGAGGCTCAAAAACTACATACAGTGTTGTTTATGTAAGCGGTATCACTGCTAGCGCGCGTGAATATGATGGCAGTACAGATGTTTCGATTTCGTATGCCAACGCGAAGTTTGTTGATTCAGATGGTAAGACGTATTCAAGTGGTTTCACTGTAAGCACAACTGGCACAGTTGCAAGTGCAAACGCGGGCGAAAATAAAACGGTAAGCAATATCGAAATCACTGGTCCTTCAAGCAATAATACGGTATATCAATATATCATTGATCCGGTTTATGTGACAATTTCGCAAGCGAAACTCACTGTTAAAACAAGCAATATAACTGTTTCTAGTAAAACTTACGATGCGGGCAAGGTGGCAAATGTCGCATTAACAAGTAATGAAATAACAACTTCAAACGGTGAAGTAGTGTCATACACTGTGACTGGTCTTTATGAAGACAGCAGTGTTGGAACAGACAAAACAGTTTATCTAACATTCAAAATTGATGGTGACAACAATTCAAATTATTATATAGCAGACAGCACAACAACAGGAGACATAGCAGCAAAAACACTTTCTGTTTCTTCTGTGCAACTTGCGGATAAAACCTACGATGGCACAACAGTGGGCACAACATCAAGCGTAAGTGGTATAGTTCTTTCTGGCGTTCTCGGTGGCGAAACTGTCACAGCAGAAGCGAAGAGTGTGACATATGAAAGTGCAAATGTAGGGGAAGTGGGTGCAAAAATCACATTCGCTCTTGACGGCTCAAAAGCAAGTGGCAATTATGTTATAGAAAATTCTGATGATTATAATAGCTATTCTGGAAATGTGACAGCAAAAGAAATTGAAATCGTTGGAACAACCATTCCGTCAATTGAATATGGCAGTGTTCTAGACAATTCAACTATAAAGGTTGGAAGCGGAGATTATGGCGATGCAGAGATCAGCGTTAAAGAAGTTGTTTATTCAAGTTATGACGTTGGTAATAATATCGCGGTCACTGTTTATTATGAATCTGATAGTGATAATTATATAATTTCAAACAGCGTTGTTTATGCCAGCATCACGGCGAAAACATTGCAATCAAGTGACTTTGTCATCAGTGGTGTTGATAAGACATACGACGGTTCAAAGGCAAGCACGGCAACGATTGCAATAAATTCAAGTGCAATTGAAAATGACGACATTTATTTGTCAAGCAGTGCTTCTTATGACTCAGCAAATGCAGGGGATCGCAGTTTGACATTCAAAATCAGTCTTACAGGTGAAGACAGTGAAAATTATCAGCTTGAAAGCAACCAAATAACAACAAGTGCGACGATTGCAAAGGCTGTATATTCAGATAATTTCGACACATCAATAGATGTGGTTTATAGTGGTGGAATGACACTTAAAGATATTTATTTGCCAACAAATTACACATGGTCAGATTCAAGTGAAACTGTTGCAAGTGAAAATGCAAAGTATTCAGCAATATATAATGCGGATTCAAGCAACTATGAAGATAAAACGGTTGATATTTCACTTGTAATCTTCACACAAACGTTGAAAGTTTCTGGCGATCCAACAGTGACAGATTATTCTATTGAGTATGGAGAAACTCTCGCTGCTGTCAGTTATGATGCAAGTTTGGTTTCAGTTTTTGAAGGAACAACAAAAATTACTGGTGATTGGAGCTGGGCAAATGGTAAAGATTATATGCCAACAGTTTCGGAAAGTGGAAAAGATTTTATCTTGAACTTCACGCCTACTGGTGATTATGCTTTATACCCAACCATTCAATTCCCAGTGACTTTTGAAATAACTGCAAAGGAAATTTCTGTGGATGATATTGAATATACAGTGCAAAGCAAAGTATATGACGGTACAACAACAGCGAACGTTTCAATTTCAAACAGTGAGATAACAGGCATTATTCAAGATGATTCTGTATCAATAACTATTGATTCAGCAGAGTATGCGAATGCAAATGTTGGTGAAAACTTGGATATCACAGTGGTGTGGGATTTGGTTGGCTCAAGTGCTGATAACTATAAACTTTCAAGCGATTCATCTAGCATCAAAACTGGCGTTATCACTCAAAAATCGCTCACGATTTCAGACGGTGGAGTTTATGATATCACATATAATACCAGTGTTACAGCAGATGACCTAATTCCTGTTTCAGTTTATGGAACAGTTTCGGGCGACACAGTGAATATTATTCCAACAATAGAACACGAAGCAAATGCAAGCAGTGTCGGCGTTACCTACACTGTGGATAATCCAAATTATGCATTAAACGAAAGCGCAACTTATAACGTTTCTTATATCAATGCGGAAATTGTTGTTGAAATAACAAAACTTGAAATGGAATATGATGGAGACAGCATATTCACTGCGGATGATGTGGATTTTGAATATACTATTAAAGATATAAATGGTGAATCTATCAGCGCTGACTTAGATTTGGAAGTGGAAATTCAAAGTGGTTATTTCATTGGGGTTACGGCAGGAACTAATAAAACAGCTAATGTTTATGTATCTCTTACTGGTGATGATTCTGTCAACTTCACAATATCAAATGCGACAAATAATCTTCTAACAACAACTGTTGGTGAGATTACAAAGGCAAAAGTTGAAATCACTGATGTTTCGGTTGCGTCTAAACAATACGACGGAACAACAGATATCAGCTCTAAAAATATAAGCTATACAGTTTCGCAAGGCAACGCACAAGTGACAATCGAAAGTGCGTCTTATAATAGTGCATCAGTTGCAGGGGCAACAACGGCAACAATAACATTTGCCCTTTCCGACAAAACAAATTATTCATTGGCAGAGTCAACAATCGAAGTACTTGCAGAAATAACAAAGGCAGATTATACAAACATTTCATACGGCATAGTTGAAATGACAGAAGGTGCGCTTTCAAACATCACTTTAACAAGCGGATTCAGCTGGAGCGATTCAACGGAAACTTATGATGCCGGCATATATTTGGTAGATGCAATTTATAATCCAGATACAACAAATTATAATGATTATTCATTGAAAATTATTGTTGTTGTAAATAAAGATAATATTTATATCAATAGCAATCCAAAGATTTCTACCAATTCAATAACATATGGTGATACACTTAGTGATATTGTGATAACAGCGGGTGAAGTTAAAAATAGCACAAGCCCTATTTCTGGTTCTTGGGATTGGGAAAATCCAACCTATGTGCCAACGGTTTCAGAAAGTGGTATGACATATAATGTAGTGTTCACTGAAGAAGGTGAAGATGCAAGAACAATAACTGTTCCATTCACGATCACAATCTCTGCAAAAGAAATAAAAGTGAGCTCAGATGTTTCAAGTGAAAAAGAATACGATGGCACAACGATTTTCACAGCGACAGTAGAAGATTTTGAAGATATCACTGGAGATGTGTCGATCACAGCAGTTGCAACAACAGCTGATGCAAAAGTTGGCGAAAACAAAGATGTCACAGTGGTTTACACTCTTTCTGGGGATGATAAAGATAACTATTATGTTACAGACAGCAATAAATATAGTGCAACTATCAAAGCAAAAGAACTTACAATAACAAATACGACAATAAATCCAACTAAAGTGTTTGACGGAACAAATTCAGTTGCACTTTACTATCAAGGATTTGCAACAAATGTTATCAGTGGTGATGATGTGTCAATTTCAGCAGTTGCAACAACAGCTGATGCAAATGTTGGCGAAAACAAAGCTGTCACAGTGGTTTACACTCTTTCTGGGGATGATAAAGATAACTATTCTGCTTCAAATAACACATCAGGAACATCATCAATAACAGCAAAAACAATCACAATTGATTGGGCAGATGCGGTTTTGTCATACAAAGGAAGTGATCAGTCAAGTGCTGTTTCTGCATCATACCAAGATATCGATGATAAGAAAGTATCTCTTGCAACAACAAATAGCAGTGATGATTTTATAAATGCAGGGGAATACACATTCACTGCAAGCTTTGGTTATAACGAAACAAACTATGCATTGCCAACAAGCACAACCGCGGTTTACACAATTGCAAAAATGGCAGAAGTGCCAACAATAACATTCCCAACAGCAAGCGGTATCACATACGGCGATACTCTTGCAAGCAGCACGCTTTCAGGTGGAAGCTCAGAATATGGCACATTCGCATGGGCGGACAGTTCAATTTTGCCAACAGTTTCAAACAGTGGCTACAGCGTGGTATTCACGCCAACTGACGAAGCGGCTCTAAACTACGGGTTATCAACATTGACAAAAACAACTTCAATCACAGTTGAAAAAGCAACTTACGAATCTGCTCCAGCATATAAGACAATCACTGTTGAATATTCTTCAGGCATCAAACTTTCTGATATAACATTGAGCTCTGGTTATGCATGGAATGATAGCATTAAATCTACTGCACTTACAGTGGGAACAAAGGTTTTTGGTGCTACATACACTAATCCAAATGGAAATTATAACACTGCAGAACTCGATATCGCGGTTATAATTGAAATCACAGGACTTGAAACAGTTGCTCCAACAATCGCGTCAAATCCAATAACATACGGTGATACACTTGGTGGTATTGTGATAGAATCGGGTACAGTGACTAATAATGAGATAGAGATTACTGGTTCTTGGGCGTGGGAAAATCCAGATTATGTGCCAACGGTTTCTGAAAGTGGCGACGAATTTGATATAATCTTTACGCCAGAAGATTCGCAGTATGCAGCTGTAAGTTTCCCTGTTGTGGTATATGTTGAAAAAGCAACGCCAACCTACACTCTACCAACGAAATTGAACGCGACATATGGTAACACAATTAATAGCATTTCGCTTGATACTGGCTTCACATTTGTTGATGACCTATCAACTGCAGTGGGAAGTGTTGGAACAAACAGCTTTGGTGTGATATTCACGCCAAGTGATGAAGATAACTATAATTCAGTTGCGGATTTGACAGTTTCAATCGCAGTTTCAAAAGCGACAGCGACAGTTTCGGTTGCGAATGCAGAAATGACATACGGTGGAGAAATTCCGACATTCACAGTTTCAACAACTGGCTTTATAAGTGATGATGAAATTTCTTACACAGCAACAACAGAAGCAACATCATCAAGTTATGTTGGTGATTATGCAATAACGTTGTCTACAACAGCAAGTGAAGACGCACTTGCAAACTACGATATAACAATAACAGGCGGAACGCTTAAAATCACGCCAGCAACAGCAACAATAACATTCCCAACAGCAAGCGGTATCACATATGGCGAAACGCTTGCAAGCAGCACGCTTTCAGGTGGAAGTGATGCATCATACGGCTCATTCGCATGGGAAGTTAGCACAACAGTGCCAACAGTTTCAAACAGCGGCTACAACATGATATTCACACCAACTGATGCAGCGGCTCTAAACTACGGTTTGGAAGAAACAACGGCAACAGTTTCAATCGCAGTTGCAAAAGCAACGTATGATATGACTGACGTTTCATTTGATAGTGAAACATGCACATACGACGGCACAGAAAAAACACTTGCAATTTCAGACGAATTGCCAGATGGTGTTTCAGTTACATACACAACAAACGCTTTGACAGATGTCGGCAGTTTGGAAGTGACTGCTTCATTTGCAGGTAGCAATAACTACAACACAATTGCAGATAAAACAGCAACGCTTAAAATCACTCAAGCAACGTATGATATGACTGACGTTTCATTTGATAGTGAAACATACACATACGATGGTACAGAGAAAACACTTGCAATTTCAGACGACTTGCCAGATGGTGTTTCAGTTACATACACAACAAACGCTTTGACAAATGTCGGCAGCACTACAGCAACAGCTTCATTTGTAGGTAGCAATAACTACAACACAATTGCAGATTTGACTGCTACACTCACAATAACACAAGCAACGTATGATATGACTGACGTTTCATTTGATAGTGAAACATACACATACGATGGTACAGAGAAAACACTTGCAATTTCAGACGACTTGCCAGATGGTGTTTCAGTTACATACACAACAAACGCTTTGACAAATGTCGGCAGCACTACAGCAACAGCTTCATTTGCAGGTAGCGATAACTACGAAGCAATCGACAGCATGACTGCTACACTCACAATTTCACAAGCGACAGCAACATTGGTTTGGGAAGATACAGAGCTAACATATAATGGCACTGCACAAGCCCCAACTGCTTATTATGTTGATGAAAATGATGGCGAAATTTCTGCCACAGTTTCAGGCGGAGCGACAGATGTGGGAACATACACAGCAACAGCAACAATAACAGATACAAACTATGATTTGTCGGCTTCAACAGAAAGCTTCACAATTTCTCCACTTGCAATCACTGCAACAATAGCAGACAAAACAAGCGTTTATGGTAAAGACTTGGTGGATTTGACATTCGAAGCATCAGGC
The DNA here is from genome assembly GCA_044426085.1 of Bacillota bacterium. Classification (GTDB taxonomy): domain Bacteria; phylum Bacillota; class Clostridia; order Christensenellales; family CAMQZB01; genus JAWXUU01. The sequence continues at coordinate 130,729 of JAWXUU010000003.1, read as the reverse complement.
GTTTTGTCTGACGATGATTTGGGTGTTACTCTCACAAAAGCAACTGGCACAGATGCGGGAACATACGCAATAACAGCAGAATACACAAACGATAACTACAATGTGACATTCACAAACGGCACGTACACAATCACAAAAGCCGACACGATAATAACAGCGAGTGATTCAACGCAAAGCTACACAAATTCTGTGACATTGGCAACTGCGACATTGAACCATACTGAAACAACGGCGGTGATAACATACACATTTGATGGCGCAAGCGTAGAAGAGTGTGTTTCTGTTGGCGAATACACAGCGACAATAACAGTGGCTGAAACAACAAACTATAACGGTGCAACTGCAACAGTCGCATTGACAATCACGGCAATCGACAGAGAAGATCTTTCGGTTTCCGGATATTCTTCAGCATACGACGGCAACAGCCACGGCGTGACTTTGACTGGTACAACGTCAGAAGACACAATCACATACGAATATGACGGTGAAACTTCAAGCAACAGTGTTGAATTCACAGCCGTTGGTGAATATGCAGTTTCAGTTTCAGTTTCAAAAGCAAACTATAACACATGGACAGCAACAGAAACGGTGAAAATCACCCAAGCAGAAAACTCAATTTCTAACCTTGCAATAACAGACTGGACATACGGCGAACCGACAAACAGCCCAACCGCGACAGCAACGTTCGGAACAGCTGGATTCACATACAGCGATTTAGAAAATGGCACGTACACATCAGATGTTCCAGAAAATGCAGACACGTATTATGTGAAAGCAAACGTTGTGGGAACAGATAATTATGCAAGTGCAGAAAGCAGTGCAGTATCGTTCACAATCTCAGCCAAAGCGGTTTCAGATGCGGAAATCACAGAAATTGCAAACCAAACATACACAGGCGTGGCAATCACTCCAACAATTGAAATAAGCGAATACGCTTCAGCTGATTACGATGTTGCATATTCAAACAACACAAACGCAGGCACAGCAAGCGTCACAGCAACATTCAAAGGCAACTACAGCGGAACTGCAACAGCAGAGTTTGCAATCAAGGCAGTATCTGTTGAAGTTGTTTGGACATCAGCGGACAGCTACACTTATACTGGCGAAACTTTAACAGCTCCAACAGCGACAGCAACATTCATTAATTCAAGCGACGAATCAGTTACGGTTTCTGTGGCAGTGGCTGAAAGTGATAATAAAACATTCGAAGATGCAGGCGTCTACACATTTGCTGCAAGCACAACAGATACAAACTATTCATTGACAAATAATAACCTTGAAGTTACAATTGATCAAGTCGAATTGGATAAAGATAGCCTGGAAATCAGAGATGAACAAACAGAACCTACAAACATAACATACGGTGACCAACTTGCAGATGTAAGCACTTCAACATGGGTTCTATATGCAAATTATACGATTGGCGAAATAACAAGTGGTGAAATCTTACAAGGTGAATTCACATGGCAAGACGATACAATTTATCCTGAAGTGAGTACAGACGAAACTGAAACAACATATGAAGTGACGTTCACTCCAGAAGATAAAAACTATGCAGAAATAACACTTAGTGTAAGTATCGCCGTTGAACCTAAAGTTATTTATTTGACAGGGTTCACTGTAACAAAAGAATACGACGGAACAACAGAAATCAGCTTTGAAGATTTGGTTTTGGATGATGGAAGCGAAGCAGAAAGCTTTGGAGCTTTGTCAATCGATGGCATAATAGATGAAGACGATGTTTTATTGGGCGATTATATTTTGCAATACACATATTCAGAAGTGCATTCAACAGATTATTTATATGATGAGGAATTGGGTAGCTATATTTCAAGCGTAATGTTGGAACAAGTAGAGAACGAAGACCAAGATGCAGATGATCCGGATGACGACTTCTTGGATATGCTTACTGGCGAAGATGCACATAATTATATCCTAGAATTAGACCCATTAGTTTATGGATCAATCACACCAGCAACAATCACAATTTCAAACGTTGCAGTTGAAGAACAAACGCATTATGATGGCATGACTGTCGAATTGCTAGATCCTAATAATACTGTGACATACGCATATGCAGGTTGGATTGATGGTGAAGTCAATGCAATGATGAATATCACTGCTTCTTATGCAGAAGGCGACACAACATCAGCGGGTGACGGCAAAACAATCACAGTGACATTTGAACTGCAAAACAGCAATTATGTACTATACTATAATAATGAAGATGACAACGAAAATGCTACGGGTGATGTGAACGACAACGGCACATTGACTGTTACATTGGCAAATCAAACAATCCTTGAATCAGAAGCTGAAGCACTTGCAGCAGCAAAAACAGATGCGATTTCAACATTGGCAGATTATGTGAGCGAAGATAATTATTTGACTGCGCAAAAAGCAGAATTGAAAGCTCAAATCATTTATGGAACAGCACAAATCAATGCATCACAAACAACAGACGCTGTTTTCACAGCACTTAAAACAGCAAAATCAGCAATTGACGAAATCGAAACAGTTAGTTCAGGTTCAGGCGGAACACCTGGTGGTGACGACGAAACAGACAACGGTGCAATTTCATTGCTATACACAGAGTGGGGATTATTGACAAAGAGCCTTGCAGATGATTTGAAACTTGAAGCAGTAGAATTTGAGTTGAACGCAGAAATGGTTGCATTGATTGAAAGTTATTGGAGTGAAGGCACGATTATCGACTTGTCTGAAAACACAATAGTGGAAATTGCTGAGGGTGCATTCAAAGGCAATACAGCATTTGATTATATTTCAGTGAAAACATCGGCAACCGACGAAAACACATTGATTTTGCCAACCACGGTTGCAACAATCGGCGATTATGCATTCGCTTATTCAAGCATTATCGGCGTAGATTTCGGTTCTTCAAGCATTAAAACAATCGGCAAACAAGCGTTCTATGATTGCGATTATCTTGCAGATGTAGATTTCAGCAATTGTGCAAACTTGATATCTATCGGATCAGATTCTGATGCAGACGGCGTGTTTGGCGCATGCCCAAGCTTGAATATCGTGAACTTTGGTGGCTGTGATAACCTAAAAGTCCTTGGCAAATATGCATTCTCTGGCGGAACTGATTATGAATCTGGCTCGCCAGCAACATATCCAAGCGCTTCAAACATCAAATATATCATCACAGAGCTAGGCGTTACCGACGAAATTGAAGCGGGAACTTTGATTTTGCCTAGACTTGCAGAATTCTCAATCGGCGAAAGTGCATTCAGAGCGATTGAAGGCCTAGTTTCCGTTGACCTTTCAGAATCGGCAGTGACTTCAATCGGCGACAATGCATTCCAATACTACACAGACCTTGAAACGGTGGACTTCAGCAACTGTACAAACTTGACAACAATCGGAGACAGTGCGTTTGCTGTAAACTTGAATTTGGTTTCTGCTGATTTCAGCGGATGTTCAAATTTGAAATCAATTGGCGATAGTGTATTTGAAAATTCAGGAACAAGTGGTCGATTGGCAGAAGTCAGCTTTGGTGATTGTGTTCGCTTGAGCAAAATAGGCACTGCGGCATTCAGAAATTACGCTGGTTTGGAAGTTATTGACTTCAGCGGTTGCACGCTGTTCACAAGTGATACTTTCGACAGTGGTTCAGCAACGACAGATTTTGGTGTTTCAGCGTTCAGCGATTGTGAAGACCTAGAATATATTTATGTGGCTGAATATTCAGTTGAAAGCCAAACTATCGCAGAAATTGTGATTTCAGTGTTGGTTGCAAATGGATTCAGTCAAACACAAGCGGAAAGCATAGTTGTTGAAGTTGAATATAATATATATGACTATGTGATCCCTATTGATGGCGTATATAAAGTTTCAGCATCAAGTTGGGGCGAAGAAACAACATTGTCGCAAGAAACTGCATCGGAATATATCAACATGTTGGCATACACTGTTGTGGATTTAAGCGAATGCACAAACCTAACAACAATTGGCACGCAAGCATTCTATTATAACATCGACGTCACTCATATTGTGACAGCAAGCAATAAAGAATCTTGTCAAATTATAATTGATGACATAGTATACTATGAAGTTGGAACACTTATTTTGCCAGATACAATAACAGCAATAGGCGATTCGACTATTTCCAGAGTATTTTCTGGTGCAACAAGCCTTAAAACAGTGGATTTTAGCGGCAGTGTATTGAATAGGTTAGATCAATTATCATTCCACAATTGCACATCTCTTACTTCTGTAAACTTTAGTGATTGCATTTCGCTTAGTTCAATTGGTTCTCAAGCATTCTCGTATTGCTCTTCACTAGAAACAGTGGATTTCAGTGGCTGTACAAACCTTGAAGGCGTGGGATATAATGCATTTGCACATTGTGTAAATTTGATTTCAGTAGATTTCAGCGGTTGCACAAGTTTGGTGCAGATTCCAAATACTGAAGCATATTATGGATCAGGGATATTTATAGACTGTGTTGCTCTTGAATGGATTGATATTAGTGATTCAGACATAACATATGTATTATCAGATTCATTCAATGAGCTTTCATCAACAGTAAATATCTATATCAAAACAGTAGGAATTGCAGAATATCTTTCAACTATGATCAACGATGCAAATGCATATTTCAAAGTTTCATCACTTGAAAATGCAGAATCAACAATCGCTGGAATGGTAGATTATGAATACTTTGTTTATACTATCGACGAAAATCATAATCCTGTTGCTTCAGATTCATACGATGCAGATGCTGTTCAATACTTGCGCTATGCTGATTATGTAGGCTACCTAAACGGAGATACAGCGACTGAGTTGATTCCTGGCGAATATGACAGCCTAACAACATTGGAGGCAACATCTGCGGTTTCAACAGAATACAATATCGATTGGACAGCTGATGTTGTCGACCTTAGTATGGCAACAAAAATGGAAACAGTAGATTTCCAATTGTTCAGAGAAACAGATGATGTTGTTTCAGGCATATCAAATATCAAATATATCGTGGTTTATGACTATGAAGCAAACGGCGAGATTACAGATTACAGCAACTATCAAACAGGTACGCTCATCTTGCCAGCAACAATAACAGAAATTGATTGTTCAGCGACATCAACTGGAACAAACTCTTCAATCATTTCAATCGACATGAGCGAAACAGGAATAACTTTGATTGATAACTATGCATTCTTCAGCTTCACAGCATTGCAAAGTGTGGACTTCAGCGATTGCACAAGCTTGGAATCAATTGGAAGGTATGCGTTTGCTTATAATACAGTTAATGCTTCTAGTTATGCATGCACTATCGTTTCGGCAGATTTCAGCGGATGTACTTCACTTAATAGTATTGCTGAATGTGCATTTGCATATTGCTCGAAATTGACAACGTTGAACTTTAGCGGATGTACTTCGATTAATTCTGTGAATGCCAATGCATTTTATAATACGTTCACAAGCAACAGTAGTAACGGAGTGATATACGTAGCTTCAAGCGCGGTTGCGAATTGCTTCTCTGACGTAGTAAATAATGCAACTGTTGAAGTTGTTGAAGCACCAGACACTATGATTTCCGTTGATGATTCAGAATTGTATAATAAATTATATATCAATAATTCTGGTGGATTGACAAACGAAGCTGGTGATTATAGCTATTCAGAAACAGTGACACTCACATCTTCAACTTTGTCAAGTTATTTTGCAATATTGGAAAATGGTGTTTTGGACTTGAGCGATTGTGGAAACATAGCGATTGGCGATGAAACGGCTGTTGGAACAGTGTCAGGAATTGAATCTTATGGATATATCAAATATATAACAACAGATAACACGCAAGATGAATATGCAGTAGGCACATTGATTTTGCCAAAAGAATTGACATATATTGGTACATACGCATTCAGATCTATCACATCAATCAGAACAATAGACCTCAGTGGATGTAGTTCTCTTGAAACTATCAGCACGCAAGCATTTGCGATGTGTTATAACATTGAATCGTTCAACCTTTGTGGCTGTAACACTTCTATGACTTTCGGAAGTGGAAATGTTATATACGGAAGCAGTACGGTTGAAATTTATGTGTCTGATGCAACATTGGGTTCAACTTTTGTTACATATTCAGGATTGGGTTCATATGAATACACAGTGTTATCGTACGACAGTGGCGATGATGAAGATGAGACTGGCGACGAGACTGTTGACACAATAGATTCTGTCATCACAGATGAAGAATATGCGACATTAACATCAAACAGCACAACGTTGAGTTCAACGTTGCTAGGTGATGAATATATGGCACTCTTGGCAACAAATGGTCTTGATTTGAGTGATTGCACAAGCATAAAAACAATTGGATATGAGGCTTTTGATAGTAATAAAGTTATTAAGAAAATCACAACAGACAACTCTGAGTTGTCAGCAGGAGTGCTCGTTGTTCCAAAATCAATCACATTAATTGATGAAGCAGCATTTTATAATTGTACATCATTGATATCTGCGGATTTCACTGGATGTAGCGAATTGGCTAAAATTGGTTGCGCTGCATTCATGGCGTCCGATCCTAACTCAAACGGCATACAAATCGCAAACTTCAGTGGATGTAGCAAGTTGCAAACAATCGACGTGCAAGCATTCTGCTATTGTGCAAATATCACAGAGATGAATTTCAGTGATTCACCAATTTCTTCAATTGGTTCATATGCATTTGCCTATACATATTACTGGTTATATTACGACTTGGCAATGGGATATTCTTCAGATATGGGCGTACTATATTTGAAAGATATAAGTGTGTATGATGTTTTTGATGCGCATTCAGCAGCGTTGGGTGATGTATCTGGCAGTGGATATTCATGCTTCGGTGGTGTTAATGCATACATCAAAGCAACTGATGGATATGTTGGAACAGTGGCGGATGCAGACGGTGATGGATATGTTCTTTATGAAGATTACCTAGCATTGCTAGAAAGCAGCAGTGACGACAGCAGTTCAACTGAATACACAATCACTTTTGATGATGGAACAACCACAACTGATGTGACAACTTCTGGTGGTTATGTGGAAAGCTTGCCAACAGCGGAAAAAGATGGCTGCACATTTGATGGTTGGTACACTGCTGAAAGCGGTGGTGAAGAAGTTACAACTTCAACATTGTTTGAAGTGAACACAACTGTCTATGCTCAATGGACGCAAGCTATAACAAGTGCAGAAAAAACAACTATTACTTCAAGTCAATGGGGTACATCATATTCGACTCTGACGTCAACAACAATGTCTTCTTTCTCATATATTTTGGAAGATGGGGTTCTTGATCTTAGTGAATGTACAAAAATAACTTCAATTCCATACAGTGCATTTGGAACAAATTCTAGTACGAATACCGTTAATGATTCTGGAATCAAATATATAACGACAGATAATACGCAAGATAGTTATCCTGTTGGAACGCTTATAATTCCAACAACCATAACAAGCATTGGCAAATATTCATTTGGATACAATGACGTTTTGATAAGTGCGGATTTCAGTGGTTGTACTTCTCTCACGGTGTCTAGTGGCATGGCATCTAGTAGTGCATCAAACTATGGATCATTTGTTAATATGGATAATTTACAATCTGTGAAGTTTGGAAATTCTGTAACATTCAGCTATTATTCATTTGCAAATTGCAGTTCGCTTTCAACAATAGATTTAACAGACTGTACATCAATAACAAATAATTATGCAGTAGCATTTAGTGATATAAACAGCAATAACGATGTGAATGTTTATATTTCATATGCTTTGGCATCAGCATTCGAGAATGTTGACGATGTGGAAATTTACGTTCCAACATCAGAAATCGTTGGTTTTGCAGATATTGCAAGTGAATTTGCTGATACTGATTTCGTGACTTATAATGAAGAAGAATTTGTTGCATATTCAGCATATAACAGTTATTTGGCAACAATTATTCGCACAATTACATTCGTGGATGGTGATACTACAATAGAAGTAGTTGAAGCTCCTGGCTGCGTTATAACAGCATTCCCTGATGTCACAAAAGACGACTATAAATTATTGGGTTGGTTCACTGCTGAAACAGGTGGAGAAGAAGTGACAACTTCAACAGTGTTTATGGAAGACATAACAGTATACGCTCAGTGGCAAGAAGTTGTAAGTTATGTTAAACTGTATGTTGATGAAAATGGAGCGTTCACTACGGATGCAAACGCTGCCACTACTACAGCAATATCAGATTTGTCTGCAAGTTATTTTACTGATTACGTTGATACATTAGAAATAGGAACTGTCGACTTAAGCAGTTGTAACATAACGGGAATCGCTGCATATGCTTTCTATAATAGTGCAACTACGTACACATATTATAATCATCTTCCTGAATTGCAACATATCACAACAGATACAACTGCTAGAGATGCTGGAACAATAATAATACCTACAACCATAACAAGTATTGGAACGAAAATGTTTGGAGCATATTCAAATGCGTATTGTCAAACAGCTATCAAAACAATAAATTTCAGTGGATGTACTGGTTTAACAACCACTGGTCAATATATGGCTCAATATTGTACGGCACTAGAAACTATAAGCTTTAGTGGATGTACTGGATTGACTAGTGTTGCACAATATGCCTTCTATGGTACTTCATCGTATCCGATAACTGCTACGTTGATTGATTTTAGTGGATGTGAGAAGATTATTACACTAAATAAATACGCATTGACTTACGTTACGGGAGAAAATGCAATAATAGATTTCTCATCTTCTCCTATATCAAGCTCTGTTAACAGTTATACCTTTAATGGAATAGGATCGTCTGTTAAAATTTATGTAGCAGATACAACTGGAGCAGGCAAACTGGTTAGTGCGGGCGATGTTGTTTCAAGTCAAATTTATGTTGCTGATTCATCAGGTGGTTATGAATATAATGGTAATAACTATGTTTTGTATTCTGAATACTTAGCTTCTTTAGAGTCTTAATAAACCTAATAAAACAACAAAAAACAAAAGCTCCCATCGGGGGCTTTTGTTTTTTAATCCATTTTAAAATTTGCCACATTTGGGCGTGGAAAACCCACATTTGAACATGAAAAAACCCACATTGCGGTGGGTTATGTTTTAAAGAAGTTGAAAAAACTTTCTTTTAATTCGGTTTTGTGTTTTCGGGAAAGGGTGATTTTGCTTTTATCTTTCATGAGAATTTCGTCGATGCCGATTTTTGATACGTAGATAAAGTTCACAAAGTCGGAAGCGGAGCTCATTGCAAAGGCAGGGTTTTCCAGCAGTGGTTGCAGATATTCCAAAAAAGATGTTCGGATTGTTGTGCTGATGATTTTCTCGCCGTTGTTTAAAACAAATTGCGCTTGACGGTTTTGAAGTGAGCCGTGGGAAATTTTTGTCAGTTCACAATTGAAAATTCCCTGTGCTGTTTTGATGTTGATTGATTGGATTTTTGCTGTGTCACGCTTTTGCATAAACAAATCCAACACTTCATAAAACTTTTGGCGATTGATTGGTTTCAGCAGATAATAAAAAGCGTTGGCGGAATAGGAATCAATTGCAAATTCTTTGCTCATTGAAAGGTATATAATTTCCGTTTCGGCACAGTCTTTCTTGATTGCTTTTCCCAGCTCAATCCCATTGATACGTGGCATGATAACATCAAGCAAAATCAATTGGAAGGTAAATTTATTTTTTTGAATATCCGAAAGAAGCGATTCGGGGTTGTTATATTTATATAATTTATAATTGCAGATTCCACGTTCAGTCATGAAATCCGTTGTTATTCCAACAGTTGCATTCAACTCGGAAGCATTATCGTCGCAAATGGCGATATTAATCATATTTTTCCACCTTCAAATTGTTTTATTTTGTTGCCTATATGTCGTTTCATTACTATGTATTATTATAGCACAGAAGATGTGAAATTGCAATACATAATAGCTTTTTAATAATATTTGTGAGCGCGTAGCATTGTTAAGTTTTTGATTAATTAACAAATTTAAGATAAGTTTAAATATAGCGAGTATAATAAAAGAATAACACTTGATAATTTTGTCAGCAATGTTGATTTTACGATTTTAGTAATAAAAAAGTGAATACATATTGACAATTCGACAAATATGGTGTAAAATAATGTTAAGGGGCATAAAGTTATTTTGTAACAAAACAAATTATGCCGATAATGGAGGAACAAAACTATGGGAATTTTAACTAGATTCAAAGATATCATGTCATCAAACATCAATGCACTTCTTGATAAGGCTGAAGATCCAGAAAAAATGATTGATCAATGCTTGAGAAATCTCAATAAAGACCTTCGTGATGTTAAATCAGAAACAGCTGCTGTTATGGCGGAATATTCAAGAACTCAACGTGAACTTGCAGAAGTGAACGAAAAAGTTGAAAAATTGCAAAACTACGCAATGAAAGCTATTGGTGCTGGCAACGATGAAGACGCTCGCAAATTCCTTGAAAAGAAAACTCTTATCGCGTCTGAACAAGCTGCAAAACAACAAGCTTGCGACCTTGCTAAAATCAACGCAGATAACATGCGCGCAATGCATGATAAACTTCAAAAAGATATTTCAGAACTAGAATCAAGAAGAGCTACGCTAAAAGCAAAAATGTCAAGTGCGAAAGCTCAAAAACGCATCAACGAAATGGCTTCTTCTTCAAAAGGTGGAAACAGTTCTCTTGCCGCTTTTGACAGACTTGAAGACAGAGTGAACAACGAAATCGACAAAGCAAACGCTATGGCAGAACTAAACGCAGTTCCTAAAGACGAAGTTGACGACCTCATGGGCAAATACGACAGCGCTCCATCTTCAAACGTGGATGACGAACTTGCTGCTCTTAAAGCAATGATGGGCAAATAAGCCTTGATTTTTTAACAAATAAAAACGGACAAAAAATTAAAAATTTAAAATTAAAAAAATTGGGAATTTCAAAAAGGTATGAATGCAAAACGCAACTGTGCCCTGTGAAGTTCCCATAATAATAAGGAGAACTTATGAGTTCAAGTTCTAAACTAACAACCAGCTATAGATGTGCTAGTTGTGGTCGTAATTTGGTGTTTGACCCTGATAAGGGCAAACTTGTTTGTGATTCTTGCGGATATTCTTGCGAACTTGAAGCGATGGAAGACGACAGCGAAAGAGATTTCGAAACGGTCAACGAAACCACAACGGCGGGTGCTTTTTCCGAAGGCAGTGCGGTGGAATTCCACTGTCAGAACTGCGGTGCGGTTTTGATCACTGATAAGTATACATCTGCAACAATGTGCTCTTATTGCGATTCGCCGATTTTCCTTTCCGAAAGGCTTTCGGATAAACTTGCGCCAGCATATGCAATACCATTCTCTATCAACGCAGACGATGCGCGATTGAAGTTCACCGAATGGGCAAAAAAACGCAAGGTTATTCCAACTTCATTTATCAAAAATGACAGGCTAAAGGATATGCAAGGGGTTTATGTTCCATTTTGGCTTTATGATGTCAACGGCAGGGGCGATGTCAGCGCACATTGCACAAGGGTTTCTTCACGCGTGCAAGGTGATTATAGAATCACAACAACAAGGCACTACGACGTCTATCGCAAGGTGGAAGTTGAGTATGTGAAAATACCAGTTGACGCTTCAGAAAAGATGATTGACGAATATATGGACATGATTGAGCCATTTGATTATTCCAAGCTTACAAAATTCGATATGGGTTATCTTGCGGGGTTCACCGCTGAAAAATATACATATGACGATAAGGCACTTTTGCCAAGGCTTACAAGCCGCGTTTCGTCATACGTTCGCGATTTTGTTGGCACAACAATTCGTGGCTACACAACAAAGGTGATCACAAGGGAAAGTTATTCAGCACAACAAAGAAACGCTTCCTACACCCTCTTGCCGGTTTATGTGCTCAACTACGACCACGAAGGCAAGACGTATTCTTTCATGATGAACGGACAAACGGGCAAGATTGTCGGCAAACCGCCAATTTCTAAGCTCAAATGTGCGGGCTTCTTTGCGGGAAGTGCTCTTCTTGCTTTTGGCGTGGCATTGCTTGGCGCAATAGCTGTGATAGGGGTGTGATTATGAATAATTTATTTTTAATGGGCTCTGGAATGGTTGGCGGAGAATATTCTTTTTGGGAAATTCTTTTTTATGACCTCACTGGTCTTTTGGTTGCAATGATTGTTTTTCCAATCATTGTGGGCACAGTTGTGGTGATAGCACTTGTGAAATTCGCGGGTGGCAAACACACAACAAACTTCAACACATACGCGCCACAAGGCGGAAGAATACTAGGCATGCGTGACAGGTTCACCCACGCGACAGAAACTCGCACTCGCATAAATAAAAACAACGGCAGTGGCGGTGGTCACGGCGGTGGTGGACATCGCGGCGGCGGTGGACATCGTGGCGGTGGTGGACATCGTGGCGGTGGTGGCCGTGGTGGCAGATAAGCTGATATAGGAGAAAACAATGGCACTTTTTAAACAATTTGCAAATGTAATAGCGTGGGAAGAATGGAAAGACGACATGATTTTCCACAAATGGAACAACAACGAAATCAAAAAGGGCAGTAGGCTTATTTTGAAACCAGGGCAAGATGCAATCTTTTTGTATAACGGCAAAATCGAAGGGGTGTTCACAGACGACGGCGATTACGATATAGATTCTGAAATCATACCGTTCCTTTCTACACTAAAAGGATTCAAGTTTGGATTTAAAAGTGGAATGAGCGCGGAAGTTTTGTTTGTAAACACAAAGGAACTGCTCGTGAATTGGGGCACAGCTTCGCCGATTAATATCCAAGCGCCAGGGCTTCCTGGTGGCATTCCAATCCGCGCAAACGGCACGTTGCATGTGAAAGTTGATGATTATGTAGCTTTAATTGATAAGCTTGCAGGCGTGAAAAGGGAATACAGCGTGAAGGATGTGAAGGATCGTATCAATTCTTTTTTGAGCCCACTTTTGATGAAGTGGATTTCAAAGGAAGGCAAGGATATGTTCAACTTGCAAGCAAGCGCTTATGAAATTTCAAAGGGTATAAAAGAAGACCTTGATTTTGAACTTGTGAAAGACGGTTTGACAGTCACAACATTCAATGTTTTAAGCTTCAATTATCCAGCGGAAGTTCAAGCAATGATAAACAAAACCGCTTCTCAAAGCATGGTTGGCGACGTGAATAAATATGCGACAATCGCCATGGCGGACGGCATGGGTAAGGGCGGAAGTTCCACAGCGGGCGATATGGCAAGCATAATGATGGGCATGGAAGTTGCAAAAAATATGGTTGGCGGATTCAATTCTGGTGCTCAACAAACGCAACAACAGCCACAACAAACACAACAACAACCACAACAACAACAGTCAACATCGGGTGGTGAATTGCCAAAATTCTGCCCTGAATGCGGAACAAAAGCAAGCGGTGGAAAGTTCTGTTCTAACTGCGGAAACAAGCTTGGATAACAGTTTGTGACATTTCAAATAAAAGCATAACAAAATGCGAACTATAACAAAAATTTGCAAAAAATTAATATAAAATACAAAACGACAGTGGTTTTACTGTCGTTTTTCTTATGTTTTGCAGATTTATTCTTTAAAACCATTCAAAAACGCTCAAAAATATACTTTTGACACTTGCGGACATGTCACTATTATAATATGTGGGGGGTTGAAAAAAGTTTTTTTTATGTTATACTTAAGTCAAGAAATAAGTCAGAAAGGGAATCGAAGAAGATTTTCTTGGAAATAGTAATCTATAGGGGGATTAATTATGTCAGTTAAAGCTAAAGTACAAAGCGTTGGAAGATTTCTAAGCGCGATGGTTATGCCAAATATCGGAGCATTCCTTGCTTGGGGTATTTTGACAGCACTCTTCATTTCTACGGGGTATTTCCCAAACGAACAACTTGCAACACTTGTAGACCCAATGCTTTATTATCTGCTTCCACTTTTGGTTGCACACACAGCGGGTAAAATGGTTGCGGGTGAACGCGGTGGCGTTATCGGTGCGATTGGCGCAATCGGCGTTATCGTGGGATCAGATATTCCAATGTTTCTCGGTGTTATGATCTTTGCTCCTTTCTCTGCTTGGGTTATCAAACAATTTGATAAAGCAGTTGAAGGCAAAATCAAAGCGGGCTTTGAAATGCTTGTGAACAACTTCTCGCTTGGTATTATCGGTGCAATCTTGCTTGCTATTGGGTTTTATTTGGTTGGACCGTTCGTAACGGTTATTTCAAACTTCTTGATGGCGGGTGCGGATATCATTTATAACGCGGGTCTTTTGCCACTTCTTTCAGTCATGGTTGAACCGGCGAAAATCTTGTTTTTGAACAACGCAATCAACCACGGAATCTTGAGCCCAATCGGTATGCAACAAGCTGCTGAAACAGGCAAATCAATCATGTTCCTTATCGAATCAAATCCAGGGCCTGGTCTTGGCGTGCTTCTTGCATACGCAGTATTTTCAAAAGGCTCAACAAAATCAACAGCATCAGGTTCTGCAATCATCCACTTCTTTGGTGGTATCCATGAAATGTATTTCCCATTCGTGCTTATGAATCCAGCAATGCTGATTGCAGTTATCGCGGGTGGTGCTGCGGGTGTGTTCACATTCGCAATGTTCGGTGTTGGTCTTGTTGCTACACCAGCCCCAGGAAGCATACTCGCACTTTTGGCACTTTGCCCAGCATCAGATATTTTGTATATGCTTCTTGGCGTTGCAGTTTCAACGGGTGTTTCATTTGCGATTGCTTCAATCTTTGTTAAAAGAAAATCAGGTGATGATGAATCTTTCGAAGACGCAAAAGAAAGAGTTCACTCTTCAAAAAGTGCAAGCAAAGGCGTGAAAGCTGAAAATGCAGAAATCAAATCAATCGATAAAAAAATCGTGTTCGCTTGCGACGCCGGCATGGGTTCTAGTGCTATGGGTGCAACAACACTAAGAAAAATGTTTAAAGATAACGGCATCGATGTGAAAGTTCCACACTTTGCAATCGATAGCATTCCACTTGATACAGACATAGTCGTAACGCAAAACCAACTTGTTCAAAGGGCAGAAACAAGAGTTCCAAACGCGGAAATCTACGCTGTGAAAAACTTCATGGGCAAGGGTGAATACGACGAACTTATAAACAGATTTTTATAAGTCAGAAAAATAAATTTGCAAATAAACTTGCAAATAAAAAGTAATCTAAGAAAAGAATCAATCGCGGAATTTTCATCAAATTTTGTGGGTTGCTATTCGTGGAGATAAATATGAAACTTTCTTCCCGCCAACATGAGATTATCAGAATAATATTTCAAAGTGATGATTATATCACAATCGACGCTATCGCAGATATGCTCAGTTTAAGCACGCGAACAATCAAGCGAGAAATAGAGCAGTTGGGGATGTTTTTTGAAACAATCGGTGTGCCACTTGAAAGAAAAAGTGGCAAGGGAATAAAGATTTTGAAAGATGAAGGCGTGGTTGCGATTGTCAATTCCATACTTGATAAAAACACAATACCAGTTTTCTCTTCTAAAAAACGCGTCATAATTTTGCTTTTGACATTGCTGTTTGCCGACGATGCAATCAAGCGTTTCTCTCTTGCAAAACAGCTTGGCACAAGCGAACTCACAGTTTCAAGCGACCTCACAAAATGCGAAGAAATTTTATCGCAAAAGGGAATAACGCTTGTGAGAAAGCAAGGTTATGGCATATATCTTGCGGGAAGCGAAGAAAGAAGACGACATTCTATTTTTGAAATAATAAACGAATCGACAAAGGGATTTTCACTTTTGGAAGTTCCATCAAAAACAATAAGTCAGTTTGTGAATATAAAACAGCTTGAAGAGATTGCAAAAATCTTAGAATTGCAAAACCAAACCGACAAATTTTATAACAGCGACAGAACGCGCGACAGCCTTGCACTTCATCTGTACATTCAAAAAAATCGCGTGGCGGGGGGAAACAAAATCCCACTTGCAACGGAGAACTTATCACAGCGTGGGGTGGAAATTTCCACTGAAATAATAGAAAAGCTATCGGCAAAATACGGCGTTAATTATTCCATTGGTGAAATTCATTATTTCGCCGACGTGATGGCACTTTCTCAAGGTGTTGTTGGGGTGCTTGCGCAAAGTGAAACGGCACTTTATATCGCAAGAAAGCTTGCTCGCAAGCTGGAAGGTGGGTTTGGCATTCTGGTGGATGCGGAAAACGATTTCTTCTCTGCACTGATTGCTCACCTTGTGGCAACGGTTGGCAGAAGTGAAAAGAACATCGACGTTCTAAACCCAATCCTAGAAGAGATTAAAAACACATACCCAGAAATATACAAAATGGTTGAAGGGTGTGCGCTTGAACTGAAAGAAGAAATCGGGATTTCCTTTGGCAGTGACGAGGTTGGTTATATAACACTTCACATGTGCGTTATTGCCCTTGATGGTAAGTCGCAAAGGGTGGAAAAGTGCGGTGCACTTATCGTTTGCCCAAGCGGACTTGTCACAAGTCAACTTCTTGCAATCAATGTGAAAAAGGCATTCCCGAACTTGGAAATACTTGAAACTTCCGCACTTGGCGGGGTTGGCGAGATTATATCTTCAAGCAAAGAAATCGACATTGTGATTTCAACTCATGAAGTGAACACTTATGGCTTGCCACTTGCAGTTGTTTCGCCATTTATAACACCAAAGGATAAAGACCTTGTGGAAACTGCACTGCGAAGTGTTTCAAGGCGGGAAATTCTTCGGGAAGTTAAAAAGATTGAAACGGACATGGCGACAAGCGTTTGCGAAAAAATGCAAGTGAAAGACATCATTGCGGAAATTGTAATGGATATGATTTTTGAAGATGAAAAAGAATTTGCAAACATTGGTGAATTGATAGAATTTATAGCATCAAGTTGCAAAGAAAATGAAAAATCATATTCACAAATCACCCTTGACCTTTCTGCAAGGGAAGAGATTGGAAGCACAGTGATGCCTGATGGCGAAACGATGCTTATCCACGCGAAAACTGCGGGCGTTGCAAAGGTTTGTTTTGGGGTTTGCAGGTTTGAAAATAAAATTCTTTTGGAAAATCCACAATCAGAAGTTTCGTGCGCGGTTATCATGCTTGCACCGCAAACTTCAAAACTTGGCACAAAGGTGCTAAGCGAAATCAGTCAAGCACTCATCTTGCAGGAAGATTTTTATGAAAAAATCAAATGCGGAAAAAGAGCTGAAATAAATGAAAAAGTAAAAGAAATTCTTTATAATTATTATTTCGATAACTATAAAGAATAAGGAGTAAAGCAAAATGGCACTATTTGGAAGAAAGAAAAAGGAAGAAAACGCAATCATCACTCTTGATGATATCAGAGTAGGCGAAAAGAGCGTCGATAAATTTGAAGCAATAAGAATGGCGGGCAGAATGCTTGTCGCAAAGGGCTGTGTCGATGAAAACTATATCGAAGGCATGGTGGAGCGTGAAAAAATCATGACGACATACATGGGCGAAGGCGTTGCTATTCCTCATGGTGTGGGCGAACTTAAAAAGTTTGTAAAAAAAACAGGTATCGTTGTTTTGCAATTCCCAGACGGTGTTGATTTCGACGGCGAAACTGCTCATCTTGTTGTGGGCATTGCGGGTGCGGGGGAAGATCACATTCCAATCTTGCAAGGCATTGCAACAGTTATGATGGATGAAGATATCATCGCAGACTTTGTGAAAAGCCAAGATAAAAAGTATATCATGAAACAACTCACAGATAATGTTGAGCTATAAAAAACGAATAAGTTAAAAAGGTGGTAAAAAAAATGAAAACTAAAGCAGTAAGACTTTACGGAGCAAGTGATTTGAGATTGGAAGAATTTGAACTTCCAGAAATCAAAGAAGATGAAATTTTGGTTGAAGTTATTTCAGACAGCGTTTGTATGTCAACATATAAATGTGCAATCCTTGGCAAAGACCACAAACGCGTGCCTGATAACGTGGCAGAAGCTCCAGTTATTATGGGACACGAAATGGCGGGCAATATCGTGAAAGTTGGCTCAAAATATAAAGGTCAATTCCACGAAGGCAGAAAGTTCACATTGCAACCAGCGCTAAACTATAAGGGCACAATGTGGTCACCAGGATATTCATATCAATATTTCGGTGGCAACGCAACATATTGCATTATCCCACAAGAAGTTATGGAACTAGGCTGTTTCTTTGAATACGGCGGAGAAAATTATTTCGAAGCATCGCTTGCAGAACCACTTTCTTGCAGTGTTGGTGCATTCCACGCAAGTTTCCACACAACAATGGGAAGCTACGTTCACGAAATGGGCATAAGAAAAGGCGGAAAACTTGCAATCTTGGCGGGTGCAGGTCCTATGGGTCTCGGTGCGATTGATTATGCAATCTCTGGCGAAATCCGTCCATCATACATGATTGTTGTGGATATCGACGCGAAAAAACTTGCAAGAGCAAAAGACTTGTTTGAAGAAAAAGGCAAACAAAACGGCGTGACAATTGAATTTGTCAACACTGCGGGCGTGGAAGACGTGAAAGAATTCCTTTTGGGTTATTCAAAAGAAGGGTTCGACGACGTGTTTGTTTATGCACCAGTCGTGCCACTTATTGAACTTGCAGATAGAATCCTTGCACGCGACGGCTGTTTGAACTTCTTTGCAGGTCCAACAGATACAGATTTAAGGGCAAAAGTGAATTTCTATAACGTTCACTACAATTCTAGCCACCTTATCGGAACAACTGGCGGAAACACAGCTGACCTTGTTGAATCACTCGAACTTTCAGCAGCGGGCAAAGTTAATCCAGCGGTTATGGTTACGCACATCGGCGGAATCGACGCGTGTGCAGATGCAATTTTGAACCTGCCAAAAATTCCAGGCGGAAAGAAAATGATTTACAACCACATCAATATGCCACTAACTGACCTTGAAGACTTCGCAAAAATCGGCGAAACCGACGAAAGATACGCCGTTATGGACAAAATGATAAAAGCCAACAACGGACTCTGGTGTGGCGAAGCAGAAAGATATTTGCTAGCTAATTTCTAGCAAAACTTGCAAAACGAAGTTTTGCTAATTAAAAATTAAAAATTGAAAACAGGCTTCGCTCTGCGAGCTCGATAAAAATTGTGGTAATGCACTCGCGTACCGCTCGTGCTTTTCAATATATTTGTAACCAAATGTAGGAACGTAACTATTCAATAGGAACGTTCCTTTTTTTTGTATCCAAATATAATTGAGTGCACGAACGAAGTGAGTGCCTACCACAATTTTTAATTTTTAATTTTTAATTTTTAATTTAGAAAAAAAATGAAATTTTTTTTCTACCATGCTAACATGTAAAAAACTTTAAAACCCCGTATCAATCTGTTGACATGGGGTTTTTTGCGGTGCTATAATATTGGGGTAGGGCATTTTTGGGAATGCCAAAGCACATGATGAGACACAAATGGGGGAGAAATGAAAAAGTTTTTAAAATACGCTAAGCCGTATTGGATGTTTTTTTTGATTGCGCCGATACTGATGATGGTAGAGGTTTGGTGTGATGTACAAATTCCAAGTTATGCTGCGGACATCGTCAACTATGGCGTTGCGAGCGGAGAACTTTCCGAGATAACACAATATATGATAGCCATGGTGGGAACAGCACTTCTCGCGGTTTGTTGCGGGGTGACGGGGTCATTCTTTTCGTCGCGCGCGTCGGTAAATTTTTGCTGTGATTTGCGTGAAGATTTGTTTGCTAAAATTCAAGAATTTTCATTTAGCAATATCGATGATTTTTCAACGGGTTCACTTGTCACAAGAATGACAAACGATATAACTCAAATGCAACAAACTATCGTGCAAGCACTTCGCATGGTGTTTCGTGCACCAGGTATGCTTATTGGCGCGATTTATATGGCGTGGCAAATCAGTCCACAAATTTCAACGATATACATGTGCATTTTTCCTGTGCTTATATCAACGATTTTTTTGGTTTTGTATTATTCATATAAGAAATTCTTCATTCTGCAAACAAAAATCGACGGAGTGAATACTAAAATTGGTGAAATTTTAACAAACGTACGCGTTATCAAAGGGCTCAATCGTGAAGATCACGAAAACGAATCTTTCGAGGGCGTGAACGGCGAACTCAGACAATCTGGGCTTGAAGCTTACAGGGTCACAATCATGCAAACACCAATCATGACGCTTGTTGTGAACTTTGCATCGGTGGTGATTATTTATGTGGGCAGTGTCGCACTTGGCAAAAATGAAATTGCAGTTGGTGATATCAGTGCATTCTTGACTTATCTAACGCAAATTTTGTTCTCTGTTAATATGCTCACGAACCTATTTTTGAACGGCTCAAGAGCAATCATCAGTGCTAAGCGCGTATCGGAAATTCTCGATTGCGAAGTTGATATCACTGATGTTTATGCAAAGTGCAAAGATAAAAAAGTGGAAAATGGAGAAATCGAATTCAAAAACGTTTCTTTCAGATACTATAAAGAAAATAAAGAAGAAGTTTTGGGTGATGTTTCATTCAAAATCAACGCGGGGGAAACCGTTGGCATTATCGGTTCAACGGGGTCGGGAAAAACATCCCTTGTCAACTTGATACCAAGGCTTTACGATGCAGATAAAGGCAGTGTTTTGGTGGACGGCACAGATGTTCGCGATTATTCACTTAAAAACCTACGCGACGGTGTTGCTGTTGTTTTGCAACAAAACAGACTTTTTTCCGGCACAATAGAAGAAAACCTTCTTTGGGGAGACAGCGAAGCTAGCGAAGAAGAAATAAGGGCGGTTTCCGTGTGGGCACAAGCGCACAGCTTTATCACCGAAAAAGAAGACGGCTACAACGAATGGGTAGACCAAGGCGGTGTGAACTTCTCGGGCGGTCAAAAGCAACGTCTTTGTATTGCTCGTGCACTTTTGAAAAAGCCAAAAATCCTTATTCTTGACGACAGTATGTCGGCGGTGGACACTGCAACTGAATCGGAAATCACACAGCATTTGAAAGGTGAATTTTCAGGAACAACAAAAATCATAATCGCACAAAGAATCACTTCTGTTGTTGATGCTGATAATATATTGGTTATCAACGACGGCAAGGTTGAAGATAGCGGAACTCATCAAACTCTTTTGAAAACTTCCAAGACATACCGTGAAATTTTCGAATCACAAACTGGCAAGGAGGTGCACTGATATGGCGGGTAAACAAGGTCTAGAAATTTTGCCACAACGCGGTCCTGGCCCTAATGGCAGAAGGTTTGCTGAAAAACCAAAACTAAGAAACCCAAAAGAAACGCTTGTAAGGCTTTGGGGATACCTCAGTGGCAGAAAAGTGTTGCTTTCAATTGCTTTTGTGTTCATTGTTGCAAATGCGGTGCTCACCCTTGTTGCGGCATACATGGTTCGACCAATCATCAACGGAATCATCGACGGCAGTGGGCTTGAAACGCTTGTGAAAAATCTGGTTATCATGGCTTGCATATATGCATGTGCGGGTGTGAGCAACTATATGCAATCAAGGCTTATGCTTGAAGTTGCCCAAAGTGCCCTTGAAAAACTTAGATACGACTTGCTTGTGCAAATGCAAAAATTGCCACTCAAATATTTCGACAGCAACAACAATGGCGACCTTATGAGTAGGTTCACAAACGACGTAGACGTGATAAACCAAATGCTTTCAACAACTTGCGTGCAGTTTATTTCGGGTATTATAACTCTAATAACAATAACTTGCATCATGGCGTATACAAACTGGATACTCACAATCGTGACACTCTGTCTTTCACCGATGTTCACCCTTGCGACAAAACAGATTGGTAAACGCTCGATGAAAGCCTATAAGGCACAACAGAGCTCTATTGGCGAGTTGAACGGATATATCGAAGAACTTATCACAGGTCAAAAGGTTATCAAGGTTTTCAACCACGAAGAAGAAGCCGCAAAGGGATTTTCTAATCTCAACCAAGACTATCGCAAAAAGTCTTTCAACGCACAGTTCCTAAGCTCTATGATGGGACCAATCATGTCTTCAATCGGTCAGCTCAGCTATTCTGTCACTGCGGGTGTTGCGGGTATGATGTGTCTTTTGCAAGGTTTCGACGTGGGTGGCTACACCGTGTTTGTAAACTATGCAAGAAGTTTCACAAAACCAATAAACGAAATGTCCAGCCAAGTGAACACTATTTTCGCAGCCGTTGCGGGTGCAGAACGTGTGTTTGATGTTATGGATGCCAAGCACGAAACGGAAGACGGCGATGATGCTGTGATTTTGGAAAATATGATTGGCAATGTTGAATTTAAAGATGTTGTGTTTGGATATGTTCCTGGTCAAACAATTCTCAAGGGAATCAACTTGACTGCAAAATCAGGCGAAAAAATCGCATTTGTTGGCTCAACGGGTGCGGGCAAAACAACGATTATGAATCTCGTGAACAGATTCTATGAAATCGACGGCGGAGAAATCACAATCGACGGCGTGAATATCACAAACATCAAAAAGGATTTCTTAAGGCAAAATATCGCAATCGTACTTCAAGATACACACCTTTTCTCAGGTACAGTTATGGAAAATATCCGATACGGCAGACTTGACGCGAGCGATGAAGAAGTTTACGAAGCCGCGAAAACTGCGAACGCCGACGGCTTTATCAGAAGATTGGAATTTGGATACGAAACCATGCTTGATGGCGACGGTTCAAATCTTTCGCAAGGTCAACGTCAGCTTCTCAACATAGCAAGAGCAGCAATTTCAAAAGCGCCGATTTTGGTTTTGGATGAAGCGACAAGCTCGGTGGACACGCGAACAGAGCGGTATATCGAACAAGCTCTCGACCGCCTTGCAAGCGACAGAACAACTTTTGTTATCGCCCACAGATTGTCAACGGTTAGAAACTCCGATAGAATCATGGTTCTTGAACAAGGCGAAGTTATCGAAGAAGGCAACCACTTCCAACTTTTGGAAAATAAAGGCAGATATTTCGACCTTTATACAGGCCTTGCACTTTTGGAATAGGAGTATCGCTTTGCGATGCAAGTGAAAAGTGAAAAGTGAAAAGTAAAAAGTAAAAATTGATGTAAGCACTCGCGTTGCTCGTGCATGCTATATTTAAAAATTTGAGGGGACACATTAAACCAGTGGTTGATGTGTCCCCTTTGTTATACCTATACCAAATAATTAAATGCACGAACTAAGTGAGTGCCTTACCACAATTTTTATCGAGCTCGCAGAGCGAAGCCTGTTTTTAATTTCCCCCTTTTATCCACAAAAAATTTATGTATCTTTTTTTGTAATTGCTATTGACAAGTTAGCTTTAGTATGGTAGAATGTCATTACCTTATAAATAATCAAAAATATATTAAAAATTTGCACAATAAAAGAAAATAAGTTTAATTTATCGCAGATTTTTTTTAAAAACACTATTGACAAACCCAAACTGGTATGGTAAAATGATACTGTAATATAATTTATATATATGAACAGCGTATATATTTTTGTGTACATAATTATTACTGCTTTTCGGTGGGGTGAGAGCCATTGGGAATTTTTTGATTATAATTTTTGCGTCGGGGGACGCAAATGAATATATCTATATAGGAGAAAATGTATGAGAAAAAAAATAGCTTTGCTACTAGTGCTTTGCCTAGTGCTTTCTTGCTTCGCAGGTTGCGGAAGTGAAGAAACAGAAGGAAAAGTATCAATCAGTGTAAACCTTGCTTACGAAGGTAACACTGCGAGAACTGTAACTTACAACCAAAGTGTACCACTAACTTTGTCTGATGGAACAATCATCACGGCTGGTATGCTTAAACCAATGTGGACATACGTTGCCGATACAGTTGGTATCGAAATCGTAGATAACACATCTGCTGGTGTATACGCTGCCGACATGATCGACACAGCATCAACAACTGGTTTCTCAACTGCAACTGTATTTGGCGGAAACGGTATCGCTTCTGACCTTGTTAACTACGGAACTCAAGGATACTTCATCAGCTTGACTGACGCTATGGAAGATGGCAAAATGCCTAACTTCACAGCTTTCCTTGATGCAAACCCTGATATCGCAACAGCAATCACAGCTTACGACGGTGAAATTTATCACGTACCATACACAGCTGAAATCGGAACTCCTGCAAGACAATTCATTGTTGAAGGAACTTGGATCACAATGCTTTTGGATGTTGAAGACACTTCAGTTTACGATACAGAAACAGAAATCGACACATATTATGAACCATTCTATGTTGGCGACAACGCAAGATATGGCGAAAACGGTGGTTCTGTTAACCCATCAGGCGACACAATCATCACTAAAAATACTGATGAAAACATCATTGAAATCATGAATGATCTTTCAGTGAAAAACGGTGAAACTTTGGCTGTTGCCCTTGTTGAATACATCGAAAGAAACTACGACTACGAAAACCCATCAGAACTTTATTCTGGTATCAACGCAGCGTACGATATCGATGAACTCGTTGCTCTTTTCAGAGTTATCAAAGCAAATCCAAACTATGTGACAGACGACGAATTTGATGTTGTTTGGCCAATGTACACTCGTTTCTCTTCATACAGAGAAGACTATTTGAAACTAATCACATACTACGACGGAGCAAAAGTTCACGGTTCTGACTCGTATGTTGCTTGGTGGTCTTTCGATGAAGATGGCGAAATTTACTACACATACACAGAAGAAGCTTTCTTCGATGGTTTGACTAAACTTTCTCAAATGTATGCAGAAGGTTTGCTATATCCAGACGCATTCGACGATTCAAACTCTTCTAACCACAGAACAGTTCTATTCACAGAAGTTGACGGAACTTCAGCATCTGGCTTCATGACATTCGACTGGATTGCATCATCAGTTAACACAAACCTTAACGAAGACGCAACAATCATCATGCCTCCAGTTGCAGAAATCAATGGCGAATGGCAATACTACATTGAAAACACTCGTGTAATCAAACCAGACGGCTGGTCAATTTCAGCTGCTGCATCAGAAGCAGAACAAGACGCAGCTCTTGCAATGTTCGATTATTTCTTCTCTGAAGAAGGTAACAACGTAATCAACTATGGTGTTCCAGAAAACTGGACAGACGATGCATATGAAGGTCCTGATGGCAACACATATCCACTTCTTGATGATTGGACAATCGAAATGACTGCAGAAATGGCAAACGGTGACCTTTCAACATTCCTTCGTGACTATGTTGGTGCACAAATGGCTATCGGTTATGTAAAAGAAATTGGTATGGAATATCAATCAACAACAGACCTTGGCTTCGAAGCTTGGGAAATCACAAATGCAACAAACACTGTTTATTCTTCATATTCAGGTGATGATGTTGCCGGTGAAAGCGAATACTACGCAATGTTGACTCCACCAGTATTCTCACTCACAACTCGTCAAAACGAAACAGTTTCAGAAAGCACAACTGTTGAATCAGCTCTAGTTCAAGAAGTAGTGTTCAACTACATCATTCACTACGCTGCTGGAACAGCAACTTCAGGAACATACGTTCCAGAATCTTACGAAGAATATTACCAATACTGGGTAGATGCAGGTGTTGAACTTTACGTTGCAACATACCAAGATGCATACGCAGCTATGACAGGTAACTAAATCGCAAATCATAAATCATTATAAGATATAATAGAAAGATGAGCACAACTTCTTGTTGTGCTCATCTTTTTGTGTTTTGTGTTTTGTGTTTTGTGTTTTGTGTTTTGTGTTTTGTGTTTTGTGTTTTGTGTTTTGTGTTTTGTGTTTTGTGTTTTGTGTTTTGTGTTTTGTTTTGTGTTTTGTGTTGCTTCTTTTTCTTTTAGTTTACAACATAACAATTCCGCATTGTGGCAAATAAAAAAAGGAAGGGCGGTTGCTCTTCCTTTTGGTTTATTTTGCTTTAATTTAATTTGATTTATTGCTTTAATTTTTTAATTACTTTTTATTCAGCTTCTTGCGTGAGCGGATTTTCTTTGCAAAATTTTTCGATGCAAGACATTGTGTGGTCGCTGAAGATGTGTTCAACTTTGCAACATTCTATTTCTGCATTTTCTTCAGTTGCGCCAATAACAAGCAAAAATTTCTTGATAAGCAAGTGTTTTGTGTTGATATTGTTTGCAATTTGTCTTCCGGCTTCAGTAAGGACGATATCGCTGTAAGCTTCTTTTGTGATAAGCCCCTTAGCAATCAAATCGCTTGCAGCAACGCTGACAGCAGGTTTTGTCACGCCGAGTTCCTTTGCGACATCAACCGAACGAGTTGAACCGTTTTTTTCCAAATGCAAAATTGCCTCAAGGTAATCTTCGTTTGATGGTGTGATATGGATGTGTTCTTTCATGCGGTTCTCCCTTGCTTTTTTTTGTTATTATACACTATAAAAATATAAAAGTCAATCCCACTTAACTATAAAATAAAAATAGTGCAAAAACCATAACCTTTTATTTAAAATAAAATTTTAAAACATAAAAATAAAGGAAAAGCGAATTTGTGAAGTGAATGGGAATTTTCGCAATAAAAAATCAAAAACATAAAAATAGTTTCGCTAGACTATTGAAATGCGGAAAAATGTGTGGTATACTAATATTGTAGACCGTGAAACTTAGAATTTTGCGGTAAAATAAGAGTATATGGGAGATAAAGATGAAAAAACTGATTGAACCAGAAAGTGGCATATTCACCGTGCAATATTTGCCAAACAACACAGAAGTTACAGAAAATCCACCAAGATTTTCATGGCTACCAACAAACGAAGAAAACGGACCATACGATTTGGAAGTGTGTGCAGATGCAAATTTTCAAACGGATGTTATCAAATATAGCAACCTAAAATATAACTTCTTTGCACCAAACCACACTTTGGCGCCTGGAAAATATTTCTGGAGATACACTCTTTCGGGTGGAGAATACGAATTCAGTTCAGTTCGCGAGTTCACTCTTGAAATGGGCTTGCCAGAAACACCAATGCCATATGCAGATGTGCGATTTGAAAATTCCGATCTTGCGCATCCAAGA
This sequence comes from Bacillota bacterium, assembly GCA_044426085.1. Lineage (GTDB taxonomy): Bacteria > Bacillota > Clostridia > Christensenellales > CAMQZB01 > JAWXUU01. The sequence goes on along the minus strand of JAWXUU010000003.1, from coordinate 103,729 downwards.
TTGTGGCTTTGTGGCGACAGACTTGAAAAATTCAAAACTGCGCTCAAAAAAGACCCAACACATTGCAACTTTGATAAATTTATTGAAGGTGCTGTGAATAGATATGCGGGAACTCCACTAATAAAAGAACCTGCAAGATACCCAAATGATATCAGGGTTCGTCCACTTTGGCGCAGAAGCTATCAAGATTGTCAAGAAGTTTTCAACCGCGTGCGTTTCCTTGCTGTTGCAGGTGTGCTTGCGGAAAACCAAGAATGGATAGACGAAGGCGTGAAAGTTTTGGTTGACCTAGCAGGTTGGGACCCACTTGGTTCAACAAAAAGAAGTTATAACGACGAAGCTGCTTTCCGCGTTGTGGGTGCACTTTGTTGGGGATATGACTGGCTTTATAACCACATGACAGAAGATCAAAAAGCGAAAGTTTTGGAATCGCTTGTTATAAGAACAAAAGAAGTTATCACCCACGTTTTCTATGATTCAAAAATCCAATATGCACTTTTTGATAGCCATGCAGTGCGTTCAGTTTCTTCAGTTCTTCTTCCTTGCGGTATTGTTTTATATAACGACCACGAAGAAGCGGCAGACTGGGTGAATTGTGCTGTGGATTATGTAAACGTGCTATACACGCCTTGGGGCGGAAAAGACGGTGGCTGGGCTGAAGGTGGCATGTACCACACAACAGGTCTTGCTTTCCTTATCGACGCGTTGAATTTGCTTAAAAACTTCACGGGAATAGATATTTTCAAACGTCCATTCTTCCAAAAAACAGCAGATTTCACACTTTATTGCTGGCCACACGATTCATACAGAACATCATTTGGCGACCAATCAAACATCGGTGAAAAACCAATCTTGAAAGCGGGCTTCAACGCAAGGGCACTCGCTGGCAACACTGGCAACCAAACAAACCAATGGTATTGCGACAAAATTGCAGAAAGATCATCATATTATGACGGATTGTTCTATAACAACGGCTGGTGGGATTTTTATTTCGACGAAGTTATGTATCTTTCAAACCACGAAAAAATGGAATCTAAACCACCAGAAGCGGGCAGAAACGTGAGATACTTTGGCGACGTTGGCTGGGTTGCAATGCACAAAGATATGCAAGACGAAGAAAACCACGTATTCATGCTTACAAAATCAAGCAGATACGGAAGCGTTTCGCACAGTCATGGCGACCAAAACGCAATCATGATGTTTGCTTATGGCGACCCACTTTTGGTTGAAAGCGGATATTATGTATCTTTTGATAGCGATATGCATAAAAAATGGAGAAGACAAACTAAGTCTAAAAACTGTCTTCTTGTTGACGGAAGAGGTCAATATGCACTTCAAGATAAAGTTAAACAACTTAGCGCAACAGGCGTGGTTGAAGTGTTTGAAGAAACTGAAAAATACGTATACGTGAAGGAAAACGCAACAAAAGCTTACGGCGAAAACGTGCCAGAACTTGAAGATTTCACAAGAGAAATCTATTGGGTGGACGACACATATTATGTGATTATCGATAAGGTTGCAATTTCTGAAGAATTGGATGTTTCTTTCCTTCTTCATTCAATTTATAAACCTGAATTCCAAGATGATAAGTATGCAATCCGCGGCGAAAAAGCTAATCTTGATATGCAAATGCTTCACATCTCTTCAGGCATCGCTGATGTTTCAATCACTGATGAATTCCCTGATGTAAACCCTGAAGAATACGCAGGCCTTGAAAAACAATGGCACTACACTATGAAATCAGGCAAAGCAAAACAACATACCCTTGTTTCTTGCTTCTATCCAAGCAAGGCGGGAAGCGAATATGATTTCTCTGCCGGCAAAACAGAAAAAGACGGCAAAGTGTTCTTGAAATTTGTCAACGAAGGTAAAGAATTCGAATTGGAAGTTTAAGCGAATCGGAGTTTTGCAAAGAAAAAGGCAAAAGGCAAAAGGAAAAAGTAAAAAGGAAAATATTTGGTGGGCAGAAGAGCAGAGCTCTCTTGCGTATCGATATTTAAAGTAGAGTATATAAAAAAGGAGTGCACGATTTATTCGTGCACTCCTTTTTACTTGAAAATTTCAGCGTGGCTCAAATTTTTACAACTTCATATTCTTTAGTTCCAAGCCCAAGTTTTTCGCCGTGGTTCATTGCACTTATCCAGTTTGTTCCTGGCGCTATGTGCTTGAAGTGGTCGTGATTTGGGTCGTGGTGGTGTGGGTGGTGTGGATGGTGTGGGTGATGTGGGTGTGGATGGTCGCAACCGCAACCGTCGCCGTGACCATGTCCGTCACATTCGCCGTGACCGTGATGACCATGCTCGCCACATTCGCCGTGTTTGTGGTGTGGTGGTTTGATAAATGCCACACTTCCTGGCAAAGCGGGTTGTCTGTTTGCCATCTCTCCGCAAGCCATGTCAATGGCAATAGGGTCGAAAGAAGCAAACATGCCAACGTCAGGGATAATAGGCATATCGTTTTCCGCATGGCAATCACAGCATGGCGAAACATCGATAAGCATATTGATGTGGAAAGACGAGCGGTTTTGAACAACAGCTTTTGCGTATTCAGCGATTTTGCAGTTCAAGATATCAGCGGATTCATCCCAATTCACGCTTGCAGCATCCTTTGGACAAATGGCGATACATCTGCCACAGCCTACGCATTTATTGTGGTCGATTTTTGCAATTTTATTTGTTATCACAGGTGCGTTGTGGGCACAAATTTTCAAACATTTTCCGCAACCGATGCAAGCGTCGGAATAAATATATGGCTTGCCGGCATTGTGCATTTCCATCTTGCCCGCGCGCGAACCGCAACCCATGCCAAGATTTTTGATAGCACCGCCAAAGCCTGTCATTTCGTGACCTTTGAAGTGGTTAAGTGAAATCACAATGTCAGCTTCCATAATAGCTTCGCCAATTTTTGCTTCCTTCACATATTCGCCACCTTCCACGGGAACAAGAACTTCGTTCAGCCCCTTTATGCCGTCGGCAATGATTGTGTGCACGCCAGTTGAAAAGGGATTGTATCCATTTTCATAAGCGCAATCAAGGTGGTCAAGTGCGTTTTTTCTGCTTCCCACATAAAGTGTGTTGCAGTCTGTGACGAAGGGTTTGCCACCCAATGTTTTAATATAATCGCAAACAACTTTTGCATAATTTGGGCGAAGAAAAGCAAGGTTTCCCATTTCGCCAAAGTGGATTTTCACGGCGACAAACTTATCTTTGAAATCAATTTGTTCAAAGCCTGCAGTTTTGATCAGCCTGTGCAGTTTGTTTGGCAGTGGTTCTTCTGGTGTTGCGTGCATATCGCAAAAATAAACTTTAGATTTTTCCATTGATTACCCCTTATAATTTATATCATTATTTTATTTATATCACTACAATTTAAGCACACTTTTTGATGTAAGTCAAGCGAAAAACGCAACATGCAACTGTTGGGTTGAAACTACCTTGACAAACTCGCAAAAGGTGGTATAATAAATAAAAAGAAGAATGTGGGGGAGTCCATGAAAAAATACATAATGTCAATTGATCAAGGCACGACAAGTTCGCGCGCGATAATTTTTGATAAAAACGGAGAAAATGTGTGCAGTTCTCAACGAGAATTTCCACAGATTTATCCAGTTCCCACTTGGGTGGAACACGACCCAAACGAGATTTGGGAAAGCCAGCTTGCTGTGATAAAAGACTGTTTGAAAGGTGAAATTTCCGCTTCGCAAATCTGTGCGATTGGCATCACAAACCAACGTGAAACAACCGTTGTTTGGGATAAAAACACAGGCGAGCTGATTTATAACGCGATAGTGTGGCAGTGCAGAAGAACAGCTGAATTTTGCGACGGACTTAAAAATAGTGAAGAGATTGAAAACATGATTTTTTCCAAAACGGGGCTTATTTGCGACGCGTATTTTTCCGCGAGCAAAGTGCGTTGGATTTTGGAAAACGTTGAAGGTGCAAGAAAGAAAGCGGAAAATGGCGAGCTTTGTTTTGGCACTATCGATACATTCCTTATGTGGAAGCTTTCGGGTGGCAAAATTTTTGCAACTGATCACACAAACGCTTCAAGAACAATGCTTTTCAACATTCACGATGTCTGTTGGGATAGCGAGCTTTTGGAACTTTTTGACATTCCGAAAAGTATGCTGCCGGCTGTTCACCCATCAAGTTTTTGTTATGGCGTGACGGATAAAGATATTTTTGGGGTGGAAATCCCAATCTGCGGAGTTGCTGGCGATCAGCAATCTGCACTTTTTGGTCAGCTTTGCCACAAGAAAGGGGATATGAAAAACACCTATGGCACAGGCTGTTTCATGCTTATGCACACAGGTGATAACCCCGCAATTTCTAAGCGTGGGCTTCTCACAACAATGGCGGTTTCGCTGTCGGAAAAGCCACAATATGCCCTTGAAGGTAGCGTTTTTGTTGGCGGTGCTGTTGTGCAATGGCTTCGCGACGAAATGAAAATGATAGAAAAATCTTCCGAAACTTGCGAAATTGCAAGAAGTGTTGAAGATACAAACGGCGTTTATATCGTGCCGTCTTTTGTGGGGCTTGGCGCGCCACATTGGCTTTCGCAAGCAAAGGGTGCGGTCTTTGGGCTCACTCGCGGTGCGGGTAGGGCACATTTTGTTCGCGCAGGGCTTGAAAGTATCGCGTATCAAGTTTTTGATGTTATCCACGCAATGGAATCGGATGCGGGTGGCACATTTGAAAAACTTGCCGTCGATGGTGGCGCTTGTGCGAACGACTTTTTGATGCAGTTCCAAGCCGACATTGCAAATCTGAAAGTAATGCGTCCAAAAAATATAGAAACAACTGCGCTCGGCGCTTGCTATCTCGCGGGTCTAGCCAGCGGTTTTTGGAGCTCGCTTTCTGAAATAGAAAAAAGCAAACAATGGGACTGTGAATTCACACCGCAAATGAATGAAAAAACCAGAACAGAAAAAATCATGGGCTGGGAAGATTGCATTTTGGCGTTGAAGACGTTCAAGTGAAGCGAAGCAACGCTTCGCTAATTAAAAATTAAAAACAGGCTTCGCTCTGCGAGCTCGATAAAAATTAAAAATTGTGGTAAAGCATGGGCTTCGCCCTATGCATCCAATTATTAGATAATATAAAAAGAGCGTTACTAGGATACAAGTAACGCTCTTTTAGCAATTTCAAATAATAGTATGCACGAGCACCGCGAGTGCCTACCACAATTTTTAATTTTTAATTTTTAATTTTTAATTGGCTGAGCGAAGCGAAGCACAATAACTCATCTCCCACTATATAATGGAGTATAACAAAAAAGGGGGCAAAACATTGAACATACTTGAAGTTATTGATGTTGAATATAAATATCAGACTATTGCGAGCGAGATTATTGCGCTTAAGGGGCTTGATTTTTCCGTTGCGGAGGGGGAATTTTTTTCTATTGTTGGTCCAAGTGGTTGTGGTAAGACCACGATTCTGTCGCTTATTGCGGGGATTTATCAGCCGACCAGTGGAGAAATCAAGTTTCCAACACTCGGAGAAAAACAGCAAAACATTGGATACATGTTCCAACGCGACTTGCTTTTTCCGTGGCGTACCATTTGGGAAAATATCACCTTGGGGCTAGAAATCAAAGGCATTTTGTGTCAGGAAAGCGAAGATTATGCACGCTCGCTGTTGAAAAAATACGGGCTACTCGCTTTTGAAAACAGCTATCCACGCGAACTTTCTGGTGGCATGCGACAGCGTGTTGCACTTATCAGAACACTTGCGCAAAAGCCCGATTTGCTTTTGCTTGACGAGCCGACTTCCGCAATAGATTATCAATCAAGGCTTAAGCTTTCCGCTGATATTTTCAAAATAATCAAGCGTGAAAACAAGACCGCCGTTATGGTGACTCACGATATTTCCGAGGCGATTTCCCTTTCGGATAGGTTGATTGTGCTGTCAAAACGCCCAGCTTATGTGGTGGAAACATACCGCACAGATTTTGCCCCAACCCCGTTTGAAAAACGTGAAAATCCACAGTTTGCGGGGATGTTTGAAAAAATATGGGGGAAACTGCAATGAAATTTAAAATAATAAGCAAATTCAACGATTCAAAATCCGATTCGCTTGAAAATTATGGCGAGGATTCTAAAGAGCGTGTTGAATATTTAAAATCAATCAGAAACAAGAAACGCATTGTGAAAATCATTCAAGTGGCGATTTTGCTTGGGATAATTCTGTTTTGGGAAGTGGGCGCAAGGGTCGGGATTATCGACAGCTTTATCATGTCGCAACCTTCAAGCATATGGGCGACTATGATAAGCCTTGCAAAGGGTGATTTGTGGCTACATATCGGCACAACCACACTAGAAACCCTACTTGGATTTTTCATTTCCACCGCAATTGGGCTGTTTATTGCAATAGCACTTTGGTGGAGCGAAACAGCGCAAAAAATCTTTCAGCCCTATCTTGTGGTGATAAACGCACTGCCGAAAATCGCCCTTGGACCCGTCATCATCATTTGGGTTGGGGTTGGCATGAATGCAATCATTGCAATGGTTGTTTTGATTTGCGTTGTGATAACAACAATAACGCTTCTTCACGGCTTTTGCGATGTGGATAAAGATATGGTTTTTCTGCTTCAAAGCATGGGTGCAAAGAAGCATACAGTGTTTTTGAAGTTGGTTTTCCCATCGCAAATCCCACTTATTATTTCCACAACGAAAATCAATGTTGGGCTTGCGTTTGTGGGCGCGATTATGGGTGAATATCTCGTTTCGCGTGCGGGGCTTGGATACTTGATTGTTTATGGCGGGCAAGTGTTCAATCTTGATTTAGTTATGACTTCAACAATAATTCTGCTGTTGCTTGCGGGCGGAATGTATGCGATAGTTGCGTTTATCGAAAAGAAGTTAGTGGCAAGGCGGTGAAACCCCCGATTTTTCTTGCTTATCTTGCGAAATTGTGCTAAAATATTTCAGTAAAATAAAATGCAAATTTATTGCTAGAGGTAAGTATGAGCTTAGAAAAAAGTTATAATCCGCAAGGGTTTGAAAAGGAACTGTACGAAAATTGGGAAAATAAGGGCTATTTCACTGCAAAGGTAGATAAAAGCAAACAGCCTTTCACAATCATGATGCCACCACCAAACATCACAGGGCAATTGCACCTTGGTCACGCACTTGATAACACAATCCAAGATTCAATTATAAGATATAAAAGAATGAAGGGTTTTTCTGCGCTTTGGCTTCCAGGCACAGACCACGCGTCTATTGCAACAGAAGTGAAAATTGTTGAAGCTATGGCAAAGGAAGGCGTTTCTAAAGAAGACCTAGGAAGAGATGGCTTTTTGGAAAGAGCATGGGAATGGAAAGAACAATACGGCGGAAGAATTGTTGAGCAGTTGAAAACTCTCGGTTCAAGCTGTGATTGGTCGCGCCTTGCATTCACGATGGATGAAAAATGCTCAAAAGCAGTGCGTAAAGTGTTTGTGGACCTTTATAACAAAGGACTAATTTATCAAGGCAACAGAATTATCAACTGGTGTCCCGATTGCAAAACTGCACTTTCTGATGCGGAAGTTGAATATGAAGAACAAGCATCTTTCTTCTGGCATGTGAAATACCCAGTTAAAGATTCAGACGAATTCGTTATCGTTGCAACAACTCGCCCAGAAACAATGCTTGGCGACACAGCCGTTGCGGTGAACCCTAACGACGAAAGATATAAACACTTGGTTGGCAAAACTCTTATCTTGCCACTAATCAACAAGGAAATCCCTGTGGTTGCCGATGATTATGTCGATATGGAATTCGGAACAGGTTGCGTGAAAATCACTCCTGCTCACGACCCTAACGACTTTGAAGTTGGTCTTCGCCACAACTTGCCAGTTGTGAGAACTTTCACCGACGATGGCAAGATTAATGAACTTGGCGGAAAATATTGCGGTATGGATAGGTTCGAAGCGAGAAAAGCAATGGTTGCCGATTTGGAAGAATTGGGACTTATGCACGAGATTGAACCACACCCACACAACGTTGGCACATGTTATCGTTGCAAAACCGTTATCGAACCGATTGTTTCGAAACAATGGTTTGTGAAAATGCAAGCCCTTGCCGATCCTGCAATCAAAGCGGTGCGAGAAGAAGAAGTAAACTTTATCCCAAAAAGATTTGAAAATATATATTTCTCTTGGATGGAAAACATCCGTGACTGGTGCATATCTCGCCAACTTTGGTGGGGACACAGAATCCCAGCCTACACTTGCGAAAAGTGTGGCAAAATGGTTGTTTCAGAAACGCAACCAACAGCGTGCGAATGCGGACACTGCGTGCTTATTCAAGATGAAGACGTTCTAGACACTTGGTTTTCTTCTGCACTCTGGCCTTTCTCAACTTTGGGATACCCAGACGACACAGCAGACCTTGAATATTTCTATCCAACAAACGTGCTTGCAACGGGATACGACATCATATTCTTCTGGGTTGCAAGAATGATTTTCTCTGGTATTGAAAACATGGGCAAACCACCGTTTGAAGATGTTCTTATCCACGGTATCATCCGTGATGCTGAGGGCAGAAAAATGAGCAAAAGCCTTGGCAACGGTATCGACCCAATCGAAGTTATCGAGCAGTACGGTGCAGACGCACTTCGTTTCTCACTTATGTTCGGGGTTGCTGCGGGAAGTGATTCACGTTTCAAAACTGAAAAGCTTGATTCTGCAAGAAACTTCATGAACAAAATTTGGAATGCAACAAGATTTGCCATCATGAACTTTGAAGGCAAAGATGTGGGCACAGTGGATTTTGCAAATTTGAGCCTTGCTGATAAATGGATTTTGACAAAAAAGAATATCGTAACAAAAGAAATCGAACAAAATATGGAAAGATACGAGCTCGGCGTTATCACTCAAAAGCTTTATGACTTTGTTTGGAACGACCTTTGCGATTGGTATATCGAACTTATCAAGCCTGTTTTATACGGCGAAGATGAAGTTGCAATCAACAACACGCTTTCTGTTTTGCAATACGTGTTGAAAGATACTTTGAAACTTCTTCATCCTTTCATTCCGTTCGTAACGGAAAAACTCGCGTCTGAACTTCCAAACCCAGCGGAAACGATCATGCTTGAAGCGTACCCTGAATATGCAGATGCTGAAGTGTTCGAAAAAGAAGCGGGTGAAATGGAACAAATCATGGAACTTATCCGCGGACTTAGAAACGTGAGAAAAGATATGGACGTTCCACCATCAAGAAGGGTAGACCTTGATATCGTTGCAAATAACGCGGTTTCAAAACAAACTCTTGAAGATTCAATCGTTTATATTATAAAGCTTGGCTACGGCAAACAAATCAACATCCTTGAATCAGGGGAATTTGAAAACGCAATCGCGGTTGTCACAAGCCTTGGCACGATTTATATGAACCTTTCCGACCTTGTTGATATCGAAAAAGAAAAAATCAGACTTCAAGGCGAAATCAATAAAATCAAAAAAGAACTGAACTTCAACACAGCAAAACTATCAAACGAAGGTTTCATGGCAAAAGCCCCAGAAAAATTGAAAGAATCAATTTTGGCAAACAAAGTGAAATTCGAAGAACTTCTTGTGAAAGCAGAAGAAAGCTTGGCAAAACTTGGATAAGCAACGCGAAGCGTTGCAAGTGAAAAGTGAAAAGTGAAAAGTGAAAATTGTGGTAATGCACTCGCGTACCGCTCGTGCTTTTCAATATATTTGTAACCAATGGTAGGAACGCAACTATTTAATAGGGGCGTTCCTATTTTAGTGTCCAAATACAAATTGAGTGCACGAGCAACGCGAGTGCTTACATTAATTTTCACTTTTCACTTTTCACTTTTCACTTTTCAGGGGTTCTTTTTATTTGCACAGCAAATAAAAAGAACCCCTGAAAACATTGCTGTTTTCAGGGGTTCATATGATAAGGGGGAAAATGATGAGCTTATTTGGGCAATCAAGAGTATTTTTGTTTCCGCGAGGCTCTCGTGCCTTACTCGGCAACCACTTCTTGATTACATTCACAGTATATATTATTTAAGTGGCTTTGTCAACTGTTTTTTTGTACTTTTTTTAAAAAAACAGAACTTTTTTAAAAATTCAATAGAAAAACTTGACTTTTTTCTATAATAAATTAAACTAAATGTAAACTTTATGTAATTTTCATGCAATATCAGCTGTTTTTAATGATATAAAGTGCTCATGTATTCCATGCCTTTATCAATAACTTCTATAATTGCGTTTTTCGCACCTTGTGCATCTTGTGATTTTATGTTGTGATAAAGCTTTTCGATTCCGTTTATAACGAAGTTGTTTGGGGAAGTTTCAAAAAGTTGATTTGTGATTCTTTTGGAAATAGATTCCAGTCCGTTGTGAACAAGTGGCAATATGCAATTTTTGCTTGCACAAAAAACAACGTGGTGGAATTCAAATATGTAATCAGAAAGTTCAGTGATATTTTTTGTTGTGTTCACCTTTTGCAAAAGCCCGAAAAGCATTTCAAGATCTTCTTGCGTTCTGTTTTGCGCGGCGAGTTCGTAAGCTCTGCCTTCAACGATGCGTCTAAATTCGCAAATAGAGCTGAGCATGCCAAAATCCAACTTTCCGCCGTTGAAATTCATAATTGAAAGCAATGTTTCAAGATTGCCACGTTCCACATAATCGGAAACGTACACCCCTTGCCTTGGATGAATGTCCAGAAAGCCTTTTTTTGCAAGTTCTGCAAGCCCAAGATTAACAATCGTCCTTGAAACTCTCATTTGTTCGGCAAGTTCGCGCTCTGGCGGGAGTTTTTCTCCAATTTTAAGTTGCCCAGATAAGATAAGTTCTTCAATATTATTAACAAAAAGCTCCTTCATGCTAGGCGCTACTATTTCTTTAAATTGCATTTATCCTCCTTCGTGACGCTGGTTTATTTTTTATTGCGTGTGGTCTAACCACGCACCAATGATATACTATTTTTCAACAAAAATCAATACCTTTAACGGTGGAATTTAATAAAAATAGCGTAGTATCATTCTTTTTTCTTAAAGCTGATAAACGGTTGTGTTTATCACATATCTACGCCACTTTATACAATCTATGTTAATTTATTATAACATTGTGCGTATTTTTGATGATAAGTGCTTGCAAAAGCGTTGTGGCAAAATAATATCATGATTTGATAATTAAAAATTTCACAATGTGAGTGAATTTGATTGACAAATGGTTTTTATGCTGTTAAAATATTAACAAGATACAGAATTAAAAATGACAAGTAGTTATTTTAGTATCAAACTTTGTACATTTGCTTTGAAATATTTGATTTATATTATATTGTATATATTATAAAGGCGAGTGGGCATAATAAATTTGTTAAATAAAAATTTTTTATAATAGGAGAAAGACATCATGGAAAACATCAACATTGTTGACACAGTTGAATCATTGCAAGCAAGACTTAACGAAATCAGAACAGCTCAAAAAGAGTTTGCAACATTTTCGCAAGAGCAAGTAGACGTGATTTTCAAAGCTGCAGCTCTCGCTGCAAACAAAGCTAGAATTCCGCTAGCAAAAATGGCAGTTGCTGAAACTGGCATGGGTATTGTGGAAGATAAGGTTATCAAAAATAACTACGCTTCTGAATATATCTACAACGCTTATAAAGACACGAAAACTTGTGGAGTTATCTCTGAAGATAAGGCATACGGAACAAGAAGAATAGCAGAACCAATCGGCGTTATTGCTGCGGTTATCCCAACAACAAACCCAACATCAACAGCTATTTTCAAAACGCTTCTTGCATTGAAAACAAGAAACGGTATTATCATCAGCCCACATCCAAGAGCAAAAAATTGCACAATTGCAGCAGCAAAACTTGTTTTGGACGCAGCGGTTGAAGCGGGCGCACCAGCGGGAATCATCAGCTGGGTGGATGTTCCAAGTCTTGAACTTACAAACACAGTTATGAAAGAAGCTGATATCATCTTGGCAACAGGTGGCCCAGGAATGGTTAAGGCTGCTTATTCAAGCGGTAAACCAGCAGTCGGCGTTGGCGCGGGTAACACACCAGCAGTTTTCCACAAATCATGTGATGTTAAACTTGCGGTTTCTTCAATTATCATTTCAAAAACATTCGATAATGGTATGATTTGTGCATCAGAACAATCTGTTGTTGTTGCAAAAGAAATCTATAAAGAAGTTAAAAAAGAATTCATCGAAAGAGGATGTTATTTCCTTTCTGATGAAGAAACTGAAAAAGTTAGAAAAACAATCCTTATCAATGGTGCATTGAATGCAAAAATCGTTGGTCAATCAGCTTATACTATCGCTAAGCTTGCGGGCGTTGAAGTTCCAGAACTTACAAAAATTATTATTGGCGAAGTTGAAAGCGTTGATCTTGCAGAAGAATTCGCTCATGAAAAACTTTCACCAGTTCTTGCAATGTATAAATTCGATTCATATGAAGAAGCTTTGGAAAAAGCCGACACACTTGTTAAAGATGGCGGACACGGACACACAGCATCACTTTATATCAACACTTTGACAGAAAAAGAAGACATGGCTGCTTTCGAATCAAAAATGGAAGCTTGCAGAATCGTTATCAACACTCCATCAGCGCACGGCGGTATCGGTGACCTTTATAACTTCAACCTAGCACCATCACTAACACTTGGTTGCGGATCATGGGGCGGAAACTCCGTTTCAGAAAACGTTGGCGTTAAACACCTTATCAATATCAAAACAGTTGCAGAAAGGAGAGAAAATATGTTGTGGTTCAGAGCACCTCAAAAAGTTTATTTGAAAAAAGGTTGCTTGCCAGTTGCTCTAAGCGAGCTTAAAGACGTTCTTGGCAAGAAAAAAGCATTCGTTGTTACAGACCAATTCTTGTTCCAAAATGGCTACACAAAAGCTATCACTGATAAGCTTGACGAAATGGGAATCACACACACAACATTCTTCGATGTTGCCCCAGACCCAACTCTTGCTTGTGCAAAAGAAGGCGCGGCTCTCATGAGAAGCTTCCAGCCAGACGTTATCATCGCTCTTGGTGGTGGATCTGCAATGGACGCTGCAAAAATCATGTGGGTGATGTATGAACATCCAGAAGCTGACTTCCTTGATATGGCAGTTCGTTTCATGGATATCAGAAAAAGAGTATACACTTTCCCTAAAATGGGCGAAAAAGCATACTTCATCGCTGTTCCAACAACAGCTGGTACTGGCTCTGAAGTTACTCCATTTGCCGTTATCACAGACGAAAGCACAGGCGTGAAATATCCACTTGCAGACTACGAACTTATGCCACACATGGCAATTATCGATGCAGATATGATGATGAACGCTCCAAAAGGCCTCACAGCAGCATCTGGTATTGACGCAGTCACTCACGCGGTTGAAGCACTTGGCTCTATGCTAGCAACTGATTATACAGATGGTCTTGCTATTGGTGCACTCAAAATCATTTTTGAATACCTTCCAAAAGCATACGACAACGGTCCAAACGACCCAATCGCAAGAGAAAAAATGGCAAACGCAGCATCTATGGCTGGTATGGCATTTGCAAATGCGTTCCTTGGTGTTTGTCACTCTATGGCTCACAAACTTGGTGCTTTCCACCACCTTCCACACGGTGTTGCAAACGCGCTTATGATAAACGAAGTTATCGACTTCAATGCGTCTGATTGCCCAACAAAAATGGGTGCGTTCTCTCAGTATGCTTTCCCTAAAACAAAAGCGAAATATGCAGAAGTTGCTGTGGCTCTTGGGGTGAAAGGCAAAACAGATGACGATAAAGTTGCTGGACTAAAAGCCATGATTGATACACTTCGTGATAAAGTTGGCATCAAAGCAACAATCAAAGAATACGGTATCGACGAAGCTGATTTCCTTGCAAGACTTGACGAAATGACTGAACAAGCATTCGACGACCAATGCACAGGTGCAAACCCAAGATACCCACTTATGAGTGAAATCAAACAAATGTATTTGAATGCGTACTACGGAAAATAAATTATAAATAGGTCTTGATATAACAACTTTTATGTGTTACAATTGTCCTAGGTAGCGATAGCCACCCGTGGGGTGGCTATTTTGCTAAAAAAAACGAACTATAATACAAACAAAACTATAATATAAACACTATATTGCAAGCATAATCTCGTGGCATAAATCTGCAAATAATTGATGTAAAAAAGGCTAAAGTTTTTCGGTGGGAAAACCTGCTGAAATTTTAAATATCAAACAATTTGGAGGACTTAAAAAATGAAACTAGACAAAATAATAGCTGTAAGAACAAGCAAAACAGTATACGTTGATGGCGACACTGCTGTCAAAGTATTTGACGAAAGCTATCCAAAAGCAAACGTTCTCAACGAAGCATTGAATCACGCTCGCGTTGAAGAAACTGCATTGAATGTTCCAAAAATTTGTTGTGTAACAGAAAGCGATGGCAAGTGGGCGATTGGTATGCAACACGTGAAGGGCACACCGCTTTCAGACCTCATGGCAGACCCTGCTGGCTTTGATAAATATATCGACATGTTTGTTGAATTGCAAATGCAGGTGCACGGCGAAAAATGCGCGCTTCTTCCAAGCCATAAAGAAAAAATGACACGCAAAATCACTGAAGCTGACCTTTCAGCAACAGTGAAATACGACCTTCATACTCGCCTAGAATCTATGCCAAAGCATAAGAAACTTCTTCATGGCGACTTCAATCCAAGCAACATCATCATCGCGGAAGATGGCACAGCTTATATTCTTGACTGGGCACACGCAACACAAGGCAATGCATCAGCAGACGTTGCAAGAACATATCTTTTGTTCTGGCTTGAAGGCAACATCGACGGCGCAGAAAAATATTTGAACTTGTTCTGCAAAAAAAGCGACACTGCAAAACAATACGTTCAAAAATGGTTGCCAATCGTTGCAGCAAGCCAAATGGTTAAGGGAAAACCTGAACAAAAGGAATTCCTACTCAGCTGGGTTGATGTTGTAGATTACGAATAATATGAATGGGGGTTTAGATTATGTTAAAAGTTACAATTTGTATTGGCAGTAATTGCCATGTGAAAGGTTCAAAAAAAGTCATCGAAGAATTGCAATATCTTGTTACAACGGGTGATTTGAAAGAAAAAATCAATCTTGCTGGTGCGTTTTGCACAGGGGATTGTGGCAAGCAATGTGGCGAAGGTGTAAGCGTTGTTGTGGGTGAAAAACACTTCAGCATAAACCCAAGCGAAACAAAAGCGTTGTTTGAAAAAGAAATTTTGCCACTTATTTAGTTGGCGTGAAAGGTCGGTGTGAAAATGCCGACCTTTTTTTTGGAATAATTTGGATTTTGTCGATTTTTAAGGTAACATTAAAGTTGCAGGGTTAAACTTGAAATATCAAGATATAAAAAACAAAAAATGTTCAATTTGATTGCTATATTTTTTTCACTGCTGTATAATGATAAAAAAGATGGAGGATATGAAAATGGAAATATCTATGACACACGAAAAGGAATTTATCGTTGACAGCGCGAAGTCTGCCGAGTCAATGCAAAGCGGTGGTTTGCAAGTTTTTGCAACGCCAGCAATGGTTGCGGGCATGGAAAGTGTCTGTTTTGAACTTTCAGAAAAATATATGAACCAAGGCGAAACAACCGTTGGAACAAAGCTTGATATCGCACACGTAAAAGCAACTGCGATTGGCGACAGCGTGAAATTCAAATGCGAAGTTATCGCAATTGAAGGCAGAAAACAAGTTTTCAAAGTTGAAGCTTTCGATTCAAAAGGTAAAATCGGCGAAGGAACTCACGAACGTTTTGTTATAAATATCGAAAAATTTATGGCTAGATTGTAATCTAGAAAAAAGGGGAAAAGATGGCTGAAGATAAGAAATTGCAAGAAGATTGCGAAGCTGAAAAAATCGTCGCAACAACTGAAGAAGTCAACGAAGAAATAACAGCAACAGAAGATAAAGAAGCAGTTGCAGAAGAAGCAGTTGCAGAAGAAGCGGTTGCGGAAGAAACTGTTGCAGAAGAAGCAGTTGCAGAAGCGGTGCAAGAAGTTGCAACAGAAGAAAAAGAAGAAAAAGAAGAAAAAGAAGAAACTGCTCAACCAGAAGCTGTTCAAACTGAAACTGTGGCGGTTGCAAAGCCTAAAAAAGAATGCAACAAAAAACGTATTATTGCGGTTGTGGCATTCGTGCTTGTGTTTGCGCTTATTTTCTCAATGGCGGGTATGAACACAGCAAACCAAGGCTATGGCACAGAAATTGAAGAAACTTCAATCGAGCTTATTGTTCAAACGTATACGGCGCTCACAGTTGTTGGCACAAGACTTGAATATTGGGATGACGCTGGCGCAAACAACGCTCTTATCGACGAAGCATATCTCGAGATTCTTGCCGAACTTGAAGCGGGCATGGAAGACATGGAAAGTGCATTCAGCGATTTGAAAAACCCACCGTCAGCCTATGAAGAGCAATATACATACCTTTCAAATATGTACGAAGCTTACTTGATAAGCATAGACCTTGCGATAAATTACGGCACTGATTTGGAAGTATATTTCGAAGAATACCAAGCAGTTGCGGAAGTTTTCATTGAAAACTACACAGCAATAAGTGAATATTATTTTGCAAGCGAAGAAACAGAAACTGTCGAAGAAGAAACAGGAACTGTTGAAGCTGCATAATTTTATTAGTGTTATCAAATCAACTTATCAATTTGAAATACAAAGAAAATATATAAATCAAAGTATATAAATCAAAGTATATAAATCAAAATATAAAAACAAAATATAAAAATAAAAAAGCTACGCGTTTTGCGTAGCTTTTAACTTTCTATAAATGTATGTCCCCATTGATTTTCGCATTGAAATCAAAATCCATTTTTTGTTTCTTTGCCTTTGATAACAGCAACTAGGAACTCGTTTATCGGTGTTTTCAAACTGAATTCTTCACTCATTGCGATGATTGCGCCACCAAAAGATTCAACTTCCGTTTTGCGTTTTGCAAGCATATCTTGGTGCATGCTACTCTTTGCCGACTTCACAAACTTTGCAAGAAAATCAGCGGTGTTATCTTTGTCGCTTTCGAAAAGGTTGATGCCCTTTGCCTTTGCGAGATTCACAACTTCTTGCATCGCGCCAACTGTCAGTGGGTAGAAATCTGGAATTGCACAACATTCGAAAATTTGGCAATCACAAACGGCGGAAACTTGATTGCAACCAACGTTCATCATAAACTTTTTCCAAGTGGTGCGTGGCATATCTTCCGGCGTTTCAAATGGTATTTGAGTTTTAGATAGAACATCGCAAACAAAGTTCACTTCGCTTGAATATGGCGGTGTGTTCACTTTTTCGCCAAACTGAACAAGCCCCAAAGAAGTGCAATGCGAACCGCGATCAAGCCTTGTTGCATCTATGCCAATAACAAGCCCGTCCAAAACTTTATTGTTTGGAAATGCCTTTCGCAAAGTTTCCGAAGCGGTGATACCATTAAGAAGTGGCAACAAAATCGTGTTATCCCCAACAAAAGGAGTGATGTCCGCAATGGCACTTTCAAGGCTGTAATTTTTCACAAGCAAAATAATAAGGTCAGCGCTTTCCGCCATGTCGCCATTTTTCACATTGATTTTATATTCCGCCCCATTAGAAACAATGCCGTTTTTCATAATATCATCATAATATCTGCCGTTTGCAATGGCGAAAAAATCATCCCCAAAAGCAGTTGAAAGCTGTGCCCCATAAGCGCACCCAATAGCCCCCATTCCAATCATCCCAATTTTCATCTATTTCTCCTTGTCCGTTGTTTGTGTTTTTTTATTCCCAACCCATGATTTCGTTGGGTGTAATGTCAAGCTCAGTGCATATAGCTATTAAAAATTCGTAGCTTGGAAAAGCTTTTCCGTTGCACCATCGATTAACATTCTGTTGGCTAGTCCCGATCAATTTTGCAAATTGATTTTGAGTGAGCGATTTCTCGTTTAAGCAATCGATAAGCTTATTTCTAAATCCATCAGAAAGCCAATATAAGCAATCAATCTTTTTATTTTCGTTTGCCATGATAACACTCCTTTTTATATAATGTGCATGATTAATCCAGTGTATTATATTTTTATTAGTAATTTGGCGTTATTAAATTTAGTTCATTTTTGATTTCTTTTATTAAACTGTCATCAAGACCGAGTAGTTCATTTAAGCTGACATTGAAAATCACGCTAAGTTTTATAAGGGTGTCAAGGCTTGGTTCTCTTTCGCCATTTGCCCACCGAGAAATTGAATTTTGCTTAACTCCGATAATTTTTGCCACATCAGATTGAGTCATATTGTTTTCAAGTATTAGATTTGTCAAATTTTCACTTAATTTATTCATAGAACACCCTCCATGGAGATAATACCATATTGGTATTAAAAATACATATTTTATCCCAAAATGGTATCAAAACACTTGACGTGCAACGAATAAGTTGTTATTATACCAATATGGTATAATAACTGTAATGGAGATATGATATGCGAAGTAAATCAAAAATAAAACTAGGAATTTTGTTGGAAAATATGTATAACGAGGGTGGAAGACCTTTGTCGGAAGAATATATCAAAAAGTTGGATGTTTTTAATGAAATAATAACAAAATTGCATGCTGAAAAAATTATAACATGGGAAGAACTAAATGTGCTAGATAACGGACTATCGCTTCTATTTTTTGATTTTATAGAATATTTGAACACGCTGGAAGTGGATATTTGCGTTAAGATTTAACGAGAAAATAAATGTTTTCGTATAAAAAAATACGCAGTGAATAGAAAATAAAAACACCCCCACCCGCGAAATTGCAAGCAGAGGCACTCTGTTGGCGGAGAGAACAGGATTTGAACCTGCGGTTGCTTTCACAACGCACGCTTTCCAAGCGTGTGCCATCGACCACTCGACCATCTCTCCGTGTTTGGGTATTATACTTCAAAAACATGAATTTATCAAGTGTTTGGGTGCTTCAAAAAAAGAAAATTGCGGTTTTTTTGAATTGCGGGCAAAAACTTAGACAAAATTTGTAATATTTTTGAAATTTTTATCACTTTAACCTATTGCATAACGAAATTTTCTGTGGTATACTAGTAGAAAAGCAACTCTTGGGGGGTAATAATGATGAAAAAATATACACTTTCGAATCCGACAAACTCGTTGGAAGTATCGCAAATCACGCTTGGGCATTTGTTTATGAACTTGCCACAAAGAACGGAAGCTTCATATGGATACATGGAAGAATTTTTGGAATTTGGCGGTAACACTTTTGATAATGCGCGCGTTTATGGCGACTGGCAAAGTGAAAGATTTTTGGGTGAATTTTTCAAAAGAACTGGCAAAAGACACGAAATGGTTATCACAACAAAATGTGGACACCACAACAAAAAAACTTGGGAACCACGCCTTGACCCATACAATCTTAATGCCGATGTGGATACAAGCCTTACAATGCTTGGCACTGATTATATCGATATTTTGTATCTTCACAGAGATGACATTTTCAAACCGGTTGAAGAAATCATGGTTGCGCTTGACAAAATCGTAAAATCTGGTAAGGCAAGAGTTTTGGGCGCGTCAAACTGGACAGCACCAAGAATCCAAAAAGCAAACGACTTTGCAAATAAATTTGGGCTCACACCATTCTCTGTTTCACAAATCAACTATTCTGCCGCAATAACAACACCTGCCGCAACTGATGATACAACACAAGTGGTTATGGATTTGGCGGAAAAATCATGGTATGCAGATTCAAAAATGCTACTCATGCCATGGGCACCAAACGCGAGAGGTTTCTTCTCTCAAGTGATAAACAACGGCGAACCAAACGCGAGAACAAAAGCGTGGTATGGCTGGTGCAGTGAAAACTATCGCAGAGCAGACAGATTCAAATACCTTTCAGAAAAAATGGGATACCCTGTCGGTTCAGTTGTCTTGGCATACCTACTTTGCCAACCAGATGTGGACGTGACGCCAATTATCGCATTCACAAAACGCGAACAATTTGAAGAATCAAAACTTGCACTTGATATTAAGCTTTCAAAACAAGATATCGCTTATATCGACGGCAAATATGCGGATTTTTCTAGATAAAAATGCTGAGCATTTTCATATAGAAAAATCAATTAAAAATTAAAAACAGGCTTCGCTCTGCGAGCTCGATAAAAATTAAAAATTAATTAAAAATTATTGACAAAATCCATGCTTTTGCGTGGGTTTTGTTTCAAGTGGCGTTGCCACAAGGGGGATAACATGAAGATTTTCGCAAGTAATTTTTTGGATAAAGGTGAAGTTGCCTATTTTGAAGAAGGCAAAAAAGTTTGGAGCATGCCTATGACTTGCCCAAAATGCGTTTGTAGCGACGGTAAATATTGCTATTCATATTCGCTTGAGGGGGGAGTTTTCACAATCCATTCTTTCGAAATGGTTGGCAATGGCTTCAAAGTGAAAAGCACACTTGCAATAAACGAAGTGAACATCGCGCACATGAACTATTCAAAAGTGCACAACTTGCTTTTCTTATCATCAACAGAATCTGGCTACACAACAGCTGTGAATGTGGAAGACGGCAATCTTTTGAGCGTTGCTTTCAAATTGATGCCGGGCGGAATTGAGCCAAGCGGTTGTCATCAAGTGATTTTCAACAAAGCGGAAGATTTGGCGGTTGCTGTGAATATCAGCCAAAACAAAGTGTTCTTTTATAACTTCAAAGATAAAGCGTTCGAAGAAAAAGCTGTTATGGCTTTCCCTGAAGGCACAAAACCAAGACACGCAATGTTTGCTGACGATGAAAAAGTTATGTATTTGGTGACTGAAGGTTCAAACGAACTTTTTGTTATCGACTATAACAATTTGAAAGTTTTGCAAACTAATAAAATCGTGGATGTGGAAGCGGAAGATGCGAAAGTTGCAACAATGGCAATCGACGAAAATAAAGGTCTGCTTTTTGCAACAATCCGTGGCAACAACCAAACAGCGGAATTCGCAATCGGCGAAGACGGACTTTTGACAAGAAACGAAATCTTTTCAAACAAAGGTGACAGATCACCAAACATGATAATTTCAAAAAATAAAAAATACTTGGTGTTTGGCAACCTTTTTTCAAACGATATCACAATCGTGGATACTCAAACAAAAGCGCTTGTTATGTCTATGCCGTTTGAAAAAGCACTCGGCATTGTTGAAGTTATCTAAGGAAAAGTTATGCTAGGCGAAATTTTTGATTTAGAGATTGAATACGAAAAAAATGGCTTGAAAGCTGAAAAATCCGCACAGTTGTGGGGGTATGTTTTGCCACCTTCGCCACCCGCGTCGGAAAACCAAAAACACCCCGCGGTGATAATCTGCCCCGGTGGCGGATACAACACGGTGAACATTTTGCCTTGTCAACCAATGGCGATGAGCTTTTGCGGTGAGGGGATTTCTGCTTTTATATTGGACTATTCCGTGACGCCAACGTTTTTCCCAACACAACTTTTGGAAGTTGCAACGGCGGTGAAGTTTGTTCGTGATAACGCGGAAAAATTCAACATAGACCCAAATAAAATCGCGGTTGCGGGCTTTTCTGCGGGCGGACATCTTTCTGCAAGCCTTGGGGTTTTTTGGAACAGTGAAATCGTGAGAAATCTAGGTTTCAAAAGCGAAGATGTGAAGCCAAACGCGCTTATTTTGGGTTATCCCGTGCTTTCTGCAAGGCGGGGTTGGGATAAGTGGACTTTCACAAATCTGCTTGGCGAAGAGGGATACGCAAACAGCGAACTTCTCGCAAGCGTGTCGCTTGAAAACCACGTCACAAAAGATGTGCCACCAACATTTTTCTGGCATACATATGAAGACCAAAAAGTGCCCGTGCAAAACGCAATGCTGTTCACCCACGAAGTGGTGGAAGCTGGCAAAAGGGTAGAACTCCACGTCTTCCCCGAAGGCCTTCACGCACTAGGAATCGCAAATTGGCTCGTAATGCCAAAAGAAAGAATCCACAAACACGTAGACAGCTGGCTGAAAATGGCGAGTAACTTCGTGTTTCAATATAGCGAAATGTGATTTCGCTATATTGAAACACAATTGAAAATTAAAAATTAAAAATTAAAAATTAAAAATTGTGGTATGGCACTTGCTTCGCTCGTGCATGCTATTATTTAAAAATTTAAAAAGGAACGTCACACTTGTTGAAAGTAACGTTCCTTTTTTCTTATCTAATATTGAATGCACAGGGAGCTTTGCTCCCGTGCTTACCTCAATTTTTAATTTTTAATTTTTAATTTTTAATTTTTAATTGGCAAAGCTTCGCTTTGCCCGTTTTCATCCATTTTTGAAACGACAAGTGTGCAAGCGGCGTCGCCTGTGATGTTTACCACTGTTCTGCCCATGTCGAAGATTCTATCCACGCCGAGGACGAGTGCTATGCCGTCGAGTGGCAATCCAACGCTTTCAAGAACCATTGCAAGCATGAAAACACCCGCGCCAGGCACACCAGCAGTTCCGATTGAAGCTAGAGTCGCCGTAAGCACGATAACCGCCATTTGGTCGATTGTAAGGTTAATGCCATAACAAGTTGCGATGAAAACCGCACAAACACCTTGATAAATCGCAGTGCCGTCCATGTTGATTGTTGTGCCTAGTGGCAAAATAAAGCTTGCGATTTCCTTTTTCGCGCCCATTTGCGTGCAAGATTCCATATTCAGCGGAAGCGTGCCAACTGATGAAGAAGAAGAGAAGGCAAAAATCATTGTTGGGAACATAGTTTTGAAGAATGTTTTTGGCGCAATTCCCGCCCAAACTTTGACAGCTGTTGAATAAACAATCGCCATGTGCAAGATATAACAAAGGTATGCGCAAGCGATAACAATCAAAAGGTTGCTTAATATTGCAACGCCATAAACCGCCACAACAGGCGTGATAAGGCAGAACACCGCAAGTGGCGAAAGTTTCAAAATCATGCCCATAATGGCAAGACAAACTGCCGTCACACTGTCGACAAATTTCGCAAAAACTTCACCTTTTTCGCCAGCGTATAAAATACCAAACCCAAACAAGATTGAAGCCACAATAACTTGCAGCATGTTCGCGCTTGAAAACGGCGTGATAATGTTTGATGGAAAAAGATTCACAAAAGTCGACAAAAGTCCAACACTTTCAGAAGCAGTGCCGTCATAAGAAAGTCCGCTTGTATCCAAAATTGAAAACCAACCTTTGAAAAGTGATGTGATTGCAAGCCCAATAACAATGGCAATCGCAGTTGTGCAGAAATAGAAAATCACAGTTTTAATACCAATACTGCCAACTTTTTTCACATCGCGCATAGAAATTATGCCTGATATAATAGAAAAGAATACGATTGGAACAACCACGAACTTAACAAGGTTCAGAAAAATTGTGCCAAACGGTTGAATGTAAGTTGTCGCGATGTCAGGCGTTTTTGTCATAAACAACCCAACCGCAACGCCAAGTGCCAACGCGCAAACAATGCAGAATGCCAGCGATGGTTTTTTAGTTTTAGTCATAATATACTCCTTAAAATTTCGTCTACCTATAGCACCGTATTTTGCTATAGTTTTTTATACCTTGGTCTATTTTAGCACATTAAACGCGAATTATCAAGTTTTTAAACCCTACTTCAAGTGGAAATTTCAACCATTTATGTAAAAAAATTCGTAATTTCCATAAATCGAGTGTGCAAGAAGTGTGATTTTTTGCATTACTGTATATTTTTGTATCGCTTCGTGTTTTTGCATTATTGCGTGTTTTTGCGTTACTGCGTGATTTTTGTATCGCTTCGTGTTGTTGCATTGCTGCAGATGATGCATTTTTCAAGACAAATTGAAAAAGGCACGCTTTGAAATGCACCTTGCAAAAGTTTTGTGTGGCTTTTGGGGGAACATTGCTTGCGCATGCCTTTTGATTATTTTGATATTTGATGGGGTTTAAATTGGTGTTGTCGCCTTGATTCTATCTTCGAAAGTCATTTCCGAAAGCTGAACAACTCGTGGCAAGTCAAGCATAAGCGCGGTTGTCATTCGCATGCCGTAGTCGCTGTCGGCAAGATAGCAGTGCGCACAGTGGCGATATTTCACGTTTTCTTTGGCGTCTGCAATGTGGCGGGCAGTGTTTGCGATCAGAGCCTTTTTTTCTTTTTCCTTCATGATGTGATATAAAAGTCCCGCTTGATAATAATTGTCGTCGGGGCGGGGTTTTGTGTGTGGATATCTTGCCACATCGCCGAAAGTTTCAAGCGGTGGGTAATCGAGATTTTTGCTGTCCTCCCATTTGCCAAAGCTGTTTGGCTGGTAATTCACTTTGTCTTTAAAGTTGTCGTCAGTTCGCATTGCACCGTCGCGGTGATAATCGTTGACTTTGCAATGTGGCATGTTCACGGGGATTTTGTTGTGGTTCACGCCAAGTCGATACATGTGTGCATCGGGGTATGAAAAAAGCCGTGCTTGCAACATCTTGTCGGGTGAAAAACCAATGCCGTCGATAACGTTTGATGGGGTGAACGCCGATTGTTCAATTTGCGCGAAGTAGTTATCGGGATTGCGATTCAGCTCGAAAATGCCAACTTCAATAAGGGGAAATTCCTTGTGTCGCCAAACCTTGGTCAAATCAAATGGGTCTTCATAATGGTCGATTGCCTGTTGCTCTGTCATCAGTTGCACAAACATTTTCCATTTGGGATAGTTGGCATTTTGAATTGCGTAAAACAAATCGCGCCCATAACTGTCGCGGTCGGTGCCAATAATTTTTGAAGCCTCGGCATCGGTAAGGTTTTTTATGCCTTGCATGCATTCCATGTGAAATTTCACATATGTGCGATTGTTATTTTTGTCTAAAAAAGAAAACGCATGTGAAGAAAAACCGTGCATGTGGCGATAAGACATGGGAATGCCACGATCGCTCATGGTGATTGTGATTTGGTGGAAGCTTTCTTCTGTCCGCGTCCAAAAATCCCAAAGCGAAGCGTTGTCGCGCAGGTTGGTTGCAGGGTGGCGATGGGCGGCATGGTTGAAATCAATAAACCGCATAACGTCGCGCATGAAAAACACAGGTGTGTTGTTGCCAACCAAATCCCAATTGCCCGTTTCGGTGTAAAATTTCAACGCAAACCCGCGCACATCACGCTCGGCATCCGCGCTCGCCTTTTCGCCGTTGGCAAGAGAAAATCGTGCTAGCATAGGTGTCTGCTTGCCAATCTTGGAAAAAATCGACGCACGAGTGTATTTTGTGATATCCCCCGTCACGGTGAAAGTGCCAAACGCGCCACTGCCTTTTGCGTGCATGCGACGCTCAGGAATCAATTCCCTATCAAAATGCGCAAGTTTTTCATGCATCCAAATATCAGAAACCATCGCACCACCGTGCATACCTGCTGTCATAGTGTCAGAATTGTTAGAAACAAAAGCCCCCGCCGAAGTGGTGAGCACATCCTTTGAGTTGTCAACCTTTTTCAAATCTCTTTTCATAATAAAAATCTCCTTTGAAAGATTATGGGCAAAAGGGAGAGGGGATATACGTGGGGGAGTGGGGGATGGGGGGTGATGGGGGTGATGGATACAAAAATCGTCACTACTTAAAGAATTAAAAACAGGCTTCGCTCTGCGAGCTCGATAAAAATTGAAAATTAAAAATTGTGGTAAGCACGGGAGCAAAGCTCCCTGTGCATTCAATATTAGATAAGCAAAAAGGAACGTTACTTTCAACAAGTGACGTTCCTTTTTAAATTTCTAAATAATAGCATGCACGAGCGAAGCAAGTGCTTACCACAATTTTTAATTTTTAATTTTTCAAAATAATTTCATTATTTTGAAAAGCTTTCTTCAACAGCAACTGCAACTGCAACGGAAGCGCCTACCATTGGGTTGTTACCCATACCGATAAGACCCATCATTTCTACGTGAGCAGGAACAGAAGAAGAGCCAGCGAATTGCGCGTCGCCGTGCATTCTGCCCATTGTGTCTGTCATGCCGTATGAAGCAGGACCTGCGCCCATGTTGTCTGGGTGAAGAGTTCTACCAGTTCCGCCGCCTGAAGCAACACTGAAGTATTTCACGCCATTTTCCATAGCCCATTTTTTGTATGTTCCAGCAACTGGGTGTTGGAAACGAGTTGGGTTTGTTGAGTTACCAGTGATTGAAACGTCAACTTTTTCAGATTTCATGATAGCAACGCCTTCTTGAACGTCGTCTGCGCCATAAACGCGAACGGCAGCTCTGTCGCCTTCTGAATATTTAGTTTCTTTCACAATAGCAAGTTCGCCTGAAGCGTAGTCGTATTTAGTTTGAACATAAGTGAAGCCGTTGATTCTTGAGATGATGAAAGCAGCATCTTTGCCAAGACCGTTCAAAATAACGCGAAGTGGGCTTTTTCTTACTTTGTTTGCAGTTTTTGCAATACCGATTGCGCCTTCAGCAGCCGCGAAAGATTCGTGACCAGCAAGGAAGCAGAAGCAATCTGTTTCTTCTTTAAGAAGCATTGATGCAAGGTTACCATGGCCAACACCAACAACACGTTGGTCAGCAACAGAACCAGGAATACAGAATGCTTGAAGACCAACACCAAGTGCAACAGCCGCATCAGCAGCTTTTTTGCAACCTGTTTTCACAGCGATTGCACAGCCAAGAGTGTAAGCCCAAACAGCATTTTCAAATGCGATTGGTTGGATTGATCTAACGATTTCATCTACGTTGATTCCAGCTTCAGTACAGATATTATATGCGCCTTCAAGTCCATCGATTGAATATTCGGCACAAACAGCATTGATTTTGTCTATTCTTCTTGAATAGCTTTCGAAATTGATTGTCATATTTGTTACCTCCTATTATTCGTGACGTGGGTCAATTGTTTTCACAGCAACATCAAATCTGCCGTAAGAGCCAGTTGCTTTCACCAAAGCATCATTTGCACACATACCGCCTTTGATGAAATCCATCATTTTGCCCATGTGGATAAATTCATATCCGATAACTTCGTTTTCTTCGTCAAGACCGATGCGAGTAACATAGCCTTCTGCCATTTCAAGGTATCTAACACCTTTTTTGTTAGTTGCGTACATTGTACCAACTTGGCTACGAAGTCCTTTGCCTAGGTCTTCAAGACCTGCACCGATTGGAAGACCGTCTTCTGAGAAAGCGGATTGAGTTCTTCCGTAAACGATTTGCAAGAAAAGTTCTCTCATTGCAGTGTTGATTGCATCGCAAACAAGGTCTGTGTTGAGCGCTTCAAGGATTGTTTTGCCAGTAAGAATTTCCGCAGCCATAGCAGCAGAGTGAGTCATACCAGAACAGCCAAGAGTTTCAACCAAAGCTTCTTCGATGATACCATCTTTAACGTTCAAAGTGAGTTTGCATGCGCCTTGTTGTGGAGCACACCAGCCCACACCGTGTGTCAAGCCGGAAATATCTGTGATTTCCTTTGATTGCACCCATTTGCCTTCTTCAGGAATCGGTGCTGGTCCGTGGTTTGGACCCTTCTTAACACAAATCATTTGTTCAACTTCATGTGAATATTGCATTAAATTTATCCTCCATAATAATATAATAGGGAATTTTTACCTTCCCAACATTGATACGCTCATAGTATACCACAAATTTTTTCATTTAACAAACAAAAAATATGGGTGAGAAAGGTGATTATGTGTTTTTTTGATAAATTTTTCACATATGAATAAAAATTATATTGTGTAAGCACGGATGTGTGGCGATATGATAAAATTTAAAACTATGGTAGTGTTTTTATTAAAAAGGCTTGATTTATCGGGGGGGGGGTGTTATAATTATAAAAATGTACGCTTATTGTAAAAGTGCATTTTTGTCCAGATGGCATGCGTGCCATAAAATATGATATAAGAATTTATATCAAAAGGAGAGATTTATGAAAAAAATCATAGCAATCGTTTTGGTGCTAGCATTGGTTTTGTCTATCACAGCATGTGGCAGTGACGTATCAGAACCAACAGCAACCGAAACGCCAGTGGTGACAGCAGCCCCAGCAACAACGTCGCCAACAGTCGCGCCGGCAACTGAAGCTCCACAAACAGAAGCTCCAGTGGTGACAACAGGAGTGTGGGTATCACTAAACCCAACATCATCAAAATCAAGTTCTAGTTCTAGCACAACTGAACAAGCTGACGAATGGGACGGTGTCACAACGCTTTCAGACGGAGCAAATGTAACTGTTGCTTTGGATGATATTAGCGAAGCAACAACTTTGACAACATACGCAAACGCAGAAGTTAAACTTACAGGCGAAACAACAACTGCAATCACAGTTGACGCAAGCAACAGTACAGTTGAAGTTGCAAGCGGAGCAAACATAACAACACTTACAGCAACAACAGCCGACACATCACTACATATCTATGGTTACGTTGCAGAATTGATAGTTAAAGGCGGTAGAGTAGTAATCGAAGAAACTGGTCACGTTGCAACTCTTATCATTGAAGAAACAGCTACAACAAAAAATGTTGAAATTAAAGGCATAGTTGACGTAATCACTATCAAATCAGCTGTAGAGCTTACTATTGCAGAAACAGCAAAAACTTCATCATCAAATGAAAACAATACAATCGCAGTAACAGTTGAATCAACAGCAGCAGGAACAGTCGTTGACGCAAGCTCAACAGGCTCAGCAATCTCAGTTGTTCCAAACGCAGCGGTGTCAATTGTTCCAAGCACTGATTCAGAAAAAACAGTTGACGTGGCTTCTGCAGGCTCAGCAAACGTAACAGTTGTTGGCGCAACTGATAACGTAACAGTTGCTGGTTCAAGTGATGGAGATTTAACAAGTGTCGATGCAACAAGCAACACAACTGGCAAAGAAACAGTTACAACAGAAGAAGGACTTAAAGCAGCTCTTGCACAACCATCAATCACAGAAATCACTTTGGGTGATGGTATTACCGACAGTCTTGGAATCACAAGCGCCCTTTCACTTGTAAACAAAACATTGGTTTTGAACGGCAAAACAATCATATTTGAAACAAATGGTTCACTTTCAAACAAAGGCACAATCGAAGTTTCAACAGCAAGCGAACTTATCGACACACTTGAAGATATCGGCGGAACAGTTGAAATGCAAAATGATATCACGGTGACACAAAGTGAACTCACGGTGACAACAAATTCGTATTCTTCTATAGCAATATCAAAAGCAGCAACTCTCGATTTGAACGGCTACACTTTCACAGCAGACACAACAACAAATGCAACAGATTCAACAGCAACAACTTTCAAAATTTTGCCAACAGCTGATTTAACAATCAAAAACGGTACTGTCACAGCAACGGCAATCGGAAACATTGATGCTGCTTCAATAATTTCTTATCAAGCAGCAAGCGCAGCTTATCCAAATGATTTAACTGTCACATTTGAAAATGTCAAAATGACATCTGCCGGTTTGCCATTGTTCCCTAGGGGTGATGCAGCAGTTGCAAATATCATCAATTCAGATATCACAGTGCCAAAATATGTTGTGGCAACAAATGCTAATTCCGAATCATATTATGGCGTAACGATTAATGTTTTTGGTTCAAATCTAACAACAACTGAAGATTCATACGACGAGGGTGGTACGCCAATATTGTATAACGTGTCAGGCAGTTTGACAGTTAAAGATACAATATTGAATACAAATCATATTGGTATTGTAGTTCGTGGTGGAACAGCAACAATCGATGATGTTGTTATCAACTTCACAGGAACTTTCGATGCCACAAACGATAGCGCATACAAAGACGATGGAACAAATGTTCCAAGAGCGGGAATCTTTATTGGTAACCAAGCAACAAACACAAGTTCTTATCAATATGAATCTGATGTCACAATCGGCAATCTAGAAATCAATGGCATAACAAGGGTGATGTATGTTGAAGGTATGCCAGCATTTGCTGCCAACGTGACTTTCACAGAAGATTTCACAATAGACGCTACTGAATATATAGAAATGGTTGCAAACGCAACAATGACAATCGCCGACGGCGCAACTTTCACAAACAATGGAACAGTTGACTTCCAAGGAGCTGTCATTGACGGATCTGATATTAAGTCATCGCTATTTATTTCCAATGGCGGAACATTTGTGAACAATGGCGTGCTTGATGCTTACATGGGTAACTTTAGAATTTATGGTGAGTTGGAAAATGAAGGAACTATTAATTTTGAAGGCACTGGTTTAGAAGGTGTCGGATATATTGTTAATGATGGCACAATAAATCTTAAAGCAATTATTGTTGATGGCGAATATGTTGCGTCAAGTTATTTTGCTAGCAACGGCACATTCGAAGATAATGGAACAGTCAATGTTGATGAATATAGTGGGCTTGGGATTGCAGTTGTAGGGCAAGATGCGTTTGATAGCGCTGTGAGCAAATATAGCGGAATCAAAGGAATGCTTTCAATGGTTATGCTTCAAAGTGGATATATGGGAGCTGACGAAGATGGATACCAAATTTTCTTTAACGATAATGGCGAAAGTGTTGAATATACAGATTCAGCAATATTTGGCATCATAAATGTCACAATAACAAAAGATTTAACAATCCCAGCTGGTGTAGGACTTACAACATTTGGCAATTTGACAATCGAAAGCGGTGCAACGCTCACTATTGAAGATGGTGCAGAAGTTTATGCTGAGGGTGATTTTATCAACTATGGAACATGTGTGGCAGATGTTTCTGAAGATTATGCTAAGTTTACTTCTAATTTTGCAACTAATGTATATAATAAATATGAATTGAAGAATTTTCAATATTTTGCAGATGGCGGAACGAATACTACTTATACAGCAAGTGAATCTGCAGACGCATATATTGGAAGTAAATATTCAAGTAATGGCACAGCTGATAATGCGGTATCGTACGCACTAGAAGATATTTATTATCCTATTGGTAATATTGGTGACCAAAGTATTTCTACAATTGAAATAAATGGCA
This sequence comes from Bacillota bacterium, assembly GCA_044426085.1. GTDB lineage: Bacteria > Bacillota > Clostridia > Christensenellales > CAMQZB01 > JAWXUU01. Next base: position 72,853 of record JAWXUU010000003.1, on the reverse strand, counting down.
CTGAATATGATATGATTATGTGTGATGCAAGTATTGGTCAAGCGGTGAATATTGCTGATCCATATGTTAAAATAATTGATAATGAACTTTGGATTTCGATATATGCGTTGGGTGCAGAAATGAATGGTGGTTCAGTTGTGATAAAAGCGGGAACTTCAGTTTTCAATTTGGCACTCATGGAAAATTATACTGATTTGGTTTTGAATGCATCGTCAATAACGGATAGTTCTGGATATGCTGATGATATCGAAACAAAATTGCAAGCTGATGGCACGTATAAAGTGACGATTAGCGGAACGACGACTGATACAACTTATCCGTCATATTTGTATGTTATAATATCTGATGCGAATAACACAAAATATGTTGATAATACTGCAGGAAAATACATTGTATTCAGAAAACGCACGTACTCAGGTGGTACTTTTAATTTGGGTGTAGATGTATCATCATCAAACAGCAGCTATACTTATAGCCTATATCCATTTACTGGACCTATAAGCACGACTTTTGAAGATTATTATTTGGCTGAATATACGCTTTATGTAGTTGGCTATGGCTCTGTTACATTCGATGTGTATTTAACGGTCACAGAGTAAACAAATATTTTTATAAAACCAATCAAACCAAAAAGCACCCTTCGGGGTGCTTTTGTTGTTGCATTCTCACGATGATTTTTCCCAATTTCCCCCCAATGCGTTTGACATATTTTGCTTTTGTGCTATAATGTAGGAAAGTAAAGGGTACTTATAAAATATTATGGGGGATATGAAAATGAAATTTAATTTGCCAGATAAGATAATAAACGGTGCTACAAGCGAGATTCGCGACATGATGGATAGGGCGGCTACGATCCCTGGTTGTATTTCTTTTGGGATTGGCAATCCGGCGCCAGATGCGATTCCTGTTGCGGAAATCAAGGAAGCCATTCAAGACATTTTGGACGGCGACCCAATGGTGATTCTTCAATATGGACCGGCAATTGGATATAAACCGCTGATTGATTTGACAATCGAACATTTGGTGAACGATAAGGGGTTTGACCGCGAAGGCAATGCCCTAACTCTTCTCAACGGTTCTGGGCACGGGCTTGGGCTTTTGCCACGTACGCTTTGCAATGAAGGCGACGTTGTTTTTGCCGATGAATTTTCTTTCCCGAATGGTGTCAATGGTCCGCGCGGTGTTGGTTGCGTGGTGAAGGCAATCCCAATGGATAAATACGGAATGATTCCATCTGCGCTTGAAAAAGAAGCGAAAAAAGGTGGCGGAAAATATATCTATCTCATTCCAAACTTCCAAAACCCAACGGGACTCACAATTCCACTTGAAAGAAGGAAAGAACTATACGAAATCGCTGTGAAATACGACCTTGTTATCTATGAAGATGACCCATACGGCGAAATTCGCTTTGCGGGCGAAAATGTGCCTTGCTTTAAAAATATCGACTATGACAACCGCGTTATTTTTGCGGGTTCGTATTCTAAAGTTATGTCTGCGGGTATTCGTGTTGGGTATTTATATGGCAACAGCGAACTTATCAATGAATGCCAAAAATTGAAAGCGTCATCAGATGGTCAACAAGCATTGCTCAATCAAATCATTGTTTATAACACTCTCAAAAAAGTGGATTATAAGCCGTATATCCAAAACATCTGCGATATCTATGGCAAAAAATGCAAGATTATGGTTGACGCGATTGAAAAATACTTGCCAAAAGAATTCACTTTTGTCGCGCCAGAAGGTGGTATGTTCTTGTGGCTTGAAACTCCAGAATGCATCAATCAAGAAGAGTTTTTTGAAAAAGCACTCGAAAACAAAGTGTGCATAATAAGCTCAAAAGGCTTCGCAACCGACATCAATCAAAATTCAGGTCACGCATTCAGATTGAATTATACAGCCGTGACAGATGAAAATATCGTGGAAGGTATTAAAAGGCTGGGGGAAGTTTGTTGTGGGTTTGTTAAGTGAAAGCAAAGCGGAGCTTTGCAAGTGAAAAGTGAAACCTAACAATTAAAAATTAAAAACAGGCTTCGCTCTGCGAGCTCGATAAAAATTAAAAATTAAAAATTGTGGTAAAGCACTCGCGTTGCTCGTGCATACTATTTATTTGAAATTATGAAAGGAGCGTTACTTGTTGATAGTGACGCCTTTTTCATATTATCTAATAATTGGATGCATAGGGCGAAGCCCATGCCTTACCACAATTTTTAATTTTTAATTTTTAATTTTTAATCACAAACCATTTGCCAAATGCTTTTTAAAGTGCTAAAATAAATAAGTATAGCGATATATAGTGGTATATTGCGATTTATATGAACTATAATTTTAGGAGCGAATAAAAAATGAGCAACGTTATGGACACGCTAAGAGCGCGTGGATTTATCAAACAAACTGTATATGAAGAAGATTTATATAAAATGCTAGGCAGTGAAAGTGCTGCGTTTTATGTTGGTTTCGATCCAACTGCTGATTCACTTCACGTGGGTCATTATGTGCCACTTGTTGCAATGAAAATGATGCAAGAAGCGGGTCACAGACCAATCATTTTGGTTGGTGGCGGAACTGGCATGGTTGGCGATCCATCTGGCAGAACTGATATGCGTATGCTCATGACAGACGATATCATAAGGGCAAACGTGGAAGCGTTCAAGGTTCAAATGTCAAAATTCCTTTCTTTCGAAGGGGAAAATGCTGCAATCATCGTGGATAACGCAGATTGGCTTCTTGATCTCAACTATGTGAATTTCCTTCGCGATGTCGGCGTGCATTTCTCTGTCAACAGAATGCTTACTGCGGAATGTTTCAAACAAAGAATGGAAAAAGGACTTTCGTTTTTTGAATTCAACTATATGCTTATGCAAGCCTACGACTTCTTGTATCTAAACCAACACTACGGCGTTTCTATTCAGCTTGGTGGCGATGATCAATGGTCAAACATTCTTGCGGGTGCGGATTTGATTCGCAGAAAAGAAAAGAAAGACGCATATGCAATCACATTGCAACTTCTCACAACAAGCGAAGGCAAAAAAATGGGCAAAACTCAAAAGGGCGCGCTTTGGCTTGATAAAAACAAAACAACACCATTTGAATTCTATCAATACTGGAGAAACGTTGAAGATGCCGACGTTGCAAGATGTTTCCAACTTCTAACTTTTGTTTCGCTTGAAGAAATCGAAGAAATTTGCAAATATAAAGATGAAAGAATCAACGTGGCAAAAGAACGTCTTGCGTTTGAAATCACAACTATTATCCACTCTAAAGAAGATGCAATCGCGGCTCAAAACCAAGCGCGTGCTGCTTTCTCTGGCGATGCGGAAAACATGGTCGGTGTGGAAATCGAAGTGGCGGGCAAAACAATCTGCGACATCTTGGTTGAAGTTGGCGCTTGCAAATCAAAAAGTGACGCAAGAAGACAAGTGGAAGCGGGAGCTGTCAAGCTTGGTGAAGAAAAAATCGCTGACGTGAACTGCGCAATCGACCCATCAATTGGCGAAGTTGTTATTCATAAGGGCAAGAAATTCCACCAAAAATTAGTAATTAAATAATCCGATATTTCGCACGCTTTCGGCTTTTGCACCCTTGATATATTTGAATATTATCTGCGGTCGCAAAAACCAAAATCGCACAAAATCTCAAATTATTTCTATTTTATATATAAAGGTTTATAACATGTATAAACAGATAAAAACGCCGACAGATACTGAAATTGTGATAAACAAATCAAGCTTTATCGGCACAACATTCAACTGCTTTTCCGAAGAAGAAGGCAAGGCGTGCGTGGCGGAAATCCGCAAAAAATATCACGATGCAACTCACAACTGTTGGGCATTTGTCGCCGACCAGCAAGGTATTCTTGCAAGGTTTTCCGACGATGGCGAACCATCAGGAACGGCGGGAAAGCCAATCTTGGAAGTTTTAAAACACAAGAAATTGTCTTATTCCGGCGTGGTTGTCACAAGATATTTCGGCGGTATCAAACTCGGCGCGGGCGGGCTCGTTCGGGCGTACACAAAATCAGCAACCGACGCACTTGACGCTTCAAATATCGCAGTTTTCGAAATGGGAACAAAGCAAGTTTTCCACCTTGGATATTCCGAATATGAAATTATCGAAAGGTTTCTGAAAGAAGAAAAAGTGGAAATCCTATCGGTGGACTACACCGACAAAGTTTCAATCACCGTGATAACAAAAAGCGAAACCGCAACACACTACGCAAGCAAAGTGAAAGACTTCACCAACGGCAAAGCCGAAGTGGAAGTTCTGGAAGAAGGATATTATGGTTTTGAGTGAAAATCGAAGATTTTCACAATTAAAAACAGGCTTCGCTCTGCGAGCTCGATGAAAATTAAAAATTAAAAATTAAAAATTAAAAATTGTGGTAAAGCACGCGGGCAAGCCCTTGTGCAGTCAATATTTAAAATTATAAATAGAAAGCACGAGCGAAGCGAGTGCATTACCACAATTTCAGGCGTACGCTACGCTAGCGACAATTTTTAATTTTTAATTTTTAATTTAAAAAAATAAGTTCCCAACCAAAACTAAAAACCCAAAAACGAATCTAAAAACCACACATGGAGGATTATAAAAAATGAATATCAGAAAAACAACAGCAAAGAAAGCTAAGCCAGAAGGTGCACTTGGCTTTGGAAAGTATTTCACAGACCACATGTTCAAAATGCATTATTCAGTTGAAAAAGGCTGGCACAATGCGGAAATCACACCGTATGAACCACTTTCACTTGATCCAAGCACAACAGTGCTTCATTATGGTCAAGGCATTTTTGAAGGCATGAAAGCATATCTTGCACCATCGGGCGACATCAAGCTTTTCAGACCAATGGAAAATATGAACAGAATGAACCGTTCTTGCGAAAGAATGTGCATTCCAACTTTCCCATCAGAAGTGGTTATGGAAGGTCTTTTCGAACTTTTGAAGATTGAAAAAGAATGGATTCCAACTGGCGAAGGCGAAAGTCTTTATATCCGTCCATCAATCGTGGCTCTTGACGAAGCACTTGGCGTTCACGCAGGTCACAACTATATCTTCTTCATCATTTTGAGCCCAGTTGGCGCTTATTATGCAGAAGGTTTGAAACCAGTTTCAATCTATGTTGAAGAAACGTTCGTTCGTGCGGCTGTCGGTGGCACAGGCGAAGCTAAATGTATTGGTAACTATGCGGCATCACTCGCAGCGGGCGAAAAAGCAGCAAAAGAAGGTTATTCACAAGTTTTGTGGCTTGATGCAAGGGAAAGAAAATACGTTGAAGAAGTTGGCGCAATGAACATGTTCTTCGTTATCGATGGCGTGGTTACAACACCAAAACTCACAGGTTCAATCTTGCCGGGTATCACAAGAAAAACTATCCTTGAAATCGCAGCATCACAAGGTTTCAAAACAGAAGAAAGACTTATTTCAATCGACGAAGTAATCGAAAAAGCAAAATCAGGCGCGCTCACAGAAGCCTACGGCACAGGCACAGCTGCGGTTGTTTCTCCTGTTGGCAAACTCCACTTCCGCGGTGAAGATATCATCATCAACGGCGGAGAAATGGGCGAAGTTTCAAGAAAAATGTACGACACCCTAGTTGGAATCCAAAATTCAGTTTTGGAAGACACGTTTGATTATATGGTTGTTGTTAAATAATCAAGATAAGCAAAATTCAAATAAAAACAAGGCTGATTTATTTCAGCCTTTTTTTGTTCTTGACAACTGCGTGCTTGGGATATATAATGGTTGTAATAAAAGGAAGGGTGGAAGATGGCTAAGATAACAGAAATGAAGGAATGCAGAAATAAAGACCGCGTGAATATTTATATCGACGGCGAATTTTGCACGGCGATTGATAAGTTTGTGGCGTATAAATCCTTTCTCAAAGTGGGCAAGGAAATTTCTGTTGAACAACTTGAACAGCTTGCGTTTGAAGAAGAACGCGAAAGTGCGCTAAAAAAAGCGATTGCTTATGTCACGCAGTATCGAGTGACGGAAAAAAAGGCACGCGACTATTTGAAAGGCAAGGAATATTCCAAAGCGGTGATTGAAGAAACTATGGAAAAATTGAAAAAATATTCATTTATTTCCGACGAGCAATACGCAGTGGATTTCATGCAATCAAGGTTGAAAAGCAAGGGCGCAAAGCTTATCAAAATGGAACTTTCGCAAAAGGGGATTTCAAGAGATATCATATCAGCGCTAGAAACAAACCCAGAAGATGAAACAGAGGCTTGCAAAAAACAGGCGGAAAAATACATGAAAAGAAAGGAAAAAACGCGTGAAAATTATGCTAAACTCTTTCAAAACCTCGCGGGCAAAGGCTTTGATTTTGGAATTATCAAAAGCGTGATAGAAGAAATAAAGGGGGAAACAGAAATTGAAGATTGGATGTGACATAACAAAAATAGAAAAATTTGCCAAGATGAGCCCCGCTTTCGTGCAAAAATATTTCACAAAGTCGGAAAGGGAATACATCGCCAGTAAAGAAAATAAACAGCAGACATCAGCGGGCATTTTTTCCGCCAAAGAAGCGGTTTTCAAAACATTTGGCATAAACGATTTCCCAATCCTTTCGGAAATTGAAATCACCCACAAAAACAACATCCCCGCGGTGAAACTCCACGGAATATACGAAAAATTCGGCGAAACAGAAGTTTCAATCTCCCACGACGGCGAATACGCAATCGCATACGCACTGCGAAAAAATCCGTGACAAACACGGCGACCCACCCGTAGGGGCGAACCCATGTGTCCGCCCGCAACCAACCCGTAGGGGTCGATGCCCACATCGACCCGTGCCCGTGCAAAACACAAATAATTATGCAAAAACGCCGTGCGAAAAACCCCGCAACCCACCCGTAGGGTCGAACCCATGTGTTCGACCGCAACCAACAATGCGACCACCCCGTAGGGGTCGATGCCCACATCGACCCGTGCCCGTGCCAACCGCCCATAATTATACGCTAACGCCGTGCGGCAATCAAATGTAGGGTCGAACCCATGTGTTCGACCGCACCCACGGACGTGCAAAACGCAAATATAAAACAAAACAAAAATGCGAGAAACCCCCAACGGATTTCCCGCATTTTTTATTATATAACCCCCAAACCCCACCCGACAACGGGTCGATGTGGGCATCGACCCCTACGGCATGTGCCCACCGCCCAAAAACCCAAACCCCACCCGACAACGGGTCGATGTGGGCATCGACCCCTACAACCAAACGCCCCACGCACCACAAAACCCAAACGCCCACCCGCATGCGGGCGAACACATGGGTTCGCCCCTACATTCATAATTGCGAAAAACATCACTAAAATCCATAAAATCAACAACCTTTACCCCAAAATCCAATGCAAAACATGCCAAAAAACGTAATTTTTTTTCAAGCTGCTGAAATAAATCTCCAATATTCTTGACTTTTCTCGGGGGGGGGGTATACTGTCCTTAATTAATGGTACGTAATAAGGATAGTGCCATAAAAAATAGCAAGGAGAAAGAATTCATGAAAACAAAATTGAAATCAAACAAGCTAATAAGCTTAATAGTGGTGCTAGCACTTCTACTAAGCCTATTTTCAGGTGTAAGCCTAACAAGCTCAACTCTGGCTTTTGCTGAAGAAGTATCCTGCGATTGTTCAGGATGTACAACTGATCACAGTGATTGGACTGAAATCACTACAGTTGGTGGGGAATTGACAGCAGGATACTATTATCTATCAGATAATGTTAATTTGACAAATAATATAACTATCACTAGTGGTGAAGTAACTATTTGTTTAAATGGTAAAACGCTAACAGGTAATGGCTCTGATTCTGTTATTACAGTTTCTAATGGTGCAACATTAAATTTGTATGACAGTTCAGCGGGCACGGGCTCAATAACTGGTGGCGGTGCAAGTTATGGTGGTGGTATTTATTCTAAAGGTGTTGTGAATATGTACGGCGGAAATATCACTGGTAATACTTCAACCAATGGTGGCAGTGGTGTATACGTATCAGCGTGGTTAAGTAATAATGAATGTGCCTCAGGTGTTGAATATAATATGTACGGCGGTACAATAACAAATAATACTACTATAAGCCAGTCTGCTTCAGGTGGTGGTGTTTATGTTATATATGAAGCAACATTTAATATGTATGGCGGTACAATTTCAGGGCATAAAGCACCTTGGGGCGGTGGCATTGCGGTAGATAACGATGCAGTGTTCAATATGTCTGGTGGAACAATATCAGATAATGAATCGACATATTATGGTGGAGGTGTTTGTATTTATGATGCAACATTTGATTTTACTGGTGGAGAAATATCTGGTAATACTTCTGGAAACGGTGGCGGTGGTATAGCCTTTTTGAAAACGAGTACATTGTATAGCGGTTACGAATTTACTATGTCTGGTGGTAAAGTGACTGGAAACACTGCAGTTTCTGGTGGCGGAATTGCTGTTTTAACAGATTCAGGTCTTTCATCTGAGTATTATGCAGAATTTATAATGACAGGCGGTGAAGTATCTAGCAATATAGGCACTAGTTCGTATGCCGATGTTTATGTATCAGATAATTCTACCGTTGAAATCTACGGTGGAACATTCACAAGTGAGCCATCTTCATATATCGCCACAGGATATACAGCTACATACAATGATGATACAGCAAAATACACAGTTTCAGTTGACGTTGACAGTGCAGTTGCTCAAGTGGGAGATAGCTATTACACTTCACTCCAATCTGCTATCGATGCAGCAGACGAAGGCGACACAGTTTATATTTTGAAAGATATTGATCTTAATGTTTCTTTGGGCGTAAATGTTGATGAATCTTTGAGTTTTGTTGGTATTGCTGATGCAGAAGGTGATTTGCCAAAAATTAGTAATTCATATATAAACAGTACTAATGACTCAACGTGGGGGCTATTTAATATTGGTACAAACGCTACTGAAAGTTTAACTGTGTCTTTTGATAGTATTGCATTTTATGTAAATAACCAAGGAATAAGATTGAAAGATACTGCTGTGCATAATCTAAGCGTTACAAATTGTGAAGCTTATGCCGTTGGAGTATATTGTGCAACAGATGAAGAGAGTCCATTTTATTCAACGGATACAAATGATGTTTATGATAATGGAATTGATTGTGATAATGAAATAGGCGCAGAAAACTTCATCCATTTTGGTGGTTCTTATACGGGTGGTAACTTAATTTTTGAAAATAACGTTATCAATGGTCACTTTAGAAATGCAATTCACTCTGAACTTGCTGTAGGCAGTGTAGTCGTTATAAGCGATAATGAATTTTTGGGTAGCAATCCAGAAGAAACAATAGCAGGCGGAATGAAAGGAAGCACAGCAATGGTGTTGTATTCATCAGGCACTGTTTCATTGAAAATTGAAAATAACGATATTAAAGATTACTACAGAGGTTTAACATCTTGTCATGGTGTTGGTCTTCCAAACTTGACTTTAATCAATAATGTTTTTATCGATGTATCTTATCCACTTGCGCTAAGCACAAACGGTAGTTCATATGGATTTAATCTAGGCTATAACTATTATGAATATTCAAAAGTTGCTTCAACTGCAAAAATTTGGGATCATGATGAAACTGGTAGCAATTCTAGAGTAGAGGGCGTTGATGAATATATTTATGTAGACAATTCTGAAGCGTATATTTTCTACCCATACTATGCAGATTCAGACTTAACAACTCTTGTTTATGATGAAGACGGAACATCTTCCACTGTTGAAGATGCTGTTGCGGGGTTAACTGATGTTGACGTGGAAGATGCCGACGAAGTTTCAGCTGCGATTGATTTGATAACAGCAGCAGACAGCGAAACTTTGGCAAGTGATTCAGGTGTTGTCGATATGATTAATACAATTGAAGCAGCGATTGTTGATGATAACGATGATCTTGATATTGTATCGACTATTGATACGTTAACAAACAGTGAAGATATTGAAGCGAGTTATGCGGTTGTAACAGGATCAGTTGATGTTTCAGGCTTGGCGGTTTCTTATTTTGGTAATTCAGCAAGCGTGGCAGACGCAACGATTGGTCTTGAAGTGGTTCAAACAGCGGGAACTGAAGAAACTCTTGAATTCACAATCACTCCATATGTTTTAACTGATGACGGTGTAACGAAAAAAACAATCGCAAACGAAGAATTGAACGCGCCAATAACAATAGCATTGACATTGCCAGATTCATACACGTATGACTATGTGACAATCAAACATACAAGCACAGATGGTGATGAAACAACATATGATAACATTCCAGTTGTAGATAAAACTGTGACATTCACAGTAACGCATTTCTCAACATTTGAAATAATAGAATATGTTGCCCCAACTTCAAGCAGCAGTTCAAACATCACGCTTTCTAGTTCGTACACAGTTGGCGGAACATCTTCAAGCTCAACTTCAACAGAAGAAGAAACAACAGAGCCAGAAGCAACTGAAGCGCCAGTTGTAACAGAAGCACCAACAGCAACAGAAACTCCAACAGCAACAATCGCTCCAGTTGTTCCAGAAACAACACAAGCAGATTCAAGCAGCAACGCATGGATTTGGATTGTCCTAGGCGTGTTGGTAGTCGGCGGTGTTGTTGGATACGTGATTTATAAAAAGAAAAAACAATAAAAAATGCAAAGCATTTTTTAAATTAAAAATTAAAAATTAAAAATTAAAAATTGTGGTAAAGCATTCCGCTATCGCTACATGCATTCAATTTTATATTGAAATGCACGAGCACCGCGTAGGGGAGAACCCATGTGTTCTCCCGCCCCACAAGACGGACAAACCACCCGTAGGGGTCGATGCCCACATCGACCCGCGGACGTGTGGAATGCCCATAATTATGTGGCAACGTCGTGCGACCAAACAATCTAACAAATAGCATGCACGAGCAACGCAAGTGCTTACCACAATTTTTAATTTTTATCGAGCTCGCAGAGCGAAGCCTGTTTTTAATTTTCAATTCGCGTGAAACAGGCACGATAAACAAAAAAAAATCGTCGCCCAAAACCAACACGCGAAACCTAAACAAAAACGCTAACTACTTCCCCACGGGGGAATTCATAAATTCTATACTATACTAAAATAAGAACGCCAAGGAATGTTGAACCTTGGCGTTCTTGTTTATTTTCTAAACAAAAAAACAAAAGCCAGTTTCTTTTGAAACTGGCTTTATTTTCTGAATACTGTGCATCCTGCGTTGATAAATGACTATCGAAACGGTAAAGGTGTAGGTTACTCCCACAAAGTTTCCTCATGGCACACGTCGCGGCCGCTTAGTGCTGCTTCATTCCTGACCTGACACGATTCACAGAACTTCGTTGCATAAGACCCTGAGATCAACATTCCTTGCACCCTTCGGCTTTCAATAGGCATAACCGAAACAGGCATTCAGCCTCGCTGTAGTGGATTGCGAGAAAAAGGGCACCACTAACTCCCCACCTAGCACAGTATAAACAGTATATAGTATCGCGGGGGAAAAGTAAAGAAAATTGTGGAGTATTTTAAAGTTTTTTTTGTCAAAAAGGTGGAAATATTTTCAAAAAGTTACTAAAAAGATTGTAAAAACTATTTTATTATACAAAACTTTATGGTATAATGAACACGAATGAAATATCATAGGGGAATTATGTTATAAACCCTGCGAATGATAAAGGGAGAAATGTATGCCTAAATATAAGAGAATAATTTTGAAACTTTCGGGCGAGGCACTTTCAGGCGGTAAGGATTTCGGTATTGATAACGAAACCATCGACGCCGTGAGCGAGCAAATCAAGAAAGTTTTTGACCAAGGTGTGGAAATTGGCATAATCGTTGGTGCGGGAAACTTCTGGCGCGGAAGACAAGGCACAAACATGGATAGGGTTGCTGCCGACCATATGGGTATGCTTGCAACTGCAATGAATGCGATTGCACTTCAAGACTCACTTGAAAGAATCGGCGTTGCAACAAGAATCCAAACTGCACTCACAATCACAAGAGTTGCCGAACCTTACATCTTGAGAAGAGCGCTCCGCCACTTTGAAAAGGGCAGAGTTGTGATTTTCGGTTGCGGAACGGGTAATCCATATTTCACAACAGATACTGCCGCTGCTCTTCGCGCTGCAGAAATCGAAGCAGATTGCTTGCTTCTTGCAAAAAATATCGACGGAATATACGACAGCGATCCAAAGCTTAATCCCGACGCGAAAAAATACGATGAAATCAAATATATCGATGTTATTTCCCAAGGCCTAAAAGCAATGGACACAACAGCAATCACAATGTGCATGGAAAACGGAATCCCAGTTGTCGCTTTCGGCCTTTCAGAAGAAGACAGCATAACAAAAGTTGTGAACGGCGAAAAAATTGGAACAATAATAAAAAATTAAAATGAAATTTTAATTTTTTAAAGTGAAAAGTGAAAAGTGAAAAGTGAAAATTGTGGTAAAGCATTCCGCTTCGCTTCATGCATTTCAATTATATTTTGGCTACAATAAGCCAAACGCTTTAACCTTTCACAATCTGATAATATAAAAAGACTTAAAAATTGAAAGCACGAGCAACGCGAGTGCATTACCACAATTTTCAATTTTCAATTTTCAATTTTCACTTTTTAAAAAAAGTGAGCAAAAACAAAAATAAATAACACAAAAAGCCCGCTCAGGCACTCCCCTCGGGCATTTATGGAGGTAATTATGCAATATGTTAACGACGCGGTTGAAGAACTGTTTATGGATCTTGAAGAAAGGGAAGAAAAATCTCTTAACTCTTTACAATCTGAATATCAAGCTATGAAAGCTGGAAGAGCAAACCAACATGTTCTTGACAAAATCACTGTTGATTATTATGGCACTCAATCGCCAATCAACCAAGTGGCGAACATTTCTGTTCCAGAATCAAGAATGCTTCTTATCACGCCATGGGATGCAAGCATGTGCAAAGAAATCGAAAGAGCAATCTATGCTGGCAATGTTGGAATCACTCCTTCATCTGACGGCAAAGTGATTCGCCTTGTTTTCCCAGAACTTACTGAAGAAAGAAGAAAAGAACTTGCAAAACAATGCAAGAAAGCTTCTGAAGATAGCAAAGTTGCAATCAGAAACATCAGAAGAGATGCTATGGATGCTCTAAAGAAAATGAAAACTGCAAAAACTCTTAACGAAGATGAAGTTGCGGTATACGAAAAAGAAGTTGAAAAAATCGTTACTAAAGCGATTGAAAAAATCGACGTTATGTATAAAGATAAAGAAAAGGAAGTGCTTTCAGTTTGATAACTAAACTCGTTGGCAAAAAGCTTGATAAAGCCGTGGAAATGTTGAGTTGCGAAGGGATAGAATTTGAAATCGTTGCATATAACGACAAAAAAATGAAATCTTTCGACGAAACTCTTGTTTTGCGAGCGACAAAGAAAGGCGAAAAAATAATTTTGGTTGCGACAAATTTCTTGTTCGCACCAGAAACGGAAGCGTGCAAATCAATAAACGAGGCGTGATATGAGATTCTTCAAAAAATCAAATACACATGAAAAAGAAGCTGAAAAACCCCTTTCAAAAAGCGATGTGATTGAAAAAATCCAAAGCGGAGAATTCACTGTTCCCGCCCACATTGCATTTATCATGGACGGCAACGGAAGATGGGCAAAAGGGCGTGGGCTTTCGCGAAGTGAAGGTCACAAGAGCGCAGAAAACGCAATCAAAACGGCGGTTATGTGTGCGGGTGATTTCGGCATAAAAACAGTCACGCTTTATGCGTTCTCAACGGAAAACTGGTCGCGATCAGAAGAAGAAAAAACAACTATTTTCAATCTTTTGGAAAGCTTCCTTGTTCGGTTTTCCCCCGACTGTGTAAAAAAGGGAATAAGGGTTCGCATACTTGGCGACATAGCACCTTTTGAAAAATATGGACTTGCAGATTCCATAAGCGAAATTCAGCAAAAAACTGCAAAACTTGATAAATATAATCTCAACATCGCGCTGAATTATGGTGGCAGACAAGAGATTTTGCAAGCTTGCAACAAGGCGATTGCACTTGGCAAGCAAATCACCAGTGAAGAATTTGAAAACTTGCTTTACACCCGCGATGTTCCCGATCCGGATTTTATCGTGCGAACAAGTGGCGAGCAACGCTTTTCAAACTTTCTGCTTTATCAGTCGGCGTATTCCGAGCTTTATTTTCCAGAATGCTTGTGGCCGGATTTTGATGAGGGTGAATTTATAAAAGCGATGGAAGTTTATCAAACGCGCAAAAGGCGGTTTGGAAAAGCATAGGAGAAAAAATGAAAGAAAGAACTAATTTGCAAGACAGAATAATTGGTGGAACGCTGTTTGTTGTTATCATCTTTGGTCTTATCCTCGTGCGGGAATGGGCTATTATTCCATTTGATCTTTTCGTGATTTTCAGCGGAGTTTACGGCGCTTTCGAGCTTTTGAAATTGCTTGGTGACGAATCAAAAACAAGCAGAGCATTTTTGATTATATACGGCGTTCTCGCGATTCCTGCAAACGCGTGGAAAGGTGAAATCGGCTTATTGGTTGTGGTTTTGATGTTGTTCGCAATAAGGGCAATTGTTGCGCTGTTTGGCAAGGATGATATCTTGAAATCGCTCATGAATTTTGCGCTTTCGCTTTTTTATCCACTGTGGCTTTTTTCCCTTCTTATGGTGATGAACCACTGGGGTGAATACGGCACAATCGCACTTTTGTTGGTGTTCATGATTGGACCATTTTGCGACGTTGGTGCATATATGTTCGGCATGACAATCGGTGGCAAAAAACTTTGCCCAAGCATAAGCCCAAACAAGACAATCGCGGGCGCAATCGGCGGAATACTCGGCGGAATCGTGGGCGCGCTCACTGTTTGTTGGATATCCATCACATTCATTTCTTCAACAGCATTGTTGCTTGTTGATCAACCAATTGCAATTTCGATGTTTGTTATGATGGGTATGATTGGTGCGATGTGTGCAGAGATTGGCGACCTTGTGGAAAGTGCACTCAAAAGGAGTGTTGGCGTTAAGGATTCGGGAAAATTCCTTCCAGGTCACGGCGGAATGCTAGACCGTTTCGACGGTGTGATTTTCGTGACAGTGCTTGTTTATGTGTTCTCGGTAGTGTTTATATTATGAAAAATGTAGTAATTTTTGGTTCAACAGGAAGCGTTGGCACGCAGACTTTGGACGTGATTGAAAAAAACAGCGAAAGCTTCAATGTTCTCGCTGTCATAGGAAATAAAAATATCCCACTGCTAGAAAAACAGTGGGAAAAATTCAACCCAAAATATGTGGGCGTTTTCTCGCAAAAGGCGGGCGAAGAATGCGAAAAATCAAAAGCGTTCGCACCGTCGGTTCTGATTTATGGCGAAGATGTGGAAAAACTTGCAAGCTTGGAAGAAGCAGACATTGTGGTTATCGCATCGGGCGGGATTTCCAGCTTGCCGTATCTTATTTCCGCAATAAAAGCGGGCAAGCATATCGCGCTTGCAAACAAGGAAACAATCGTCAGCTGTGGTGATTTGCTCCTTGAAATGGCAAAGCAAACCAATGCAAAAATCTATCCGGTAGACAGCGAACATTCCGCACTTTGGCAATGCTCGCGAAGTGAAAGGAAAAGCGACATCACAAGATTGATTCTCACGGCAAGCGGTGGTGGATTTTTGAAAACCCCTATTTGCGATTTGAAAAAAATCACCCCACAAATGGCGGTGAAACATCCCAACTGGAACATGGGCGGAAAAATCACTGTGGACAGCGGAACAATGGTGAATAAGGCGTTGGAACTTATTGAAGCGTGCCACCTTTTTGGCTTTGCGGAAGATAAAATCGAAGTTGTGATTCATCCGCAATCAATAATACATTCTATGGTGGAATATCGCGACAAAACAACACTTGCGCATATGTCTAATCCATCAATGGAAATCCCAATTCTGCAAGCGATGACAACCTGCTATCGTGGAGAAACCAACGTTTCGCCACTCGACTTTTCAACACTGTCCCAATTGACTTTCGAAGTGCCACAAAAGGAACGTCACGAGGCAATTTGGCTTGCGCGAGAAGTTATCAGAAGGGGTGGATTTTATCCGCTTGCATTCAACGTGGCAAACGAAGTTTTGGTTGAAGCCTTTTTTGAAGGCAAAATAAAATTTACAGATATAGTGAATAAAAATCGCACATTGCTGAATAAAATAGATATCAAGGTGCAATATAATATTGAAAACGTTTATAAAGCGATTGCACAAGTAGAAAAAGAGACGAAAGGAATAATAAATGACTAATCAAATTTTGAGTATATTTTCATCTGTTGGCAATTTTATTGTGGCGATAGGCGTGTTGCTTTTCATGATAACGGTTCACGAATTTGGGCACTACATCGCGGGCAAGAAGCTAGGCTTCAAAATCAACGAATTCGCAATCGGGTTTGGGCCTGCGATTTTCAAGCGCAAGATGAAATCTGGCGAAGATTTTTCCGTGCGCTGTATTCCCCTTGGTGGCTACTGTGCATTCGAAGGTGAAGATACCGATTCAAACAGCCCTGATTCTTTCGAAAAAAAATCGCCGTGGAAAAGAATAATCGTACTCGTGGCTGGCGCGACAGCAAACATAATCGCAACACTGCTAATAATAGTGTGCGTGTTCCTTTTTGCGGGTCAATATTTCATCCAAGTGGCGACGGTTTTGCCATCTCCACCAAGCGAGACCTACAACAGAGAATACGTGTTTCAAACGGGTGATTATATAATAGAAATCGACGGCAAAACAGTGTATTCCACAAGCGTGCTCACAAGCCAAATCGCAAGCGCGAAAGAAGATGGCGAAGATGTTATCAACGTTACGATTGTGCGCGATGGCAAGGAGATGACAATACCTGTGGAAATTCGCACGTATGAATATACCTACGAAGAAGACGGCGTTTCAAAAACCGTGGTGTCGGAGGGCGTTGGTATACTTTCAAGCTCGGGCGCGGTGAAGTTTGGATTTTTCCGCACGATTGGCAATTCATTTGGCTATTGCATATCCGCCGCGGGCACGATTTACACATTCTTGGGTCAGCTTTTCACCGGCAGTGTGGGGCTTGATTCCGTTGGTGGACCTGTAACAACAATCACGATGACAGCCACAATCGCAAGCATGGGCTGGCGAGTGCTTCTTGAATTCGTGGCACTTATCGGCATAAACCTTGCCGTGTTCAACCTGCTCCCAATCCCCGCGCTAGACGGCTCAAAAATCGTCTTCACCGCAATCGAATGGGTGCGTGGCAAACCAATAAACCGCAACACAGAAAACATGATCCACTTCATAGGCTTCGTAGCAATTTTCGCCTTCGCAATATTTGTGGATTTGATAAAGATATTTTAGCAAAGCGGAGCTTTGCTAATTAAAAATTAAAAACAGGCTTCGCTCTGCGAGCTCGATAAAAATTAAAAATTGTGGTAAAGCACTCGCCTTTGGCTCGTGCATACTATATTTAAAATGATAAAAGGAACTTTACTATTAACAAGTAGCGTTCCTTTTGTCTTATCTAATAATTGAAAGCACAAGCGAAGCGACGTGCATTACCACAATTTTTAATTTTTAATTTTTAATTCGCGTGGTGCAGATTTTTGTATCCACAAACCAAACGACGCCCATCACCCTCTGCTCTCGCTTGGCGCAATCCCCTTATGCATTTGGAAGTTTCTTCCAAAAGACCTAAGCGAATTGAAACCGCATTCGAAGGCTATTTCTGTTATTGTCATGTCGGGTTGTGATTTCAGCATTTCTTCTGCGATTGCTATTCGGTGTTGGTTCACGAAGAAAAGGAAGTTACACTTGAAGTTTTTCTTGAACAGGGTGGAAACATAATTGTATCCATACCCGAGATTTTCCGCAAGTGACGCAAGGGAGATATCATCTTTGCAGTTTTTGCGTACGAAGTTGGTCACGTATGCGACAAATTCGCCATCCTTGCTTTTCGCGTCAGAAATCACCACCTTGCCCACAAAGCTGTGCAAAAGTGCGTATAAATTCGCCTTGTTGAAAAACACATCGGCATCGGCAGAAATGCTTTCGAAATAATCGATGTCGGAATCAAGCTTGAAAACGCCCCCAACTTGTTGCCTGCCAAAAACCATCGCAAAAAAATCCTCGCAAGCGGAAGTGGGAAAGCTTACGATTTCGCAAACGTTGTTGTCGTAGGTGAAAGCGGAATGCACCTCGCCGGGGAAAAAGAATCTGCAATCCCCCTCGAAAAGCTCAAAACTGTCGTCCGCCGTGGTGATTTGCAAAACCCCGCGCGAAACAAATATAATCTTGAAATATTCCACACTGGAAAGTGGAAATTCAAGATTGTGAAACTCTTCCTTGGTAAACCAAATATCATTTTCATAATAATTGTCCATAAAAACCTCCAAATATTGCTAAATTTGATAAAAACCAAATAAAAATCATAACTTTTGTCTTATATTATAAAGATTTTGACTTGATAAATCAAGTGATTACGAAGTATAATATAGAAAAAATAAAAAAAAGTCACTAAAGTGGCAAAAAAGGGGAAACAATATGTCAAGTTTGAGCCTAAAAAATATTTATAAAGTGTACGACGGCAATGTTACAGCTGTTCGCGATTTCTGCATGGAAATCGAAGATAAAGAATTTATCGTATTCGTTGGACCATCAGGTTGCGGAAAATCAACAACACTCAGAATGGTTGCTGGTCTTGAAGATATCACTGAAGGTGAATTGCAAATTGACGGCGTAAGAATGAACGAAGTTGAACCAAAAGATAGAGATATCGCAATGGTATTCCAAAACTACGCATTGTATCCACATATGACAGTATACGACAACATGGCATTTGCATTGAAACTAAGAAAAATGCCAAAAGCTGAAATCCATGAAAGAGTTATGGAAGCTGCAAAAATTCTTGATATCGAACAATATCTTGATAGAAAACCAAAAGCGATGTCTGGTGGACAACGTCAACGTGTGGCATTGGGTCGTGCGATTGTGCGTCAACCAAAAGTATTCTTGCTTGACGAACCACTTTCAAACTTGGATGCAAAACTTCGTGCAGCAATGAGAACAGAAATCACAAAACTTCACAAAAAAGTCGGCACAACATTTATCTATGTAACGCATGACCAAGTTGAAGCGATGACAATGGGAACAAGAATCGTTGTTATGAAAGATGGTCTTGTTCAACAAATCGACTCTCCACAAAATCTTTACGATCACCCAGCAAACAAATTCGTTGCGGGCTTCATCGGTTCACCACAAATGAACTTCTTCGATGCAGACGTGAAAGCAGTTGGCGACAAAGTTCAAATCGACTTTGAAGGCAGATCAATCAAAGTTTCAAAAGAAGCTGCATCATCAATCCCAGCAGAAATCATCAAAAACGGTGGAAAAGTTGTTATGGGTATTCGTCCTGAAGATATCCACGCAGATGAAGAATACCTTGCAGCTGCAAAAGATGTTCAATTCGACGTTACTGTAGACGTTTACGAAGCACTTGGTGCTGAAACAGTTTTGTACGGCGCAACAAAAGAAACTGGCTTGTTCGACAAAGCAAACCTTGCTGCAAAAGTTGATTCAAGAATGCAACTCAAAATCGGTCAAAATGTTACACTAGCACTAGACGAAAACAGATTGCATTTCTTCGATATCGAAACAGAAATCAACTTCACAGTGAAATAAGAACTTGCAAATTTGTAAACATAAATCAAAACCAAAAGGCGGACAAAGTGTCCGCCTTTTTTTTTGTTGTGAAAAAACGGCAACCAACCGTAGGGGTCGATGCCCAAACCCACCCGCGACACGCAAAACGGACACGCCCCTTTGCAAGTTAAACATCAGTTCATTTTTCATTTTACGCACAAAAGTTGTTTACTTTGCAACTTTGTTGTGATAGAATATACGCAATATGGAAAAAAGTACGCTTTTGCTACTTGTGGGGTAATATGGCATCATTTTTAATTGATAAATCGCTAATAGACATGCGCGAAACGTTGTTTTCTGGGCAGGTTTTCAAGGTTTTATGCGAAGATGACGGTTTTTATTTGCAATCGCTTCACCACATTTGCTACATTTGCGAAACCGCTGATTCCTATATGGTGGAATGCGGTCGGGAAGACAGCGTTATATATTTCCAAAACTATTTTTGCCTTGATTTTGATTATGAAAAGGTGAAAAACGGCGTTTCAAACGAATATGCACTTTCCGCAATCGAATCGGCAAAGATGCTGAAAATTTTGCGACAATCTAAGTTTGAAACTATTATTGATTTTATCGTTTCGGCAAACAACAACATCTCTCGCATACGCAAGATTTTATTCGCTATCAGCCGTGAATTTGGCGATGAAATCCACTTCAGAAATAAAACTTTTTATGCTTTTCCAACTGTGGAGCAACTTGGTTCTGCTTCGGAAGCGCAACTGAAAAATATCGGGCTTGGTTATCGGGCTAGCTACATAACTCGCACTTGCGAGATGATTTTGAATGGGTTTGACATTCAAAACGTTCCCGTTTGCACGCTTGAAGCAAACAAATACCTTCAAAAACTCTTCGGGGTTGGGGAAAAAGTGGCGGATTGCATTTTGCTTTTTGCCTATCAAAAATACGATGCATTTCCTGTGGATACGTGGATTGAAAAGCTTTATTTGGAAGATTTTCACGGCACACCAGCCACAAGAAAGGATATAAGAAAATTTTTTGTTAATCTTTTTGGCGAACATGCGGGCATTGTTCAGCAGTATTTGTTCTATTATAAAAGATTAGAAAAGGAGTAAACGAATATGGAAATGACAATTCACAAAGAAAGTTGCAAAGGCTGTGGGCTTTGCGTCAATTTCTGCCCTAAAAAGGCTCTAACTCTTTCAAAGGAAACAAACGAAAAGGGTTATAGCTTCGCAGTTGTCGACGTTGCAAAATGCATTTTCTGCACAGCTTGTGCGGTTATGTGTCCGGACAGCGTCATCGAAATCGGGGAGGGTAAATAATATGGCAAAAAAACTTATGAAAGGTAACGAAGCTATTTGCGAGGGTGCTCTTCGCGGTGGCTGTCGCGCGTTTTTCGGTTATCCGATAACACCACAAAACGAAATTCCTGAATATATGTCTCGCGAGATTTATAATTATGGTGGAACTTTCGTGCAAGCGGAATCTGAAGTTTCTGCTATCAACATGGTGTACGGTGCTGGTGGCGCTGGTGCAAGAGCGATGACATCATCTTCTTCACCTGGTATTTCACTCAAACAAGAGGGTATCAGTTATATCGCGGGCGCAGAAATCCCATGCGTTATCGTGAACATCATGCGTGCGGGCCCAGGGCTCGGCGGTATTCAACCAGCGCAAGGTGATTATTTCCAAACAACAAAAGGTGGCGGACACGGAGATTACAGACTTTTCGTTCTCGCTCCTGCAACTGTTCAAGAAGCGGTTGATATTATGTATGAAGCGTTTGAAAAAGCCGAAGAATACAGAATGCCTGTCATGATACTTGGCGATGGTATGCTAGGTCAAATGATGGAACCTGTTGAACTTCCAGAATTTAAAGATTTGTCGAAAGTCCCTTATAAAGAATGGGCAACTCATGGCGACGGCAAGGGCAGAAGGGTTGTAAACTCACTTTATATCCAACCTGACGAACTTGAAGCTGTTATTGATAGACTATACGACAGATATGAAGTTTTGAAAGAAAAAGAAACTAAGTTCGAATCGTTCATGACTGAAGACGCTGAAATCGTGTTCTCTGCATACGGTTCAACTGCAAGAATCGTGAAGTCGGCTGTGCTACTTTTGCGCGAACAAGGCGTGAAAGCGGGACTTATTCGCCCAATCACGTTGTTCCCTTTCCCAGAAAAAGAAATCGCGAGAATTGCAAGTCTTGATTGCGTGAAAAAATTTGTTACTGTGGAACTTTCTAAAGGTCAAATGGTGGAAGACGTTCGCCTTGCGGTAAACGGCAAAAAACCTGTGGATTTTTATGGCAGATACGGTGGAAACATCATGACAGAAGACGATATCGTTGCTTATATTATGGAGGGACAAAATGGCTAAGACATATAAAAAATCAGCTATGCTGACAGATAAACCATTCCACTATTGCCCAGGTTGCACACACGGTGTTGTGCACAAGTTGGTTGCAGAATCACTTGAAGAACTTGGAGTGGGTGAAAAAACAATCGGTGTTGCACCAGTTGGTTGCGCCGTTTTTGCTTATGATTATTTCAATTGCGACATGCAAGAAGCTGCCCACGGCAGAGCACCTGCTGTTGCAACTGGTATTAAACGTGTGCTTCCTGATAAGGTTGTGTTCACATATCAAGGTGATGGTGACCTTGCAAGTATTGGTATGGCGGAAACTGTTCATGCTGCTGCAAGGGGAGAAAATATCACAATCATTTTCATCAACAACTCAATTTATGGCATGACTGGCGGACAAATGGCGCCAACAACATTGGAAGGTCAAGTTTCAACAACTTCACAAAGCGGAAGAAATGTTGCACTTCAAGGCTATCCAATCCACGTTTCTGAAATGCTTGCTCAACTTGAAGGACCATGCTATATCGAACGCGTTTCAACACACGATTTCCCAAACGTTTTGAAAGCTAAAAAAGCTATCAAAAAAGCGTTCGAAAACCAAATTCAAGGCAAGGGCTTCTCTCTTGTGGAAGTTTTGGTTTCATGCCCAACAAACTGGAGAAAAACTCCTGTTGATGCACTAAACTTCATCAAATCAGACGTTATCCCAGTTTATCCTCTTGGCGTTTATAAGGAGGTAAAATAATATGGCAACTAACAAAATGATTTTCGCCGGATTTGGCGGTCAAGGTGTTCTTTCGATGGGAATTTCATTCGCATATGGCGCTATGGATGAAAACAAGGAAGCAACTTTCCTTCCTTCATACGGCCCAGAAATGCGTGGTGGAACTGCAAACTGTCACGTTGTTGTTTCTGATACCACTGTCGCTTCACCGCTTATCGCAACTGCTGATATCTTGGTTGTTATGAACAAACCAAGCCTTGCAAAATTCGTCGATTCAGTGAAAACTGGCGGATACATATTCGTGAACAGCGATGTTTGCGACGCAAAAGTGGAAAGAGAAGACGTCAACGTTATCTATGCCCCTGTTCTTTCAAAAGCAATCGAACTTGGCAACGCAAAAATTTCAAACACTATCATGCTTGGCGTTATCCAAAAACATTGCTCAGTGCTCACTGATGAAAACATGCTCAAAGGCCTAGACCACCTTTTCGAATCAAAACCAAAACTTATCCCAATGAACCACGAAGCTTACGCGGCTGGGAAACAAATGTAAATTTATTTTCGGAGAAAATAAATTTAAATTAAAAATTCAAAATTAAAAATTAAAAATTGTGGTATGGCACTCGCTTCGCTTGTGCATTCGATTATTTGAAATTAATAAAAGGAGCGTTACTTGTTGAAAGTAACGCTCCTTTTGCATTATCTAATATTGATTGCACAGGGAGCTTTGCTCCCGTGCCATACCACAATTTTTAATTTTGAATTTTTATCGAGCTCGCAGAGCGAAGCCTGTTTTTAATTTGTAAAAAAGGGGCAAAGCCCCTTTTTTACACCTGTTTTTTCCTGTATTGCGATGGTGTTGTTCCTTCGGCTTTTAGGAATTTTGCTATGAAATAGTTTGGGTCGTTGAATCCGATTTCGTCTGCTATTTCGTAGATTTTTTTATTTGTTTTCAAAAGTAGGACTTTCGATTTTTCAATTCTGATATTTGTTAGGTATTCATTGAAAAGTGTGCCTGTGTTTTTCTTGAACAATCTGCCAAGGTAGATTGGGTTCACGTAGAATTTTGTTGAAAGTGACTTGAGCGTCAAGTTTTCGCTGTAGTTATTTGTCACGTATGTGATGATGTTGTGGAACACTTCGTTTTGTTGGTGGATTTTGTGTGTGTTCATTTCTGTGTATAATTCGATAACCAAATCTTTCAGCGGAGAATTTTCTTGAAGCAACGTTTGTGATTGTTTGCTTTTGATGTCGGCAAGCTTATCGATTATTTTATCTACGTCTCTATCAAGCTCTGCAACGTATCTTGTGATGTTGATAATAAACGCGTTATAAATCGACCAGAAGTATGCGACGGGCATATCAATCTGCTTAGCCATTGCGAAAATGGTATCGATTTTCTCGGTGAGTTCATCTTGGTATATTGTTTCAAAGTTTGCAGAAAGTTCATTAAATAGGTTGTATATCGTCTTGAATTCGTCGGAAGAAATAGTTTCATCAGCGAGCATAGAAAGCTGTGGTTTTGTGAGTCCACTTGTGTGTAGCAAAGAATTTTTGCATTCGCCAAACACCTTTGCGATTTCGTCTATTCTGATAAAAGAATCGCTCAAAATTGCAGAAGATATTATGCCGTGACCTGAAAATGCAAGATCTTGTGTGTTCTTGATTTTTTGCGAAAGTGATTCTGTTGAAATGATTTGCGCGTGAAGAACGAACAAAATTTCTGAAGAACTTAATGAAAACGCGGCAACTTTGCCTTCCGCTGTCAGCATCTTAGTCATGATTTCAACAAATTTAGCGTTGCTGTTTTCAATTTCTTCTTCGGTAAGGTCAACTTCCTTGCTGTTTTTGAACGCCACTTTGCAAGGGAATATGCAAAGCGATTCACCCGGTTTATATTCCATGAAAGATTCAATTGCAAGGTATGCTTTTTGTGCGTTTTCGCCATTCAAGATTTTCAGCATGAACGATTCAGCAACGGCGCTTGCAGTTTCTTCTTTGTCTTCGTCGGGTTCGGCATGAAGCTTAGTCAGGATATCGTCAAGTTCGTCTTCGTCGCAAGGTTTCAAAAGGTAGGCTCTCACACCAAGTGCGAGCGCTTCCTTTGCGTATTGGAAAGTTGAAAATCCTGATAGCACAATGATTTTAGGAGTGTATTTAGCAACTTTCTTGATTTCAGTTATCATTTGAAGCCCTGTCATCTGTGGCATAGAAATGTCGGTGATGATGTATTCTGGGCGACTTTCTTCAATGATGGCAAGTGCGTCGAAAGCATTTTTTGCGGTGAAGATTGTGTCTATATCGTATTTTTCAAAATCAATCAGAACCTTGAGTCCATTAAGGGCATTGGCTTCATCGTCGACAAGTAGTATTTTACTCATGTTGCTCTCCTTTATTGCCAGCTTGGTTTTCGCTGTTGTTTGCAGTGTTGTTTATTTGCTGTGGTGTTTCGGTTTTGATTTCTCCGCTTGCTGTGTTTTGATTGTCTTCTGCGCCAGATAAGCTAGACTTTGCGGTTCTGTCCACTTTTGTTGCGAGAATCAAAGTCATTGTCACGTAATCAGGAACGGAAGTGTCGATATCAAACTGAACGTCGTCGTAATAAAAACGCAATCTGCCGAAAGTGTTTTTAAGACCAACGCTCTTGGTGTCTATTTCGAAGTTGCCCTTTGCATAATTCAAGATTTGCATTTTTGTTTCTGCGCTGAAAGAAGAAACGGGGTTTCCGATTGTGATGTGAAGTTTGTTATCAATAACCTTTGTTGAAATTTCAATCTTGCCGGTGTCAAGCACGTTTTGAATGCCGTGAACGCATGCGTTTTCAATAAACGGTTGCAAGCACATCTTTGGAATATCGCATTCAAGTGATTCATCGTCAGAGAAGATTGAATATTCGATTTTGTCTTCAAAGCGGTATTTTTCGATTGCGAGATATTCAAATATAAAGTTGATTTCTTCTTTAAGTGTTATAACATCTTGGTTCCAAGTGATGCTTCCGCGCATAATCTTTGAAACGTAAAGAATGATTTTTGCAGTTTCCTTTTCGCCTTTGATAAGCGATTTCAATCTTATCGCGTTCAAAACATTGAAAAGATAATGCGGATTGATTTGCGAGAGCAGTGAATTAAGCTCCGATTGCTTTCTGCGAATTTCCGCTTGGTTTTTTTCCATTTCAAGGTCGAATGATTTTTTCAGTAGGTCGCGAATCCTTCCCGACATATCCCCGATTGTCTGTTCAACAAATGTTAGTTGATTGTCGGCGCTTTGCTTTCTTCCCGCGATAAGTTCGTCTACGTTCAAGCTTTCAACAAGTGATTCAATTCTGTCGATATATTCGCGTTGAATATTTTTCATGAACAGGAATGAAGCAAGCAGTGTCAAAAGAAGGGTGAACACAGTTGGAAGAATTGTTTCAAGCGAATAAAAGTTTTTGTTTTCTATCGCAACAACAAGTTTCAAATTGCCGTAGGAATCAATGTTTTCACGATAAACAAGTGCGATATCATCCGTCGCGCCATCAGATTCGATAGTGGAATAAAAAAGTGCGGGCTGAATTGAATCGTAACCTTCCACCCATGTGTAAAGCAAACTGTTGCTGTCGTCAAACAGCATTGCAGAACACGGCGTTCCAATTGCGTCAAGAGAATCGGAAATGTAATCCAAATCAACTCTCAACATAACAAATTGAAGATAGTCGCTCGTGCCAAAAGACATAAGCGGACAAGTGATATATGCATATCTCGTGTCGGCATCAAAATATAGTTGGGCGCTTGTGTATTCAATGTCAAACGCTTGATACCATTTTTCGGTTGCAAGCTCTTCATCGATTATTTGCGTTATTTGTGTTTCGTATATCGAAGTGTTTGTCGTGTATAAAATCGGGTCGGATATGTTTTGATTGTCAACAGTGGACATGGAAAAAAGCTTTGCCACGTCGTACCCTTCGTAGTTAGTGTAGTATTCTTGATATGAAGAATATTTTTTGTTTAGAAAAACATACATATCGTAGTCTTGCGAAAGAGTGGTTGCGTATGAAAAGGCAAGTTCAAACTCGTCAGAAATATCCTGTGGGATTTTATAAAACTCATATTTTTGCTCGGTTGTATATTGTGAAGTGTTCTGTTCGAATTGAATCACCAAAACAAAGGCATTCAAAATGATAAGTGGAAGCAAAATCAACAGCACAAAAAGCACCATAAATTTGTTGCGCGATGAAAGTGTGAAACGTTTATGCATGATTTTCCCCCTTGATAAAGTATACTCATTAATTTTATCATATTTTTTAAGAAAAGTATATACCATTTTGATATTTTTTATAAGAATTTTAAACAATATATAAATCAATATATAAATCAATATAATAAAACGCAATAAAATCAACAGCTGTCTAATTTTTTATGGGGTAGAAAAAGAATTGACAAAAAAAGTCTTTTGATGTAATCTACTATGCAATTACACGAAAAAAGGCATAAAAAGTTGTAAAAAATACAAAGAAGAGGTAACCAAATATGACTGAATTATTGAATATGACAGTAGGGCAGATGTTTGACAACACAGTTGCTAAATATCCACACAATCAAGCGGTAAAGTATATTGAAATGGATTTCGATATGACTTATTCTGAGCTCTCTCACGAGGTAGATACATTTGCGAAATCACTTCTTGCACTGGGATATAAAAAGGGCGACCACGTTGCGGTTTGGGCAACAAACTATCCACAATGGCTAGTTTTGATGCTTGCAACAGCAAAGATTGGTGTGGTTTTGGTAACGGTAAACACAAGCTATAAATCAGCAGAATTCAAATATCTTATGAACCAATCAGAATCGAAGGGTCTTTTTGTCTGCGACGGACTTAAAGATATCGACTGCGAACAAACAATATATGGTCTTTGCCCAGAAATGGAAAGCCAAGAAGAAGGTAGACTTGATCTTAAAGAATTGCCTTTCTTGAAAATGGTTGTATCTTTTGATAACAAGTATCCAGGTATGTATTCTTGGAACGAAATCAGAAAATTCGCAAGAGAAATCTCTCATCAAGAATATCAAAAAGCAAAAGATGCTTGCGACCCACAAGACGTTGTCAACATGCAATACACTTCAGGAACAACAGGTTTCCCAAAAGGCGTTATGCTCACGCACTACAACATCGTAAACAACGGATATAACATCGGCGAATGCATGAAATTCACGCATGAAGACAGACTTTGCATTCAAGTGCCATTCTTCCATTGTTTTGGTTTGGTTCTTGCAATCATGGCATCTCTCACACACGGTTGCACAATGCTTCCACTTTTGTATTTCACACCAATGAAAGCAATGCACGTTATTCACTATGAAAAATGTACAGCAATCCACGGCGTTCCAACAATGTTTATCGCAATGCTTGAACACCGCGACTTCAAAAAATATAATTTCAGCAGTCTAAGAACAGGTATCATGGCAGGTTCACCTTGCCCAGTAGACACAATGAAAAAAGTTGTCAGCGAAATGAACATGAGCCAAATCACAATCGCTTATGGTCAAACAGAAGCTGCACCAGTTTGTACGCAAACAACAATATATGATTCACTTGAAAAACGTGTGGAAACTGTTGGTAAAGCACTTCCAAATGTTGAATGTAAGATTGTTGACCCAGAAACAGGTGAGGAACTTGGCCCTAACGAACACGGCGAATTCTGTGCCCGTGGCTACAACATCATGCGCGGATATTTCAACATGCCAGAAGCAACAGAAAATGCAATCGATAAAGACGGCTGGCTTCACACTGGCGATATCGCAATGGTGGATGAAGATGGATACTATCGCATAACAGGCAGATTGAAAGATATGATTATCCGTGGTGGTGAAAATATCTATCCAAAAGAAATCGAAGAATTCATCTACACAATGGATGGCGTTCAAGACGTTCAAGTTGTCGGCATGAAAAGTGAAAAATACGGCGAAGAAATCGCAGCGTTTGTCATTCCTAAGAAAGGTGAAAACATCACTGAAGAAGATGTTAAACACTTCGTATTTGAAAACATGGCACGTCACAAAGTTCCAACTCTTGTTCACATAACAGATAAATTCCCAATGACAGGAAGCGGAAAAATCCAAAAATTCGTCCTCCGCGAACTAGCCGATGAAATCGGGGCAAAGCGAGGCTTTGCTAATTAAAAATTAAAAATTAAAAATTGAAAATTGTGGTAAAGCACTCGCCTTTGGCTCGTGCATACTATTGTTAGAAATTTTTGTAAGGGCGTTACTTGTTATGAGTAACGCTCTTTTCATATTATCTAATAATTGGATGCATAGGGCGAAGCCTATGCCTTACCACAATTTTTAATTTTTAATTTTTAATTTTTAATTCGCGTAGCACGCTTTTTAAAACCAACAACCCACGGACGCCCCCAATTCCCCATTATAAGCTAAACAAAAATAAAAATAAAATCCCCTTGCAAAATTCCAAAAATATGATATAATATATAATTGTGAGAAATAATATGTAATAAACACCCAAAATGGAGGGATTGATTTTGCCAAAAACCTATCAAAAACTGTATATAGCAACACTTGCTTTTGGTGGACTTTTGACGCTCACTGGAATTTTATATGATTTCAGTGGGATTTTAAGTGGACTTTTAACAATAATAACATCGCAGGACATGTTGATAACAGACTATGTTGAAATTGCGGGGCTTGGTGCTGCGCTTGTCAACGCGGGCATTGTGACGATGCTTTCTGTTGCACTGCTATATTTTTCAAAAGAGCCATTCAACGGCATGACGATTGTAACAACAATGCTCATGGCGGGTTTTTCGCTTTTCGGGAAAAACTTTGTGAATATTTGGCCGATAATTTTCGGCACATGGCTTTATGCTAAATTCAAAAATGAACGCTTTTCTAAATACGTTTCCGTTTCTCTTCTCGCAACGGCACTAGCGCCACTCGTCAGTTATATGGCACTTGGAAGCACCATTGCAAGCATACCGGTTGGCATACTTGCGGGAGTTATTGTAGGGTTTGTTATCCCGCCAATTTCCGGTTATACATACAAAATACAAAACGGTATAAACCTTTATAACGTTGGCTTTGCGTGTGGTCTTTTCGCACTTATGATTGTTCCGGTGCTCACTGCATTTGGGGATAATCCGCCCGAAGCTATGTATTGGAACCAATCGATGAATCGCCAGTGGATTATTTTGCTTACTTCACTTTGCGGAATAATGCTTGTTTGGGGGCTGTTTTTATGTGGTAAGTCGCCAAAACAAGTGCTGTCGGATTATGGAAAAATGATGAAAAAATCAGGAAGGTCGCCAAGTGACTTTCTAAGAATGTTCGGTCTTGCGCCTGTGCTTGTGAACATGGCGGTTATTGGCATGATAGGCATGTTTTATATCTTGCTTATCGATGGCGATTTGAACGGTCCAACAATTGGCGGTATCATGACAATCATCGGCTTTGGTGCGTTTGGTAAGCACCCAAAAAACATGGTGCCAGTTATGATTGGTGTCTTGCTTGGGGCATACGGCATGCACCTTGACCCGAATTCCCCAACACTTCAACTTGCGGGGCTTTTCGGAACAACTCTCGCGCCAATAACAGGTCAGTTTGGTGTTATTGCAGGCATCGCGGTGGGATTTATTCACGCATCGCTCGTGCAACAAACAAGCGGAGCTGTCGCCGGCATGAACCTTTATAACAACGGCTTTTCGGGCGGTCTTATTGCAATAGTGATGTATCCGCTTCTAACAGAAATCGTCAAGAAAAGAAAAATCAAATTGCGCGATAAGGACTATTTTGAAGTGTTTGAAGAAAACACCCCAATCGACCCCGCTTGGCACAGAAATCCAAACGATGTTTTGGACGTTATGGAAGAAGAACTTAAAAAGCTTAAAAAAATCAAAAACGGTAAACAGCGTTTGGAAAAAAATAACGAAAAACATAAGCGTTATAACGACCAAAACAAAAAGGGCAGTTTTATGCACTACGACGAACTTCACCCCGAAGATTACACCCACGGAATAAACGAAACGGATAAGGACGATTGATAATATGAATAAAATAGAAAGTTTCAAAGTGGATCACACAAAGCTTGAAGAAGGGCTTTACGTTTCACGAAAAGATACAAAACAAGGTGTGACAGTTACGACTTTTGACCTTAGAATGACAAAACCAAACATAGCACCACCAATCGATGTGCCCGCAATCCACGCGATAGAACATCTGGTTGCAACATTCCTTCGCAACAGTGAACACAGCGACGATGTTGTCTATTTCGGGCCAATGGGTTGCAGAACGGGATTCTATCTTTTGATGTTTGGCGACCTTTGCTCGCAAGATGTTTTGCCACTTGTGAAAAATGCAATGCAGTTCGTCTGCAATTTTCAAGGCGAAATCCCCGGCGCAAGTGCCGTTGAATGTGGAAACTATAAAGAACTGAACCTGACAACCGCAAAATACTACGCAAAAAAATACCTAGAAGATTTGGGGAAAGGTTTTTTTGAGTATAGATAGGCGGGCGTGGGCGTTGTTGGTTACTAGATACAAAAATCTGCACCACTTTTATAATTAAAAATTAAAAATTAAAAATTAAAAATTGTGGTAAGCACTCGCGTTGCTCGTGCATATTATATTTAAAATCATTATAAAAAAAGCGTTACTTGCTACAAGTAACGCTTTTTTCATATTATCTAATAATTGGATGCATAGGGCGAAGCCCATGCCTTACCACAATTTTTATCGAGCTCACAGAGCGAAGCCTGTTTTTAATTTTTAATTTTTAATTCGCGTGGCAAAGCCACTTGTATCTAGTCGCCAAACGTCGCCCTCCCCATTTCTCTCTCCTAAAGCATGAAAAACAGCGGGAGAGAGAATCCGCTGTTTTTCTTGTGAGGTTAGGAAATATGAATTTATATCTATAGGATTGTGCGTCTGCACGTTGCTGTCTTTGTTATGTATTATTTATACCACCCGTTCCTTAAAGAAAACTGAAAAAAATTAATTTTTCGCATATTTTTCAAAAAAAAATTAAAAAATATTCAAAAATTTTAAAAACATGAATAAATTTGAAGCGGTATTTTTGCAAAATGATTAAATTTTACATAAAACTTTATGTTATAGCTTGTATTTATATTCATAATATTGTATAATGATAAATGTAAAATAAAAGGGCACTTCTAAATTTGTGATAAGGGTATGATGTTATGAAAATATTTGTTTATCAATCAAAAAACATATTGGACATTTCTGGCGAACTTTCTCATCTTGCCAGTGCGGATATTGCATTCACGGTTGTTCACTGTTGGGGCGATGTTGAAAGTTTTGAAGGATACGATGCGATTTTGGTTTTGGGGGGCGACGGAACTGTGCTTAGGTGCGTTGGTGTTGCGCTTGCAAACGATTTGCCAATCCTTGCTGTAAACATGGGCAATCTTGGATTTTTGACAGCTTTTGAAAGCGACAATATCAAGAGCGCTGTTGAAATGCTTCAAGCGGGCACGCTGATAAAAGAATCCCGCATGACACTTGTTTGCAGGGGTGACGGCTTTGAAAACGTCGCGCTTAACGATGTTGTTTTCGAGCGTGGCGAAAGCGAGAATTCTCAAGTGGTCAGTTTGGAGATGGCGTATAAAAATCACAAAATAGACACCCTTTGCGGAAACGGACTTATCGTTTCTTCACCAACGGGTTCAACAGCTTATTCACTTTCGGCGGGCGGTTCAATTGTCGACCCACTTGAAGAATGCATAATGCTCACTCCGCTCTGTGCACATTCACTTCACGCAAGACCAATGGTGATGAATGGTGCAAGAGAAATCGAAGTGAAAAACATATCGCAAGATAACTGCGTTGTAACTTTTGATGGGCTGAAGGCTCAAACACTTTTGCCAGGCGAAAAGGTTATAATCAGCAGATACTATAAGAAAATTAAATTCTTGAAAACGGGAGAGGATTTCTTTGAAAAACTCTTTGATAAACTTTCAAGATGGGGGAGGTAATATATGTCAAGAAAAATTAGACAAGCGAAAATCATCGATATCATTGCCAGCTGTGAAATTGAAACTCAAGATGAACTTTGTGAAAACCTTAAACAAGCAGGGCTTGTTGTCACACAGGCAACAGTTTCTCGCGATATCAAGGAACTCGCGCTTTCTAAAACAATGTCAAAAAATGGTAAGTATATCTACACTCAACACGACGATCACGATAAAAGGGTGAGCCAAAAGGTGCTCAACATGTTCAAAGAAGCTGTGATTTCAATCAAGCATTCAAACAACATCATTGTGATAAAAACTCTTCCGGCATCAGCAAACGCTGCTGCAATTGCAGTCGACAGGCTTGCGTATCACGAAGTTCTCGGTTGCGTCGCTGGCGACGATACGCTTTTCTTGGTTGTTGATGGCAACGAAAAAGTTAAAGCGGTCATTGAAAAATTGTCACAAATTATCTATTGATTATAAACATTCAAGGTGAAGTATGCTCAAATCAATCTTTTTGAAAAATATAGCACTGATAAAAGAAGGTGAAATCAACTTTTCTTCGGGGCTGAATATATTTTCCGGCGAAACGGGCGCGGGCAAAAGTATTATCGTTGACGCGATGAATTTTATGCTGGGTGCAAAGGCGGATAAATCCCTTATTCGCCACGGCGAAGCTGAAGCGTTTGTGGAAGGTGTCTTTGATATTTTCTATCGCGACGATATAAAAGCATTGCTGTTGGATATGGGGATTGAAGAAGAAGAAACCTTGATAATTTCAAGAAAGATGCAACTTGACGGCAGAAACGAACTTCGCGTTTGCGGTAAAACGGCAACACTTTCTATGCTTAAAAACATAACGTCGAAAATTTTCGATGTGCACGGTCAAAGCGAACATTTCGCACTTGCAAAATCAACATATCAGGGCGACCTTGTGGATAAGTTTGCGTGCACGCAACAACTTTTGGAAGAATTTGCCGTTCACTTTAATAAATACGGCAAAATCATTGAAGAAATGAGCGATTTCAGCGGAGATGCAGAAGAGCGTGCAAGGCAAATTGATGTGTATCGATTCCAAATTGCGGAAATTGAAGACGCTGTTTTGCAAGAGGGCGAAGAAGAACAGCTTGCTGAAAAGTTTAAACTTTTCTCTAGTGCGGAAAAACTGAAAGAAGCACTTTTCGAATGTGCGGACAACCTTTCTGACGATTGCGCAGGGGGATATTTATCTGGCGGAGCAACTGCGCTTTCAAAAATTTCCAAGTTCGGCGGAGATTTCGAAGATATATATCAAAGATTAAAATCTTGCACGGCGGAAGTTGAAGATATATACGAAACTGTGAAAGACAAGCTTGAAAACGTGGATTTCGACGAAGCTGAAATCAACCGCGTTGGCATGCGACTTGACACAATAAAAAGATTGAAAAAGAAATATGGCGATAGTATCAACGAAATAAATGAATTCTTGCAAAGTGCAACAGAAAAGCTTGAAAAGCTTGAAAATGCCGAATTCCACCTTGAAAAATTGCAAAAACAATTGGTTGAAGTGGAAAATAATATGTGTGTTGTTGGCGGAAAACTTTCTGAAAAAAGAAAGGAAAAAGCAAAACAGCTCGCAAAACAAATCGAGGGCGAACTTCACGAAGTGGGCATGGAAAACGCAGTTTTTTCTGTCGCGTTTGAAAGTTTAGAAATCAAAAACGCAAATTCTCGCGGGCTTGATAAAATGGAATTCATGTTCTCGGCAAACCTTGGCGAAAGCCCAAAACCACTTTCGAAAATAATTTCCGGCGGAGAAATGTCGCGGTTTATGCTCGCGATGAAAAACATAACAGCAAGCCTAGAAAATATCGATTCTATGCTGTTTGACGAAATCGACACAGGGATTTCGGGTGGCACTGCTCATCTTGTATCGGAAAAATTTATTGCGATATCAAAAAAACATCAAGTGATTGCAATTTCCCACTTGCCACAAATTTGTGCATCGGGGGAAAACAATCTTTATATCTATAAAGAAAGCGTCGATAACAAAACATTCACCCACATAAAACCGCTTTCAAGAAGCGAAAAAATCGCGGAAGTTTCCCGCCTTTCTGGTGGCGACAACAGCGTGCAATCGTTGGAATTTGCAGAAAATCTCGTCGCGAGATACGAACAGTTCCACAAAGGGTGAAAGCAAAGTTCAATTTGAAAAAAGCAAAAAACAGAATCTACTATTATAATAGTATAGCTATAATATAAACAAAGGATGGAAAAAATATGGACACGATAAGAGTTTCCCACTCGGGCGGAGAATATAACGTTTTAATAGGAACAAACGTTGGAGATGCGCTGTTTGAAAAAGTGGGAGATCGCAAGGTTTGCGTTATCACTGATAATCAAGTTCACGATATCTATGGCGATCAAATCAAGGAACTTTTGCCACATGCAGAAGTTTATATCATAAGAAAAGGGGAGAAGTCTAAAAGTAAAAAAACGCTTTTCGATATTCTTGAATTCCTTATGGAAAGCGAATGCAACCGCAAGAGTGTTGTTGTCGCGTTTGGCGGTGGCGTGGTTGGCGATATCGCAGGGTTTGCCTCTTCAATTTATATGCGTGGAATCGATTGCATTCAAGTGCCAACAACATTGCTTTCGCAAGTGGATTCAAGCGTGGGTGGCAAAACTGCAATCAACTTAAACCAAATCAAAAATATCATCGGTTCGTTTTCTCAACCAATCGGGGTTATTTGCGACACTGCATACCTTTCAACTCTTGAAAAAAGCGACATCACAAGCGGTGTTGGCGAGATTGTG
This sequence comes from Bacillota bacterium, assembly GCA_044426085.1. Classification (GTDB taxonomy): domain Bacteria; phylum Bacillota; class Clostridia; order Christensenellales; family CAMQZB01; genus JAWXUU01. The sequence goes on along the minus strand of JAWXUU010000003.1, from coordinate 37,370 downwards.
AAAACAGCTTGCCTTGATGAAAAGCTTTATGATTATGTGAAGGAAAACGTCGATAAAATCTTTGCAATCGATCCGTCGATTATGGAAGAAGTTATCGCAATGTGCATTCAAATCAAAGCGGACATCGTTTCAGGTGACGAAAAGGAACAAAGCGGACTAAGAAAGAAACTAAACCTTGGCCACACGCTTGGTCACGCGTTTGAATCAAGCGGAATTTTAGGCTCTGTAAGCCACGGCGAAAGCGTTCTTTGTGGAATGTATATCGAAGCGCTGGTTGCAAGTGAAATGGGCAGAATAGACGGCGAATACCTTGCTGATTTGTTGAAACTTTTGGAAAAATGCTTGGGGTATGTGCCGAAGATTGCCGATGTTGACAAAATGGTGAAGATTTCAACAAAAGATAAGAAAAATTTAGACAGTCACATTTCGCTTATAATTCCTGTGGATAAAGGCGAAGCGGACGAAGTTTATGTAACAGCAAAAGAACTTGAGGATTATTTGATTGCAATAAGTGCTAAGCTATAAAAGTTATAAGCATGTCTCGCATTGCGAGGGGTGAAATAATAAAAAGACATAACGAATATACAAAATAAAAAAAGGAATACAACATGAGAATAGAAGTCGTGAACGGTGTGAATTTAAACATGCTGGGCAAAAGAAAGAAATCTGCATACGGAACAATAACGCTTAAGGAACTTGAACAAACAATAGAACAGCACTTTGCGGGAAGGGGTATGGAATTCACTTTTTTTCAAAGCAATATGGAAGGTGAAATCGTTGAATTCATTCAAAAGTCAACAGCTGATTTAATGCTTATCAACGCCGGTGCGCACACACATTATTCCTACGCAATAAGGGATGCGGTTGAAGATTCTGCCGTGAAAATTTGCGAGGTGCACTTGTCGGATATCACAAAGCGTGAAGAATTCAGAAAATTTTCTGTGCTTGAAGATGTTTGCTGTGACCGTGAATATGGCAAAGGTGTGGACGGATATATCATGTTGATAGAAAGGAACGCAAAATGATAGAAAAAATAGTGTTGATTGGTGCAATTGCCACGGGTAAAACCGCGATAGGGAAAAGCCTTGCCGAAAAGTTGGAGATGTTTTTTGCTACTACTGATGAGCTACTAGAATACGAAAACGGAGAGATGACTGATCTTGCAAAAATGTTTGGCAAGGAAGGTGTTGAAAAATACACAAACAGAACTCTTTCGGGGCTTAAAGATTTGCAAAACGCAGTTATCGTGGCATACGACAACTGCCTTGATACCGATGACAAAAGAGCAATGATTTCTGAAAACTCTCTTGTGGTGCATCTTTATGCATCAAGTGAAGTGGTTTTCACGCGTCTTAAAAAACAGGGCAAGAAAGGTGTGTATTCAATTTATGAAATTGAAGAAATCCAAAGAAATCTTGTGCCAGTTTATAATAAAATGGCGGATATGAAAATTTCAATAAACAGAAAAACTCAAGATGCGATTGTGATGCAGATTGTGAAATCACTCACTAAATTCGTTGATAAAATGGACGATTAATTTCGCAAAACATCGGCTTTTTTGCACTTCGCAAGAAAGCCGTGTGTGCGTTATATCGCAAAAATTTTAAATTTGAGCTTTAAAATGTCAAAATAAAATAGAAACGAAACAAAATAGAAACGAAATAAAAACGAAATAAAATAAAGAAAAAGTATTTAAAAATAATTAATAAAAAGAGGATATAATTTATGAGATCAGTTGTTCAAAGGGTTAATTTTGCAACACTTTCAATAGATAACCAGCAGCATTCAAAAATTGGCAAGGGGCTTTTGGCTTTGGTTGGCGTTGCCCCAGACGACACAATCAAAGACTGCGAATACATCGCGAAGAAAATCGCAAAAATGCGTGTTTTTGAAGTGGAAGAAAAAATGAACGCCGATGTTTCGCAAGACGGCGGAGAAATTATGATAGTTTCGCAATTCACCCTTTATGGCGACATGCGCGGGGGCAATCGCCCTTCTTTTATCGCGTCTGCGGGTGGTGATTTTGCAAACGAAATGTATGAAAAAGTGGTTGAACTTGTCCGCGGATACGGCATTGATGTTGCAACGGGCGTTTTTGGCGCTGATATGCAAATCAATCTTGAAAACGACGGGCCTGTTACAATCTTGCTAGATTCAAAAAAGGAGTTCTAATGAAAATCATTCCGCTTTTTTCTGGAAGCAGTGGCAATTCTACATTAATAAAAAGCGAAAGTGGCAATATTCTTATCGATGCGGGCATTTCTTTGCCGAAACTTTTGAAAATGCTGAAAATGCATGGCGAAAGTTTGGAAAGTATTTCTGCAATTTTGATAACCCACACCCATAAAGACCATGTGAGTGGTATGCAACGGCTTGTTTTTTCAAAGCCACACATGAAAGTTTTTGGTGGTGCTGATGCTGAAAAATATGCACTCTGCACTGGTTTTGAAAGCTTTTCGGCGGGTGATAAAATCACTGTTGCAAACAAGGAAATTTCTATTTTTCCCGTTCCCCACGATGTGCCTTGCTATGGCTTCACCGTGACAGACGGTGTGGAAAAAATCGGATACGCAACGGATATTGGCGAAGTCACGGATAACACAATTGCCCACCTTGAGGGTGCAAAAACTGTCATGATTGAATCTAATTATGACGACACACTGCTTGAAAATGGCGACTATCCAATATTCTTGAAAAGGCGAATTTCCAGCGTGCACGGGCATTTATCAAACAACCAATGCCAAAAGGCTTGCGAAAAACTTTTCGCACTGGGCACGCAAAACTTCATTCTTGCCCATTTGTCCGAACAAAACAACACGCCAGAAATTGCCTATCAACATGTTCGCGACGGATTTTCGCAAATGGGTGCAAAACAATTTTGCGATTACAACCTGACAGTTGCAAAGCGTGGATTTGAAGCTGAAAGCCTTTTGGATTAAACAAAATAGCACTTGTAAAAACAAATTCATTATATAAAAAACAAATTCATTATCTAAAAAATAAATTCTTTATATATAGTAATGTAGGTTTCAAATAATCTGCATAAAAATCAAGGAGAACAAATGGAAAACAACACATACGGCTTTGTGGAAGTTGAAAAATTTCAAGTGGGTGGGAAAACATACGAGTTATTTTCTCATCGCACAGGTGGGCTTTGCTTTTTGCTTGCCCTTTTGCTTCCGCAACTTTTGGGTGGCATGGCGCTTATTTTGCTTGCCACTATCATAACGGAAAATTCCGATCCGTATTTGTTTTTTGCATACTTCATAACGCAAGCGGTGATGGCTTTATCCCTTTTGATTTCTGTTGATTTCAAACTTGGAAAATCACTTTCCCGCATGCATTTTAATATGCCGATAAAAAAGATTGACTTTTGGCTTATGTTGCCACTTTCTTTCGGTGTGCTTTTTGGGCTTAATTTTCTGCCTTCAATTTTCATTCTGCTACTTGAACAGTTTGGATATGTGATGCAAACCGTGCCTTTCCCAGACACGACAACAGCCGTGGGATTTTTGGCGGGGCTTGTTTGCATTTGCATTGTTCCGGCGGTGGTGGAAGAAAGCATTTTCAGGGGCGTACTTTTGCGAAGCTTTTCAAAAAACTCCGCTTGGAAGGGCATTTTGATTACTTCTGCGCTGTTTGCACTTATGCACGGCAGTGCTCAGCAAACGGTTTATCAATTTGTTGTTGGCGTGATTTTGGGGCTTGTTGCGATAAAGAGCAATTCAATAATCCCAAGTGTGATTTTGCATATGCTTAACAACGCGATTTCGCTTGTTATTATGATGTGCTCAGTAAGTTTTCAAGAAACATTGCTCACTTATGGCTTTATTCCTGGTGCAATTGCTGTGGGTCTTATTTTCGGATACTATTTCAACAGAAAAACGCCTGAAATCACAGAAGTGGAAGAAAGCCTTGGCATAGAAAAAGGCTCGGTGCAACTTCGCGATGGCGGTGGCGTGGCATATGGCATGTCGCGTGATATTTCCCAAAGCGAGCACTATTTGAGAAAGGCGAAGAAGTATCAAGCGATAATCTTTTATTCGTCAGCAATCGCGTTTGGCGCGTTCACATGGGTCTCTGCACTCATCATGGGATATTGAGGTTGTAATGAACATTAAAATTCTCGCCGTTGGCAATCTGAAAGATAAATACTACCTTTCCGCCTTTGCGGAATATCAAAAGCGTATTTCCGCCTTTGCAAAGCTTGAAGTGAAAGAGCTGAAAGAACAAACTCATTTGGGGTCTGTTCCCCTTATTGTGGAAAGGGAATCGGAAGATATTTTGAAAAATGCCGATGGGTATATAATATTGCTAGACATTTCGGGAAAGAATATTTCTAGCGAAGCACTCGCGGGGGAAATTTCACGCTTGCAAGTTTCTGGCGTTTCAAAATTCACATTTGTCATCGGTGGCAGTTATGGCGTTTCTGAAAGCGTAAGGCAAAAGGCAAACATGCGCCTTTCATTTTCAAAAATGACATTCCCACACGGACTTTTCAGAGTTATGCTTGCCGAGCAAATTTATCGCGCGTTCCAAATTCAAGTTGGCTCGCCGTATCACAAATAGGAAAAATATGCAAGTGGAAAACAAAACTCAACAACAAAATCAAAAAAGAAAATACACTCGCGAAGAAAAATTCATGCTTGAAGCGTTGAAAGAAGCAACCAAGGCTGAAAAAAAAGATGAAGTCCCAATCGGGGCGGTGGTGGTTTTTCAAGATAAGATTATTTCTCGCGGTCACAACGCAAAGGAAAAAACCCAAATTGCAAGTAGGCATGCGGAAGTTATCGCCATTGAAAAAGCGTGCAAAAAAATCGGCAGTTGGCGACTTTGCGACTGCGAGATTTTCGTTACGTTAGAACCCTGCCCAATGTGTGGCTCTTTGATAACGCAGTCGCGGATTGAAAAGTTATATTATGGCGCAACAGATGAAAAGGGTGGTGGTGTATCCCTTTTTGATATTTTCGAGTGCGAAAAACTCAACCACAAAACGGTGGTGGAAAAGGGGATTTTGCAACCTGAATGCTCACAGATTTTAAAAAGCTATTTTAAAAAGAAACGGGAAAGTAACAAAGCGGAAAAACTGCAAAAAAAAAGTATACAATAAATGGAAAAAGTGCTTCTTTATGCGTAAAAACATTTGACATATGCATGTAGGAAAGCTAAAATTATATAGTACCAATCAAAGTACATATTATGCAAAAGATAAACTGTATCTTACGCAATTTTTACCCCCTAAACCCCGACGCACGAAGGCGTAGGGAATAAATATTTGGCTTTTCAAATGAAAAGTGGAGGAATTATTAATGAACGTACACGGTAGTAGCATCAAATTGTTTTCTGGTAATGCATCAAAAAGCCTTTCTAATAAGATTGCAAAAAATCTTTTTATGGAAATGGGAAAAATTGAAGTTGGCAAGTTTTCTGACGGAGAAACATACGTATCAATTGGCGAAACAGTCAGAGGTAGAGATGTTTTCATGATTCAATCAACTTCAGCACCAACAAACGACAACCTTATGGAACTTCTCACAGCAATCGAAGCTTTGAAAAGAGCATCAGCGGGAAGAATCACAGCGGTTATCCCATACTTTGGATATGCAAGACAAGATAGAAAAGCAAAATCACGTGACCCAATCACAGCAAAATTGGTTGCTAACCTAATCGAGGTTGCAGGTGCAGACCGCGTTCTCACAATGGACCTTCATGCGTCTCAAATTCAAGGATTCTTTGATATCCCAGTTGACCACCTTATCGGTTCACCAATACTAATCAAATATTTCGGAGAAAAATTTAAAAAAGAAATCGCGAACGAAAATCACGATATCGTGGTTGTTTCGCCAGACGTTGGTTCTGTTGCAAGAGCGAGAAAATTCGCTGAAAAGCTCAACGCACCAATGGCTATTATTGATAAAAGACGTCCAAAAGCAAACGTTATGGAAGTTATGAATGTCATCGGTGATATCGAAGGCAAAACTTGCATCATGCTTGACGACATGATCGACACTGCCGGCACAATCTGTCAAGGTGCTCAAGCACTTATGGATTGCGGTGCAAAAGAAGTTTACGCTTGCTGCACTCACCCAGTTTTGTCTGGCCCAGCAATTGAAAGACTTTCAGTTGCGCCAATCAAAGAACTTGTTATGCTAGACACATACCCAATCCCAAAAGAAAAAATGCTAGACAAATTCAAAGTTCTTTCAATCGCCCCAATCTTCGCAGACGCAATCAAAAGAATCTACGAAGACAAACCACTTTCAAAATTATACGACTAAAAAAAAGCGAAGCCTTGGCTTCGCTTTTTTTTCAATTAAAAATTAAAAACAGGCTTCGCTCTGCGAGCTCGATAAAAATTAAAAATTGTGGTAATGCACTCGCGTACCGCTCGTGCTTTTCAATATATTTGTAACTAAAAGTAAAAACATAACTATTCTGGTGGGGTGTTCCTATTTTTTGTATTCAAATATAATTGAGTGCACGAGCGAAGCGAGTGCTTTACCACAATTTTTAATTTTTAATTAGCAAAGCTTCGCTTTGCTCGCTTTGCTCGCTTCGCTCGCTTGCTTTATTGCAAACAATATAGTATAATACAGATTGAATAAAACAAAGAAGGAAAAAACAATGCTGATTTGCGGACTTGGTAATATTGGGGATAAATATGCGAACACTCGCCACAATGCGGGATTTATTGTGGTGGATAAACTTGCGGAAAAACTCAATTTGAAAATAGATAAAAAAGCTTGCAAAAGCACAATTGCAAGGCGAATGAAAGATGAACTTATCATTCAAAAACCCGAAACATATATGAACCTTTCGGGAATCGCTGTGAAGGAAGCCATGGGGCAGTATCACTTTGAAAAGGATGAAATCATCATTGTTTACGACGATATTGATTTGCCACTTGGAACAATCCGCTATCGCGAAAAGGGCAGTGCAGGCACGCACAACGGCATGCGAAGCATAATTTCTGAAATTGGAACAACGGAGTTTGCAAGGCTAAGGATTGGCATTGGCAAACCACCTGTGCCACAAATGGATTTGGCGGATTACGTGCTTGGCAAATTTTCAAGCGAAGAACTTGCAATTTTGAACAAGTCGGCGGAAGATGCGATTGATGTTTTGCTTTCTAAAATAAAATAAAAAATCATTGTAAATAACATAAATTCTGTCAAATTTATTATAATATGACAGTGGTGAAGAATGCTAAAAAAGATAATTTCAAACGAATATTTGGGTGGTAATTATTATCGCCTACAAAAAGACGTTGATGCAAACATTGCATGCAACGCTTTTGGCGTGCCCGTTTGCGCAAAACCAATTCTTGCAAGCAACCTTTCTAAAAAGATTTTCTATGTTGTGAAAGACAGCGTTGAAGCTAGGGAAGTTGAAATGCAAATGTCGGAGATTGCGAACGTGGTTATGCTTTGCGAAAAGCCAGAACTGCTGTTGCAAATGAAAACTTTCTCTTCCGAAAGCTACAACAAAAGGCTCACTGCAATTTATCAGCTTTCACAATTGCAAGAATATTTCTGCGTTGCGACGGTGGAAGCGGTTTGCCAAATTTTCCCAAACGCCGACAATTTTAAAAACGCTATTATAAAACTCAATATTGGTGAAGACTTTTTCGACATTGCAAAAAAACTCACAATCGCGGGATATAAGCGTGTTGAAAGGGTGGAAACCGCGGGTGAATTTTCCATTCGTGGTGATATTTGCGATGTGGTTTTGCCAGATGGCAATGCATATCGTGTGGACTTTTTTGGCGACGAAGTAGAAAAAATCAGGTCACTAGACCTTGAAGAATACAGATCTAAGCAAAGTTTTGAAACGCTGGATATCTATCCCGCAACGGACATCTTTTTCGATGGTGTGTCGCAAAAAGTCATGCTGGAAAATTTGCGATTGTCAATGCCAAAACCAACCACAAAAGAAGGGGAAAACAAAGCGGAAGAACTTTACGAACGCTACGAAATCGCAATTGAAAACCGCGACGGAGTGAAGGAAAATTCCCAAATTTTGCCACTCACGAAAACTTCTTCGGTTTTCCCTTATCTGTCAGAAGAAACTGCGATTGTCTTTTCCGATTTGCACCACCTTGAAAACTTTTCCGAAATACTCCAAAAGCAGCACCAGTCAAGGTTTTCAATCTTGAAGGGAGAATGTGAGATTTTGCTCAGCAGTATTTCGCAACTTTCCGATTTCACAAAGTTTGTGCAATCGCTTAAAAACAGAAAAGTTGCAAACTTTGCAAGCTTTGCAACAACAACAAAAAATCGCATATTCGAGAAGATATATAACTTCAAAATCACGCCAACACCGCAGTATTTATTCTCAGAAGAAAATCTTCACACCGACATTCGAAACTGGCGCGTGGGTGGGTATAATATCGTTATTTGTGGCAAGGATAAAGAAAACGCTAAGTTTTTGCAAAATCGCCTAAACCAAAACGATATTTTCGCAAGTCTTGAAGAAAACACAGATGTCACGATTGAAGGTGTAACAATAGTTCCAATAAATTATCCCCACGGGTTTTGCCTGCACGAAACAAAAGTTGTGCTTATCGGCACAAACGATGTGATAAGAAAGGAACGCACAAAAACGCCTATAACAAAAAAGAAAAACCCATTCACATCGTTTGATGTGGGTGATTATGTTGTTCACGAAAACCACGGTATTGGTAAGCTTGAAAAAATTGATAAAGTTTCAAGCGGTGGCACGCAAAAGGATTATGCAATCCTAAGTTATAAAGACGGCACTGTTTATTTGCCCGTCGACCAAATGGATATGCTGTCGCGTTATTCCGGCACGGATAAAATCCCGTCGCTTTCAAAAATTGGTGGCAGAGAATTTGAAAAAGTAAAGGAAAAAGTCGCCAAATCGCTAAAGGAAATGGCAATAAACCTTCGCAAGCTTTATGACAAACGCGAGCGACAAAACGGCTTTTCATTCTCGCAAGATTCGCCACTTTTGGCGGAGTTTGAAGAATCTTTCCCGTTTGAAGAAACTCGCGACCAACTTTCTGCAATCGCCGATGTGAAAAACGATATGCAGTCAACAAAAATCATGGATAGGCTGATTTGTGGCGACGTTGGCTTTGGCAAGACGGAAGTCGCGTTCAGATCCGCGTTCAAAGCGGTGGAAAACGGCAAGCAAGTTTGCTTTCTTGCCCCAACAACAATCCTTTCAGAACAGCACTATATATCTGCGATGGAAAGGTTTAAAGGCTTTGGCATAAGGCTTGGCTGTATAAACAGGTTCAGAACAAAACAGCAACAAAAACTTATCATCGACGAGCTTTCTCGTCACAAAATTGATATAATTTTCGGCACGCACAGGCTTTTATCAAAGGATATAATATTCCAAGATTTGGGACTTTTGATTCTTGATGAAGAACAGCGTTTTGGGGTGGAGCATAAAGAAAAAATAAAGGTGCTCAAAGATGATGTGGACGTGCTTGCCATGAGTGCAACACCTATTCCAAGAACGCTGAACATGTCACTTTCTGGCATAAGGTCAATCTCCACAATAGAAACACCGCCAAAGAAAAGATTGCCAATCCAAACGGTGGTGGCGGAAGAAACGTCGGGTCTTATTAAAGATGCGTGCACGCGCGAGCTTGCTCGGGGCGGTCAAGTTTTCATTTTGTATAACAGGGTGGAAAGCATTGATACATTCGCATTGAAAATCCAAAATCTGCTTCCCGATGCCAAAGTTATTGTGACGCACGGACAAATGAAGTCAAGTACACTTGAAAAATCAATCGAAGCGTTCGCATCGGGCGACGGCGACATTTTGGTTGCCACAACAATAATAGAAAACGGCATAAACATACCCCGTGCAAACACGATGGTTGTTATCGATGCGGATAGGCTTGGTCTTTCGCAAGCGTATCAGCTTAAAGGCAGGGTTGGCAGGTCTGATAAACTCGCCTATGTTTATTTCACTTATAAGGAAAACAAAGTGCTTTCGGAAAATGCCTATAAAAGGCTTAATGCTATCACGGAATTTTCCGAGTTCGGAAGTGGATTCAAGATTGCAATGCGCGATTTGGAAATACGCGGAGCGGGCAGTTTGCTCGGGCGTGAGCAAAGCGGACACATGGAAAAAATCGGATACGAAACGTATACGAAACTTCTCAAAGAAGCCATTGGCGAAATCGACGGCGAGAAGAGCGAAGAAAAAATTCTGGTGGAAGTTGAAACAGATGAAAACTGCTTTATCGATGCAAACTATATCAAAAGTCAGCAAGAGCGAATGGAAATTTATTACCAACTCGCAATCATATCAAGCGTGGAAGAACTCAACAATATCTTATCGCAAATCGAAGATGCACACGGATATGTTCGAAAGGAAACTGTCAACCTTGCAAAGATTGGCTACATCAAAAATCTTGCGCAAAAGTATGCGGTGAAAAAGGTTATCGGCAAGGGTGGTGTTTTGCAGTTGGTTCTTTCAAAAACATCAATGGGCAAAGCGGAAGTTGCCAGCTTTTTGGAGAAATACAAGCATATTTCCAGCCTTGAAATTGCTGGTGAAATAGTTGTGGTATTCAAAAAATGCAAGGGCGATTTCTTTGATGACGCCATAAGAATTTTGGAATAAAGAAAAAAAGTTCTCACAAAACACAAAAAAACTTGCCAAACGGTGCGTTTTCTTGTATAATATAAAAATACGGTATGAAATCCCTAAAATACGGTATGAAATACTCGAACTTGACCTTTATAAGGAGAAAAAAATGAAAAAAAGAATAATTGCAATTATCCTCGTGCTTTGTTTGACACTTTCAGTGTTTTCAGGTTGCACACTTATTGAAAAAGACGAATCAAAAGTTCTTGCTCAAGCAGTGGTGACAATCGGCAGTGGAGAAACAGCGCAAGAAATCACTATGACTGATATAATTTCAAGCTATAACAGCGTTGGATATATTTATATTTATTATTTCGGCATGACTTATGACGAAGTTTTGAGTATGGTTATTGAAAATCTAATCACTCAAAGTGTGTTTGTTTATGCAGCATTGCAAGAATTGCCAGTTCTTAACAGCTCAGATAATATCTACGAAAGATACCTAACAGCTGAAGAAATCGCAGAAGTGAATGCACAAGTTGACCAACTTATCGCAGACGAAATCGACGCAACAGAAGTTACTACGCTTCAAACTGTTTTCACAGCAGACGGCGCAACTCTCACAACAATCGACGACAGAAGTGTTCCAGATTGGGCGAACGTTTCAACAACTGTTCCAGCATCTTTCCAAGGCACTGCTTCAAGAGAATCAGCCTACGCAAGCTTTGTCAGTGACCTTTCAACAAGTGGATACACTTTTGATGAAATGTATGACCTTATGTACGAAACATACCTAGAAGCAAAAATTTCTGAAAAATATCAAGAAGTTGTCTTGGCAGAATATTCAGTTTCAGTTTCTGATATCATCACAAAATATAACGCTCAACTTGCCGACGAGATTGAATACTACAGCGTATACGGTCTTGAAGACTACATGACAAAATACGACACAGATTATAACTCAGTTATCTACAACCCAACTGGCGAAGAATACGGATATGTAAAACAAATCCTAGTAAGCTTCACTGATGAAGAACTTGCAAGCCTTGAAGGTCTTGAAGGTGACGAACTTACTGCTGCAAAATTGGCTCTTGCAGAGGGCACAGTTGCAACAGATATGAGAGATTCTTGGTTGCACACTTATGGATACAACACATCAACAGATGGTCTTTTCTCTAGCTATGATTTCGACGGCACTGTTTCTGCAGAAACTGTGGACGGCGTTCAAATCAGAGATGAAGAAGGCAACTTTGCTTATTCAAACATCACTGCTAACGAATATACTGGCTACGAAGAATTCCTTTCTGATGTTGTAAACCCATATCTTGGCGGTAGCTTAGTTGGATATGAAAACGGCTTTGCTGTTTATGATTCAACTTTTGATAACGATAAACTTGACGATTTGATTTATGCCTACAACGAAGACCCAGGCGCATTTGGTGTTGATTATGGATACTTTGTTCCAGATGATTCTTTCTATGATGAATTCAACACTGCTGCTCAAACTCTTCTTGACTACGGCGTTGGTTCATATACAATTGCAGTAACTGATTATGGCTACCACATTGTGTATTTGACAAAAATTGTTTCAGCTGAAACATACAGCGTGTTTGTAGAAAGCGAAATGAATACAGTTGGAACTTTCTCTTATGAATTCTCAACTGCATATCAAGAAACTGCAAAAACAGCATACTTCGACGAAAGAACAACTGAAATTTGTGACGAATACGACACTGATGAAAATGTTGTTATCAACGAAAGTGCTTATGCAGAAATGGTTGAACTTTTCAACGCTTCATAATAATAAATTAATTTAATGACACTTTAAGCAAACAAAACAGGCGACTTGAAACAGTCGTCTGTTTAAACTTTTTAGGGGATACCTAAAAATAAATAAATGGAGAAAACATGATCACAACAAAAGAAAGAAGTATACTCAAAAAAATCGCACACCCACTGAAGCCAGAATGTCAAATCGGCAAGGGTGGAATCACAGAAGCTTTGCTTGCGCAAATTGCTGAGTGCCTATATCATAAGGAACTTATCAAAATAAAAGTTTTGCAAAATGCACCAGTTGTCGCAAAGGAAGTGATAAACGAAATGGCGGAAACCCTCGGGGCACAGCCAGTTTCTGCAATCGGCGGAATCATCACCCTTTATAAAGAAAGCGAAAAAGAAGGCATCGTTCACGTGATGTAATAATCAACAAACAAAGCACTTATTTGAAATTATTTTCAGATAAGTGCTTTTTTGCTGTATTGGTAATTAAATTCGGGAAAATAAGATGCGTATGGTCGTGAATTATAAAAATAGCAATATTCGTAATGGTTTAAAATAAACCAGAGAAAATTATGCAAAAAAGTGGCACAATTCGCACATAAATTTCCAAATTTTGTGCAAAATATATTTACATCATATATTTTTTGTGCTAAAATAGTTATCACAGATTGAGAAATATTTCACAATTTAAACTATACTATACCCCTGGAGGTCGGAATGAAAATCGGAGAAAGTCTAAGAAAACTTAGAGTAGAAAAAGGCATCACGCAGTTGAAACTAGCAGAAATTATGAGTATATCAAGAGTGAATTACAACAGATATGAAAACAACGTGAATTGCCCAAGCGTAGAATTACTTTGCCAATTAGCAGATTTCTACGATGTAACACTAGATGAAATGGTCGGAAGAAAATTCGGCGCATAATATTCTTAGTTCTAAAAACAGTGTCAAGATTTCTTGACACTATTTTTATGCAAAAAAACGAAAAAACAGCTGTTTTTTTGCAGTGAATTAAAATCGGTGGTATTTATGCATATTTTATGAATATTGAATGTATAAATATACTGCATAATTATGTATATTCGCGATATGTTGCATATAATTGCATTTTTATATATTTTTTATAAATTTTTATAAATTTTTTTGTATTTTCTTGTGTATATGTTTGCCTTTTGATTTTTTTGGGTGTATTATATAGAAAAAATATGTTACAGAGGTAATGAAAAATGAAAAAAGTTATTATTATGATTTTGGTATTGGCACTTTGCCTATCAATGTTTGCAGGTTGTGGATCTGATAGCGATGTTGCTTTCGAAGATAAATACGACACATTGTATCTATACACAGAAGTTGGTTTTCCACCGTTTGAATATTACGATGGCGACACAGCTGTTGGTGTTGATATAGAAATCGGTCAAGCAATTGCTGACAAACTCGGTTGGGACTTGGTTGTTTATGACGTACCATTCGACGGTATCGTTTCTGGTCTAACTGCTGAAAATGCAATCGCAGCTGCGGGCATGACAATCACTGAAGAACGTGAACTTATGGTTGACTTTTCTGAACCATACTACATTTCTGGGCTTGCAGTTATCGCAAAAACTGGCTCAATCGAACTTGGTGCAGACGGTTCTGTTCCAGCATCTTCACTTGATGGACTTGTTATCGGAACACAAACTGGAACAACAGGCGACTCATATGTTTATAACTATGTTGATGCAGCATTGACAAAAGGTTACCAAAACGTTCTTCTTGGAATGCAAGATATCGGCGACGTTCTAGATGTTTTTGTTATCGACACACTTCCAGCCGACGTTGCAGTTTTGGCATATGAAGGATACACAGCATATCCACTTGCTGATGTTGAAGCTGATCCATACGGCATTGCAGTTTCAGAAGGCAATTCTGAACTACTAGCAATTGTTCAAGCGGTGCTTGACGAAATGGAAGCAAACGGCGAAATCGATGCGCTTATTGCATACCATAAAGAATCAGTTGACCTTTCAGAATAATAAGGTCATAAAAAGAAATAAATTTCACTGATATAAATATGTTTTGTGAGATAAGGGGGAAATGATTTCTCCCTTATCTTGCAGTAAGGATAAGGAATAATGGATAATTTAACACTGGCTATAACAATATGGCAAAGAATATATAACACAACAATAAATAAGAATTTCTACACACTATATATCAGCGGAATAGGAGTTGTTTTTTCTGTTGCGATTGGAGCTTGTGTGCTTGGGATTTTGCTTGGCTCGCTCGTTGCGTATGCAAGAATTGCACCTCAAGACAAACTGATAAACAGAATACTAGCAAGATTTTGCAAAGTTTATGTAACGTTCATTCGTGGTATGCCACTTGCAATACTTCTTTTGATAATGTATTATATCGTGTTTTCAAGCATGAAAACAGTTTGGAATGGAGTGCTCATTGGTATCATCACATTTGGGCTCAATTCGGGTGCATATGTTTCTGAAATTTTGCGTGGCGGTATCAGTGCGGTGGATAAAGGTCAGCTTGAAGCGGGCAGAAGCCTTGGTTTCACTTGGGGACAATCTATGACAAGAATAGTGTTGCCACAAGGTATCAAAAGCACAGTGCCATCGCTTTTCAACGAGTTTATTATGCTTGTGAAAGAAACTTCAATCTTGGGATTTGTGGGAATTGTGGATTTAACAAAAGGAGCACAAATGGTTATCTCTCAAACCTACGATGTTTATGTTCCATATCTGTTGATTGCGGCAATATATCTCATAATTATTTTGCTGTTAGAACAATTGCAAAAAAGAATAGAAAGGAGACTTGGCAAAGGTGATAGAAACTAAAAATTTATGCATGGACTTTGGCGATTTGCAAGTCCTAAAAAATATTAACGAAACTATAAAACAAGGCGAAAAAGTTGTTATCATCGGACCATCAGGAAGCGGTAAGTCAACCTTTTTGAGATGTTTGAATATGCTTGAAACTCCAACAGGTGGGGATATCGTTTTTGAAGGGATAACTCTCACTGATAAAACAACAAACATCAACAAAGTTCGCCAAAAAATGGGTATGGTTTTTCAACAGTTCAACCTTTTCCCACACATGACGGTTCTAAAAAATCTTACAATGGCGCCAATCACACTTCTTAAAAAGTCACAAAAAGAAGCTGAAGAAAAAGCTTATGAACTGCTTGAAAAAATCGGGCTTACCGACAAAGCACAGCAGTATCCAAACATGCTTTCGGGTGGTCAAAAACAGCGTATTGCAATCATTCGTGCACTTTGCATGGAGCCAGATGTTATGCTTTTTGACGAGCCAACTTCCGCACTCGACCCGGAAATGGTTGGCGAAGTTTTGCAACTTATGAAAGATCTCGCAAATGACGGCATGACAATGGTTGTGGTTACCCACGAAATGGGCTTTGCAAAGGAAGTTGCAACAAGAGTGCTGTTCATGGCGGACGGCAATATTGTTGAACAAGCGCCACCGGCAGAATTCTTTGAAAATCCAAAATCAGAAAGGCTTAAAGAATTCCTTTCAAGTGTTTTGTAATAGATTATAAAATTACGCAAAATTATACGGCAGATAAAAAAATTATATTTTTCAAAAATCCTTGACATATCTGTAAAAATTTTTGTATAATTGAAATATAAAATGAATGCAAAGGTGCATGGGGAAAACCCATGCGCCTTTTTTTTATACTGTAGGAGGTAACAAATGAAAGGACTTTTGGATAATGCTGAAAATATCAATAAGCAACTTGCAAGATACGGCGTAAAGTTCGGGATTTATAAAAACAACGAATTTCACGAACGAAATTTCCCATTCGACACCATTCCAAGGATTATAACAGCCGCAGAATGGAGCGAGCTTGAAGTGGGACTTATTCAAAGGGTGGACGCACTGAACGCGTTCCTTCGCGATATATACGGCGAAAAGAAGATTATAAAGGACGGTATCGTGCCTGAAGACTTCGTTTATATCTCTTCGGGGTATCTTCCACAATGCGAGGGAATCATGCCTTCAAAGGGAATATACAGCCACATATCAGGGATTGACCTTGTGAAGGGAAAAGACGGCGAATGGTATATCTTGGAAGACAATCTTCGCGTGCCATCGGGCGCTTCATATCCACTTATCGCAAGAACGCTTTGCAGAAGATGCAGTGCGAAAACTTTCAAGGATAACAACGTTCTAGACAACAGAAACTATGGCGATTTACTTCACGATATGATGAATTCTGTCAACACAGGCGGAATAAATGTTATATTCACACCAGGAAGATACAACGCGGCATATTTCGAACATTCTTTCCTTGCGGAAAAAGCGGGCGCTGTGCTTGCGGAATCGGGTGAACTTTTTGTTGAAGGCGACAAGCTTTATTACGCATCAATCGACGGCGACCAACAAGTTGGGGCAATCTATCGCAGAATAAGCGATGAATATCTTGACCCACTCGCGTTCTTGCCGGAATCTCTTATTGGAATACCAAACCTCATGAGCGTTTATCGCGCGGGCAACGTTGCGATTATCAACACTCCTGGCAACGGCGTTGCAGATGATAAGGGTATTTATTATTTCGTGCCAAAGATGATAGAATATTATCTCGGCGAAAAGCCAATCTTGAAAAATGCACCAACATATCTTCCATTTTATGAAGAAGATAGAAAATACGTCCTAGAAAACATCTCAAGGCTTGTTATCAAAGACGTTGCAGAAGCGGGTGGATACGGCGTTGTTTTTGGCAACAGACTATCAAAAGAACAAATTGAAACGCTAACGCAAACAATCATTTCCGAACCAAGACGCTTTATTGCGCAAGAAGTTATCGATTTTGAAGACTTGCCAATCATCGACGATGGTAAGCAAGTTGATAGAAAATCAGATTTGCGAGCATTCGTGCTTTCAGGTGAAAAAACCGTTGTTTGGCCAAGTGGGCTCACAAGATTCACACGCGATCCAAACAGCTTTATCGTAAATTCATCACAAGGAGGAGGGTTTAAAGACACATGGGTACTGTCACGCTAAATAAAAACAATCGCCTATTTTGGCTTGGAAGATACGCCGAAAGGTTGTATCAAGATGTGGAAGCAATCAGGGATATGCTGGACAGTGCAATCGACAGCGAACCTGATTTCGAAAAAATTTGCAAAAAAATTGGTGTCGTGAACGACTTCAATTCCGTTGAAGACTTCTGTTATAGATGTTGTTTCAACAAAAACATACAACAGTCTGTTATGTATTCTGCGCACGCAATGATTGGCAACGGCATGGTGCTTCGCGAAGTTATTGGCTCGCAAACGCTAAGCTATCTTCAAATGGCTGTGATTGCGGTGGAATCGGCGGAAAACAGTCCGTCACCGGCAATGGCTTTCCAATGGGTGCTTGATGATATCATGGCATTTCGCGGTTGCTATTCCGAACTTGTTGCATCACAAGTTGTGCGCAACACAATAAAAGCGGGCGCAAGTGTAGAACGCATCGGTGCTATGGTGAAAACTGGCATGGGCGGACCATCGCTGGAATACGAACTTGAAAAGCTTACCGACCGCATGAAAAAATCAAAGCTTAAACATTCAAACGCAAGTTTACAAACGATAAAGAAATTCACAGATAAAGAAGATAACTTCTCCGACACATGGGCACTTTTATCAGCAGTTGAATCACTTCTTATCGTGTGATAGGTAAAGATGAAAAATTTATATTTTCAAAGCAAAACAATATTGAATTTTGATGCACCGATTTCGGGGCATCAATTTTTGCTTAGATTTATTCCGCCAAATTTTGCGGGTCAAGCCATTGTTTCCGCTTCGTTGAAGGTTTCGCCTAGTGTGGATTTCACCACTTCGACAGATGTTTTTGGCAACTGCGTTCAAACGGGTAGCATAGATTTCCCCCACGATGAATTTATTTACAGCGTGGAAGGCAAAGCGGTTATCGACGCAACAAAAAAACAAAACGAAAGCGTTCATCCGCTTTTCAAATTTCCGTCGGTATTCACAAAAACTGATTCAAGAATGTGTGATTTTGTGGAAAGTTTGAATCTTTCGGGTGGCAATTTGCAAAAGAGTCTTGCAATTGCAAACGCGGTTTATTCCCACATGACCTACACACCATTTGTCACAACAACCCAAACAACGGCGGTTGAAGCCTTCGCTTTGGGAAAGGGTGTTTGTCAGGATTATTCACACGTTTTTATCGCTCTTGCAAGGTTTGCGGGCATTCCCGCAAGGTATGCAAACGGCTTGCAACTTGGCGAAGGTCAAAGCCACGCGTGGATAGAAATTCACGATGGAAGCAAGTGGATTGGTATCGACCCAACCCAAAACAAACTCGTCAGCGAAGATTATATAAGATTTTGCGTGGGCAGAGATTTTTCCGACAGCGCACTAGAAAGGGGCACGTTTGTGGGCAGAGCATTTCAAACTGGGCTTGCAACGGCAAAAGTTGTGGAAATATAGAATGCTTGATTATTCAACAATAGAAAAGTAAACAACGCCCCATCATTTGGGGTGTTTTTTTATGTGGAAAATGCATTTCGATAAAAAATACACATTATTTGCGATTATTTTGCAATTAACGCTGTATTTATCTTTTAATATGTTTACAAAAATTACAAAAAATGCTATTATTGTGTGAGGTAAATATTTGAAATACAGGGGTAGCAATAAATGCAAAATAAAAAGGGTTTTATCTTCGATTTTGACGGAGTTATTATAGATACAGAAAAATATCACTATAAGTCTTGGGCGGGTGCGTTTGCAAGCGTAGGTTTTGAACTTTCGGAAAGTGAATATCAACCGCTGAAAAGCATCGGCAGGGATTATATCATGACGTATGTTGAAAAGCGTGATAAAATCGCGTTCACAGCAGAACAAAAAGAGATGATAGTGATAAAAAAAGATGAGCAATATCAAGAATTCAAAAAAGGATTGTCAACAGCGGATGCGGTTGCGGGTGTGTTTGAATACATAGACTTTTTGAAAACTCAAGGTGTGAAAACGGCGGTTGCTTCTTCAAGCATTGAAGCGGGCAATATAATCCGCGAATTCAAATTGCAAGATAAGTTTGATGTTGTTTGCGACGGCACTTTCGGAATAAGAAGAAAACCGCAACCCGATATGTTTTTATACTGCGCAAAAAAGCTAGGTTTGAAAAGTTGCGACTGCGTTGTTTTTGAAGATTCCGGCGCGGGTGTGAAAGCCAGCGAAAATGCAGGAATGGATTGTGTTTATATTGGAGAAACAGAAAATCACAACGCAAATTTGACAATAGAAAACTTTGAAGGCTTTAGGCAAATGGAGTTTTGATGCAAAGTGGAGCGTTTTAAAGTGAAAATTAAAAAATTAAAAATTAAAAATTAAAAATTAAAAATTGTGGTAAGCACAGGAGCGAAGCTCCTCGTGCATTCAATTTTTAAGTCTTTTTATACTAAATAAATTGCAAAGTGTTAAAGCGTTTGGTTACTTGTTACCAAATATAATTGAAATGCATGTAGCGATAGCGGAATGCTTTACCACAATTTTCACTTTCAGGCGTACGCTACGCTAGCGACACTTTTCACTTTTCACTTTTTCAAACTGGTGCAGAAATTTGTATTCAGATAAACTTTCTGCGGGTATTGACTATTGTTTATGGGTATGATATACTTGATGACGCAGTGAATTTTGGCTGTGTAATATTAATACTTTGGGGGGAAAATGAAGAAACTTAAAGAAGAGTTGGTTTTCAAATTGATTTTGGGTGTTGCGGTTGGTATCATTCTTGGTCTTTTTGCAAGCGAATCGGTTATTGGGATAGTGGTTGTCGCAAAAGATATTTTGGGACAGGTGATATTTTTCACAGTGCCACTTATTATAATAGGTTTTATCGCGCCGTCGATAACAGAATTGAAGTCGGGTGCTAGCAAGCTTTTGGGATTTGCCGTTGCAATCGCGTATATTTCCACGCTAGGTGCTGCGGTGATGAGCATGATTTCAGGGTATATCATCGTGCCGTTTATGAATATTCAATCGGCGGTTGAAGGCTTGAAAGAAGTTCCAGAAGCGGTTTTCAGCCTTTCTATTGACCCGATTATGTCGGTGATGAGCGCGCTTGTGCTGTCTGTTATGTTGGGGCTTGCCGTTTCGGCAACGGGCTCGGAAACTTTTGCAAAACTGCTTTCGGAATTCAGAAATATCATCTTGAAGATTATCAATAGCGTTATTTTGCCAATCTTGCCATTTTTTATCGCGTCAACTTTCGCGGTGCTCGCTTATGAAGGTTCGCTAACTCAGCATTTGCCAGTCTTTTTGATTGCCATTGTGACAGTTATTATCGGTCATTTCATTTGGCTTGCTGTGCTTTATGGTGTTGCGGGCATATATTCAAAGAAAAATCCGAAGGAAGTTTTCAAACACTATCCGCCAGCGTATTTCACAGCGGTGGGAACAATGTCTTCGGCAGCCACTCTCCCTGTGTCGCTCAACTGCGCGAGCAAATCAGAAGTGCTTTCAAAAAAGAGTGTAGATTTCGGTGTGCCACTTTTTGCAAACATTCATCTTTGCGGTTCAGTGCTCACGGAAGTGTTCTTTGTTATGGTGGTTTCGCAAGTGCTTTATGGCACGCTTCCGGCGGTTTCTGATATGCTACTTTTTGTTGTGCTTTTGGGCATCTTTGGCATCGGTGCGCCTGGCGTTCCGGGTGGAACTGTTATGGCTTCGCTTGGGCTTATCACGGGCGTTCTTGGCTTCGACCTTGCGGGCACAGCGCTGATAATGACAATCTTCGCGCTTCAAGACAGCTTCGGAACAGCTTGCAACGTGACGGGCGACGGTGCTCTCACGCTTATGCTTACAAAATTTTCAAGTAAAATTGAAAGTGAAGAAGAATAAAAAACTAAACTTATATAAAAACTAATAATTATAAAACTAATAAAATATAAAACAAATAAAAAAAAGTCCCTCAACAAAATGAAATCCACCAAAAATTTATCTAACTTTTGTGGTGCGAATCAAAACTTGTGTTGGGGGATTTTATTATTTTTGAAATGCGTTTGGGCAAGGTGGGTGCGTGCAATTTTTTTTTTGCAAACTATTTTCTGTGTGTTCTGTAAACTCTGCGTTCTGGTTTTGGTGGCAGTTTTTTTATGTTATTTACTTGACTTTGCATAATAAATGGGTTCACCAAGCCAAGGGCAAGAAAGAAAAGCACGAGATAAATGCCAGAATTGTCAGCACAGCCAAGCGTGGCAATGCGTTTTCCGGCGCGGTATTGCCAAACGACGAAATAAACGCCAAGTGTGAAAATCACTGCAAAAAAATGAGAAGATGCATCAAGCCCTTCCCCAGTTTCTTTTTTAAGTTGCTTTTGAAAAGAACAAGACCAAAATAATAAGTATAGCCCTAATGTAAGCACGGAAAATAGAATCATCAAATATATATTTCTGCTTTTCATTAAGACCTCTCCTTATCGATTTTTTTAATTATATCACATATTGCGTAATTGTCAATAATCTTGAGGGCAAAAATTTATCAAAACTTACCTATTGCCTATTGCTTACTGCATAAAAATCTTATTTTATAAAAAAAATGCACCCAAAAGTTTTGTGTAGCTTTTGGGTGCATTTTCAGAATTCATAAATGAATTTGTTTGTGCATTATATAAGTTTTAAGATCGCATCTCGCTTGTCTTGGGGTAGGGTTTGGATTTTGTCGATAATGATTTTATCGTTTGGATATTTTGATATATCGCGATAAAAAAATTCCTCTTCGGTGCAACTGCAAACTGCGATAATTTTCAGCAGTGATTCAAGGCTTGGAAGAAAGTCCTTTTTTGATTCTAGTCTGTTGATGTATCCAATGTTCATGTCTATTGCAATGGAAAGAGCTTTTTGTGACAGTTTTGCTCGCGTGCGAAAAAAACTGATTCTTTCAATGATGTCCGTTTTGCTCATATTTGCCTCCGTGTTTGTGTATATATATTATACAATATTTTGTAGTGAAATGGATACACATATAACGTGGTAAATGCATATTATATAAATATAAAATATATTTATAAGCAACATATATTGTGATATATAATGATATGCAATGATGTTTATTTTTAAAAGAACAACCGCACTTATAAGCAGTTTCGCTGTTGCTGTTTCGCAAAAAAAATCGCCCCAACGGAAGTGATTTCGTTGGGGCATATTTGTTATTTATTCGATTTCTGAAGCGGGCAGAGTTGATTTTTTAGAGAATTTATTATAAATTACTCAGCATCTTCAGGGAAGCAATATCTTTTTATGCCTTCAACCGCAACTTTTGCGTTGGCAACAGCAAGCACAACGGTTTTCGCACCGCTCACAACGTCGCCCGTTGCAAACACGCCTTTTTTTGTTGTGGAAGCGAATTGGTCGGTAACAAGAAGCCCGTATTTTGTTTCAAGCCCCGCCGTGTTAGAAACGATATTGTTTGCCGCAGTTTGGCTTACAGCAACCAGGATGTTATCAAATTCCAAGAACTCTTTAGAATTAGGAATTGGAATAAGTTTAGCACTGCCGTCTTCCAAAACTTCTTGTTCTGTCGATTCAACATACATGCCTTCTGGTGTGATTTCTGTTGGCACTTTGTTGAAAATAAATTCTATGCCGTCATCTTTTGCGCCTTCAATTTCGTGCTTAGTTGCCGACATTTGGTATTCATTTCCGCGATATAGAACAGAAACATCTGATGCGCCGTATCTTTTTGCACATCTCGCCGCATCCATTGCAACGTCGCCCGCGCCGATAACGCAAACTTTGCCACGGATATCGAATGTTTTTGGTGCTTTAAGATAGTTGATTGCGTAAGTCACATGCCCAAGAGTTTCCCCCTTGATATTAAGTGTTCTTGGATTCCACACGCCAGTTGCGATATAAACTGCATCGTATCCGTCGTCCAAAAGTTTATCAATGGTGATAACAGGTCCAACCATTGTGTTTGTTTTTATGTGCACGCCAAGTGAAACAAGCATTTCTTCAAGCTTATCAATAAGGCGTGGTTCAAGGCGGAATTCTGGGATAGCGTATCTAAGTGCACCGCCAATTCTTGTTCTGATTTCGTAAAGTGTGACATAATAACCCTTTGAAGCAAGCAAAAGAGCGCCGGTGATGCCAGCAGGGCCAGAACCAACAATTGCAATTTTCTTGCCGTTTGGTGCGGGTTTTTCAAGCTTTAAAGAATGAAGATATCCGCTTGAAAGCTTTGCTTCGATTTTTTGGAATAATACGGGATCGCCTTTTCTTGACCTTACGCAATTGCCACTGCATTGGCGTTCGTGTGGGCAGATGTAGGCGCAGATTGCAGAAAGTGGATTGTTTTCAAACAACATTTTTGCCGCCTTTTCTTTTTCCCCTTGCTCAAAAAGTGCAATAACTTCTGGTATTGGTGTGTTGATTGGGCAACTAGCACTGCAACGTGCGTTTTTGCACTTGAAACACTTGTTAGCTTCTAGCATTAAAAAATCCATATAAACCCCCTATAGTATACATATGATACCATTAATAATATAACATCAAAAATGCGAAAATGCAATAGGTTAATAAAATTTAATGTGCAGAATTGAATATAAATTTGAGTAGGTTTGGTTTTTGCGATTTTAAAAAATGCTACAGCCAAATAAAAGTACGCATTGCAATACGCCCGCCGATGATTTTACGGCAAAATTATTCGGATTATTATTCTGTGGTATATAAATCTTGATAAAACTTGAGTTTTCTTGACAAGTTATATAATATAATATATACTGTGTTAAAAGATAGTATGAATTCTTACGTGTATCTTTTGTTATAAAGGAGAAATTATGGCTTATAAAATTGTTGTTGACAGTTGTTGTGAATATGAAGAAATAATTGGCGAGCAAAGTAATGTTGCGAAAATTCCATTTTCAATGTTGCTTGGCGGGGAAACTATTGTGGATGATAAATCGTTTGACCAAATGGAATTTATCCGCAAAACAGATGCGACAGAAGAATGCCCAAAAAGTGCATGTCCTTCTCCGCAAGATTTTTGCGACGCATATCAAGGTGATCAGCAAGATATATACGTAGTGACAATTTCCGCTGCACTAAGCGGTTGCCACAACTCGGCAGAACTTGGAAAAAGAATGTTCGCTGAAGATTTTTCTGCGGACAAAAATATCCATGTGTTCAATTCTAAATCGGCATCAGTCGGTGAAGTTTTGGTTATGCTCAAGATTCGCGAACTTGCAGAAAGTGGCAAAGCTTTTGCTGATATCGTAAGTGAAGTGGAAGATTATATCGAAGAGATGAGCACTTTCTTTGTTTTGGAATCACTTGAAACATTAAGAAAAAATGGCAGACTTTCAAAAACAAAAGCAATCCTTGCAAACGTTTTGAACATAAAACCAATCATGTGCGCAACAAAAGAAGGCGAAATCGAAAAAGCTGAACAAGCAAGGGGTATCAATAAAGCTCTTGCAAGAATGGCGGATATCGTTGTTGATTCAACTTCTAATATGAAGGAAAAAATCCTTGGAATAACTCATTGCAATGCCTATGAAAGGGCAATCGCACTGAAAGAAAAGTTCGAAAAAATTGGTGATTTCAAAGAAATCATAATCGTGAAAGCCGCAGGTCTCAGCACGATGTATGCAAACAACGGTGGCGTTATCGTGTGCGTATAAAATCGGTATTTCATAAAATAAATAAACCAATGAACAAATAAACAAGTGAACAAATAAACAAATGAACAAATAAAATTAAATACATAAAAAACTTCACCCCCGCAAAATATTGCAGGGGTGTTTTTTGTTTTGCTGTACGTTTATTTTTTGCAATCAATAATAAGTTTTTCAAGCTGGCGCACAACTTCTTGCATGGAAGTTTGCGGATTTTCCTTTTGCGTTATGTGGGCGTATTTGCAGTATAATGGGTCACGCTCGGCATACAAATCTTGCAAGGTGTAGCCTTTGGGAAGGGCAACACCACGTTGCGAATAATCGCCAAGTCTTTTTTCAAGGGTGGGAAGTGAAACTTCAATATACACGCAAATTCCCGATTTGCAAAGTTCTTGCATGGCTTCGTGGTGATAAATCGCACTGCCGCCCGTTGCGATAACGGTGCGACTCATGCCCTTTGCAAGTTGAGTGTTTATTGCCCCTTCAATTGCGATAAAACCATCCAGCCCTTCAGTTTGCAGAATGTCGGAAAGGCGTTTTTGCGTGTGCTGTTGAATTGCAACGTCAGAGTCCACATATCCAAACCCCATCTGTTTGGCAAGCAAAACCCCAAGCGTGCTTTTGCCACACCCGGGCATTCCAATCAATATAATATTTTTGTCCATCAAAAGATTCCTTTATAATTTTTTTTCAAATTATATCACAACCCACAAAAACAAGCAAGCCTTTTTTAAGATTGAAAAACAGTGCTTTGGATAAAACAACATAAAAATAACCACAGCAGGGAAAATTATCACCCTGCTGTGGCTTTTTTATTGTGTGAAAAATGGCGACAATTTCCCGTCCTAAATCGAAAATCATATTGGTTTTATGCACTATTTGAACAGGTCATTATGAGAGCCAGTGCGAGTTAGATAAAGATAGAGTTTGTCTTTTTCGTATTCGTAAATCAAAAGCCAATCAGGTGAGATGTGACATTCACGGCAACCTTTAAAATTGCCTGTCAAAGCGTGGTCGTGGAGTTTAGCTGTCAACTCCTTTCCCTCAGCAAGTTTATCGATTATATCTGTTAAAAGACTTATTTGTAATCCGCGTTTTTGAACTAGCTTTAGGTCGCGCTTGAATTGGTTTGATGGTTGGATTTTGTATTTCATCCAAGTATATCCTCCATCATTTCACTTGCACTATCGTAGCTTTTATAGTTATGTGGATTTGCTTTCATATCAGCAACTTCATTCATCGCTTGCAAAGTGGCTTGGTTTGGTTCACGCTTTATTTCAAAAGGAATGCGTTGTTCTCTTATGGCTTGCTTTGTGAACATGACAAATGCACTTGACATGGAAAGACCAAAGTCGGAAAACAAATCCTCTGCTTGCGCCTTCAAATTTTCATCCATGCGAACAGTGATATTAACATTAGGCATATCTGCACCTCCATTATTTTATGTTTCTATTATATGCAAAATATAAAGAAAAGTCAATACATTATGGCAATTTATGTGCAAATTAAATCAAATTATGTGCAAATAGGGGGCTTTTTTTGTTTTTGATAAAACCTAACCCTTCGTTTTTTTATCATGGGTGACAAAATGAGCTTATCACCAGCGATAAACAAACAAATAAAACTAGCACTCTTATTTGCAGAGTGCTAAAAAAATGCAGTTTTTTGCAAAAATTAGCACTCTACGCTTGACACTGCTAATTTTTCAGACTATAATGTTCTTAGAAAAGAAATTTTTGTCATTCGCCCAGAAGATGAATTGTGCACGCTAGTAGAACAAGATCCAGCCGCATTGACTAAATCATATAATCACGGCTACGAAAACATGAAAGAGCAGTATGATAACCTATTAAAATACATGGCAAAATAAGCAAAAGATGAATTGAAAAATGGAGAAATTATCAATGGAAGAAAATATTTTATCGAAAATTATATCACGCACATTGCTGTGTTTGAGTCTTATATTAGTTTGTGCGGTTGGTGCAATCGCAGCAGAATATACTGTGGTTGTGCCTTTTGCGTTCACGGCAATATATGGCTTTTCATATATTTTTTGGAAAGCAAACAACGGCAAATTTCCATATTATTTTCACATGGCGCTATTGTTCTTGATTGCAAGCAATAAAGATGGCGGGGTGGAATCAGTGGTTGGTATTGTGACATGGGGATTGATAATTACGCTTATCATCCTTGCAATTTCATTTGTCAAACTGCGTAAAAATCAGATGCCGATGTTTTCTCGTGATAATGTCATTCAGGGTATGATGCACAAATATAAAACATTTTTCAATGAAAATTCCCATATCATGACAAAACTTCTCGCTCATTGCCTAATAGTTTTCCTTGTTTCGTGGATTGCCTATTTTGTTTATGACCATCGCGGATATTGGATTATTGTGTCGGCTTCGGCGGTGCTTATTGGCGGAGAATACGGACGTATTTCAGCGCGTGGCAAACGCAGAATAGTCGGTGCTTTTGTCAGTGCAATTGTTGTGGGCGGGTTGGTGTTTTTTGACGCAAACACGGCAGTGCTAGTCTGTGTTGCCGTTGCCACGTTTTTTGGTATTAAGTTTTTCATGCCTGAAAAATACATTATGGGCAGTGCTTGCATTGGTATGAATGCAACAGTTTGCAACATTTTGGCAAGTGGCGATTTGAGTTATGATATTGTGATTCAAAGGGTGCTTTGGACAATTCTTGGTGCAATTTTGGCGCTTGCTTTGTGCTGGATTCTTGATAAAGTGATTCCATCTTTATATCAAAACTACACGAAAGAAAAACTCATAGTCGCAAGAAAATAGCCGTGACAATAAAAAATGAACAAATAAAGACAGTTACTATATTTTTCATAAATATTCTTTAATATATCACAAAAAGAAATCGCAAGGGGGCTAGTGATTTCTTTTTGTGATATTATAGGATGTGAGAAAATAATAGATTTATAAATCTGGATATAATAAAAAAGCAACATAATTTCCGCCATAAGATGTGGATTATGTTGCTTTTCTTTTATCATTTTGCGAAAGTAAAACTCTTGCATTTTCTCTGTCATCTGTGGTAAAATGTGCGTAGCGGTTCATGTTGTTTTCCCCCAATGGTCGGTTTGGTCACTTTCCATTATAAAGGATTCCGATGTGAATCGCTATTCTTTTTTAGGTGTTGCACTTAATTATACAATCTATTATTAAATAACGCAAGTAGTGATGTAATATTTACTTGCAAATTACACTAAATTTACGTGCCTAATTATTCTTTTATGTTATAATAATGATATCATTGGGGGTAACTATATGAAAAGAAGTAAAGGAATAAAAATCTTGATTGCGACGGGAATTACGTGTGTTTTGTGTATTGCCATCATTATCTATTTCTTCATGACGATAAACTTTCCAGCATGGACTTTGTTTATAGTGGGTGGAGCAGGGATAGCTGTGTATCATTATGTGATAACACATGTTCAGTGCGAAAAATGTGGATATTTATTGCTATTTAGATCCAAAGATGGGCTATTTGTTCACAACTGCCCAAAATGTGGAAGGAAAGTTGATTAGTTTTTTAGTGGTATGTTAGTAATTTGCTTTTTATCGCATCAAAATCCACAACTAGGCGATTGCCGTGAAGTTCGCAGAGACCTCGCCAGAGTGGCAGATGGCGTGCAATCTATCCCATGTGATTGGGAGTTTGGTGTATTTGTGAATGTGGTGATAGGTTTTTTCGTAATTGCGCAAGCGTGGAACTTTCTTCGGTGCAGGAGCAAAACAAGTGGGCGAAACATAAGCCATAAGTTTGTTGAAATCAAAATATGTGCGAATACCAGATGTGACACCACCTAAAGCACCACTAGCCACAATCTCACGAATAACATCACGGCTCAGCTTAGTGGCTGGGTCTTTTTCTTTGAGCATTTTGTAAGCCGTTTTCGCCGTCACGATGAAAGTAGGTTGCTCCACAGGTATATCATAACCAACAGCACCACTGAGATAAAAAGTAATCTCATCCAAATTCACAACACACTTGCGACCAACTCTAAATCCACTGATTTTGCCGTTCTCGACAAGATTATAAATAAACCCCCTACTAACAACGCTCTTAGGATCCCGTTCCCGAAAATAAATAACCACATCTTCTGCAGTCCGAAACTTAGGTATATACATAACAAACCTCCTCAAATATTGTGTCCTGTTGTACCATAGTGTGGAGAGGGTTGTCAAGTTTATTTAAGCCATTCTTTGGGTAGTCACGAGATTTTCAAAAGGTTCATTGGAATGGATTGGTTCATTTTTATGCCTCTGTATAGTAGTATTGTTCGCCAAGCAGGAGGGCTGATTGTCTACTTTCCCATAGGTTTTGCAATTAGTAAGATAGGTAATTTTTATGAAGAGGTGATTGTAAATTAAAAAACGTTGTAGCTTACGCAAACACCTGCTGAATTTTCAGACTTTTATCCTGGGGGTACTAGGAGTTTTATAAATAGCATGGCTAATAATCAAGATAAATCCAAAAAACAGTAAGTTAAATATCACAAATAAAGTTATTGTTAGTTATAATATAAAATCAGCAAAATTTATGTAAAATATTTGCAACAGGCTATTGACAAAATGTTATAAATGTAATATACTATGCGTAAATAGGGAGGGAATAAATATGTTAACAGGTGTGCCGATAGGATTTATTTTTATTGCTATAGTCGTGTGTATAATACAATTAATAGCATGTCGTTTGGCCGAAGGAATCGGCAAGTATATTCCAATCATAGTTATAGCATCAATGGTTTTATTTGCAATAATATTTTTTGGACTTTTTAATTTTACATCGAGTTTACAATACGGTCTTGCGATTGCCATGTTTGTATACTTTTTTGTGGCATTAATAATCGGAGATGCATTTGCATGGGTAATTCACTTAATTATAAGTGCGACTAGTGATTAGTGTAAATGCAATAGTTGATACTACTATTTTCCTACATGCAAAACAAGGATAATCAACTCGTAGTGGTGCCTTTGTTCTGCGTGTATATTAAGCGTTTTTTTAATAGTCATTATGTATTATCTTGCACTAGTCTCTCGGTGCTTGAGGCAAAATACATAAAATCATTGACTCTTTACATCTGTATTTGCTTTTTTAATTAACTTATTACATTTTAATATTATAAATAATATTTGATCTGCATTTAAATGTATAATAACGAATAAATTATTTGATATTGCACTAAAAGCTTAAAATGTAAAAAGATATTGACATTATCGCAATATAACAATATAATCTATCCGCGGGGAGGTGTGGGCAATACCTGAATCTAAATATCGCATTGGGGGAAGAAATACTCTGGGGTATCTCTTTTTTATTTTGCAATGTGCCTTGCTATAATACGCACAAAAGAATATGGAGACGATAGAAAAAATCGCATAAAAATAGCGGATATATTCCAAATGTTTTATAGTTGTAGTAACTACAAAACAAACATAACAAAGAAAGATATCCGCTATTAGTAAAAGTATAACACAAGATTTAATGTTTTTGCAATCAATTTGCAAGTATGCGCAAAAATTTGGTATAACTAAAGCTGTGATTAAATACAAAAAGCACAAAAGTTATGTTCATCGTTGGGTTAACAGATATGATAGAGCTTGGGATAGCTTTAAAAAGCAATAGATAAGATCGCATAGTCACCCAACCAACATACGGAAGAAGATCTAAAATTGATAGCAAGCTGCAAGTGAAGAATGTAAATGGCAGCTTGCAAGCCTAGAAATAGAACATAAGCTCATCCGCCCATACACCCCAAGGCACAACGGCAAAGTAGAAAGAAGCCACCGAGAAGATCAAAAACGATTCTATTCCTGCCACACGCTCTACAACATGAAGGACTTTAGAAAACAACTAAATAAACATTTGAAATATGTAAACAACCGTCCAATGCGACCACTGGGCTACATTTTTCCAGTTCAACATCTGAAGAAATATTATTTTTTTGATTGTTGCTCTAAATGATTGATGAACTAACAAAATTTTTAAGTAAAAACATACATTATTTTCAAGTAAAAATATACATTTTATATTGCATTTTAAATATTTTTGCTGTATACTAATATTTATAAAAATGTACGAATGATAAGAGGTAGTGTATGAAACGAGGAAAAGTTGCTTTCTATGCAGATAATGTTCATAAAAGTGTTCAAATTAGTTCATTTGAGCAATACATAACAAATACTGCGATTTTTAATAGGTTGCATAATGTATATCAAACATCTACGGTGTATTTTACGTATCCAACGTTAAGAAATAAAAGATTTGAGCATTCAATGGGAACTATGCAAGTTTGTTCTGACATGTTTTTGTCGATAATTAATAACACGGGTGCACGACTGTTGGGGGATATTAAATCTAAGCTTAAAATAATTTTGTCGAAAATAGCTAATCAATGTATGCAATCGAATCTATATAAAGAAAAGCTGAGGAATTGTGGGGATATAAAAAAATTTAGCGAACATGAGTATGAAGATGTTTTTATTTCTAAATTAATTTCAAAAAAAGACAGTGATAAAGTGCTTTATTTTGCATTACAAGCAATTAGGTTGGCTGCGTTAATGCATGATATAGGTCATCCGCCGTTTAGCCATGTTGTTGAGAATGCGTTAATGAGATTATTAATGTGGATTGATGATGAGAAAGAATCTGGTAATGATATTTTATCAAAAGCAAATATTGTTGAATTTAATGAGATATTTGATGTGTATTCTAGGGATTATGCTATCCATGAACAAATTGGTACTAAATTGGTTGACGACTGCCTTATGTCTAAAATGTCAGGTGAAGCTAACTCAGAGCAGGATAGAGGTTATAGAAAAAGCTTGATTTTATTGTTAGAATTTGTTAAAGCAATATATGCGGAACAACTTGATGGATTAGATGTTGAAGAAAATGCGGTATTAAAACTCCTTCATACAATTGTAAGTGGGACCATAGATGGCGACAGATTAGATTATTTGGTTAGATGTTATAAAGACGTTGGTATGCAGCACAAGATAGACTATAGGCGCTTGCTTGCGTCAATGATAATTATTAAGAAAGATGATGAGTATAAAATTGCAATTCATGAAAAATATATTAGTATAATTGAGGATATGTTTGAAGAGTACAGAATTCATTACAATAGAATTATTTTCCATCATAAATGCGTAAAAATGGATTTCCTTTTAGGTGAGGCGATTTTTCAGTTGGGTAAACAGTATTTGCTTTCTAGTATAACAGAAAGTATAGATGATAAGACTCACATTATTCCTATATCTATTTCTGGTCTATGGCTTGTTTTAGATAGAGCTGTGGATAATTCTACATTTGTAGATAGATTCATACAATGGGATGACAATTGGCTGCTTGTAATGTTAAGAAATTACTATCTGAAAAACAAGGTGCTAATTGCGGAATATAATTCTGGGGCAAATAGTTCCGAGGTAAATGATTTCAGTCAGAATAAAGAATATACTAGTACAAAAATAAAGAATTTGGCATATATTAATAAATTGTTGTCTGAAATATTGTGTAACGAAAAACAATATTTTTCTTTGATAAAACGAGAAAACGATATTAGGCAAATAGAGGATGCTGTCATGGATATATTAAATGACAAACATGAGGATATTAATTGCTTTGTGCAAAGAATTAAAAATGAAGGACTAAAGGTAAAGGGGCAAGAAGGTATAGAACTAGAGACTAAAGCGATTTTGCAAATTTACGAAGGTATTTTGCAGGGTGAGGACAATTTTATAGCAAATGCTTTAAATGGAATATTGAAGGATGCATTTGAAGCGAATTTAGAAAAAAGGGTCTTGGAAAATAATTATATCTATCATATAAAAGTTATTAACATGGTAAATAAAATAGCATTTAATGCATATGATACATATAATAAAGGTATATTTGATTTATATAACAAGACGGGTAATTTATCTTTTGAGAATTTATCATCAATGAAGGAGATAATGGTCCTAAAGAATAAGCGAAGATCGTATTTTGTTTATTTTGCTTGCGAAGATATAGTAGGGGATAGCAAAGATGTTGATTCCTTAAATATAATTGTTGTCGAACTTATTGCAAAATCAGTAAGCGAGACATTTTTAAATCTAATGATTCCATAAAATAATTATTGACATATGTAGTTAGATGTGCTATAATATTATAGCATTATTAGTAATAAGATAATAAAAAAATCATTTATAGGGAGTCTTAAAATGTGCAGAGTTAATATAGATGCTCATAGCGTAGTTGGGAAAAAACAAGTTATATCAAATATAATCTTAACACAAAGCAATATTTTTGATAAAAGTCAAATTGTAGGTTCGTGTGCTCAGAGTAATCTAATAGTTTCAGAGAATATAGTAAATAATGTTTTATATTCATTGGTGAGACAAGGGATGATAACTAGATTGCAAACAAGATATGTAGTAACTAGATAGTGATTTAATTTGCGCTGTGGATTTTGTCAATTATGCATAGGTAGATATTTAAGTTCCTATAATGTGAATTAAAGGTTTTTGAGTAGTGATAAAATTAGAAATTTGGGAGGAAAGTACTGACGTATTAGGAGCAATAATTGTGTACTTATATTGTTGATTAATCTGATGTGAAATATGAATTTATAATTAAACATGGGCTATTGCATCTTAAGTGCTATAGCCCATTATTATTGTATATTTTGAATAATATATTATTTGATTGACGGTATGTGTGATAGTTTTAATTTTATTACGTCAAAATCCACCACCCAACGATTGCCGTGCAGTTCGCAGAGAACTTCGCCAGAGTGGCAGATGGTGTGCAATCTATCCCAAGTGATTGGGAGTTTGGTGTATTTGTGAATGTGATGATAAGTCTTTTCGTAATTGCGCAAGCGTGGAATTTTCTTCGGTGCAGGAGCAAAACAAGTGGGCGAAACATGAGCCATAAGCTTATTGAAATCAAAGTAAGTTCGAATGCCAGATACGACACCACCTAAAGCACCACTAGCCACAATCTCACGAATAACATCACGGCTCAGCTTAGTGGCTGGGTCTTTTTCTTTGAGCATTTTGTAAGCCGTTTTCGCCGTCACGATGAAAGCAGGTTGTGCCACAGGTATATCATAACCAACAGCGCCACTGAGATAAAAAATAATCTCATCCAAATTCACAACACACTTGCGACCAACATCAAAACCACTAATCTTTCCGCTGAGTATGAGATTGTAAATAAACCCACGACTAACAACGCTCTTAGGATCCCGTTCCCGAAAATAAATAACCACATCTTCTGCAGTCCGAAACTTAGGTATATACATATTGAACCTCCAAATATTGTGTCCTGTTGTACCATAAGTTGGGAGAGTTGTCAAATAGAATAGTGAAATAAAGTGGTATCTAGATGCATAATATATTTGTTTAGTCAAATAAATGTTTGATTAGTTAAATCTAAAATAAAATATTAAAATTCATTTATAATTAGTTAAATCTAAAATAAATTAGTCAAATCTAAAATAAATTAGTCAAATCTATTGAATTTTACAAAAAACTGTGTTATTATTAAATAAAAACGAGGTGGAATATGACATCTGATAATTTGAGAGATCTTGTAGATGATATAGTACAAAGAAAATATGAGTCGCAGAATATAGAATTAAAAAAAGCAAAGGATGGCGTGCCAAAAAGATTATATGATACTTTGTCTAGTTTTAGTAATCAAAATGGTGGCGGAATAATAGTGTTTGGTATTGATGAAGTTAACGATTACGACATTGTAGGGGTTTGTGATGTTCAATTATTGCAAAAGAAAGTTGCTGAGCAATGTGGCCAAATGCAGCCTAAAGTTAGGCCTGTTTTCAGCTATGTAACTATCGACGGTAAAGATATAGTCAGCATAGAAATAGGGGAATGCGATATATATGAAAAGCCGTGTTATTATATGGGGAAAGGCAAGTTTTTAGGTTCGTATATTAGGGTTGGTGAAGCTGATAACCCAATGAGTGATTTTGAAATATATACATTTGAGGCATTCAAACGAAAAATTCAAGATGAAATACGCGTGGTTGAAAATGCGACTGCTAGTGAATTGGCCAGTGATAAAATAGATGACTACTATCACAAATTGAAAGATGTGAAGCCGCAACTATATAAATTGGGACTTGATGAAGTTTTAAAATTACAAAATATTCTTGCGCCAATGCCAACAGTCAGTGGATTTATGTTGTTTGGTAAATATCCTCAATTGCGCTTCCCGCAATTAAGTATTATAGCATCAGTTGTTCCGGGTGAGCTAATTGGTGAAATGAATGCAGATGGAGAGAGGTTTCTTGATGATAAGCGTATTGAGGGGACAATTCCAGAAATGTTGGAAGGCGCACTCGATTTTGTAAAAAGAAACATGAAAAGAGGAATAGCTTTCGATGCTAGCACAAATAGAATTGATGCACCAGAATATCCGTTGCTTGCAATAAGGGAAGTTATTTTGAATGCACTTGTGCATAGAGACTACAGTATTCATACAGAAAATTGTCCAATACAAATATTGATGTTTTCCAATAGAATTGAAGTGACAAATCCGGGAGGATTATATGGAAGAACATCAGTGGATCAGCTAGGTAAAATATCGGTTGAAGTAAGAAATCCATTCATGGCATCAGCGCTTGAAGCTATGATTAGTTCAGAAAATAGATATTCAGGCATACCAACAATAAGAGCGGAGATGAAAAGATATGAACTTGAATCACCGTTATTTGAAAACATACGTGGAAATTTCAAAGTTACGCTATTTAATAAAAAGGCAAACAACAATAGTTTAATAGAAGATATTATAGCATTTTGCAAAGTGCCACGAAGTAGGGAAGAAATAGCTAATCATTTCAATGTAAGTAGTGTTCCGTATTTTATGACAAGATACATTTGGCCATTAATGGCTGTAGGGAGAATAAAGGAGACGCTACCAGACAAACCAAGGTCTAAAAATCAAAAATATTATTCAGTTTATTAATGACTATAATGTAAATTAGACGATAAGGGCACAACCAGATGACAATAGAAGTTGAATTGTTATTGAAAATATGGAAAACATTGGATGAGGAATCTCAAGAGCAGCTTAAGGGTGATTTTACGCAAATAAAGGAAAAATTGATGTGCTTAGGCGTTGAAGATAATCTGAGTTGCGACTGTGTAGTGGACAGCAGAGAAATCGCTGGAGTTGAAGTGGATAATCAACAAGCGGACAGACTTAGCAGTCACGAATATTTGCGTGGGCTTAGCAATGAATGTTTGGAAATGTTTTTTCAGGTTCTTGCTGATGATGGGCTAAATCTTTATCACAGCGCTATGGCATGGTGTCAGTCTCACCGAAGTATAAAATCGCCGACAGAACTATATGAATGTTATAAACGCAAATATAAATCAAAAAGGCAATATGTGATTGATTATGAAGAAGAGTTGATTGAACTTTTTGATCATTGCATAGAAAAATATTTGGGTAAACGCGGAGATTCATTTTTTGTTGCAACAACCGAAAAGAATATGGAGTATGCAATGGAAGATAATGTCGAAGAAGTCGATATTAAAGCGATTGAACCTCCGCCAGAAGAGCATGCTGTTTGCAAAGAATCGCTCGGTGGTGTGGCGTATGAAAAATTCGAATATAATGGCGAAATTTATTATTATCATAATAATGAATTTTTAGATAGCTCATTTATTATATTGAGTGGAGAGAATACAGCTAAAGTTGCAAACGCATATTTCAAAAATATAAACTATAAAGATATGACTGTTCAAAGTCAGCTTGACTTGCTCAAAAAACTTAAAAAAGCAAAACAATTTGGCACGGCAATCAAAGTTGCTGAGGTAATATTTGAAGAAAACAGCAGAAGTAAAGGCGTGGTCAAAATGGTGTTGCCAATAGTCATGAGTATCTATCGTGAACTGGGCAAACCGCAAATGGCGATCGAGTTTGCTGATCAATACCTATCTGTACTAGATTGCGGTTCGCAAGCACTGTATACCTCTCTTGCCGCTGCATATTGCGATATTGAAAATTTCAAACAAGCAAAATCAGCTGCATTGAAAGGTGAAGAATACCGAAGCAAAACGAAATCAGCTTTTTGTGAACTCGATTTGGTTTGGTCCAGAATCGATAAAGAAACAAAATGACACTTGGTGTTTGCAATTTAGTTTTAAAAAGCTTTTGAGGATAAGAAAATGAAAACAATGAAATATGACAAATTGATAAGGGATAATATTCCTGAAATAATTGAGCGTGCGGGCAAAACTTGCGTGGTGGAAGTGCTTGGGGATGAGTCGTATGCTTTGAAGCTTGCGGAGAAGTTGAAAGAGGAGACGGTGGAATTTTTGCAAGAATTCGATGCGGAAAACGACGAAAAA
>JAWXUU010000024.1:0-16603 GCA_044426085.1 Bacillota bacterium | reverse complement strand
TAAAAACAACTTCATCGTTGCTGGATGTGCTTCAATCTTGGTTTGCTTTATTGCAATCTTTGCTGGATACGCACTTTCAAGAATAAAGATTAAATGGAACAAATGGGTTATTGCAACTTTGATATTCTCACAAATGTTCCCGGTTGTATCTCGTCTTATCTCACTTTATGGATTGATGAACACATTCGGTCTTTTGAACACTCACGCGGGTCTTATTCTTGCAGTGACAGCAACGCAAATTCCGTTTTCTATAACGCTGATGGCTTCATTCTTTGATAACGTGCCAAAAGCACTTGAGGAAGCGGCATATATCGATGGTGCGGGCAGGGTGAGAACGCTTTTCCAAGTGGTTGCACCGCTAGTGCTTCCAGGACTTCTTGCAGTTGGACTATATTCATTCCTTATGACATGGGACGATTATCTCCACGCAGTAACGCTTATCCAATCAAATGATATGTGGACATTGTCACAAGGTATTTCATATAGATACCTCGGCGACGTATCAGACTGGTCACTTGTAAATAGTATTTCAGTTGTTTCAACGCTCCCTATGGTGTTTATATTCTTCTTCTTCCAAAAATATATGGTAAGCGGATTAACACAAGGTGCAGTGAAGGGCTAAAAAGGAGTAAATATGTTAGTAAATATGAAAGATATGTTGGAAAAAGCACGCAAAAGCGACTATGCAGTTCCAGCGATAAACACTCAAGGTGGCAACTACGATATCATTCGTGCATGTTGCCTTGCAGCTGAAGAAACAAAAAGTCCAATGATTCTTGCACACTATGTTGCAACAGGAGCATATGCAGGACACGATTATTTCTATGAAGTGGGCAAATGGTGGGCAGATCACGTATCTGTTCCCGTTGCAATCCACCTCGACCACGGCGACAGTGCTGCAATTTGCGAAGAATGTCTTGGACATAAATTCACATCAGTGATGTACGACGGCTCACTTCTTCCAATCGAAGAAAACGCAAAAATCACAAACGAAGTCATCGCACTTGCTCATGCACAAGATGCAACAGTAGAAGCAGAAATCGGCGAACTTCTCCGCCTTGACGAAATCAAAAGTGGCGTGACAGCAACAAACACCGTGAAAGTTGAAGACGTGAAAAAATTCCTAGACCTTTGCCAACCAGATGCTCTAGCAATTGGTATTGGTAACGCGCACGGCTACTACACTGAAGAACCAACAATTCATCTAGAAATTTTGGAAGAAGTTGCAAAATTTTCAGATATTCCGCTAGTTCTTCACGGCTGCACAGGCATGAACCACGATATCATCAAAAAATCTCTTGAAATGGGCGTTTCAAAAATCAACTTTGGAACACAAATCCGTTTCCAATATATGGAGCACCTTGCTGATGCGATTGCCAAAGAAAAGAACGGCAGAAGTTTCGTTGCAATGAAAGAAGCGTCTGACGCACTTAAAGAAGACGTGAAAAAAATCATCGAACTTTCAAACTCAGCAGGTAAAGCCTAAGCTTTTTAAGGGGAGAGAGAAATCATGACTAGCAGGGAAAGACTTATTGAAACAATCAATCACAGACAGCCCGATAAAATAGTTGTGGATATGGGAGGCAGTCCCCAAACGGGGATTGCTTGCTCTACACTGTCAAAACTTCGCGAGTTTTACGGTTTAGATAAAAAGCCAGTCAAAGTTCAAGAATGTATGCAAATGCTTGGAGTGGTGGAAGAAGATATCCGCAATATTGTTGGCGGAGATTGTATTGGTCTTTGGAGACCAATGAATAATTTTGGAATAGAAAACAAAGATTTCAAGCCGTGGCAAATGCCTGACGGAACAAACGTTTTGATGGCGGGCGGTTTTGAATATGATAAAAACGAAAAAGGTGAAATTCTAGTTTATCCGCAAGGAAACAGAAACTACTCGCCAAGTGCCATGATGCCAGCAACAGGTGATTTCTTTGACGGAATCGACAGAGTAGGCGAAATGGACGAAGATGATTTGGATGCGCTCAGCCATTGGAAAGATCAATACGCAGTGTATTCAGATTATGTTGCGCGAAGGATTGAAGAAGATTCAATCGACCTATATAATAATACCCAGCTTGGTATCGTTGGAATTTTTGGAGGTATGGGTATTGGCGACGCAGCATCCCTTCCTGGTGTTGGACTTCTTTCGCCAAAAGGTATAAGAAGATACGAAGATTTCATGATGGCACACTATCTCTATCCTGAATATATTCACGAGTTGTTTTCTTATCAAGCGGAAGTTGCAATCAAGAATTTGGAAATCTATAAACAAGCTGTGGGCGATAGAATTCAGGTTGCCGTCATGGGTGGCACGGATTTTGGAAGTCAAAACGGAGAACTTATCTCGCCAGATATGTATCGCGAGTTTTACAAACCATATTTCAAAAAAGTGAACGATTGGGTTCACCAAAACACATCTTGGAAAACATTCTATCACTCATGCGGTTCAATTGTGAACTTGCTTGACGACATGATTGAAAGCGGAACTGATATTTTGAACCCAGTTCAATGCAGTGCTGCTGGAATGGATCCAAAAATGTTGAAAGAAAAATATGGTGATAAACTTGTTTTCTGGGGCGGGGGAATAGACACTCAAAAAACATTGCCATTTGGCAGCAAAGAAGAAGTTGAAGCAGAAGTTGCCAAAAGATGCGAAATTTTTGCACCTGGTGGCGGATTTGTTTTCAGTTCTATCCATAATATCGTTGCAAAAGCACCTGCAGAAAACGTAGCAAAAATGTTTGAAACAGTAAAAAAAATTAATGAGGGTAAATAAATGAAAACACAACTAAACGTTGGATTTATAACAACAGTCTCTGGCAGATGGCCAAGAGAAACTTCTATTGCACGACGTGCAAAATATGAAGAATATTTGAAAACTACATACCCACAATATAACATCGTGGGATTTGATAACTATATCGATAACAATGACGATCTTTATAAAGCAGTGGAAACATTCAAAGCAAACGATGTGGATGTTATCGTGTATCTTTATGGCTCATTCTCTGGCGACGATTTTGGAACAATACTCTCTGAAGAAATGAACCACACACCAATAATCTTGTGGGCACTTCAAGAACCAGAACTAGGCGGCGGAAGACTTCTTTCAAACGCACTTGTTTCAGCAACAATGAACTCAGCATCAATCAAACGTCTTGGCGGTGTTTGCTATTTCGTGTTCGGCGACGAAACAGATGCAAGGGTAGAAAAAGAACTAACAGATATCTTCATGTCTTACAATATCGCAAAAAACATGAAAAGAACTTTCCTTGGACTTCTTGGCTATCGTCCAACAGCTTTCTATAACTGTGCATTTGACGAAGGTCTTATAAGAAGAGTTTTCGGCGTGAGAATGGAAGAAACTGATTTGAAAATCATTTTCGACAAAATGGAAAAATATTCTGACGCAGAAATCGCAGCGGAAATTGCAACAATCACAACAGAAATTGATAAAAACCTTCCAGAAGGCTACATCGAAAACCATGCAAGACTTATCATGGCAGTTCGCGAAGTGTTCGAAGAAACTGGCTATGATTATGCAACGCTAAAATGCTGGCCAGAAATGGGCGCACTCAAAACAACACCTTGTGCAGTTATCGGCAGACTAGCCGACGAAGGCAAACACATCATGTGTGAAGGCGACGTGGATGCAGGGCTTGCATATATGGTTGAAAACATCATCACAAACCAACCAAGTTTCGTGACAGACATGATCAATATCAACGAAGAAGCAAACACATTCACATTCTGGCACTGCGGAAATGCCGCACCATCACTCGTTTGTCCATCATGCAAACCAGTTATGGGCGATCACCCACTCGCAGGTCAAGGCACAGCACTCCGTGCAACGCTAAAAGAAGGTGCTGTCACATTCGCAAGATTTTGCAATATCGGCGGAGTATATAAACTCTTTATCGCAAGCGGTGAAGCGGTTAAAACAGATATGTACACACCAGGCTCTATGGTGAACGTGAAAATCAAAACTCCAGTTCGCGAAGCAATCTACAAAATCACAGATAACGAAGTTCCACACCACTATTCAGTTGTTTGGGCAGACGTAGCAAGTGAAATGAAAGCATACGCAAAACTTCTCGGCATGGAAATTATCGAAATTTGATAATAAATCAGCCTAAAACATAATTAGCAAGCTAGTTATAATTCTCATCATTATATAATCTCTATAAAACAACGTCCGCTTCTTTACGGATGTTGTTTTTGTATTTTTTGCAAATTTCAACACTATATCTGAATTGCTAATAAAAAATAACAGAATTTTTGTTATTGACAACATCAAAAGCGACACTGCCTAAATGCGGTAGAATGTGGAATTTAAAATAAAAAATTTAATGTATGTATACAAATATTGTAAAAACTATTGACAAATAGGAAAAAGTGTGGTATTTATATATATAGCGAGGTGCGAAAATGGTATTTAATATTGAAGATTTTGTAAGAACCTACAAGGGTAGCAGAAGTTTTGTGGAGGGGTCAAAATATTTTGAAGCCTTTATTTCCGATCTCTCAAACAAAGAACTGCAACGCAACATCAAGTTTTGCAAC
Source organism: Bacillota bacterium (assembly GCA_044426085.1). Lineage (GTDB taxonomy): Bacteria > Bacillota > Clostridia > Christensenellales > CAMQZB01 > JAWXUU01. The sequence goes on along the minus strand of JAWXUU010000024.1, from coordinate 12,040 downwards.
GATGTTTTGCAGATTCCGCCAGTTGAGGCATATGTGAAATATCGCAGTGATATTTTTTGCGAAGAAATGACAAAAAGCGAAAAACAAGGCATTGGCGCTTGTTTTGGATATCTATATCAATACGGCAAGTATGCTAGCGAATATGGCAGTGGTTCTGCTGTGCGAAAATGGGTCGGTCATGATAAAACGGGAATCAAAAATGCAAGTTATTTTGTTAAAAGACAGAAATAACAAAAGTGCTTGATAAATGGGTGGCAATGTGTTGATTGAACGAAAAAGCGGTGTGAAATGAATCGAAATCGAACAAGTGGAGAAATGATAGAACAATTAAATTCTTTTAATTATAGCAAGCTATATAAAGAGAGCATAGTTGCAAATCACGTTAAAACAGAGAAAAGTAATTACTCGACAGACGGAGTGCTTATAACAGAGCTTATAGCAGAATTTGTTTTGCAAAAAATCGCAGAAAATTCCGATTTTAAGCTTGCAAAAACAGACGAAAATGCAACCTATTCTTCAGGTGGCAGGAAATATGATAAGGGTATAGTTTCAACAGAAATTTCCTATTTGCTTAAATATATCTACAAAAAGAGCACTGGTAAAGATGGTAAGTCGAAACAAAAAATTGAGGATAAAGCAGTGCATTGCTTTCAAAAACTGCAAAAAATAGGCGAATATAATTTTGTGGACTATCAAGTTCCAACATCAAAAGGTCGTGGCGATAAAATTGACTTATTGATTGAAAGAAACGGCACGCTATTTGTTGTGGAATATAAAAAAATGCCAATATTTAGCAAGTATGATGAAAGCAACTTTGATGAAATTGAGAATGGAAGCCACAGCAAAGAAACGCTTCTTCGTTGTGTTTTGGAAATCAAAACATATTTCGACAAACTAAACAATCAATTTTATAAAAAATATCAAACCACAGCTGAAAACGTGAAAATGGCAGTGATGTTTGACAAGCACAGCCAGGCGCACAAAGAACTTTGCGATAAGGAAAAAAATAAAAATGTGATAAGCCTCATGAAAATTTGGGGGATAACACCACTTGAGGTGGTTGTGTCGCAAAATGGTTTTGAAATAAAAGAAATAGTTTAAACATATAATTTTGCAAGGAGAAATCCTTGCAAAACAATACTTCGTACAATACGAATATTCCATATTCAATCAAAAAAGGAGACAAAAATGGGAAACAAAATCAATGAAACAAACAGCAATTTTAAATGCCAAGACATAACTGTGACAGTCGTATATGTTGGAGAATTCGGCGAGCGTGTCAAAAATGAGCTATCGACAATAAGTGGTGAAAATTGCTATTATAATGTTAAAGAAATCTTGATTAAAAGCGAAAATGAAAGTGATTTTGGAAAAAATATAGAGAATATTGAAAGAACAATCAGAGAAAGTTACATGACTATAATAACGATATGCGGTGATGTCGATAACTCTTGCGACAAAGCTATAATTGAAAAATTTGCCCAGCACATGAATGATAAAGTCGAGTTGCTGTATGGATTTATCGCACAAAGTGAGGGGGAAAATAACTGCGAAATTTTGCATTTAGAAAATTTTGCAAAGTATCAAGGTGATTTTCAAACTCAAAAATCGCTGTCGGATTTCTCAAAATTGATACTAGCATTTGAAAGTATTTTCTTCGATTGTCCTTTGTTTTGCTTTGATACGCTTTACCTTTTAGACTTTTTAAAGAATAAAAAAGGGACGGCTCACATTATTCAAGGTGGTACAACCGAGGAATTTGACAGCAAAATAAAGGATGTTGTTCTTAAATCAGAATATAAAGATAAAGATAAAGAATGTTTTGTCCTTATGCAATTTTATAACGAAGATAACCTAGATAACGTCTTTGAAATTGGGGATTGTGTAAGAAAACATATAACTAAAATTGTTCCAAACGAAACGATCATACCGCAGATTGTTTCTGCAGATTGTTGTTGCGGTAAGGAGTTGGTGCTGTATATTTTGCAGGAAGATAATGCGCGATATAAAAAAATATTTCCAGCATATAACATTTATACTGGTGCGAAAATTGATAACCTAGCATTAAAAAATCAACGGTATATTTGCATTGAAATTGAAACATCTGGAATTGATATTGAAAGTGATGAAATAATAATGATATCAGCAGTGGAATTACTCAACGGAAAAATGCATGGTATTTTCAAAACTTTCGTGAAGCCTAAAAAAGAGATTTCTAGTTTAATAACGGAGATAACAGAAGTAACAAATGATCAGCTTGAAAATGCACCGAACATTGTTGAAGCGATAAGCGACTTCAAAGCATTTTGTGGAAATTCAATATTGGTTGGGCACAACATAAACAGATTTGACCTCAAATTTTTGAATGCGGAAGCAGAAAAGTGTGGGCTGGAAGCTTTCAAAAATGAAGTGATAGACACTCTGGATATTGCAAAAAGAAACGTTAAAGATGTGGCAAATTATAAACTAGCAACACTTTGTGAGAAGTTCGCAATTGAAAATTATAAGGGGGAAATAAATTGTGTGGATATCGCAACAGGGGAAAGGATGTATTCTAATGGGAAAGATTATGCGATTTTATCATGTGAACTTTTTGCAAAGTTATATATAAAAGAAGTGAAAGTTGGAATTTTTTGGGCATTGCCTGATGGTATTTTTCAGCGACATCAAATCGTGAAGCTAAAGTCAAGTGACCTATCATATTCAGATAAAAAGACTGGCAAAATAGATAGCGACTTTGGTCATGATATTGTTTGGAATGAAATTTTTGGCGTAAAAGATAACATTGATTTCGCAACATATCCACGGGGCAGAGTGCTTTATGATTGGGTGAACGCAAAACATATAATTTTTGTTGATGAATGTGTTACCAACGGCGAAATTCAAGAAATCGTTAAAATATTTGATATCAAAGATTACAGTATCGAATATGACGAGCATTATCGTTGCGATGGCTGTTTGGAATTTTGATAATATAAAGGTAAAAAAGATTGAAGGGTGTAAAAAATATGTTAAAAAAAGATGGAAAGACAAATAAAAATAGTATGAATTTTACAATATTTAATATCTTAAAAAATAGATTGAACAAACCAAATGAAAGTTATGAAGTTTCTGAAAGTGGAATCGAGCATTCCAATCGACAATTTCGTTTTGAAAACTTGCAAGATAATATTTATGAGCCAATGGGCGAAAAAGCCGAAGCAGAATACAAAAAAGGCAGTGGGAATGAACTTAATGGCAGTATGAAGACCATTTATTCCTCTTCTGCAATGACGTATAATATATTCCGAAACGAAAATGCGATTTTTGAAGGCGTTGAATATGGCGTTTCATATGAAAAGCAGTTTTACACATTGAATGAAAAAATCGCGGGCAAGCCTGCAAATTTAGATGCGTTTTTGGAGTCGGAAGACGGCGGGAATATCATTGCTTGCGAGATGAAAATGACAGAATGGTTTGCGTCTAAAAAGATTGAAATCAAGCCTGCGTATCTTGAAAAGGAAAGCTATCAAAAGAAAGGCACTGCGGAGATTTTTCTTAAAGTCATTGAAAATTTATCGGGCAGATTTGGCGAAAATATGCGGTATGATGCTATGCAAATGTTCAAACATTCCTTGGCGCTGTATAACGCATGTGCAAGTGGGAAAATAAGTCCTAAAAAATTGACTTTGATAAATTGTGTTTGGGAAGTACCGTTTTCTGCAGAGTTGCCAAAATCGGTAGAAGAAAAGTGTTGTGGCAAACTAATGCAAGAGCATGAAGGGTTCGGATGGTTCTATAAAGCTATTGAGCCAATAAAAATGGCATTTTTTGATTTAGGAATTGAATTTGAAGTGAAATATTATGGAGTTCATGAGTTCGTGGATAAAATGACGCTAAATGATAAAGTGCGTGCATATTTGTCAAGATATACAAAATAAACAGCGAGAAATCAGTTGTTAGATAATTGAAATGCACCCAAAGTCAGAGAAAATTTTTGGGTGCATGCTGCGCTGGTGTCACCGCTGTATTATAATTAAAAAAATGGTGAGATAAAACATTTGTTTTATCTCACCATAACTATCGTATATAAATTAAAAAATATTTTTAAACGTTAAATCTAAACAAAATCACGTCGCCGTCTTGAACGATGTATTCTTTTCCTTCGATTCTCACTTTGCCTTTTTCTCTTGCTTTCACGTATCCGCCAAGTTCCATAAGTGCATCGTATGCCACAACTTCCGCTTTGATAAAACCGCGTTCGAAGTCGGTGTGGATTTTGCCTGCCGCGCCTGGTGCTTTTGTGCCTTTAGTTATTGTCCAAGCTCTAACTTCTTGTTCGCCTGCAGTAAGGTAAGAAATAAGTCCCAAAAGTGAATAACAAGACGCAACAAGTTTGTCAAGTCCGCTTTCGCTAAGCCCCAAATCCTCCAAAAACATAGCTTTATCTTCGTCGTCAAGATTGCCGATTTCCTCTTCAATTTTCGCAGATATAACAATAACTTCCGCGTGTTCCTTTTTGGCTTCTTCCTTGATTGCGCAAACAAGTGGCAAATCTTCTTCTGGCGTTGCAACGTCGTCTTCTGCGATGTTTGCGCAGTATATAACAGGCTTTGAAGTAAGCAAGAACAAGTGTTTCACATAATCAGCTTCTTCAGGTGTGAAATCCATATTGCGAACGTATTTCCCTTCTTCAAGCGTGTCGAGAATACTCTTCAAAAGGTCAGCTTCAATTTGGTATTTTTTGTCGCCACCTTTTCTCATGCCAAGTGCTTTATCGTATCTTTTAGAAACAGTTTCCATATCGGCAAACGCAAGTTCCATATTGATTGTTTCCATATCAGAAAGCGGATTGATTTTGCCGTCCACATGGGTGATATTTTCATCTTCAAAGGCTCTAACAACGTGCACAATAGCATCAACTTCGCGAATGTGCGAAAGGAATTTATTTCCGAGCCCTTCACCTTTTGAAGCACCCTTAACAAGTCCCGCGATATCAACGAATTCAATAGCAGTTGGAACGAGTCTTTTGCTGTTGTAAAGCTCTCTCAAATTGTCAAGACGCTCATCGCGAACAACAACAGTGCCCACGTTCGGTTCGATTGTGCAAAACGGATAGTTCGCAGATTCTGCCCCCGCCTTAGTTATAGCATTAAAAAGTGTGCTTTTTCCCACATTTGGAAGTCCAACAACCCCTAGTTTCATGTTTAATACCTCGTTTATTAGTTTTATTTTTGTTTCAATATTAGTTTTGTGAAAAGTAAAAAGTGAAAAATGTCGCTAGCGTAGCGTACGCCTGAAAGGAAAGTCTAAAAAATAGAAAGCACGAGCAAAGCGAGTGCATTACCACAATTTTTAATTTTCAATTTTCAATTTTTAATTTTCATCGAGCTCGCAGAGCGAAGCCTGTTTTTAATGGTGATAGTGATTTTAATTTAAAATCACTATCACCGTCGCCCCTTATTATATCAACAAAAATCCTATTTTCAAAGCAAAATCACACCGCCCGTGAATTTTTTTTGTTCACAGCCAAACAAATGTACCATATATCACCAAATAACTTGACATTTTGCCGTGCTATATAATAAAATAAGATGTATATTGCACAATTGGGCAATAATACGAAAAAGCAAATAAATTTTTCCATTTCGAAGATAAAAGGATTGGAAAAAAAGGAGATTATATATGTATAATAAGGTCGACACCAGCTTAAATTTCGAACAGAGAGAAAAGGACATTCTTGCGTTTTGGAAAGAGAATAAAATCTTTGAACAAAGCAGTGAAATAAACTCTGGAACAGAAAAAGTTTTCAGCTTCTATGATGGTCCACCAACAGCCAACGGCAAGCCACACATCGGGCATATTTTGACGCGCGTTATGAAAGATATCATTCCACGTTATAAAACAATGAAAGGCTTCAGCGTTGATAGAAAAGCAGGTTGGGATACTCATGGTCTTCCAGTTGAACTTGAAGTTGAAAAATTGCTAGGCATAAATGGTAAAGACCAAATCGAAAGCTATGGTATTGAACCATTTATCAAACAGTGCAAAGAATCTGTTTGGAAATACCAAAGCGAATGGGAAAAAATGTCCGACCGCGTTGGATATTGGGTAGACATGGAAAACCCATACGTGACATACGACGACAACTATATCGAATCAGTTTGGTGGGCAATCAAAACCATCGCGGATAAAGGTTTGCTTTATAAAGGCCACAAAATCGTGCCATACTGCCCACGTTGCGGAACAGCACTTTCTTCACACGAAGTTGCACAAGGCTATAAAGACGTGAAAGAAAAATCAGTTTTCGCAAAATTCCTCTGCAAAACTATCGAAAACACATCTTTCCTTGCATGGACAACAACACCATGGACACTACCTTCAAACGTGGCACTTTGCGTGAACCCAAACGAAAGCTATGTGAAAATCGCAGTTGATGGCGAATTCTTTATTTTGGCAGAAGCGCTTGTATCTTCACTTTTTGAAGAAGGCACTTTCGAAATCACAGAAAAATATATCGGCACAGACCTTGAAAAACTAGAATATGAGCCACTTTATAAATTCACAGAAACAAAAGAAAAAGCACACTACATCACATGTGACACGTATGTAACACTAACCGATGGCACAGGTATCGTCCACATCGCACCAGCGTTTGGTGAAGACGATGCAAAAGTGGGCAGAAAATACGGTCTTCCTTTTGTTCAACTTGTCAACACAGCAGGCTGTTTTGTGGCTGAAGCCACTCCTTTTGTAGGCGTGTTTGCAAAAGATGCCGACCCAATGATAATTGAAGATTTGAAAAACCGTGGACTTTTATTTAAAGACATGATGTACGAACACAGCTATCCACACTGTTGGAGATGCGACACACCACTTTTGTATTATGCAAGAAGCTCTTGGTTTATTGAAATGACAAAAGTTAAAGATCAACTTCTCGCATCAAACGCAAGCGTGAATTGGATGCCACCAACAATCGGAACGGGCAGAATGGGTAATTTCCTAGAAAACGTTATCGACTGGGGTCTTTCTCGTGAAAGATATTGGGGCACACCACTTCCAGTTTGGACATGCGACACTTGCAACCACGTCCACGTTATCGGAAGCAAAGCAGAACTCAAAGAACTTTGCGAAATCGAAGGTGAAATTGAACTTCACAGACCATATATCGACGCACCAACATTCAAATGCCCATGCGGATGTGGCGGAACAATGCACCGCGTGAAAGAAGTTATCGACTGTTGGTTTGATTCTGGATCAATGCCTTTTGCACAGTTCCACTATCCGTTTGAAAACAAAGAAATTTTCGAAAAGAACTTCCCAGCCGACTTCATTTCTGAAGCAGTAGACCAAACTCGTGGCTGGTTCTATACCCTACTTGCAATTTCAACATTGCTATTTGAAAAAGCACCGTTCAAAAACTGTATCGTCTTGGGTCACGTAAACGATAAAGACGGCATCAAAATGTCTAAACACAAAGGCAACGTTGTCGACCCTTGGACAGTCCTTGATAAGCAAGGTGCGGATGCTGTCAGATGGTATTTCTATTCATCTTCAGCACCATGGCTCCCATCAAGATTCTCAGAAGAAAACGTTTCTGAAGGTCAAAGAAAATTCATGGGCACGCTTTGGAACACGTATGCATTCTTTGTGCTTTATGCAAACATCGATAAATACGACCCAAGCAAATACAGTATCGATAACGTGAAACTCACGCTTATGGATAAATGGGTGCTTTCAAACTTAAACTCACTCGTGAAATTTGTTGATGAAGGTCTTGATAAATATGAAATCACAGAAACGTCAAGAAAAATCCAAGAATTCACTGATAAACTTTCAAACTGGTACGTTCGCAGATCAAGAACAAGATTCTGGGGCAGTGAAATGGACGATGATAAAATTTCAGCTTACACAACACTTTATCATGTGCTTACAACAGTTGCAAAAATTTCAGCACCATTCACACCATACATCGCAGAAAGTATCTATCAAAACTTGGTGAAAAATTTCTATCCAGAAGCTCCGCAAAGCGTACACCTTTGCTCTTTCCCAGTCTGCGACGAAACAGCAATCGATGTAGAACTTGAAAAAGGCATGGACGATGTTTTGGATATCGTAATTTTGGGTCGTGGCGCGAGAAATTCAAGCAACATGAAAAACCGTCAACCACTTTCAAAAGTGTATGTGAAAAGCGAAAGCGAAATCAACCTCGATAAAGAACTTATCGATGTTATCTTGGAAGAACTCAACATTAAAGACTACGAATATACAGCCGACGATTCTGCGTTTGTCACATACGACCTAAAACCACAACTAAGAACGCTTGGCAGAAAATATGGCAAACTTATAAACGGCATTCGTGAACATCTTGCTGTTGCCGATGGCAGAGCGGTTGTGGAAACAGTTGCTGACGGCGGAGTTTATTCTTTCGAAGTGAACGGCGAAAAAGTTGAACTTTTGGAAGAAGATATCCTTGCAACAGCAAAGAATATGGAAGGTTTCGAAGTTGCAACAGATAGGGGACTCACAGTGATTTTGGATACTAACCTAACTGAAAAACTTAAAGAAGAAGGGTTGGCAAGAGAAATCGTTTCAAAAATCCAAACCATGAGAAAAGAAGCTGGTTTTGAAGTGACCGACAGAATTAATCTCACAGTGAACGGTGGCGAAAAAGTGGCGCATGTCATGGCTAAGCTTGGCGATTCAATCTGTGAAGACGTTCTTGGAAGTGTCGCAACCGTTGAAGATGGTGTTTCAAAAGAATGGAACTTGAACGGAGAAATGGCAACAATAACAATCAAACAGGTGAAATAAATGAAAATAGCAAAGCATTGGGAAGATTTTGAAGTTGTCGCAACGGGCAATGGTGAAAAGCTTGAAAGATGGGGTGATGTGTATCTTCTCCGTCCCGAGCCACAAGCCATTTGGGGAAGCGACAACCTTTCAAAGCACCCAAAACTCAACGCCAAATACACTCGCTCGCAAACGGGCGGTGGAATGTGGCAAACGTATAAAAAAATGCCGGAAGAATGGAAAATTTCTTGGAAAGAACTCACGTTTTCAATAAAGCCAATGGGCTTTAAACACACGGGTCTTTTCCCTGAACAAGCAGTCAACTGGGAAATCATGCAAGATCTTATCAGAAACGCAAACCGCGAAATCAAAGTTTTGAACTTGTTTGCCTACACAGGCGGTGCAACAGTCGCTTGCCTATCAGCAGGCGCAAGCGTGTGCCATGTGGACGCATCAAAAGGCATGGTGGACAGAGCAAAAGAAAATGTTCAGCTTTGCGGTCTTTCGGGTGATAAAGTTCGATATATCGTGGACGATTGCATGAAATTTATCAAAAGAGAAATAAGACGTGGCAACAAATATGACGCCGTGATTATGGATCCACCATCATATGGCAGAGGCCCAAACGGAGAAATGTGGAAGCTTGAAGATAGCATTGCGGAATTTTTGGAAGTGACAAGAGAAGTCTTATCAGATAACCCACTTTTCGTGCTTCTCAACAGCTACACAACAGGTCTTCAACCAACAGTCATGGCAAATCTGCTAACAAAATCCCTTGCGGGAATCAAGGGCAGTGTGCAGGCTTATGAAGTTTGCCTTGCAACAAGTGAAGAAGGAATCTATTTGCCGTGTGGCGCAAGTGGACTATTTAAAGGATAGCAAACTTGAAAATAAAAACTAATCAAAAAAGAGAAGCGACCGCGGAATTTTTATGGAATTTTGTGGATTGCTACTCGTGGAGGTAAATATGGAAGAATTGCGCGTAATTCACGAAGATAATCATGTCCTTGTGGCGATAAAACCGCAAAACGTCCTTTCGCAAAAGGACAACACAGGTGATGTTGATATGACAGCAATCGTAGAAAACTACCTAAAAACAAAATATGGAAAAAAGGGCAATGTCTATGTCGGACTTGTCCACAGATTGGATCGCCCAACGGGTGGCGTTATGGTGTTTGCAAAAACATCAAAAGCCGCAGAAAGATTGTCTAAAGCAATCCAAGCTGGCGAAATGGAAAAAGAATACCTTTGCGTTGTTTCTGGAACTTTCAAAGAAAAAACAGGCAAAATGGTGCACTACCTAAAGAAAAATGCCCTAACAAACATGGTCTATGTTGCAACAGAAACAACCGACGGCGCAAAAAGGGCAGAACTTGAATATGAAGTTTTGGAAGAAAAAGCCGACCACAGCCTTGTGAAAGTTCGCCTTCTCACAGGAAGAGGTCACCAAATCAGGGTTCAAATGTCTTCATCGGGTCACATCATCTCTGGCGACGTGCGATACGGCTCTGTGGATAAATGCAAAATGGCGCTTTGGGCAGTTTCGCTCAAATTCGAACACCCAGTAACAAAACAAACAATGCGCTTTATTTCCTACCCGGATTGTGAAACAACCCCATGGAAGTCGTTTAATATCGATGGGCACTTGAGGATAAAGTAGCAGGTTTTTAATTACTTTTTTGGGCGACGAGCGGAAATTTATAAAATCCGCATCACGCGAATTAAAAATTAAAAATTGAAAATTAAAAATTGTGGTAAGCACTCGCTTTGCTCGTGCATACTATTTTAAAATTTGGGGTACACATTAAACCGTCGGTTGATGTGTACCCATTTTTATATCAATAATCATAGAAACGCGGTGCGACCAACCGTAGGGGTCGATGCCCACATCGACCCGTGGTCGGGCAAACCAAAATAAACAAATAAAATAAAAATGCGAGAAACAACAAATTTCCCGCATTTTTTATTTAAAAAACCAACACCCCACTCGCAAACGGGTCGATGTGGGCATCGACCCCTACGTGTGCACGCCCCAACGAGCCCCGCTATCCAAAAATTTTCCCAAAAGCCCGCAAACATGTGATGTTGCAAAAAAATTTTCCAAAAAGTATAGACAGCAGTACAATTTTGTGCTATAATGGCACAGATAAAAACGTATTATGCGTTTTTGAAACAAAATTGCGGGTGGTTTGCCCGTTCTAGAGAGACCAAACTTGGAGGACACAATATGAATAGACAACAAACAATTGGAAAAAGTAAAATCTTGCTGATGCTGGGAATCATGCTTCTAATAGCAACCCTAGCTTTCGCAATCACCCCAACCCAAACAGCCTTTGCGACAACATCAACATCTGATTGGTATGGTGATGGCACTGCAGATTCATATGAAATCAGCACTGCTGCCGAACTTCAGGAGTTGGCAGCGTTAGTCAATAATGGAGATGATACTTTTAGTGGAGAAACTATAACGCTTAAAAATGACATCAATTTGAACCCAGACTACACTTTCGAATTTGATTCCGACACAGGACTTATTGTGATTAGTGATGCTAGTGATGCTAGTGGTGTAGTCACATACGCCGGCACAGGCATAAAAGGCGAAGAAATTGACGATGGTAATACTACATTCGATAGCACAGCAAGCACAAGCGGAAGTTTTTACGGCAGCAACTCAAGTGCAGATACAACAGATGCCCCATCATACTTGCGAGAATGGACAGAAATAGGATCTTCTACTGATGTTTTCCAAGGCACATTCGATGGCGGTGACTACACAATTTCTGGACTATATATGAATGATACAGATTCAAACACTGGTCAAAAAATTGCTCTATTTGATGCTATCCAAAATGCAACAATTCAAAACCTAACGGTTGAAGGCATTGTTTGTGGTTATCAATATGTAGGTGGAATAGTTGGATATCTTGAAAATGATGGAGAGATTTATAACTGTACAAATAAAGCAACGGTAATAGCGAAAAACGGCGAGGTCGGTGGTATTGTCGGTTATGCTAAAGACAGCACAATTGAATATTGCTACAACACTGGTTTTGTAATAGGCACTTCATCATACGCAGGCGGTATTGTCGGTTATGCTAAAGACAGCACAATTGAATATTGCTACAACACTGGTTCTGTAATAGGCGCTTCATACGCAGGCGGTATTGTCGGTCATGCTGAAGATAGCGCAAGTATGTCAATTGAATATTGTAATAACTCAGGTAACATCACAGGCACTTCAAACGTCGGTGGTATAGTTGGGAAAACT
>JAWXUU010000002.1:0-191665 GCA_044426085.1 Bacillota bacterium | reverse complement strand
ATGTGCGTAGCGGTTCATGTTGTTTTCCCCCAATGGTCGGTTTGGTCACTTTCCATTATAAAGGATTTCGGTGTGAATCGCTATTCTTTTTTAGGTGTTGCACTTAATTATACAATCTATTTTTATAAAAACGAAACGTGCTATATTTTGCACGTTTTGTTTTTTGCAAAAATCTGCTTTACATTGGCATAATGTGATGTTATAATAATGTAAACAAAGATAAAGAAGGAATAATAATGATAGGTACGATTGCTAATGTCACAACGATAATAATAGGGTGCATGCTTGGCAGTCTTTTCAAAAAGGGTATAAATCCGAAATATCAAGATGCACTGTATAATGCGATGGGTCTTGCAGCGCTTGGACTTGGAATAAACGCTGTCGCAAACAACCTTTCTGAAAGTGTTTATCCCGTTTTATTTATCGCAAGTTTGGCAATAGGTAGTCTTTTAGGTTCAATTGTCGATTTCGATGCAAGATTTAATAACTTGGTTGGTAAGTTTTCAAAAACCAACCTTGGTGAAGGGCTCTCGACTGCTATAATGCTTTTCTGTATAGGTGCGTTTTCAATATTGGGACCAATGCGTGCGGCACTTCTTGATGACTATACATACCTATTCACAAATGCAACGCTCGATCTTGTGACATCTTTTGTTCTCGCTTCAACATATGGCATAGGCATAATCTTTTCAGCGGGGTTTTTGCTTTGTTGGCAAGGTGGTATCTATCTTTTTGCATCGCAACTTGAACCATTTTTGACAGGTGACCTTCTGACGGAAATCATGATAGTTGGTGGCTTTTTGATTATGGCATCAGGCCTATCAATATTGAATATCAAGAAAATTAAAACAATGAACATACTCCCAGCGCTATTTATTCCACCAATTTGGTTTATAATAGTTTCGCTGGTATAAGGAATATATGGCAAAATTTGAAGAATTAAATCTAGAAAAAAACTATCCGACTGTGGCGGAAGCCATGGAACTTTTGCAAGGTGAAATCAAGTGGGCAAAACAGTCTGGAACTGAATGTATGTATATAATCCACGGCTACGGAAGCAGTGGTGTTGGTGGCGCAATTCGCCACAAAGCTCGCCAGTGGCTTAATGCACAAGTGAGAAACGGCAATATAAAAGCAGTTATCCCAGGGGAAGATTTCAATGTTTTTAATAACGATGTAGTTTATCTTATGGGCAAATACGGACAACTTTATGATCTTGCAAGGCGCCACAATCCCGGTGCGACAATTGTAAGAATAAAATAAATTATGAGGTGAATTATGAAACTTAAAATTTTACAAGGTAACTTTGCAATCTGCAAGCTTGAAAGCGTGAAAAATGTTAATTTTGAAAGCGATATGGTTTTCCTTTCAAAAACAGATGAGGAAATTTCTCTTGTTTGTAAGGAAGAATGTATTCCGTCTGATGTTATACAATCAGAAAGTGGTTGGAATGGATTTAAAATTGCAGAGTGTTTTGATTTTAATCAAGTGGGAATTATATCTAAAATTTCCGATGCTCTTGCTGTTTGCAAAATTGCAATTTTTGTTGTTTCAACATATAACACCGATTATGTTTTTGTTAAATCAGAACGATTCCCACGCGCAATGGAAATCATGATTGATTCAGGGCATACAATCGTTACAGATTAATTTTCAAATATATTTTTAAAAAGCTATTGAAAAAGCGATAAAAGTGTGATATGATACATAGCAAGCATAAGGACAAAAAGGAGTATCTATTATGAAAGAATATAAACAACCAAAAATATTTCTGCCAATCAATCTTCACGATGCAAAAGTTGCAAGCGTGCAGTGGGATAATAAAAGTGGTGGTATAAATAAGGGAAACATTACTATAAACACAAAAGAAGGATTTCTTGTTTCAGGTGATAACGGACAGTATCAAACAAAAACGGGCAGTGTCTTTTTTGATGAAGTAGACTTTGATTTTTGTCAAATATATGCATTTAAAGAAGAAGAAAGAAAAGGTATTCGCTTTGAACAGCTTGAAAGAATTCTTAAACACACTGAAGTTGAAATCAGCGAGATAACTTTCAGTTATGATCTAACAAAAATTTGGTGCTATGCATATCCACCAGATGATTATTACGTTATTGAACTTGAAATTTATCACGAAAAAGAAGCTGTTTATAGATGGGAAGAATAATTAAATATTAAGGGGTATAAATTATGAAGTGTCAAAATGTTGAATCTTGTCCATGCGTGAAAACGTCTTGCAAAAATTGGGGGAATTGTTGTGCGTGCGTTGCTAATCACAAAGATGGCAATTCGCTTCCAACTTGTTTGAGAAATCACAAGCAAGTTCAAAAAATTTCAGCAGAAAATGCAAGTATTATTAATGGTCAATGATTTTTTGAATTGAATAAGTATAATCTGAAATGCATCCTTTGGGATGCATTTTTCATGTGCATATATCTTTGTTTTCTTTAGTATTTATATACAAAAGAAAAAAGGATGTTTATATGAAAAAAAGATTAATGCCAATTTTGTTTGTTTTAATAATTGTGTTGTGTGCAATATCATTTTGTGGATGTGAGAAAATCCAAGCAAACAGTTATGATATCGCAATTACACTAGACACCCAAGCAAAAACATTCACCGCGGTTCAAGAAACGGTATATGTTCACAATTCTAGTGTTGCCACCGACAAAGTCTGTTTCAATTTATATCAAAACACAACAAGTGCGGATGCAACGTATACAGCAGTGCCCAAGGACATGAAATTTCAGGCATATCCAAACGGTGATTCATATGGTATGATAACAATTGAAAACGTGAAAATTGGGGAAAATAATGCCGAGTTTGAGATTGCGGGAACAGATGAGAACTTTCTTATCGTGTCACTTGATACGCCACTTTGTGAGGGAGAAAGTGTTGTTATCACAATGGAATATACAGTTGTGCTTGCAAATATCAACTCAAGATTAGGATATGGTGAAGACACGATAAATCTAGGAAATTTCTATCCGATTCTAGCAGTGTTTGAAGAAAGTGAAAACAGCGGAGAATTTTATGAATGTATTCCATATTCCTTAGGTGATCCATTTTATAGTGATGTTGCAGATTATAATGTTTCAATAACTTTGTCAAATGAATACGTTGTCGCCTCCAGCGGAGCTGAAGTTGATATTAAAATAAATGGCGACAGTAAAACTATATCCTTTGAAGCTGATGATATAAGAAGTTTTTGCTTGGTTTGCAGTGACAATTTTTCAGTTCAAACTCAAATAAAAAATGGAATAGAAATTAATTATTATTACATAGAAGATGCCTCGCCAACTAAAACAACTGCACTTATCGCAAATACCCTTGATTTATTTGAAGATAGTTTTGGCGAATATGAATACGATACATTTTCAGTGGTTGATGCAAACTTTTTTCAAGGAGGTATGGAATATTCCGCACTTGTTATGGTATCGCTGTCAGCACCAACCGAATATAGAAAAGTCGTTATTGTGCATGAAACTGCACATCAGTGGTGGCAAACAATGGTGGGGACAAACGAAATTGAAACATCTATAATAGATGAAGGACTTGCAGAGTTTTCAACGCGTTATTTTTTCGAAACATATCCAGAATATGGAGTTGATAGCGAAGCTATGATAGCACAAAAACAAGACACCTACGATACATACTTGCAAATTTTAAATGTTCTTGATGAACCAACACCGCCAACGCCAACAAAATCGCTATCGGAATATAGAAGCACGTATGATTATTATGCACTTGTATATGTGAAAGGTCAGCTTTTGTTTGAAGAAATATCAACTACAGTTGGACAGGAGGAATTTATTAATTATTTGAAAAAATTGAAGACTCAGTATAATCTCGAAAATATCACGATAGAAGACTTAATAGCTCTTGCAGAGTTGGAATTTGGCACAGAAGTAAGCAATCAAATGCAAAATTTATTTTATACGTAACAAAAAAGCGAAAGAAGAATAAAAAAATGCGTAAAATATAAGTAAAGCAATAAAAAAAATCAAAAAAGTCTTGTCAAATCAACTAACATAGTGTAGAATATAAAAGGATAAATACTATAATGATGAAATAAACAAATAAAAGGAGGACGCAAGAATGATAACTATTTCAAAACTAGATGAAAACAATCAAATTGATACTGTGCAAGATATCGAAATTGGATGTTGGATACATCTTGCCTATCCAACTAATGAAGAACTCAACAGAGTTGCACGCGAAACAAAAATACCTAAAGATATGCTTATGGTTGCACTTGACCCTGAAGAATCAGCCCATATCGATGTGGAAGAAGAAGCTAAACTAGCGGTTGTGGATATGCCGATAATCGAGAAAG
Source organism: Bacillota bacterium (assembly GCA_044426085.1). Classification (GTDB taxonomy): domain Bacteria; phylum Bacillota; class Clostridia; order Christensenellales; family CAMQZB01; genus JAWXUU01. Next base: position 187,329 of record JAWXUU010000002.1, on the reverse strand, counting down.
AAGACGGAGTCAACGTCTTTTCAACTTCGCCGATTGGTTTTTGTTTTAATAAGGGATATTTTGTATCTGTTGCCACAAAGGAATCTTCAATTATCAAAGATATTCTGTCAAACAGAGTGAGAAATATCGACCCTTCAAAAAAGGTTAGATTCATGTTGCAAATTATCAATAGAATTGAGTTCAAATATTTGCAATACCTTAAAAGAATGGATAAAATGAGTCTTGCTATTCAACGCGAACTTGAAAGAAGCGTAAAGAATAAAGAACTTATCGAACTTTTAGATATTGAAAAATCGCTCGTTTATTTTTCGACTTCTCTAACAGCAAACGACAGAGTTCTATATAAAATAAGAAGAAGCCCTGATTTCAAAAAATACGAAGAAGATCAAGATCTTTTGGAAGATGTTATAACAGAAAATGCCCAAGCGATAGAAATGTGTTCGATTTATCGAGATATCCTTTCTGGAACAATGGATGCATATGCTTCAGTTATTTCAAACAACTTGAATATCATTATGAAACTTCTTGCAATATTCACAATAACGCTAACTGTTCCAACAGTTATTTCTGGATTGTGGGGGATGAATCTTGAAGTGCCATTTGCGGGCACATCATATGGCTTCTATTTGATAATAGCAGTTGTGATTGTTTCGACAATTCTGATTTCAGGATTTGCAGTTGTTTTGTCAAGACCTGGCAAGGGCAGTGGCAGAAGAAAATCAAGAAAGAAAAAATAATATAAAAATATCAAACAAAATCGCACTTTTACATGTGCGATTTTGCATAAATAAGGGGGTAAACTTATGGATTTAATGAAATTGAAAAATGGCAGTGACATAAGAGGTGTCGCTGTTGCGGGAAAAGAAGAAGTGACATTGACGCAAGAAAATGTTGAAAAAATTGCTGTTGGATATGCACGATTTATTAAAGAACGTCTAAAAAAGGAAAATCCAATCATAGCAATTGGTCGTGATTCAAGAATTTCTGGCGAGCAAATTGAAGATTGGATAACGGAAATATTCAAAAGAATGGGTATTGCAGTTATTCAAACTGGACTTTCTTCAACGCCAAGTATGTTCATGATAACAAAAGAAGATAAAATTCACGTTGATGCTTCTATCATGATAACAGCAAGCCACTTGCCATACAACAGAAATGGCATGAAATTTTTCGATGAAAATGGCGGTTTTGAATCTAAAGATATCACTGAAATTTTAACTTTAGCAAAGCAAGAATACGATATCCCAAATCAAATCGGTGTCGCTGTAAAAATGCCGTATATTGATATGTATGCAATTCATTTGGCAAATATTATCAAAGAAAAAACGAAAATGGATAAGCCATTTGCAGGCATGAAAATTATCGTTGATGCAGGCAATGGTGCGGGTGGATTTTACGCTGAAAAAGTATTGCTTCCACTTGGTGCGGATATAACTGGCTCGCAATTTTTGAATCCAGACGGCATGTTTCCAAACCACATCCCAAATCCAGAAGATAAAACTGCAATGGCTTCAATTTCTCGTGCAGTTGTTGATAATAAAGCTGATTTTGGAATAATTTTCGATACAGATGTTGATAGGGCAGCCGCGGTTTTCCCAAATGGTGAAGAAATCAACAGAAATAAACTTATCGCGCTTATTTCAGCAATTTTGCTTATGGAAAACGGCGGTGAAACAATTGTTACAGACAGTGTCACATCGAATGGTTTGACTGAATTTATCGTGAGCAAAGGTGGCGTTCATCACAGATTTAAACGCGGATATAAAAACGTTATCAACGAAGCAATAAAGCTTGAAAGCGAAGGAATTTCAGCTCCGCTTGCTATTGAAACAAGTGGACACGCTGCACTAAAAGAAAATTATTACCTAGACGACGGAGCATATCTTGTGACAAGACTTTTGATTGCACTTTGCGATGCAAAAAAACGTGGCGAAACTCTTGAAGACATGATTAAAGACTTGAAAGAACCTAAGGAAGCATCTGAATATAGATTGAAAATAACTTGCGAAGACTTCAAATCATATGGCGAAGATATCCTTGATAAATTTGAACCTGCGATGATATCGCTTGGATATGAAATTTCTGCACCAAATTATGAAGGCGTTCGAATTGCAAACGAAAATGGTTTCGCGCTCATGCGACTAAGCTTGCACGATCCAATAATTCCAATCAATATTGAATCGGACATAGTTGGTGGTAGCGTCAAATTTATAAAAGATATCAATGAATTTTTAACTCAGTTTGAGTCTATTGATAAAAGTGCTTTTAAATTATAAAAACAGTTACACAAATATTCAAAATACACGATATAACAATTGCAAATATTTAGCAATTGTTATATAATGTTAAAGATTAATTAAAACATACTTAAGGAGATATTTAATGAATAGAGATCTTATAGTAAACTCGCTTCGTATACTTTCATGCGAACAAATTGAAAAAGCAAACTCTGGACATCCAGGATTGCCACTTGGCGCAAGTGCAATCGCATATTCAGTTTGGAATGGCATGAACATTTGCCCAAACAGCCCAAAATTTGTCAACAGAGACAGATTTGTGCTTTCAGCAGGACATGGTTCTTCACTTAATTATTCACTGTTGCATATTTGGGGATTTGACGTAACTAAAGAAGATTTGACAAAATTCAGACAAGTTGGTTCAAAAACAGCTGGTCACCCAGAATATAACCATATCGCTGGCGTGGAAGTGACAACAGGGCCTCTTGGTCAAGGTGTTGCAAATGCTGTTGGTATGGCAATTTCAGAAGCAAGGCTTGCTGCAAAATTCAATAAAGATGATGCGAAAATTGTCGACCATTATACATACGCACTTACAGGTGACGGTTGCATGATGGAAGGTATCGAATATGAAGCTGCTTCACTTGCAGGTTCATTGAAACTTTCAAAACTTATCGTGTTATACGACAAAAATGATATCACAATTGAAGGTGATATTTCAACATCATTCACAGAAGATGTTGGCGCAAGACACGAAACACAAGGCTGGTATGTTCAAAGTGTAGACGGTATGGATATCGATGCTGTTGAAAAAGCGATTGCTAATGCAAAAGCACAAGATGAAAAACCATCACTTATTATTTGCAAAACAATTATCGGTTATGGTTCTCCACTTGCTGGAACAGAACATTGCCATGGTGCACCACTTGGTAAAGATAATTTTGCAAAAACAAAAGAAAGCTTAGGTTGGACATGTGAACCATTCTGCGTTCCTGAAGAAATCGAAGAATTCAAAATTTCTAAAGTAGAAAAAGGTGAACAAATCGAACAAGCTTGGCTTGAACTTTTTGATAAATATGAAGAAAAATATCCAGAAGATGCTAAAGAATTTGAAAAATGGCAAGATGGTGATTTTTCAGATATTGAAGATATTGAAAGCATTTGGCAGTTTGAAAAACCTGATGCAACAAGAAACACATCTTTCAAAGTGTTGACTGAACTTGAAAAATACATTCCAAGTTTGATGGGTGGTTCTGCGGATCTTTCACCTTCAAATAAATCAAACATGACAGCAAGAAGCTATTTTGCACATGATAACCACGACGGTTCAAATATGCGTTTTGGTATTCGTGAACACGCAATGAGCGCTATTTGCAACGGTATGGCGGTTCACGGCGGTATCATGCCTTATTGTGCAACTTTCTTTGTGTTTGTTGATTATATGAGAAACGCAATGAGAATGTCTGCACTTATGCACCTTCCTGTGACATATATCCTGACACACGATTCTATCGGCGTTGGTGAAGATGGTCCAACACATCAACCAATCGAGCACCTTGCTGGTCTTCGTGCAATTCCAAACATGCATGTATTCCGTCCAGCTGACGGCAAAGAAACTGCTGCAGCTTGGGTGTCTGCAATGAATTCAGGATATCCAACATGTTTGGTACTTACTCGTCAAAACCTTCCACAATATGAAAACAGTGGTAAAATTGCCTTAAACGGTGGATATATTCTTTCTGATTGTGAAGGCACACCTGATATCATTTTGATGGCTTCAGGAAGTGAAGTTGAACAAATTATAGGTGCTAAAGAAGTTCTAGAATCAAAAGGCTTGAAAGCAAGAGTTGTTTCTATGCCATGTATGGAATTGTTTGATGCTCAAACTGCAGAATATAAAGCTAGTGTTCTTCCTAGTGAAGTTCGCGTTAGACTTGCTGTTGAAGCGGGCAGAGCGATGCCGTGGTATAAATATGTTGGTCTTGATGGCGACACAATCACAATGGAAACATTTGGTGAATCTGGCCCAGCTGGTGAAGTATTCAAAAAATATGGTTTTACAGTTGAAAATGTAGCTGATAAAGCAATGGCTCTACTCGGTAAATAAATTGTTTTTTAAAAGCCCCGTTTTGCGGGGCTTTTGCTTTGTCACGGTTTATAAATAGAATAATACTTGACTAGTAGCAGTAATATTTGGTATTATTAAATATATAGAATTTTTTAGGGAGAGTATATGGGTAAAGGTAAAGTTTATCTTGTTGGAACAGGTCCTGGTGATGCAGATTTGTTGACAATAAAAGCTGAAAAATTGATTAAATCGGCAGATGCAATAATATATGACAGACTTGGAGAAAGTGGCATATTATCTATGGCGAAAAATTCAGCTAAATTAATCAATCTGAATGCTAAAGAAGTCGGGATTATGTTTCAAAGTGAAATCAATAAAGTATTGATTGAAACAGCTAATGAATATGAAAATGTTGTCAGATTAAAATTTGGCGATCCCTTTATGTTTGCAAGGGGTGGCGAAGAATTGCAAGCACTGAAAGATAACGATATTTCCTTTGAGGTTGTTCCTGGGGTAACGCAAATTTCTGCCGTTCCAGCATATGCGGGAATACCAGTCGCACACCGCAAACATACGTCATCTCTGAATATTCTTGCAAACACTAACAAAAGTCAAACTATTGATTATAAATCAGTTGTCAGCCAAAATTCTACACTGGTTCTTTTGATGTATTTCAATCGATTGAACGAAATCATGCAAGGACTTATTCAAAATGGATTGAGTGCAGAAACACCTTGTGCAGTGATTGAAAATGGAACGAGATATAATCAGCGTAAATTCACTGCAAAAGTGAGCGAAATATACGAAAAAACAAAAGATGAAAACATAAATGATTCAGCGATTATTTTGGTTGGTGACGTTGTTTCGCTGTCGGAAGATTTGGATTGGTTTTCAAATAAACCATTAAAAAATATAAAGATACTTTCAACACAAAGGGCAAAAAGTGCATCAAGATTTATCCCTAGATTGAAGGAAAATGGCGCGGAAATTTCATTTTGTCCTATCATTCAAAAAACAACAACATTGCCACAAAGCTTTGATTTAGATGAATATTCAGTGATAGCATTTTCAAGCATGCAATGTGTGGAAAGCTTTTTTGAATGTCTTATGGCGCAACATAAAGATGCAAGATCACTTTTCGGAAAGAAAATCGCATGCATAGGAAGCCAAACGGAAAAAACTGCTAAAGCAAGAGGTATATATCCTGATTTTGTGCCAGAAGTTTTCTCTGGCAAATGTATGATTGAAGGCATGATAGATAAAGGCTTGCTTGCACAAAACGATAAACTTCTGCTTGTTAGACCGCAGGATGGTTCTGAAGAAGTTCTTGAAGTTTTAAATAAAAATAACATTAAATATGACGATACACCATTTTATAAAACTGATTATTCATCGCAAAAACACATTGATGATTTATCGGAATTTGACTTTGTAACTTTCACCACTAAAAGCAGTGTGGAAAGTTTTGCGTTAAGTCAGTCACATTTGGACTTTTCCATTGCAACTGCTGTTTGCATCGGTGACCAAACAGCGCAATCAGCACTCAAATATGGATTTAAAGTGGTGGAAGCGGATGAATCATCAATTGGAAGTTTGATTAATAAAATTGTTGAACTAGCTAATAAAAAAGATAAAAGTAAAATTTAAGGGGAAATATTATGACAATTGCAGAAGAATCACTAAAGAAACACTACGAATGGAAAGGAAAACTTGAAGTTTCAACAAAAATACCACTAGAAACATTTGATGACCTTTCAAATGCATACACGCCTGGCGTTGCAAGGGCTTGCACTGAAATTGTCAACAAGCCTGATGCGATATACGATCTCACTTGGAAAAATAACTGCGTTGCTGTTATAACAGATGGCTCTGCTGTTTTAGGGCTTGGCAATATTGGCCCACAAGCGGGAATGCCTGTCATGGAAGGCAAGTGTGTTCTATTGAAAAAGTTTGCGGGTGTTGATGCGATTCCTATTTGTTTGAACACGCAAGACACTGATGAAATTGTAGATACTGTTTACAGAATTTCTGACAGCTTTGGCGGAATCAATCTTGAAGATATTTCAGCACCAAGATGTTTCGAAATTGAAAAAAGATTGAACGAGCTTTGCAATATTCCAGTATTTCATGATGACCAACACGGCACAGCTATTGTTGTTGGTGCGGGACTTTTAAACGCTCTTAAAGTTTTGAAAAAAGATATATCAAAAGTCAAAATCGTTGTTAATGGTGCGGGCGCTGCGGGCATTGCTATCTCTAAACATTTGGTGGATTTGGGCGCTAAAAATTTGATTTTAGTTGACAGAGTTGGCATTTTGCAAAAGGGTATGGATGTCCTTACATCTGCTCAAGAAGAAATGCTTGAATTTGCCAACAAAGAAAATATGTCAGGCACGCTTGCCGATGCAATGGTTGGTGCGGATGTATTTATTGGTGTTTCAGCAGGGAATATTGTTTCAAAAGAAATGGCTATGTCTATGGCGGATGAAAATATTATTTTTGCTATGGCAAACCCAACACCTGAAATAAGTTATGAACTCGCAAAGGAAGCGGGTGTGACAATCATCGGAACGGGAAGAAGTGACTATCCAAACCAAATTAATAACCTTCTTGCGTTCCCAGGAATTTTCCGTGGACTTTTGGATTCAAGAGCGAAAAAAGTTACTAATAAAATGAAAGTTTACACTTCACATGCCATTGCAAACATTGTTGCAGAAGAAGACCTTTCAACTGTGTGCATAATACCAAACCCATTTGATGAAAGAATCGTGCCATCTGTTGCAGGTGCTGTTATTCGTGCATTTGAAGAAGATAAATAAGGATTGATTATGGAAAAAAGAATTGAAAAAGACTCTATTGGAACAATAGAAGTGGCAAGCGATAAACTTTGGGGTGCACAAACACAAAGAAGTTTTGAAAATTTCAAAATCGGCAGTGAAAAAATGCCTATGGAAATGGTTTATGCAATTGCAATTGTGAAAAAAGCATGTGCACTTGCTAACCTTGAATTTGGTAAAATGGGGGAAGAAAAAGCGGGACTCATTTCTGAAATCGCAAGCAAAATTATCGATGGTGAATTGGATGAGCATTTTCCTCTTGCGGTTTGGCAAACGGGCAGTGGCACGCAAACAAATATGAATTTGAACGAAGTTATTGCAAACTATGCAACGCTTATAAATAAAGTTCCAGTTCATCCAAACGACGATGTGAATATGAGTCAAAGTTCCAACGATGTTTTTCCTTCAGCAATGTGTGTTGCTGTTAAACTTTTGATTTCGAATAAACTTATTCCACAAATGGAAAAGTTGATTTGCGAGTTTGAAATACTTGAAAAAGAAAATCTAGATGTTAAAAAAATCGGAAGAACACACCTTCAAGATGCAACGCCAATGACTTTTTCTGAAGAAATCAGCGGTTGGAAATCTGCTCTACAAACAGACCTAAGCTATATCAAAACGGCAAATGAAGCGCTAGCAAGCCTTGCAATCGGCGGAACTGCTGTCGGTAATGGAATAAATGCACCGAATGGTTTCGACGCTGTGGCATGCAAATATATAACTCAAATAGCGGGTGAAAAGTTTGTTCCTGCTGCGAATAAGTTTGAGGCACTTGCTTCAAAAAACCAAATGACTTTTGCACATGGTGCTATCAAAGCTACGGCATGTGATATGATGAAAATTGCAAACGATATAAGGCTTCTAGCAAGCGGTCCAAGATGTGGCATTGGCGAGATTATCATTCCAGCAAATGAACCGGGCAGTTCAATCATGCCAGGCAAGGTGAATCCAACCCAATCGGAAGCGGTGACTATGGTTGCAGTTCAAATCATGGGCAATGATGCAACAATTGGCTTTGCTAGTTCGCAAGGGAATTTCCAACTGAATGTTTTCATGCCTGTTATTATCATGAACTTTGTTCAGTCTGTAAATCTGCTTTCTGATGCCATTTCTTCTTTCAGAACAAACTGTGTTTGTGGGATAGAAATAAATCACGCTAAGATGAAAGAAAACTTGAAAAATTCACTTATGCTAGTAACTTATTTTGCGCCAAAAATCGGATATGAAAAATCTGCAGAAATTGCAAAATATGCGTATCAAAAAGATTTAACGTTGAAGGAAGCTTGCCTTGAAAAAGGATACCTTAAGGAAGAAGAAATCGACGAAATATTATCTAAATTTTTGAAATAAGGTGGAGTTATGAATACTTTTTTTGCATACCTAAACAGAATGAAATACATTGAAAGATGGGCACTTATGCGTTCAACAAGAAAAGAAAACATCATGGAGCATTCGCAACAAGTCGCCGTGATTGCGCATGCACTTTGCGAGATTGGAAACACGTATTTTGGCAAAAAATATGACACTAATCAAATTGCGGTTGTGGCACTTTTCCACGAGTGTTCTGAAGTGATAACTGGTGATTTGCCAACGCCAATCAAGTATTATAACAAAGAAATCAATTCAGCATATAAAGATTTAGAGCAAAAAGCAAACGATAAACTCATCGAAAAGTTGCCTTTTGAAATGCAAGAAACATACGCAAATATCTTATCTGTGGATAAAGATTCCGATGCACATAAAATCATGAAAGGTGCGGATAAAATTTCAGCATACATCAAGTGCATCGAAGAAATTTCAAGTGGTAATAACGAGTTTTCTTCTGCAAAGCAAACTATTGGCGAAGAACTCAAAAATTCACAGCTTGAAGAAGTGAAATACTTCATGGAGCAGTTCATCGAAACATTTGAAATGACTCTCGATCAACTTTCTTTTTAAATTTTAACATAAAATAGCTCTCTTGCAATATATTGTTATATAACAATTAGTAGGTGAGCAATGAAAAATATTATTGTAGTTGATAAATCGAACAAAACAAAAAATCATAAAGCCAAGAAAAAGAGTGCAACAGTTTTAAAAAACATTGCAATCTTCTTTTCGGCTTTTTTTGTTTTGTATTTCTTTTTCGTGATAACTTTTGGAAATGTGTTTTCATCTGAAGGCAAAACGACATTTTATGTGCTTTCTCAAGGCACATATGATAATCTTGCACAGGCTTCATCAGAGGCGGATAATATAAAAATACTAGGCGGAAGTGGAAATATTTGGGTGGATGATGATGAATATATGGTGATAGCATTTGTGTATAACAATGCTGATTCCGCAAGAGAGGTTCAAAACAGATTGAGTGATGAAGGTCTAGATTTGACGCTAGAAAAGATTGAAATCAACACATCAAAGCTTGATTTCGAAGAAGGTGCGTTTGTAAATTCTCTTATTGATGTTTCAAATCGCATTTATGATATCATGGTAGGCTTGCCAGAAATGACTTCAGAAACACAAACAAATATTCTTATCGACGAAGTGAAAAAATCGGCAGTAACAGCTGTTGTGCGCGCTGAAATTCTGCTTGAGAATGACAGTTCAGTTGAAAATGCCACTGTTGCAGGTGAATTAGTTTTGGATGCCTTTTCTGAAGTCACGCTTGCGCAAACAACATCATCGCAAAGTCTTGGATGGCTCAGAAGTCAAATATTGATTTATGCATATGATTTCACGAAAAACAATTGACAAAAGCAAATTTATGTGTTAAATTATAACTACTTAGGGGCGGAGTGAGAATCTCCACCGGCGGTTATAGTCCGTGAGGGTGCAAGCCCTGATAAGGTGAAATTCCTTAACCGACAGTGAATTGCAGTTGTGCAAAAGTCTGGATGGAATAAGTAGGAATTTTTTAAAGTTTAGCAGTTGAATTTAATTCAATTTTTAACAAACAATTAAAATATTTCAAAATAACCCCCTAAAATTTATATTTTAGGAGTTTTTTTTATGAAAAAAACAGTATTTAACACAAGAAGTATCGCAACAATGGCACTTCTGACAGCACTTTCGTATATCTTATACGTATTTGTGAAGTTTCCGCTTCCTTTCTTATTTCCAAGTTTTTTGGATATTCAGTTTTCAGATTTGCCAATAATCCTTGGAAGTTATATGTTTGGTGTTGGCGGTGGAATTCTTATGACAATCATTAGATTTTTGCTTAAAATGCCACTTTCTTCAACGGCTATGGTGGGTGAGTTTGCTGACTTGTTGATCACAATCGCATATATCATACCCGCAACAATTGTGTTCAAAAAACTGCAAAGAAACAATAAGCTTGTTATATCACTTGTGATTGGAAGTATTTCAGCAACACTGATGGCAGTTCTGGCAAATCAATTCTTGTTGATTCCATTCTACGTGAAGTTCTTCTTCGGCGGTGATTTTTCAACTTTGATTGCAATTGTTAAACCACTGTATCCAAGCGTGACAGAGGATACATTCTATATCTTCTATCAACTACTAGCAGTGATTCCTTTCAACATCATGCGACTGTCAATCTGTAGTGTAATTGCTGGTATATCCCGCAAAAAACTAGAAAAAATATTATAACTCCAACGCAGTTAGAAATAACTGCGTTTTTTGTCGCAATTTTGCCCCCTTGGTGTTCAATTCCCTAAGTATTTAACAATAGTAAAAAAGACCTAGATAACATGTATCTAAGTCTTTATTGGTGGAGATGGAGTAAGCAGCTTGCTTCGCAATCTGCGGCTACGCACATTCGTGCTTGCCAAAAATGCTAAAAACTTGCCACTGGCAACTTTTTTAAACGCATTTTGCCCCCTTGGTGTTCAATTCCCTAAGTATTTAACAATAGTAAAAAAGACCTAGATAACATGTATCTAAGTCTTTATTGGTGGAGATGGTGGAAGCTGTAGGGGGGTCATGTCAGTAGGGTAATACAGTATACATTTTCGTGATATTTTGGTGTAAATACAGCGTTTTTGTTCTATTTTAGTCCCAATTTTCTAGATCGGATTTGGTTATAAAATTGTACCCCTGTCTATAATTTTTTATATATTTAGTACTTATTATAGTTTTTGTATATGTAACTATCTAATCAAAGAATCACCTATCGCTTGCTTGATAGTGTTTGTGATACACAAAAATGTCTGGTGCTACACTAAAATCTCAACACAACATTTTCAAGGCTAAGGCGTCTTTTATCTTGATACTTCAAGAGTGCAATGTTATCTCGTTCTTCAATCACTGTTATGTATAACCCTATTGGGTAATCGGGAACATAAAAGTTCAGTTTGATAGTTGTTTCTATAGTTGTGTTGGAAACAGCTATTTTTTCAACTATACTTCTAAGTGTATCTTTCATGCTTTCTTTTTCACGATACCTCAATACATCTGATTTTTGTCTCATGTGGTTTCTTATTCTTGTAATGTACAAGCTGATTATATATTCATCAGCAGTATAGAGTTTATCAATTTCGGTTTGAAGTGCACTGAGTTCCTTGGTGCTTCCATCAATAGCATCTCCAATCAATTGCTTTGAACGTGTAGATATACTTCGTTCTTTCGTTTCTTGCATTTCTGTAATATTATTTTCCATATCATATATTTTTTTATTGAGTTTTCTTACCATGCTAATACGTTTATCGTGATTGTTATCCATAGCTTTCTTTATGATATTGATAAGGGTAACAGCATTTGCTTCAAGTAAAAACACTTGCATGATAAGCTCATAGATATATGCATCTAGCTTGCACACCTCAACGGGCTTGTTCTTGCATTTTGTGACATCTTTTTTGGAGTTGCAATAATACCTATTAACTAAGTTTTGACCGCATCTTTCAGCCCTATATCCACCAGAATATGCTGTCCCACAGTTTTTGCATACTAGCAACCCTGAGAGTAGATTTTTTCCTCGCTGATTCATTCGTCCCTTTTTATACTCACGTTCTTTCATGATTTCTTGAACTTTATCGAACACTTCGTTAGTTACGATACGTGGCATGCCATCAGGAATACGTATTATTTCGCTTTCTGCTTTATCGGAATGATTGTTCCTGCTGCCATCTTGTTTTCTTTTTGAACTTCTGTTATAGACATATTCTCCAATATATTTCCTGTTTTTTAACATTTCATGAAAATGTATTGTGAATGGTTTACCTCGGTATGTATATCCTTGACTATTAAGTGTATTACGTATAAAACTATAGGATTTCCCATCTGCTACCATATCGAAAATATATCGTACTACCTCAGCTTCTTTCTTATTCAAAACATACTTTTTGTTTTTAACGCTATAACCTAGTGGGACAGTACCTCCGTGTGCATTTCCCATCCGTGCATTCAAAAGTTGTCCATTGACACATTCACGTGCTAGTCTTTTGGAATAAAGCTCTGCCATTCCCATTGATATTAAGCTAAAGAAATCACCTTCAGGACTGTCTTCAAAGTCCTCAATAACGCTGATAACAGTAACACCAAATTCGTTCAATAATCTTTTGTAATGCATAGCATCTTCTACATTTCGTGCCCATCTATCCATTCGGTGTACAATTATAAAATTAAATTCTCCCTCGCTTGATTTCCGTATCATACGCTGAAAATCTGTCCTGTTAGCGGTAGTTCCTGATTGTGCTTCATCTACATAATCTTCAATGATTTCAAATCCATTTTCTTTTGCATATTTGTGAATTTCTCTCAGTTGAACTATTATACTTGATTCTTGCTGCTTGTCAGAGCTGTATCTTGCGTATGTGACTGCTTTTCTTGTTTTCATTTCTAACCTCCATTTGAATAATAAAAGACTCTCTCCAAGTGATATTAGGAGAGAGTCTTTCATATTTATAATATATTTTTTGTTTTCACAGGTTTTTATTTTTCAGTTTTTATTTTTCAGTTTTTATTTTTCAGTTTTTATTTTTCAGTTTTTATTTTCAGTTTTTATTTTTCACTTTACCTCTTTGATGAAATATCGCAAAACTCATATGGACATTTCATGAGCGATGAAGAGGTATCTTATATTTTAAATAATTTTTATTAATAATTTTCTTCGTTATGTTTTTTAATTTTCATTTTTTTCAATTTTCATTTTTTTCAATTTTCATTTTTTTCAATTTTCATTTTTTTCAATTTTCATTTTTTCAATTTTTATAATATTTTATCTCTTTTATCTCTTTTTTTAATTTTTATAATATTTTTAGTTTTTCCTGTGAGGTGATTTAATTTTTGAATATGAATTTAACATTAGAATTTGTTACTTGTATCTCTTCTATGAAAAGTCGCATCAGTTTTTTTGATGTGTCATAGTCTGAGAAAAGAGTATCTTTTGACAAGGTAGCAATTGAAAGTTTATCGGTTTTCATTGCTGTATATTTAGCAATTTTTTGGTCAACATCAAGTTTCTTGTTTTTTTGTATGCCTTCTAGCTGCAAAATCGAAGTTAGTGTATCTTCATACTTTTTCTTCAGGAGAGCATCATTTGTATTGATAATCATTGTTACAAGTGAATCGCTTTTTTGCTGAGATGATAACAGAAGTTGTTCTAGGTGCTTTTTGGTTGCTTCTTCCTTTTTGATAAGAATATCAAACACTGTTTTTTTCAAATTTCCTTGACTGAAAGATTGAGATATAGACTGAAAGATAATCTCTTTAGCTGCATTTTCAAGATAGTCAGCGTTTATATTTTTAGTTCTACATGTGCTGCCATGTCTTGCACGATGGTTATTGCAACCATAAGTTCGTAGCAAATTCTTATTTCCACCACTTTTTGCACTTGTGCCACACATTTTTTTACCACAAGACATACAAGTGATTATGCCACTAAGCAGATATGCATGCTTTGGATAATTAACAGATTTAAAAGTTTGCTTGGATTTCATTACAGAGTTTGCATTATCGAACAGCTCTTTTGTTATTATTGGCTGTATCACGGTGGATTCATTATGAACTTCTTCAAACTTTTCAATAAGCACTCGATTCTTCTTCTTTTTTCCATTCTCTCGATTATAGATGTATGTTCCATAGTATTTCTCATTTTTTAACATTGCATTTAATGTTGAGTATGAGAAGACGTTTCCTTTTCGTGTCCTTATGCCAAGTGATTCGTAGGCTTTTATTACATCAAGGTAACTACCGCCTTGAGCTATAGTAGTGAAGAGCAATTCTACAGCTAATCTCTCGCTTTCCATGATCATGAATTGTTGGTTTACTAACTGATATCCATATGGGGCAATGCCACCTGCAGATTTTCCTTGACTTGCAGTGTTTATTAAACTTTTCATTGATGAACTTGCAGCAGTTCTAGCAGTGAGTTGGTTTGTTGACCACAAAACATTTCGTGCAAATTCTCCTACTGGAGTGTTATCTCCTATATCATCTCCCGCTACTAGTAAGCAGTCGTAATATTTCAACTTAGCACATAGGTTTGTCATATCGTGAGTGCTTCTGCTAAATCTATCAAACCTTAAAACAAGCACGGCATCAATATCCTTGTCTTCAACGAGCTTAATCATTTTTTTGAAGTCGTCTCTGCCATCAATAAACATACCCGATGCATTTTCATCGCTGAATACTCCTTTAAGTTCCAAGTGATCAGAGTTGTCATTAACGTAGTCTTGGCAATTTTTTATCTGCGTAGGAATTGACATGCCAGACACATCTTCCGAGCTTTTGCGAGCATATATTGCAACTCTCAATGTGTTCAACTTTCTCTTTGCCTTTAGTCTGATAAATTCTTTGATTTCAAAGTCTTTAGCTTGCCTCATTTGCAACCTCCTTTTCAATCTCAAGCATATCAATGATAAGGCTTTCAATATAGCAATCTGTATCTTTGGGGATGTTGAGAAGAACAATTTCATTCAACTGATTCCCTTTTGCAGCATAGAGAGTACTTCTGTCGATAGTATACGTCTTTTTATTGTTATTCATAGTGCTACCTCATGTATTCAATAGTGGCTACACTAGAATTTTCTATGACAGATGTGTGAATTGCGACATATCTTTTTTTGCCAATTTTATATTCACGTCCATCGGAATTTGTGTACATATATCTCTTTTCCATTAAAATATTTTTGATTTGACTGTAGTTTTCATAGCCATTTTGTCGCAAAAAGGTCATGAAATAACTTTTTTCAATACAAAAAATAGATTTGTCCTCTACATAACGTTGGCAAAATTGCATTGAGGTTCCTTCATTTTGATAATTGTACTTATTGTATAAGCCTTTTATAAGTTGTAGTACCGAACTTGAAATGTCTCGCATGCTTTGTGATTCTGATTCGCAGTCTAGCATTGTATTAATCATTTCTGTCAAATCAACAGAATCCATATTATATATTCCTGACTCTTTCATGATTTGTGCGGTGAGAACTATAGCAGCATAGTTTTTTGAAATACGCTGAGTCAATGAGTCTTGCACCTTGATACAGTTCAAGATTTTCGTTTGATTTTCTTTAAACTTGGTTTCCAGAGTTAGAATTGGTATTTTCATAACTGCTTTAACAAATTCGCTGCCAGTGTGACCGTATGTATCAATCAATGTTGCTCTTATCCTATCACTACTGTCAGCATCAGGTGTCCATGGGACATCATTTAACGTAATAACTCGTGCACAAGCTCCCTGACTGTTTGTTATATTTTGTAAAATTGGATATTCGCTTGACATAACCACTAAGCCACTCCAAGTTTCATTCACATCATCAAGTGTTCGGTCTTTATTACATCCTTGTCTTGGTGCACACATAGATAATGCATATACAATATCACTAAGCTTCAAACTCGAATTTGCAGTTATGTCGTCAAAAACCATAGGTACACCGTTTTTTCCATTCAAGGTTGCAACAACGGCTTTATCTGTTATGTTTGCAACTTTTATTAGTTGTCTTTTGTCTGAATCGGGACAGCCAAAGGGGCTTACCATTATTCGTTGAATAGTTGATTTTCCAGTTGATGACTGACCGCTAATATTGACTATTGTGGTGCCCATATCAAAACTGTCTTTGAGTAGAGAAGTTAAAACACTGGCATGACCTATAATAAATCCCAGAGTCAAATTTGGATAAGGAAAAACCTCCGTATCTAGAAACTCCATGAACGCATCGCGGCTTCCTTGACTAAAACAAAAATTTTCATTAACATATTTAGTGTTGATGTCTGCACCATACATTTTATCAAGCAAGAATACTTGCTTATTTTCATACTGATACCATCCAAGTGTACTATGTGTGTATGAAAACTTATTGTTAGCGTGGCAATCTGCAATTTGTTGGTTTATTAGGAAATGCAATTCGTGACATCCCGTATAAGGAACGCGTACCCCAAAAGTTGTAAGCTTTGCCGCAAGGTTGAGAGCAGATATTGTATCGCTTGCATTGATTGTGATTGTTTTCTTATCGCCAGTATCATTGCAATAGATTTTGATTTTGTTTTCAGAATTTTTGTTTTCCAGTGATTTCACCACTTCAATGACTTCGAAATAGCCACAAACGTTATCAATGAAACAATTCTTTTTTTCATAACGCATTGAAGTTTTTTCATTATTTGGTATTAACATAATAATACCTCCATTTTTTTATTCAAGTGCATGTATGGCTTTTGTTTCGATTGTTGTTGTTCTATTTTTGACACCTCCTTTTATCATTTCTGGCTTAATGCATAGCATCATAACCGATGACATACATGATTTGTGGAAACAGTATAACAGACATCAAGAAAAAAATAAATATCAAAGTTGGTGGTACTTGATATGTAATAAATGTACACTATTATCCATAGTGTGTTATAATAAGTACTGGTATCACTACTGATGGAGGGAGTTATGACTTACGTTGAAGCATTGATAAATTTTTCTGAAAAACCTGAAGATATAACGATATATGAAAAACAATTTGGAAAGGATGCAGAAAAAATAATTGAAAAAGCAAAGATTATTAATAGAGTGAAGGCTAATCCAAGAAACATAAGTAAAGCTGTAAATAATAACAATATGGAGTATCCTGTATCTTCAAAAGTCATATTGGGAATTCTCGGATACATAGATGACCTTGAAGATGAATATTCTAAAAAATTCCCAGTACGTGACGATTACAATTTTGCATTTAATGATTATTTTAGTGAACCAAATTATGAGGAGGAATCATTTTCTTACGAGGAAGTCATCATTTATCCCGATGGAGTAACTGAAAATCAACTGTTTGATAAATTGCGTACATCTGCAATATGGAAGATGATGGAGGAACGCATAAATTGTTCCTATATGACTAAAGCTAACTATGAGAAAGTGCAAAGAAACACTATAAGAGGTTTGATGGAAGGGTACGGTAGTCCTATTATTACTAATCGCGACTATATCATGGCATTTGTTACATTTTTGCCTGATAGTGTATGGTGGATTGATCACATAATTATTGCATACATGTATATATATGGATGTACTGTTAAAACTTGGCACCTTATTAAAAAAAATGACCATTATAAGACGGCAGATATTAAGTGCTCACCTATTGAGTTGTTTGATAAATTGCAAGAAGATGGTGAGTATTTTGGCTACACTACTAGACAACGCTATTTTTTAAAGGATTGTATTAGCTGGATGAAAGAAACAGATGATTATTATAAAAATTATAGTGAAAAAACTCTCATGTCACGAATTCGTCAAGTGTCACATATGTTTATTGAAGATGTGTTTTTGCCTAGTGATATAAGTGATGTAGATAGCTATCTTGGTCAACATTCAAAAAAGGCTAAAAAATTTGATTCTCAAAATTTTGTAAAATTAATAAATCTCCAAGCTTATAAACGCAATGTTCCATTGTTTAAGGGTGAGGGGGATATTCGAAAATTTATAAAGGACTACAGGATAAGACAAAAGAAGAGATTAAAGAGAAAGCGTGAAAATTATGAAAATATATTTAATCAGCATGCTTCAGGAGAAGAAAAAAAGCAGTATGAAGCAACTAAAAATCGTGCAGATAAAGATGAAATTCTATGTAGTTTTGTTAAAGAGCATAAAAAAAATAAGCTACCATAACATATGTTTGGTTGCTTATTTTTACTTCAATCATGTAAAATGTATGGCTCGTCAACAAAACGGCACATTTTTTCAGGTAGAGTTTTCTTGCCTGAAACATAATCT
This sequence comes from Bacillota bacterium, assembly GCA_044426085.1. GTDB lineage: Bacteria > Bacillota > Clostridia > Christensenellales > CAMQZB01 > JAWXUU01. Next base: position 169,056 of record JAWXUU010000002.1, on the reverse strand, counting down.
TTGAAGCCGTTGCCAACTCTCACATAAACTTGCATTCTCTCAGGAAGTTTGTATGTTACTCCATTGAGAGGGCAAAACCAATCTTTGCCTTTGACGTTTTTAGCATCAATTGTAAGGTAGTTTTTCTTGACGACCTTGTAGCCTTGTCTAACGTAATTCATAGTAAGTTTTTGCTCTTCTTCAATAACTTGAACTACATCAGCAATTCTCATTCCTAATTTTTGTGCGATAATTCTAGCAAAAACCATTTGCTCCACAGACTTTACTTTGTTAAATTTTCGAGCTTTACGTTTTCTTTCATTTTCTACCTCCGTTTTTTTATTTGATGGTTTTTTATCTTTCTTTTCGTTTTTTGCTTCAATGTTTGTAGCGATTTTATCTGTATATTCTGTCATTATACTTTCCTCCTAGTATTCATGAGCAAACAGCATGGTGCTGTGATTGATTTCGTCAATAACGAAAATTGTTTCTTGCAGGAACTTATAAAATTCGTCCCTATATTCAATAGCAAATCTCCGACTCACTTCAGGTATTTCTTGCTTATAATGCACTATCAGCTGATTATCATTTCTGCTGAAAGTGAAAACTTGCAAATAATCAACACCTCCACAAGCGGCTACTTGTTCGGTTATTATATTCCACATAAAGGCTTGAACCTCGACTGGTATCTCATTTGCGATACCTCGAGTCATATACCTTTTTCCCTCAATAAATTTGTATAGCATTTTTATCCTCCCGCTTGATGAGAGCTAGTCCATCGCCACAGTCATTGAAAATATAAATTTCCTCTGACCATATGCAATTGTCATCTTCATGTATAACTGTACTACACTCCAATTCTTTGTTTTTCAAGTCATACATTGACTCGACCTTGATAATATCATCCTGCGTTTCAGCTATGAAAATAACTGCTTTTTCACATTCAGCTGTTTGGTCATAGCACTTTGTGATTGTGAATGCGTGTAGCAGAGCGTGCATGATAATATCAGGAGGATATTCACAATAGTCAATATTCTCCAGTGCGTCTTTAAGATTACAAATTTTTTTAATTGCCATTTTCTAACAATCCTCCACGAAAATTAAAATATCAAATAAGCACAGTACTTATCTGATATTTCAAAATTATTATATATGTTTATTTTTAAGCTATTTTCGTGCTTTTAGTTTATGATTGGCGGCATTTTCGCCTATGGAAAAGTTAATGCGATTATCCACTGCATTACCTACAGAATCACGGATAGAGTTCAAAAGTGACTTGACACTGAAAGCCTGTACTATGTTATTTCCCCCAGTGAACCTACTGAGGATATTAAGAGTATAATCATCAGATACGCCATAGGCGATAGCAAGCCTAGTAGATTTCCTAAACGGCTTATATTTGTATAGTGCATTAATTTTCTTCATCCAAAAAGTTTCTGTAGGCTGTCCGTCTGATAGCAACACGATGATTGGGTATAGTGGTGCAGCATCACGCTCAAAAAAGTCGTGTAGTTTATAATCAAGTATCTGATATGCTGCGGATAGATTAGTACATCCTTCTGCGATAAAGCCATTAAAATGACGTATATCGCCAATCCAAAATGCTTTTGTCGCAAAGCCGATTAGATTAATTTTAACTTCTACTTGCTTGTTAATCTTATTAGCATAAGCAACTTTGTCTTTTAAGGCATATATGCCTTGTTTCACTGCATTGATAGGTTCGCCACACATAGAAGATGAGCAATCACATAGCAGTATTACATTCAATATTTGTTTCATTCATTACCTCCAATGAAAAATGAGTAACCAAACAGTTACCCAAAGTTGTTTTAATAATAATTATAGTGAAAGTGTATAGGTTTTGCCCGCATATTTTGAGGGAAAAGCATTAGTGTATTAATAAAGGATAGTATGAAAGAGATAAGTGCAGCTTGCTTTGACCACAAAGATATGCGGGCAAAACTTATGTTCTTTCACGATAGCCAGTTTTTGAAAAGAGAACACGCAAAGGAGAGTGTAAACAATCCTTTGCGTGTGAGTTTAGTTAGTATTCTGTTTTGCTATGAATTTTGATTTTTGGACTTTCGCAGTGTATTGGTGAAAAACATAAGTATCAATCAGCTGTTTTATCACCACGCAGCTGTTGTGGTGTTTGGTAGCAAATTTGATGTAGGCTGCAACAGTTGTGTTACTTCTTTACGGTTGGTCTGACTGCAGTTAAGTGCCCGAAAGTACATTGTTTTTGGAACAAGGGAGTAGATGTGTCGGATCTTCTCAATTTTTTCGTGGATTTTTGAGCTCAAAAGGGAGCATTCATGCATCATTCACATTTTTATAATATATGTATTAAGCTATGATATTTTTAAAACAAAATAGTTTTAAATTGCAGCGATTTATGTGTTGTCAGTTAATTCGTTTAAATTATCTAAAATGGAAATTATTAAAGAATAATATTTTTTGTCAACGCTTTGAAGCTTGCAGTATATTGAATCTAAATGATTAAAATACACACTAGACAAGTCAAGCAGATAGTCGGAGGAAACTGTCAACGCTTTCGATATATTTGCCAATGTTTGTATTGAAACTCCAACTTTTCCACTTTCAACATCTGCTAGAAATCTAGGACTAACATTGATTGTTTCAGCAAGTCGTTCTCTAGTCATTTTAGCATTGCTACGTGCAAACTTGATTCGCTCTCCTAATGTTTTATTAATATCTTTCACAATGACAATCTCCTTATATGTATTAATGGTTATATTATATATGAAGTAATAATTCATATCAATGATGTATTAATACACTTGACATATGATGTGTTAGTTCATATAATGTATATATCATACAAAATTTATACAAGAGGGGAAATGTAATGAAACAGATTTTTAAAAGTTTTATCACGCTGACAATGATAATGTCTATAGCACTTTTGTGCTTGACAGGATGTGGTGAAACATCTACAGAAGTGATTGAAACACCAACGGCAACAGAGACTCCTGTTGCTACAGCTACACCAGTAGTTGCAACATGCACTGTGTATTTTGAGGGCGGAGATGGAACTGGTGATGCACCTGATTCAATAACGTTGGAAGCTGGCGAAACATTCACAGTGCCTGAAAACACATTCAGCTTAAGCGGATATACATTCAATGGCTTTTGGACAGGTTGGGACTATATCTATCCTGGTGATACATACGAGATGATAACGCAAGATTTATATTTCACAGCACAATGGACAAAAGCAACAAGCTACAGTAGCAGTGGTGGTGGAGGTAGCTCTTCAAGTAGCAGTTCATCAAGCTCTACAACTACAACAACAAAAACAACACTATCAGCACCAACGCTTGCAGTTGTGGATGGTGTTGTATCATGGAGTTCAGTTTCAAACGCTAGTTCATATACAATTAATATTGATGGAACAGATTTAGCGACAACGCAAACTGCAACATTGTATAGCAGTTTTAATGATAATGAAGCACATACAATAAAAGTAAAAGCAAATGCAGCCACTGGAAGCACCGCATATAACGATTCATCGTATTCGTCATCAGTGACAGTTGCAAAGGATAGCTTTGTTGGTGGTGTGGATTACATTTTGCTTAGCGGAAATGTCACTCTTGCAGAAAATATTGAAATATCAAATAATCTTGTAGTTTCGTCTTCATCAAAAGATTTAGACATAACTTTTGATGGATACACATTGACAATCAATGGCGATTTAACAATAAAAATGCCATCAACATCTGGAACGCTAAATTTGGGTGCAACTTCTGATGCCGACACTTCAAAATTGGTTGTTGGGGGAGTCTTTATCATTGATGCCACTTCAACGCACGTGATCCAAAATATTGCGGTTACAGCAGAAAGCGTAGAGCTCAGCGTTGCAAGTGATTCATATATTCAAAATAAAACACTGTCAACAACGTCAACTTCATCTGGTATAACAGTAAGTGAAGGTAAGTTCCAACAAAACACAACAATCAATACTACAGATATATCGTTGAAAGAAGATTCAAAATATGAATTGCCATCAGCTTCAGTTGCTGAAAGTATACCAACTTTGACTGTTGCTAGTGGTGCAGATATTACAATTGAAAAAAGCAGTATTGATGTTGAAATTGTACCTACTGAAGAAGGTATGACTGTTGATTTGAGCAATGTTCCTGATGATACTCAAATAATAATATCAGGTGAGAGTTCTGCTAAAATTGAAACAAACAGTAACTTGACAATTGTTAACAATACAGATACAGAAATAACATATGTCAATACAGAAACAAAAGAAGAAACATCTATATCAACTGATAAAGCTGTAAATATTAGTTCAAAAGGTATAACGGAAGTAGCATCAGTGGTAGTTTCTGGAATTACTGCAACCGACAAAGAATATGATGGTGAAACAAGTGTAGTATTGTCAGCAGACGAATATATTTATGATACTGAAGGAAACGAAATTACATTTACAGCAACATTGGCAGATGCAAACGTTGGGTTGAATAAGGAAATCTTGTTTACGCAAACATCAACAAATGAGAATGCATTGGTAACTTTCTCTAAAGTCTATGCAACAGTTACACAAGCAACGCCAACAATCACAGCGGAGCTAACAGCAACTGCAATAATATATGGTGATGCGATAGGAAATTCTGTTTTAACTGGTTCAGCAAGCGTTGAAGGTGCTTTCTCATGGAAAAGTTCATCTGATATTCCAACAGTAGCCCAAAGTGGAACTGCATTTGATGCTATTTTCACTCCAACAAATGATAACTATAAATCAATTGAAACAACAGCTATTGTAACGGTTAATAAAGCAGACTATGATATCTCTGAAATAAGCTTGTCAGATAAAACTGTAACATATGATGGAGGAGAACAAACAATTGCAATAATAGGCACGCTTCCAGAAGGTGTTACTGTAGTTTATACTGGAAATGGTGTAAACGCAGGCGAATATAATATAACTGCATCATTCACTGGTGACACAGCGAACTATAATACAATAGGAGATAAAATAGCAACGCTCACAATCGAGCAAGCATCAATTGACATTTCAGGTGCAAGTTGGTCTTATACATCAGCTTACACATATGATGGAACAACCAAAACTGTTGAACTCGCAAATGTTCCAACGGGAGTTACCGTATCATATGAAGGTAACACTGCAATAGAAGCAGATTCATATACAGCATCAGCAACAGGAACAGCTACTGATTCAACTAACTATAAAATCAGTGGAGCGGTTGAAAATCTTTCATGGATAATTTCAAAAGCTACTCCAACATATACTATTCCAACGGATATAACTGCCACATATGGTGAAACATTGGAAGATATTGCATTAACAGAAGGTTTTGCATTTGTTGATGATTCAAGCACATCAGTTGGCAACGTTGGAACAAACAACTTTGAGGCTACCTACACACCAACTGATACCGATAACTATGAAATTGTGAACATGTCAATTCCAATTACTGTCGCAAAAGCCGACTATAGTGATATATCATATGACACAATTTATGTAACATATGAAGCAGGAATGAAACTTTCTGATTTCACGCTTGAAACGAACTATGCTTGGTCAACTTCAACAACAACTATAACAAGCGGAACAGCAACATATGCTGCAACATACAATGCTGATTCAGCAAATTATAATGATTTCTCTCTATCAATACAAATCGTTGCTACCGAATCTGGCAGTTATGAAACAATTGATGGAATAACATATCAAGCAAATGAAGATGGCACAGGATATAGCATCGTTGATGCGGACAATTCTTTCAGCGACGAAAGCAAAGTTTTGACATCAGTCAACGGTATTCCAGTGACAAGTATAGATATGTATGTGTTCAATAGTACTGCATATTATAATAATAGTGAAAATTGGGAAGATGGAGCACTTTATATTGGGAATTACCTAATAGCAGTATCTTCATCCGCAGAAGGCGATTTTGCAATTGATGCAAACACAACTTTGATTGCAGATGTTGCGTTCTACAGTGCAAGCAATATTACATCTATCACTATAGCTGAAGCAAATGAATATTTCACAACAGTAGATGGCGTTCTATATAATAAAGAGCTATCAACATTGATTGTTGTTCCCGCTAGCATGGCAGGCACATATACAATGCCAGCTACTGTAACATCTATTGAAACAGGTGCCTTTAGAAGTAACTCATTGACAAGCATAGAAACCGAAAATACTACATTTATATATGAAAAAGGCGTTTTGTTCAGTGATTCTTCTAAAACAACAATCGTCGGTATGGCAAGATATGGTTTTGATGATTATTCATACACTATTCCAAACAGTGTAACAACTATTGAAGCATATGCATTCAGCAGTGGCTATTCATTGAGGGCACTATATATTCCGAGCACAGTCACATATATCGGTGAAATAGGAATAATGTGCAACTCAGGTTCAAACATCTATATCGAAGGTGGAATCAAAGATAGTTGGGATGAATGGTGGACAAGAAACGATGGAAGTGAAATTTTTGTTGTTGAAGATATCACGCTTGAAGCAGCACAAACCCTAACCACGCTTGATAGTGGTCTTGTATTGCAACAAATCAATAGCACTGATTATATTGTAACGCTATATGATACAACAAAATCAAATGACAAAGATATCACAATTGCAGATTATAAAGATTATAACATTGTTGCGATCGCAGGCTTTGCTTTTGATACAACCGATAGATATTCAGGGGAAAACTACTATACAGATATAACAAGCATAGAGTTCCCAGACAGTGTAACAACAATAGGAACTTGTGCGTTCAATAACAGCTATTCTTTGGAAAAAGTTGTTATTGGTGATGGCGTAACAGATATATCATATCATGCATTTGCAGGTTGTGAAAAACTAGAATATGTTTATATTCCAGGTTCAGTCGTTAATGTTGAATCAGAAGCATTCGAAGTTTGTAATGAAAACTTAGTTATCTATGTTGATTTGGCAAGCGACTATGTGTCAGAAAATTGGGATGAAGATTGGGCAGCTTCTGAAGAAGATTATGAATACACAATCCTATATTCAGGCGACGGCGACTTCTATACAATCACATATGAAGGAATTAAAGATAGCGACTTAAGCAACAATCCAACTATTGTTACAGACCTAGAAACATTCTTCCTTGAAAATGCAACAACAACAGCAACAGATGACAGATACTTCCTTGGTTGGACACTTGGTCAATATAGTGATAATGGCGAATATCAAGATACCGCTTATGCAGTAGTGTGGGGTAGTGATGAACTTGTCGAAGAATGCATTTCAAGCTCAAATGAATTGGTTTTCTACGCAAACTGGAGTACTACAGACCCTCTTGCTAATTCAGACTACACAATGGCTATCAACATAACTGATGGATATAACGCAGGAACATTTGCTATCTACACATCAATAGACGATGAAGAAAATGGCTTCTACCTTTTGAAAGTTGAAGATGGAGATAAATCATCAGGTTATTTGCGTGCATACGCAGCACTTGAAGAAGGATATGTTTTGGGAGAAGCATATTTCTATGATGCCGAATTTGAAGATGATAATGAATTTTACGCAGATATTAAGGCTGATTTGGCTATTGATAGTATGACAAATTCATATGGAGGTGAATACTACGGCTTCACAGCAACAGTTATTCCAGTATCTGAAGCCACAGTATCAGTAATCGACCATGTGATAGTTTCATATGAATATTATAATTCAAATCTAGAATATGTAGCTGCGGAATACACTTATGATTCAGATGATGCAACATCGATGCTATCCGAGTTAGAATCAATTGACTTTAACAGAAATGATATAATAGGTTTCACAGCATATGATGCATCTAATAATGAAATTGATTGTGTCAAAATAACAGCATATTCATCAGGAACAAGAGATGACGTGACGTATGAATTTACAACGGCAATTGGTGATGGTGGATATTCAATGAATAACTTTGACTATTATCCAAACGAGGGAAGTTCTGTATATTTTGAAATTGAAGGACTAGAAGGATATTCAACTATTTCAAGCACAATGAAATCAATCACGATATCCAACATGGTTAAAGATGAATGGGTAGAAGCTGATAATGGTATCTACTATAGAATAATAACAAGGGATGGAAAAAGCACTGCTATTATAGGTGACTATTATGGTGATGCCACAAGTTTAACAATTCCATCGACTGTAACAGATAGCAATGGTGATGAGTATTCAGTCACTCAAATTGAAAGCTATGTATTCAGATACGCTAGTTTTGAAGAAATTATACTTCCAGAAACTATAACATATATCGGTTTTTGTTCATTCTATGGTTGTGAAAATCTAGAAAGTGTTGTGATTCCAGAATCAGTAACATATATTGGAGAAGAGGCATTCCGCGGCTGTAAAAATCTAGAAGCTATTTATATTCCAAATTCAGTGAACTATATCGGCACTTTTGTATTCAGATATTGCAATGAAGAATTGGTAATATATGTAGAATATTCTGAGGCAGAAGTTGCAGAATTAATTGCAAACGGCTCATGGAATGAAAATTGGGCGAATATTAGTCAAGGAGGTAGCTATACTATCGAATATGACCAAACGGGTATCCCTACTACGCCTGTAGCCTAAATCTTATAAAACAACTTAAAAGTAATATAATGTTTTGCGTATCGTAAAACATAAAACAAACAAATGCACATCATTTTAAATATTGATGTGCATTTTTATTCGCAAAAAAAAGACTTCTATAAAAAGCCCTAATGTAATGGTGGAGGTATACAATACCGTGTAATGTATATGTATAAAAATGTTAAATTTTCCCATTTTCCCACTTTTCCCACGTTTTTTTAGAAAATAAAAAAAGTAACTTTTTGTAAGTTACTTTCAAACGGGCACTTCACATCGCGAAAAACCCTATGAGCCTTTGGCTTTTTTGCTATTTTGCAGAAAAAAACACGCCACTTGTACTTAAGAATAAGCACTTATGACGTGTCCTGAGTTGGTGGAGATGGAGGGAATTGAACCCTCGTCTTGACAAGCGATTGGACGCTTTCTACGTGTGTAGCTTTATTTTGATACTGCCTTGCACTGCATATAAAGCAACGCTATGCAAGGAGCTGTTTTATAGGACCGAAAAGCTAGCAAACAATAAATTCACTTTTCTGTACCACTCTTAAAATTAAGCCGAGAAGAAAGCCAGAGCGATACTCTCTTTCGACTTTGCTGACTTAGGCAGCTACTGCAACTGTAGAGTTGAAGTTAAAATTTGTTTTTGCGTTTAATTTAAACCCGTTTTAACGAAGACGAGCCTTCGACACGCTTACACGACCCACCTTATCTTACCAATCGAAACCAGTACACCCCCTGGTTTTGGATGCCTAAGTGAATCTTCCATAGTATACGCTAAAATAAATAAAAAGTCAACACATAAAACAAATTTGTTGTCGTTATTCATTGACATTAAATTTTTGATAAACTATAATTGATTGGAAGTAATAAAAATATACATATATGGGTGAAATATGGGTGAAAAATGAAACGCGATTTAGATTTGACAAACGGAAATGTTCTTTCAGTTTTATGGAAGTTCACTGTTCCAATACTATTTTCAATACTACTGCAAACTGCATACGGCACTGCTGACCTTGTTATTGTCAGCTGGTTTTCAGGTGTTGCCGATGTTTCCGGTGTGACAATAGGAAGTCAAATCATGCAAACCGTGACTGCTGCGTATATCGGGCTTGCAATGGGCACAACAGTGCTTTTGGGGCGTTTTATTGGTGCTGGTGAATCAGAGAGAGCATCGAAAATAATTGGCGTGAGCATAGCTCTTTTTGCCGTTCTTGCAATTGTGACAACAGCTTTATTGATACTTTTGCGCGAATATATTGCAGTTGCAATGCAAACTCCTGAAGAATCAATGACGCAAACGATGAATTATCTTTTGATTACGGGTGCAGGTACTGTTTTTATTGTATTTTATAACCTTATTGCAAGCGTGTTTCGCGGTATTGGAGATTCTAAGACCCCGCTTGTGACTGTTGCAATTGCATGCGTTATTAACATTGTGCTAGATTTTATATTTGTTGGTGGATTCAATATGGGTTCATCAGGTGCGGCATTTGCGACAATCATTGCACAAGGCGGAAGTGTTGTAGCTTCTTTCCTTATGCTTAGAAAGCGTAAACTTGCATTCACAATTCGTGCAAAGGATATTCGATTGGAGATGCCAACTGCAAAACGACTTATAGGTCTTGGACTTCCAATTGCGATGCAAGGTATTTTAGTAAACCTTTCATTCTTATTTATAACTGCAATTATTAATAACTTCGGTGTGACTGCATCAGCAGCTGTTGGAATTGTAAGCAAAATATCTGTTCTAATTATGATTTTGCCACAGGGCTTTGCACAAGCACTCGCTGCTTTCACTGCTCAAAATATCGGAGCAAAAAAGATTGAAAGGGCGAAAAAGGCACTGTGCTGGAGCATTTCAATATCCCTTGTCTTTGGTGTAATCACAGCTTATATTTCCGCATTCCACGGTGAAATTTTCACTCGTATATTCAACAATGATGCAGATATAACGGGTTCGGCATTGCAATACTTGAAATCATATTCAATCGACTGCATTTTAGTTGCGTTCATGTTTTCTTTCAACGGATATTTTAACGGTTGCGGGAAAACTAAATTTGTTATGCTTGAATCAGTTGGTTGTGCATTTTTGATAAGGATTCCACTATCTTATTTGTTCAGTCTTATGGAAAATACATCGTTGTTCTATATTGGCCTTGCAACACCAGCTTCAACGTTTGTGCAAATATTCTTGTGTTTAATTTTTTATAGGCACTTGAATAAAGAAATAAAAAATTCTAAATTGTAAAATTTCCGTCCAAATTTGGACGGATTCTTTTTTATGGTATTGACTTTTATTCAATTATATAGTATTGTTAAAAAAATCAGAAAATTTAAAGAAATATGCAACCAAGTGCAACTAGACGCTGTTTTATAATACAAAATGGTAAATTTTGTAATGTAAGGGGAATATTATGACTGATGAAATGATAGTGGATTTATATTTAGAAAAAAATTCAAACGCAATAACCGAAACGAAAATAAAATACGGCAAAAAGATTTATGTTTTATCTCACAATATAGTGCACGATGTTCATTATGCAGAAGAATGTGAAGCTGATACGTATCTAAAAACATGGCAATCAATACCGCCAGCATCGCCCAAAAACTATTTTTACGCGTTTATCGCGAAGATTGCAAGGAATATTTCGTTGAATCTTTACGCAAAACAACATGCAAAGAAGCGTAGTGCAGTGATGATTGAGCTTTCAACAGAATTAGAGCAGTGTTTGCCGTCAAGCGACACAATGAACCTAAAAGATCGTGAATTTGCAAGTTATATCAATGATTTTCTAGCTAAATTGTCAAGTGATGAAAGAAATGTTTTTGTGAGAAGATATTGGCACTGTGATACAATAAGTGAAATTGCACTTGCAAATTTATTCACTCAATCAAAAGTGAAGTCTATGCTTATGCGAACGAGACAAAAGTTGAAAATATATCTAGAAAAGGGGGATAAATTATGAATGCAATAGATTTTCTCCAAGGAATAAATGATATACGCGATGAATACATAATTAATTCTTGTGAAAAACGACAAAGCACTTCTATTTTCACAATGAAAAATTTCAAAAGAGTTACCGCTTCTGTTGCTTGCATTGCGCTGATTTTTGTTGCTACATCGCTTTTGATTTCAAATGAGTATTCAATCACACCAAGTGAAACACTAACAACTACTGCGCCAACAACTGATGTTGTGCCGACTATGGCACCAATGGCGACTTTGGCACCTTCGTATACAAATAATTTTAAAATATCAAAAATAACTATGATATTAATTACAAGCAGAATGAGTTATTCAATTGAGAGCGAAGATATAGAAACATATATAAGCTTACAAAATGAAGAACTTGAAATCTTTGAAAATTTATTGACATTATACGTGTCCGAACAAGTTCAATCAGAGCAGTTTAGCGCTGAAGAATATAATAACATGAAAGAAAATGCAGTATATTTTTATGACGATTTAACAAAAACACAAGTTTGCATCTTCGATAAATATATTGAAGTTATAACAGCAGGCGACGTTAATGCGAGTGTTGGAATATTTGAAATTATTTCTGATGATTATAATTTCAACGATTATTTTGCAGTTTTCTTTGAATAAAGCAATAAAAAAGGTAGCAAAGCATTTTGCTACCTTTTAAAATATCAATCAATATTTATTTATAATTTCAACAATCTTATCTGCAGTATCAAAAAAAACATCGTTATTAATCAGTTCGTAGTCTGCAATTTGTTCGTAGAGTGGTCTACGCTTTTCAAAGAGCTCGGCAAGGGAGTTTTTTTGTGAAATTGGTCTGCCGTAAGTTGAAAGTTTGCTGACTTCACGATTGATATAGAAAACAACGCCAGTGCGCATAAGAGCAGTTCTGTTCTCTTCTTTCAAAACAGCTCCGCCACCTGTTGCAATAACAACGCCACGTTTTGAAGCTAAGTTTGCGATAACTTCACTTTCAATTTTTCTGAAAACATCTTCTCCGTCAGAAGAAATGATTTCAGCGGGAGTTTTGCCAACGTATTTTTCAAGTTCGATATCTGCATCGAAAAATTCCATATCAAGCTGACGAGCAATGTTTTTGCCAATAGTTGATTTCCCACAAGCGGGCATTCCGACAAGAACAATGTTTTGTTGCGATTTCAAAAGTTGTTTCAAAATTCTTTCTGTATCATCAGTGCTTGAATTTTCAGAAAACCAAATATCTCGCGAAACCCTAGCTTGCTCAACCAACATTCTAAGACCATTTTCATATGCGATTCCAGCTTTTTTTGCAAGCAAAAGAAAATTTGTTCTCAACGGATTATATATTACATCAAAAGCACCTTCCAATGTTTTGATTTTTGAAATATCAAAAGGTAGCTCATCCATGTGTGGAAACATTCCAGATGGAGTAGTGTTAAAAATTATTTGAATATCATATTTTTTATAGAAGTTATCATAATTGATTTCGCCATTCCTACTCACGATGACAACGCGTTTTGCGCCGTGCTTTTTCGCGAGAAGTTGGGCTGTCATGCGCGTTCCACCTGAACCCATAATGGCAATAGTTTTGTCTTCAAGTGAAATTCCGCTTTTTTGTAGAGAATATTCAAGTCCGTATATATCCGAGTTGTATCCACACCATTTACCATCTTTTTTCATAACTGTGTTGACAGCACCAATTTCAAGTGCAAGGTCATCAATATAGTCAAGATGTTTCATAACATCTTGTTTGTAGGGCACAGTCACATTGAATCCATCATATTTGCAGTTTTCCATAAAAGGGCCAATATCATCTGCAGATGGAAGTTCTTCGATACCATATTCATAACCAAAATGGCTGTGAATAAGAGGGGATAGTGTGTGTGGTAATTTTTCACCAATAAGGCAGAATTTCTTCATGATGTTCTCCTGTACTAAATTTCTTCGTAGCTACCGAGGAATACAAATAATTCGCAACTATTTTCAAGGTCTCCAATAAGATTTTGAACTTCGTTTCTTGTTATTTTTGCTTCAAAATCGAAATAGAATGCAAATTCGAATGTTGTGTTTTCAATTGGTCTTGATTCAAGTTTAGTAAGGTTCAACCCCAAAGTTGAGAATCTGTTCAAAATGCTGTTAAGTGCACCAGCTTCGTGTGGAGTGTTAACCATGATACTGATTTTATTTGCACCTTCATACGGTTGAAGATTTTTAGAAATGATAATAAAACGAGTGAAGTTGTTATCGTTTCCTTGAACATTTGCTTTCAAAATTCCAAGTCCATAAATTCCTGCACAATCTCTTGAAGAAATACATGCAACTTCAAGGCTGTTTGATTCGGCAACCATTTTCGCTGCTGTTGCAGTGTTATCAACGATTGTAACTTTCACATTAGGCATGCTTGCAAGGAATTCCGAGCATTGAGCAATAGCTTGTTCATGTGAGAAAATTTCTTTGATTTTAGAAACATCAGCACCTTTTTTTGCAAGGAGATAATGTTGAATTCTAAGCTTAACTGCACGAGAAATAAAGAAGTTATTTTTATGCATAAGGTCATAAACCCCATTAACGCTTCCCGCGTTGCTGTTTTCAATTGGAAGAACACCAAATTGGCAGAAGTTTTTTTCAATCGCATTGAAAACACCGCCCCAATCTTTGAAGTATGAAATATTTGCAAGTTTGAAAACTTTATCAGCTGCAATTTGTGAATATGCTCCAGGAACACCTTGACATGCAACATTTGCACATTCAGGAAAAGCGATAAGTCCTTGTTCTAGTGCTGCTTGAATTTTATCAAGAGTTGGTGAGTTACCTTTAACAAATCTAGTTTGATATCCTTTGCTTGTTTCAAACATATTTTCAAAAAACATTTTTGTATAAATTTTCAAATCTTCTGGTGCTGTGCTTGTGACTCTTGTGATAACTTCGCGTTCACGAAGTGTGTTTTCGATTGGCAAATTATTTTTTGATTTTTCTTCGCCGATTTCTCTTGCGATATTCATGCGTTCAACATAAAGTTGAACCATTTGATCGTCAATTGCATCGATGCGGTCTCTTTTTGAAATTAAATCCATAATGTATCTCCTAAGTTTTTCTCATTTATTATAAACTATTTAAATAATATAATCAAGCAATGCAAGGGCAACTGCAGATTCTATTCCAGCAACTGCTCTTGGAACTATGCAAGAATCGTGTCTTCCTTTGATTTTGATTTCAACATTTTCATTTGTAGATAAGTCTACGCTTTGTTGTGGGCATGAAATCGATGGTGTTGGTTTCAAACTTACGCGCATTGTTATTGGCATTCCGTTTGAAATCCCACCAGTTATACCACCACAATTATTGGTTTTCGTGACAACTTTTTCACCGTTGAAATATATTGAATCATTTGCCTTTGATCCATTTGTTTTGGCAAAGTCAGTTCCAATGCCAAATTCCACTGCTTTCACAGCGGGAACTCCAAAAACAGCATAAGAAAGTTTGCCTTCTAGCCCAGAAAATAAATAATCGCCAAATCCTGGTTTTAGACCAGTGACTATGATATCAACACTTCCACCCACGCTGTCGCCATTTTCACGAAACTTCAAAACTTCAGAAGTCATTTCGTCAATGTTTGAAAGTGCAGGGAGGGGAGAAGACCACGATTTTTTTATTTCATCAACAGAAATTTCATCATCTTTATAATTTTTTCCAACAACGCTTCCAATTCTAGAAACATATCCACAAACTTCAATACCTTCTTTTGCGAGAATTTGCTTTGCAACACCACCGGCAATACAAAGTGGAGCAGTAAGCCTTGCGGAAAATCTGCCACCACCAACAGGACATTCGGTTGTGTTTTCTTTAAGGCAGTATGCCAAATCTGCGTGTGAAGGTCTTGGTGTGTGATTGATTGAAGAATAATCGCGTGATTTTACATTTTGATTGTATATAACAGAATGTATATCCCCAGTTATTTTTCCGTTTTCTAGTCCTTCTAAAAAAACAGGTGCGTCTGGTTCAATTCTAGGTGTGCTCCAAATTCCGCCACCGGCTTTTCTTCTTGCGAGAAACTCATTAAGGGTTTTATCGCAAATTTCACTTCCAATTGGAAGTCCTGAAAGTTTAACGCCAATTGCTTTAGAATGTGATTCTCCATAAATATCAATTTTTAATTTTTCAAATCCCCAAAACATCAAATTGTCCTCCTAGTTTATTAAAGTCTTCCAAAAAGTGTGGATATGATTTTGAAATGCAATCAATGTCATATATTTCACTTTCTCCAACCGAATACGTTGCAAGAATAATTGATGCCATTGCCATTCTGTGGTCATCAGGAACGTGATATTTTCCACCTTTTGGTTCTCCACCAGTAACGTATAAAGAATCTTCGCTTGTGAATGCAGTAATCCCGAATGCTTCAAGCATTTTAATAGTTTCTGTCAGTCTGTCACTTTCTTTCATCTTCAATCTTGATACACCAACGATTTCTGATGTGCCTGCGCAAAAACTGCACAGCACAGCAAGGATAGGAACGATGTCTGGTGTGTCTTCGGTGTGAAATACGCTAGCACGCAATTTTGCACTTGTGCCAAAGGTGAAACAGTCAACTGCATTATGATTGATGTATCTTGCAAAAGAACCGCCGGTTTCAGTGATGAATTGCAAAACAGCTTTATCCCCTTGAAGTGATGATGTGGAAATGTTTTCAAGAGAAATTCCACCGCCAATTCCACCAGCAATTGCAAAAAAGCAAGCTGAGCTCCAATCGCCTTCGCATTTTGGGTTTTCAGGTGAGATATATTTGCTTCCACCCTTAATCAAAAATCCGTCGGGAATATTTTCGACTTCAACGCCGAAAAGTTTCATTGTGTCAAGAGTTATTTTTATATAATCAGAAGATACGACGCGACCTTTTAAGATGATTTTAGAATCACCCTCCAAAAGTGGCAGTGCAAGAAGCAATCCAGTTATGTATTGCGAGCTGACACTTGCGTCGATTTCATATGTTCCACTTGTAAGTTTACCACTTATTTCAAAAGGTAGGGTGTCAGAAGAGAAAGTTATGCCATGAGTTTCAAGCACTTCTTTGAGTTCTGCCACAGGACGAGAAGCTAAGCGGTCTGTTCCATAAAAAGCAGTTGGCGCGCCAACTGCTGAAGCAAGTGGCAACATAAATCTGAATGTTGACCCACTGTCTTTGCAGTGAAATTTGCAAATTTCATCCTTTTTGCCATATGTTGGCGTTATGATGACTTTGTTTTCTAGAATTTGAATATCTGTTCCAAGTTCGCAAAGACAACTTGCAGTGGCTTCTATGTCTGTTCCTTTCATGATTGCTGAAATTGTAGCGCCTTTATCTGAAAGTGCACTGCAAATAAGCATGCGGTGAGCAACAGACTTACTTGCTGAAACTTCAACTGTCCCTTTTAATTTTTTTGGATAAACTTTAATGTTCATTTTTTATTCCTATACCTAAATATTTTTTCTCATATTTTCGCAGTGATTTGCAAAGTTGTTATCTGCAAGTTCCTTAGCTTTAGTCCCTTCAGATAGCAAGTTGTATATTTCGTTTGAATCTGATTTTTTCAGTGCCACGCTGAAATCTTGTAGTTTTTCAACAATCAAATCAACATGTGATGCAAGGGCAGTGGTGTTTTGCATAAACAATTCAGTCCACATTTCAGGATTCAACCTTGCAACGCGTGTCATATCTTGAAAACTGCCAGCTGAAAATCCTACATGATTTTCAGACAGCGGATTTTTGACATAGCATGAAGAAACTATATGAGCTAGCTGAGAAGTGTATGCTATCATTTGGTCATGACGCAGAGAATCGGCATAAACACAGCCAATAAAGCCAATTTCATAAAAGTATTCCTCGATTATTTTTGCTGTTGCAATATCGCCACAAACAGGCGTGATAATGCCAAATGCATTGTCAAACAGTGTTGTCAAGGCGTATTCGACACCAGAATATTCTCTTCCTGCCATTGGGTGAGTACCAACAAAACGAATATCTTTATATTCTTTTGATGCACTTTCAAACGCAGATATGATATTCTCTTTAATACCGCAAATATCACAGACGATTGCGCCTTTTGAAAGTTTTGGTAACACTTCATTCAAAAGTTCGCATGCCGTGTGTGGAAAAACTGCAAGCACAAGCAAGTTAAGCTTTTCAAAATCGCTATCTGTAAGCTTAAAATCAATTGCGTTTTTATGTAGGGCAGTGTTCACTGCATTTTCATCAATATCTCTGCCAAAAACTACGTGTTCAGTTTTTTTGTGGGTAGCCATACCAATAGATCCACCAATAAGACCAAGCCCAATAATTCCTATATTCATATTAATCCTGTTTTAAATTAAAAGTTGTCTCTTTGCTTTCCAACAACTGGAAGCATAACGTCAACTGCTTTTACAATTTTGTCAAATTGGTCCGGTTTCAAACTTTGAGCACCGTCGCAAAGAGCACAGCTTGGATTGTTGTGTACTTCAATAATAAGACCATCACAACCTGCACCAACTGAAGCAAGAGACATTGGTTCAACAAGTCTAGAAACACCAGTTGCATGACTTGGGTCAATAACGATTGGAAGGTGAGTTTTTTCTCTTAGAACAGGGATTGCAGAAAGGTCAAGTGTGTTTCTTGTTGCAGT
This sequence comes from Bacillota bacterium, assembly GCA_044426085.1. Taxonomy (GTDB): domain Bacteria; phylum Bacillota; class Clostridia; order Christensenellales; family CAMQZB01; genus JAWXUU01. The sequence goes on along the minus strand of JAWXUU010000002.1, from coordinate 150,857 downwards.
TTCAAATGTTCTGATACCTCTTTCACAAAGGATGATTTCCTTATTGCCTTCACTCATGATGTATTCTGCACTCATAAGCCATTCTTCAATAGTTGCAGACATTCCGCGTTTCAAAAGGATTGGTTTATTTGTTTTGCCAACTTCTTTCAAAAGGTCGAAGTTTTGCATGTTTCTTGCACCGATTTGAATGATATCAACATCGTCGAAAAGCGGAAGATGTCTTTCGTTCATAAGCTCAGTGATAATTGGCATACCTAGTTCTTTTTTAACGGCTTTCATGATTTCTAGACCTTCAGAGCCAAGACCTTGGAAAGCATATGGTGAAGTTCTTGGTTTGAACGCACCGCCACGCAAGATTGTTGCACCGCTTGCTTTACAAGCTTTTGCAGTTTCATACATTTGTTCGTAGCTTTCAATACTGCATGGACCTGCCATGAATTGGAAACTACCGCCACCGAATTTGTGACCACTGATATCAATGATTGTATCGTCTGGGTGGAATTTTCTGTTAGCGTTTTTATATGGTTCTTGAATTCTTGTTACTGATTCAACAATATCAAGTGATCTCAAAAGACCAATATCAACTTGTGATGTATCGCCGACTAGACCTACGATAGTCACGTTGTCGCCTTTGCTCATGTGTGTAGCAAGACCCAAATCTTTAATCCAGTTTAAAAGATTGTCCATTTGATTTTGATTAGCTGATTGATTAATTTTAATTATCATTGTTGGTGTCCTCCATAAAAAAAACCGTACTGAATATTTTTTTCAGTACGGTTATTGCTTCAAGCGTGCTATTATTGCACAAATATCAAAGAATTTACCTAACTGAAAAAAGACCTGCTAAAATAAAAGCGGCCGTAATAAAAGTTAGATTCAAATAGGTTCATTGATTTAATCATTTTGATTCCTCTTAAAATTCTTATTGGTGGTAGTATACATGTATTTAACAGTTATGTCAACAAAAATGATTAACAAATTTTAATTATTCTTTAGTCTAAAAATTACACTGCAAATAACACTTTACAAATTATTATATTTGCTATATAATATGTAAAAAAGACTGACGGAGTTTATTTATGGAAAAATTTGAATCTAGAGAGATGTATCTTGAAACAATTTATGAATTAAGAGAAAAAATGGGGAACGTCAGGGCTGTTGACATTGCGGCGGCACTTGGATATGCAAAGTCAAGCGTTTCAGTTGCAATAAAAAATTTGAAAGAAGCTGGCATGCTTGATGTTGAATCGAGTGGTCAAATAATTCTATCAAAAGAAGGGGAATCACTTGCTAAATATATTGCAGAAAAACATGGCCTTTTGACTAAATTTTTTATAAGCATTGGGGTTGAAGAGCAGATTGCATCGGCTGATGCATGCAAAATCGAGCATGTTATCAGTGATGAAACAATTGCTGTTATCCAAAAATATCTAAGCAAATAAAATAAAAGTCACAAAATATATTGTGACTTTTTTTGTTGTATCAAATTTTGTTTTGTGATTTAAGCTTTTGAAGGTGTTCAAGCAACAGCTTGCTTGCATTTTCAATAACTTTAGCACAAGGACGCTCTTGATAGTATTGTGCAGTTCTAGCATCACTCTTTGGTGTGGTTGTTATATTATCAACATTTTCAAGAATTTCAGAACAAATAAAGCTGTGATTGACTTCTTTGAATTTCTCACACAATTCTTGAGTTACTGCGTAAACCGTATCTTTGCTTTCGGGTGAAGTGTTTCCTTGAAGGTGAGAAACATACATTCCAATGCCACTCATCGCTCCACAAACGTGTCTTGTTCTTGCAAATCCACCGCCAAAAGCTAGTCCTAGAGTGATGATGTGTTCGGCTTTAATATCCAAAAATGGGGCAAAACCCATAACGATAGCTTGACAGCAGTTATATCCTTGAAAGAAATATTTGATTGATTTTTCAATCGGGCAGACACTTTTGTGCATGATAACATCAACGCTGGTGATTTCGCCAGGCAATATATTTGTTTCGGTCTTTTCAATTCTCATTCCTTGCGTAGTATAAAAGCGTATGCTTCTTTCGCTTGATGAGTTCACAGAAAGCCTGATATCTTTTTTGCCTAGCAAAATAGCTTCTTTTTCAAGAGCAACAAAAACTTCTTTGCCAATGCCAAGACCGCGCATATTTTTTAAAAGATATAATTTACCGCAATATAGCTCGTCGTTTATTTCAATGAAATTACAATATCCAACAATGCGATTTTGCAGTTTCACAAAATAATAAACATAGCCACTGTTGATTTCGTTGGTTATTGTTTCAATGTTTTGGAGTTTATCAATCAAATTATTGGTTTGTTCAACGCCAAAGATGCTTCCGTAATGTTCTTCCCAAATTTCCCTTGCAAGAAAAGCAAGTTTTTCAACTTCATCTATTGAAATTTTGTGAATAGTTGTTCTCAAAATAATACCTCCAGAGTTAAAAAATATTAAAATTACAATCAAATTACTTTTTAACAAATAATATTCTATCATTTTTAAAACATAATGTAAAATGATTGATTGCAAAATAATAAAGTGTTATACTGTTTTCATGAATAAAATGTCCGAAATAATGAATAATCTGAATTTGCCAAAAGAAATAGCACAAAATGATTTGTTTTTTGTAGGTGGTGCATCAAGGTCAATTATCTTGCATGGTGCTTTGCCAACAGATGTTGATATTTGTGGAAATTTTGATGTGGGTGAGTTTAAGGACTTGAATCTAGATAGCAAACAATATATTAAGCAACTTCATTCACTTCGATTTAAAAGTGGAAAATATGATGTTGATATAACTGCTTTTAGGAATGAAGAATATAAAAAAGGATATTTTCCATCTAAAGTTATCAGGGTGGACACACCTTATCAAGACAGTTTCAGAAGGGATTTTACGATAAATTCAATATACATAAATAAAAATGGCGAGATTTTTGATTATCACAATGGAATTGAACATTTAAACGATAAAAAAATAGTTCAAATATCTGACGATACGCTTAAAGTTGATGGTATGAGAATATATCGAATGATACGCTTTGCCTTGACTTTAGGATTTGAAATTGATAAATCAACTCTGAATTCAGCTGTTGAAAATGTCGACAATGTGTTTCAAATTCAAAAATCGCGAGCTATGGTGGAATATAACAAATTTAAACAATTTATAACAAAAGATAATATCGGTATTTTAAGAAAGCTACAAATTTTTCAGCATCTTGAAATTAACTGTTAATAAAATATAAGGATGGATATGGATTATATAATAATAACAATTTCAGCAATCGCGCTGATAACACTCGGCTTACTTTTCAAAGAAGTTTTAAAAATCAAAAATCAAAATGAGCAAACATCACAATTGCTTTTTTCTCAAAATCAAGAAATTGCTAATAAACTTGAACTTTGTGAATCGCAAATATTGAAATTTGAAGAAATGAAACATGAAGAGCTCAAACGCAAAATTGAAGAGCAAAAATATCAATTTGCAAGCATATCAAATCAAATTACAGGCGTTATTGACGCATTTAATAACCTATTGCAAGTTCAATCAGCACAAAATGCCGAGACAGCAAAAGAACTTGGACTTATGAAAGGTTCTATTGCAGGGATGAAAGAACAATGGGCAGTGCAAATCGAAAGAATGCAAAAAACCACTGAAGATAAACTTGCATCTTTTGAAATATTGCAAAAGATTTCAATCTCAAATATGACCGAAACTGTTAAAGCAAGTATTGAAAATCTTCAAGAAGTACAAAAACAATCACTCATGTCAACTAAGGAATCAACGCGCGAAAGGCTTGAAAGTATGGATGAAAAAATCATTGGACTATCTCAAAGTCTTGGTGAAAATATTAAACTATTAACACAGCGCACATCTGAAAATATCGCAAAACTTGAATCAACATTAACTTCATCTATTGTCAGTCTCAAATCAAATGTCGATGAAAACTTGAAGTATATGAACAAAGAAAATCAAAAAGAGCTTGAGCGAATGAGAATCATCGTTGATGAAAAACTCACATCAACGCTTGAAGCGCGCTTGAACAGCTCTTTCAACGTTATAAACAACAGTCTAGAGCAAGTTTATAAAGGTCTTGGCGATGTTCAAAGCCTAACAAAAGGCGTTGGCGACTTGAAAAATGTTTTGCAAAATGTTAAAACTCGTGGCACATGGGCGGAAGTTCAACTCGATAACCTTCTTTCACAAATGTTGACGCCAAAACAATATTGCAAACAAGCGATTGTCGACACAAACAGTAGCGAAAGGGTGGACTTTGGCATATTGCTTCCGGGAAAAGATCAAGAAATAATAATTCCTATCGATTCCAAATTCCCAATAGAAGATTACCACAGACTTATTTCTGCGAGCGAAAACGGCGATAAGGATGCAGTTATGCTTGCGTCTAAGAAATTGGAAGATGCAATAAAAGTGCAGGCAAATTCAATTTCCCAAAAGTATATCAAACCGCCAAAGACAACTGATTTTGCTGTTATGTATTTGCCACTTGAAGGACTTTATGCCGAGGTTTTGAGAAATAGCTCACTTGTGGAATCATTGCAAAGGGACAAGCGAATCGTTATTGCAGGTCCTTCTACTCTTGGTGCAATACTAAACAGTTTGCAAATGGGCTTCAGGACGCTTGAAATTGAAAAACGCAGTGGTGAAATATATGACTTACTTGCTGTTTTCAAAAAAGAATTCTTGAAGTTTAGTGAAATTCTTGATAAAACTCAAAAGAAAATCAACGAAGCTTCTAATCAAATAGAACTTGCATCAAGAAGAACTAGGACAATCGGAAGAAAATTAAGAGATGTCACAAGCGAAAATAGCGAGCTTGCAGCAGTTGAGAAAGGTTTATTGCCACTGAATGGGGAGGAAATTGATGCATAAATTTAAAAGATATAAATCAGATATGCACATGCATTCAATTTATTCCGACGGTTTTTTGACCCCCGAGCAACTTGTTTTAGAAGGAGTGAAACAAGGCGTTCAAGTTATGAGCCTTACCGACCATGACACTATGCAAGGAGTTTCAGAAATGCTTTCAGCTTGTAAAAAAGCTGATATAATTGGCATTTCCGGTGTAGAATTTTCTTCAATGGCTGAAAGTGAGGTGCATATTATTGGCTATGGTCTTGATGAAAACGACAGTGATCTTCAAAATGAAATTAAATATCTTCAAGATAGCAGAGCAAAAAGAAACGATGTTATCTTGCAAAAATTAGAAGAAAATGGTATCATTGTGACTATAGAAGAAATGAGGGAGTTTTCCAACCACGTTCTTGGAAGAAGTCAAATTGGAATTGTTATGGCAAAAAAAGGTTATGTTAAAAATGTTAATGAAGCATTTGATTTGTGGATTGGCAACGGAAAGCCATGCTTCGTTTCTAGTCATAAAAAGACCCCTGAAGAAATTATTGATTTAATTTTGAAATATAACGGAAAAGCAGTTCTCGCTCATCCTGGAAGATTGAAAATTAAAAATCAAGAAGCTTTTATTCGCACTCTTAAAAATCGCGGGCTGTATGGGATTGAGGTTCATTATTCAACCCATTCCTATGAAAACATACGCTTTTATAACAGTATGGCTAAAAAATATAATCTTATCGCAACTGTTGGAAGTGATTTCCATGGTGAAGGCAGAAGTGCCAAAATCGGCAAACCTGATTGGGGCATGGATGAAGAAATAATAAGGAATTTGATAAAATAAATGTAAGATAAAAATAAAAATAAACTTGTAAATCAATTAGAAAACTATTAAAATTGGAATAATAAAAGCAAAAAACACTAAAGAGGGTAGAAATGAAAAAAATCATTATCACTTTGCTATGTTTTGCTTTTTTCCTAATGGGATATAACACATTAATAATTATGGATTGCAATGCCAGTTCTTGGCAAGAAATATCATCTTTCACAACTGATTTCACATACTCTGTGCCACAGCGAAAACACAATATAAGACTATCTGCATCAAAGCTTGATGGTATTGTTTTGAAAAGTGGCGAATCACTATCATTCAATAAGGTTGTTGGAAACAGAACCCAAAGCAATGGTTATCAGGTTTCAACGGTTATTGAAAACGGAGTTTATACTGGCGGAGTTGGCGGTGGCGTTTGCCAAACATCAACAACGCTATATAACGCAGTTATAAGAGCAGGGTTGAAAGTTAAAGAAGTTCACCCGCACAGTCTTTCACCGGAATATGTTGATGCATCATTTGATGCGATGGTTTCAAGTGAAGGCAGTGACTTTGTTTTTAAGAATATATATTCTTATCCAATCAAAATCACCGCAAGCACAAAAGATGATAAACTGATATTTAAAATTTATGCAACCAACAAAATTGATGGGCTTGAAATAATTCCATATTGCGATATCATAAAGACAATCGCTCCGCCACAAACAATGGAAAAAACCGACGTGGAGTTTCCCAATGTGAATGTTGCTTGCGGAGAAGTGTTTTCTTATCGCATATCCAAAATGGGAAAGTTATCTAAGGGATATATAATGTATAAATATAAAGGTAAAGTAATAAGAATAAAGCAAATCAGAAATGATCATTATCTTCCCGTTCAAGGAATTAATATCTTGGGAACAAATTCAGATGCTGATTTGCAAAATCAAAAGACAAAAAATTTAACGGAAAATTAATTAGGAAGGAAGGATTTAAAATGGGAATAGTACCGACATTGTGTTTACTTATAGTTTTGATTTTAGTTGGCTTTGTGCTGATTATAAAAGGTGGAGATATCTTTGTTGATGGAGCAGTAGAAATTGCAACAGCAACTAAAATCCCATCGCTTTTGATTGGTGCAACAATCGTCAGTATTGGCACTACACTACCTGAAATAACAGTTTCATATATCGCGGCATTCCAAGGTGATGCTTCGCTTGCAGTTTCGAATTCTGTAGGCTCTATGCTTTGCAACGTGGCACTTATTTTGGGTGTTGCACTATCTTTTGCAATTGCAAAACTTGATAAAAAATCATTTATTTCAAAAATTGCATTCGTAATTCTTGTTACTTCAATGACGATGATATTTATTATAGACTTAACATTGACATTTGTTGAGTTGATAGCGCTTTTCTTGATTTTCTTTATATTTATTGCAGTGAATGTTACAGAAGCTATCAAAAAATCAAAAGAAGCAACTGAAAGTTCTGAAGAAGTTGAAAAATACACTGCAAAAGATATGGCGATTTCCGGTGTGAAACTTCTCGTTGGTGGATTTGCAATCTTTGTTGGCGCACAATTGCTTGTTAATAACGTATCAATAATTGCAACTGACTATCTCAAAATTTCTACTACAATCGTTGGTTTCACAATCGTAGCTTTTGGAACAAGTCTTCCAGAACTTGCAACGTCAATCAATGCAATCAAGAAAAAGAATATTGATTTATCTATTGGTAATGTTATGGGTGCAAATGTTATCAACGCTTCACTTATCGTTGGTGGCTCTGGTCTTTTAGCGTCAAGAAATAACGCGTTCAATTTGGTGTTGGATTCTTCACAAATGGGTATAATCATTGCGGGTGTTGCAGCACTTTTGATTTCTGTTTTGATTTTGGTTATACCAATCTTAATAAAATCAAGAACATATAAAATTCAAGGTATTTCAATGATTGCTATTTATTTTGCATACCTTGCATATATACTTTCAACAGTAATTTAAAGGAGAATTTCTGTGAATAAAAAGATTGTCATATTTCTAATAATAATACTTACTTTAGCATCTTTCGTGTGCCTTTTTTCTGCGTGCGAAAACGAGCTAAGTCAAGAATTTTTACCACCTCAAACGATGTGGGTAGAAAGTGGCGTTCTTTATTGGGAAAAAGTTTCCGGCGTTGATCAATATATTTTAAATATAAATGGCGAAGATATCACTGTAAAAAATAACTATTACGCTGATATTTTGCCTGATGTTGAATATACAGTCACTGTTAAAGCATCTAAAATTTGGGAAATAAGCGATAAATCGGAATCTTTCACATTCACAGTTCTCGATTCACCCGATAAAATACAATACATTGGTGAAGTGCTGTTCTGGACCGAAGTTGAAGGGGCTGTTGGATATTTGGTTGAAATAAATGACATCGAATATTATTACGAAACAAATGTCATTGGCAACTTTATATTTCCTTTTCCCGAAACGCAAAGCATAAGAATAAAGGCAATTGGCGATGATGAAACTTATTATGAATCAAAATTTTGCGAAGATAAAGAGTTTTATATTCTGCCAAGATATCTTGACGACTACGAAACTATTCAGCCCTCAGGGACAGGCACATCAACTGATCCATATTTGATTTCTAGCATAGAAAATTTCAAGTGGATTTGCACCGAAAATGATAATGGAAACACATTTAAAGGGCAAACTCTTTTGCAAACTGCAAATCTTGATTTCAGATACATTTGTGATTATCAACCAATAGGTCTTGTTTACTCCTTTGAAGGAACATACGATGGTGATAATTATGGGATATACAATCTTTCATACGTAGGACAACTTTCTGGTATCTTTGGTGTTATTGGAAGCAGTGGCACAGTCGCAAATCTTCTCAAATCTGGTGGAGAAATCGAAGGGCGCGTTTCGGCGGGTTCTATTGCGGCAATAAATAATGGTCAGATTAATAACTGCGTGAATTACAGCTATATATATGGCAATACATGTGGTGGCATTGTTGGACAAAACAACAATAACGGCAGTGTTGTTTCGTGCGATAACTATTCAAATATCCTAGGCGACACATCTGGGGGCATTGTTGGGTGGAATATGGATGGAATCATCCTTGGTTGCGTCAATCATGCCGTTATAGAAAGCACTTCAATAGCAGGCGGAATTTGCGGAAATAACGCAGGATTTATATCTATCAGTCAAAATCTTGGAACTGTAGATTCTAAAATTTCTGGTGGTATTGCTGGCGAAAATAGGGGAGAGATTGAGTATTCTAGTAATGATGCTTATATCAGAGGAACTATGTATGCGGGCGGAATTTGCGGTGATAACGAAGACAGTATCAGTTTTTGTTATGCCTATGGTTATGTTGCAATTGATTCTGTAACGCAAAATAGCTACGCAGGCGGTCTTGCGGGAAGAAACACCGAAGGTCAAATCGTATTTTCATTTGCACTTAATGAAGTTATTAATAACTATGGCAAATCAGGAAGTGTTGTTGGATACTACAGAATTGGACTTATTGAAAATGCCTACACATCAAATCAAAGTTTATCACATATTGGCAATGAAGCAATTTATGTAGGTGAAATAATCGACTTCACCGAAGATTTGCAAAATGCAGAATACGTTTCACAAATAAGTGATTTGATAAAAGAACGATATGAAGAAATAACATATACAATATACAAATATACAGATAAATTGGTTTTATATTTTGAATAAATATCATTTTGTCACACATATCAGAAATAAGCATATAATGGAACTAGGATGATTTGATTTATATTGACTGTATAAACCAAGGGAGGTCAAAAACGTATGTCTTTTTTCCAAAATCCTGCAAGCGAATGCTGTTGCGGAGGTCAGGACCGAGTGTCAAATGCTAATGGTCCTTGCGAAAAGATATGTGTAGAACTCAAAAGAGTGTTTGACGCGTGCATGAAACAAGGTACGCTTGAAAACGTTTTAGTAACGGTTTCTGATTTAAGTCCGGAATCACCAGAAGATCCACTGAAATTTGTTAGTGCCTTTTCAAAAGGAACAACAACACTTGATAATCTTGTGATTACTCCAATCGAAGGCAGACCATGCCACGCTCGCGTGCGCGCCGATGCAACAATTAAAATGCAAGTTAATTATACCGATGCAAATTGTTGTCCTGGTGAAGGCACAACAGATATAACTGTGCCAATTGATGTTGTTCTTGCTGTTCCTCAAGCATCAATATTGCCGTATGATATATCTGCAGTGTGTGGATTGGTTGCACCAACTGGAACGTATGAATCAGATGACACGTTCAAAATCACTATTTGTTACACATTGATTGTTAAAGTCACAATGGATGTAGAGCTCGTAGTTCCAACTTATGGATACTGCAGAGTTCCGCAATGTCAAGATTATAACGAAGAAGTGTGCACAGATTTCTTTGAGTTACCACTATATCCAAGAATGTCTCAGCGATGAGATACTGAGCCCCAATCATGGGGCTCTTTTTTTTGTCGAATAATGTCTTGTTTTGTCAGTGGTGGTTCAAATGCTATTTTTTGATGTATAATGTAACAAAAGGAGGTATTTTATGGAAGAAAAGATATGTAAATTTTTATTGACTGCTGGATTCAAACAAAAGCATCGTGGATTTGAATATATAAAATATGGCATACATAAATTTATAGATAATAACTACAATCCTAAAGTTCTCGGTGGGGCATTATATCACGAGCTATCAACAATAAATGGCAAAACATCAAAAACTATTGAGAAAAATATCACTTGTGCAATCGAAAGTGCATATTTGCGTGGTGATATGGAATATTTAGGGCTTATGGGTCTTATATTTGATAATCAGCGCGGAAGACCGACCAATTCGGAGTTTATCGCAACTTCTGCAATAAACTTATTTTTAATTGATGACAATTAAGTAAAATTTTAAGTCTAAATTTCTATATTCATAATATAATCTATTATGAGAAAGATTAGTATGTATTTTAAAAATATGGATTTGTTTTGTTTTTGTAGCAACCTTTCTGCACACAAATTTATGATATGCAGTTTAAGTTTTTGTGCACTTTGTGGTGTATGCATGGGGTGCATTTCTGGCAGTGACGAGCTGAGTTTTGCATATTATATGGCAGATATTAAAATATTTGGTGTCATATTTCAAGAAGAATCAGTCGTGTCCATTTTTTGGTCGCGAATAGGGTTGATTTTTGCTTCATCTGTTATTATATTTGTTTGCTCTTTAAACAGATTTTGCTTACCACTGAGTTTCTTGTTTATCACATTCAGAGGTTTTATGCTTGGTAGCAATCTTCTTTGCGCAATGCTTTCATACGGTCTGAATGGGCTTATTATAGTCATTTTCTTGAGTTTGCCAGTGAATATAATACTTATTTGCATGCAACTTGGAATGTGCACATATGGTCACCGTTTCGCTTGTTTGGAAGTTAGGAAGTGGAGCATTTTATATCAGTCAACAGGGACGTTTTTCTGCATGCAGATGTTCGTTTGCGTGATAGAAACAGTGATGATTCAAGTTTTGGTTTTGCCATTAATTTTTATACTGTAATAGAATATATAAAGTAAATTTTGCAAAAGATATGAAAAAAGGAGATACACATATGAGAAAACTTACTTTATACGTTGCTATATTATTTGCATTTTCAATATTTTTGCCAAGTGTTGCAGTGAAAAACACGGCTTTTGCAAGCGAGTTACCACTCACGAGTGAAAACTGTGTTTTAATGGAATATGAAACGGGCAAAATTTTATTTGAAAAAGATGCACAGGAAAGAGGTCAAATAGCAAGCATGACGAAAATCATGGTTCTAAATTTGATTTTTGATAAATTGGAAAGCGGTGAACTTAGCCTTGAAGACATGGTTTCCGTTTCCGAAAGGGCGATGAGCATGGGCGGTTCGCAAGTTTTTTTGGATGTTAAAAACCAATACAAAGTTTCCGACCTTGTGAAATCAATTATTGTTGCTTCAGCAAATGATTCTAGCGTTGCAATGGCAGAACATATCTTTGGAAGTGTTGAAGGGTGTGTTGCCGAGATGAACAAAAAAGCAACTGCGCTAGGTATGGATAACACAAATTTTGTGAATGTAACTGGACTTCCGAATGACGATGCATATTCCACAGCATACGATGTTGCCATTATGACAAGAGAGCTGATTTCACACGAAATGTATAAGGATTTTTCAAAAATTTGGATGGATAAAATTCCGCATGGCGATGATAAATATACTGAAATTTCAAACACGAATAAACTTTTAAGAAGATACACAGGTTGTGATGGTGGTAAAACAGGGTTCACAAATCAAGCTATGCACTGCATTTCGGCAACGGCTGAAAAGAATGGCATGCGACTTATTTCAACAGTTATGCACGGACAAACATCAAAAGGCAGATTTGACGATGCAATAGCAATGTTTGATTATGGATTTGGTGCATTTGAAAAGAAAGAGATTATTTCTTGTGATAACAATTTGGAAATCACCCCAAGTGTTGCAAATGGCGTGAAAGATAGCGTGCTGGTTAAACCTAGTGAAAGCTTTTATGCTATTGTAAAGAAAGGCGGAACTGCGGATTATATTCTAAACACAAAAATTGATGAAAATTTGAAAGCACCAATAAACATTGGCGATAAAGTCGGAACTCTTGAAGTTGTTTCCAATGGGTCAGTGGTGAAGGAAATATCAATAATATCAGCAGAAGATATAGAAAAAGCCCGCATTATTGATAACTTAAAAAACTTATTTCCAAATAAAAAGTAATTTTCACATAATTACAAGGTAATTTCATAAACTATATATGTAGTAATCATATGTGGTGGTGTTATATGAAATTTGAAATTATCTGTAAAGAAGATTGTGAGTTTGCAACTGAACTAGACATTGCAATAAAAAATATTTTGGCGGAGTATCCACATAAGCTGAATGTTTATGGAAGCAAAATTGGGCGGAGATATGAGATAAGCAGTGAAAGTCAGTCATTTATAGGTATGAAAACCAAAGTGGTTGAAAAGTGTGTATCGTATTTGCTGTACGCAGAGAAACTTAAGTTCTACACAAAACAAATAAATCAGTTTCTTCCGCAACTTAGGCAGTTCATTTTATTGAGAATTTTAATCTTTTCGGAATTTGAACAAGAGAAAGAAGTTCTTTGCGATAAATTGATAAATCAGGATATAATTGCAATAAGCGGCATTTCGCAATTTATGCTTAGAAAAAATTTTGAAGAATGGGCAAGGACTTGCGATGTTATAAATTTAAGCTTATACGAGCTGAAAATTGACAGTAATTACAAAGAATTTATCAAGGGGATGTCTTCTTCGATAAAGTCTAAATACTCAATATTATACCTATTCTGCGGTGGGCACAACATGCTTTTATCGGATAAACTTGAAAAAATTCATTCAACGTTTTTATGTTGTGAAAATTTGAGCGGAGAAGAGAAAATCGTTTCGTCATTAATAGAAAACTATCCGCTGAATGTCGCTATTTATGAAGAATCACACGGTAAATCTTTGAATGAAGCATTGTGCGTGTTGTTTGATTTAAGAAAAACTTCAAAAAGCATAAAAAAAGGGCATGAAAATTCTTGACAATGGGTGCAAAAGGGTATAATATAATTATAGATTAAATATATCTTGGAAGAGACAACTAAGTGTCATCAACTTTGACCAAAGAGAGCGCTGTTTGCTGAGAATGCGTGTCAAAAATTTCACCCAAACTACTCTTATAAAACCAAGAACAAGAGATAACTTGCAAAACAAAGAGGTGACTTTGTCACAAAGTAAGGTGGAACCACGAATTATCGTCCTTATGCGAAAGCATAAGGACTTTTTATTTTATACGATATAAATAAGGAGAAAAACATGGAAATATTTTTGAAAGACGGAAGCAAACTTTCTGTTGCTGATGGTGCAAATGTCTTTGATGCCGCAAAACAAATAAGTGAAGGGCTTGCAAGAAATGCCTTTTGCGGAAAAGTTAACGGAGAACTAGTTGACACTTCATACGTGCTTGCTGAGGGCAACACTCTTGAAATTGTGACGGGTCACGATGCCGTTGGCGTTGAGGTGTTCAAACATACAGCTTGCCACATTTTGGCTTGTGCTGTGAAAAGATTGTATCCTGATTGTATGCTTGGCATTGGTCCTGCAATAGACAGTGGATATTATTATGATATCGAATTCACTACGCCAATCACAATGCAAGATTTCCCAAAAATCGAAGCAGAAATGAAAAAAATTGTTAAAGAAAATATCAAGATTGAAAGAGTTGAACTTGAAAGAGCTGAAGCTATTGCGCTTATGCAAGAAAAAGGTGAAAAGCTTAAAGTTGAACTTATTGAAGAACTTCCTGAAGGTTCTGTTATTTCATTCTATAAAATGGGTGATTTTGTAGACCTTTGCAAAGGCCCACATCTTCCTTCAACTGGTAAAATCAAAGCGACAAAATTGTTGCAACTTACTGGTGCTTATTGGAAAGGTGACGAAAGCAATGATATGCTAACAAGAATCTATGGCTGTGCGTTTGAAAAAGCATCGCTTTTGGAAGCACATCTTGTTGCACTTGAAGAAGCAAAACAAAACGATCACAACAAACTAGGAAGAGAACTTAAACTTTTCATGACTGAAGAAACTATTGGTCAAGGTTTGCCACTTCTTATGCCAAAGGGCGCAAAAGTAGTTCAAATTTTGCAAAGATTTGTTGAAGATGAAGAAGAAAGAAGAGGATATTTGCTAACAAAAACACCAAGTATGGCAAAATCTGATTTGTATAAAATTTCAGGTCACTGGTATCATTATCAAGATAAGATGTTTATCATGGGTGATGAAACAAAAGGTGAAGAAGCAATGGCTCTTCGCCCAATGACTTGTCCATTCCAATACATGATTTACAAAAGCGAACTAAGATCATATCGCGACCTTCCTTTGAGATACGGCGAAACTGCAACGCTTTTCAGAAAGGAAAACAGTGGCGAAATGCACGGACTTATCCGCGTGAGACAATTCACACTTTCAGACGGACACATCATCTGTCGTCCTGACCAACTTGAACAAGAATTCAAAGCTACACTTGATTTGGTTTATTTCCTTTTAAACACTCTTGGTCTTGAAAATGAAGTTACTTATCGCTTCTCTAAATGGGACGAAAAAGATACTGAAAAATATATCGGCACAAAACAACAATGGGATGAAGCACAAGACCTTATGAGAGGTATTTTGAACCATCTTGATGTGAATTACTATGAAGCTGATGGCGAAGCTGCATTCTACGGCCCTAAACTTGACGTTCAAATTAAGAATGTATACGGCAAAGAAGACACAATCATCACTTTGCAAGTTGACTTTGCACTAGCAGAAAAATTTGGCATGACATACGTTGGCGAAGATGGCGAAAAGAAATTGCCATATATCATCCACAGAAGTTCAATCGGATGCTACGAAAGAACTCTTGCACTTCTTATCGAAAAATACAAAGGTGCATTCCCAACTTGGATGGCACCAGAACAAGTTCGCGTTATGAATCTTTCTGAAAAGACAGAAGCTAACGTTAAAGAATTGGTTTCTAAACTCAAAATGATGGGAATCAGAGCAGAAGAAGACCTTCGCGGTGAAAAAATCGGATACAAAATCCGTGAAGCACAACTTGAAAAAGTGCCATATATGATTATCATTGGCGACCGCGATCTTGAAAACGGAACAATCAGTGTTCGTTCAAGACAAGAGGGCGATCTTGGCGCAATGAAGCCTGAAGAATTTATTTCAAAAATTAATGAAGAAATTCAAAATAAGGTGCATTTTTAATTGACAAAGCATATTTAATATGATATTATTGTGCAGTAAAGCAGAGGTGTCCACACTTCTCACCAGCAACAAACGCGTTAACTGGTTGCGATTTGAATTACTTTTCACATATGTGAACTTTAATGGTGGGCAGATTCTGTCCACCATTTTTATTATAATAAAGGAGAATTTGACTTATTAACATTTCACATCAAATCAATGAAGATATCAAAGAAAAAGAAGTTCGTCTTATCGATGAAAACGGCGAACAACTAGGAATTGTTGAAACTGCAAAAGCACAAGACATGGCATATGGTAAAGAACTTGACCTTGTTATGATTTCCCCAAACGCTAAACCGCCTGTATGCAAATTCATGGATTATGGCAAATTTAAGTTTGACACAATAAAAAGGGAAAAAGAAGCAAAGAAAGCTCAAAAATCATTTGAAATAAAAGAAACTTGGCTCTCAATGACAATCGATACTCACGATTTGGAAGTTAAAGCGAAAACAACAGAAAAGTTTTTGAGAAATGGCGATAAAGTTAAAGTTTCAATTCGTATGAAGGGTAGACAAATGGCTCACCCAGAACAAGGTGCTATCGTGATGAACAGATTTTTTGATTTGCTCAAAGATTGTGCCGTTAAAGATAAAGAACCAAACAGAGATGGACGCAATATCAATATGATACTATCTCCGATAAAGGATAAAAAATAAGACGCAAATAAAAGGAGGAGCATAAAATGCCAAAGCAAAAAACACACAGTGGTGCAAAAAAACGCTTCAAAGTTACTGCAAGCGGAAAAATCAAAAGAGCAAAAGCATACAAAAGCCATATCTTGAACAAGAAAACTAAAAAGAGAAAAAGAAACCTTAGAAAAGGTGGATTCGTTTCTGCTTCACAAGAAAAAACAGTTAGGGATTTGATCCCATACAAAGGCTAATAGGAGGTCGACATAAATGGCAAGAATTAAAAGAGCTGTGAACGCAGTTAAAAAACGTAGAAAAATAATGAAGCTTTCAAAAGGTTATTTTGGAGCTAAAAGCAAACTATACAGAGTAGCTAGACAAGCTGTGATGAAATCACAAAACTATGCATACGTTGGTAGAAAACTTAAGAAAAGAGATTTCAGATCACTTTGGATTACAAGAATCAACGCTGCTGCAAGACTTAATGGTCTTTCATACTCAGTTTTGATCAATGGCCTTAAGAAAGCAAACATTTCACTTGATAGAAAAGTGCTTGCTGACATTGCTGTTTCAGATCCAGCTGCATTTGCGGTTATTTGCGAACAAGCAAAAGCTGCTTTGTAAGAAATAATAGAAATTAAGCAGCCTTGAATTTTCAAGGCTGTTTTTTGATAAAATGGAAAAAATTACATCAACAAACAACGAACGAATAATCAAAGATACTAAGCTTAAAGACAGAAAATACAGAACTCTTAATGGTGTTTATGTCGTTGAAGGTGTCAAAATGGCAAATGAAGCAGTGAAATACAATCAGTCGATTGAAAGGTGCTATGTTTGCGAAGGACATGAAAATTTGAGTGTTATTAGCACGCTTGAAAAAATGAATGTTCCTATATTTTTGCTGTCTAAACACGTATTTGCAAAGCTTTCACAAACGGTAACTCCGCAAGGGGTTATTTTGGTGATTAAAATTCCAGAAGAAAGCAACAAAAAGCCAATCGGAAACTGTTTGTTACTGGAAAATCTTCAAGACCCTGGAAATGTTGGAACGCTGATAAGAACAGCTGTTGCATCAGGTGTCACAGATTGTTTTTTAGTAAGCTCAGCTGATTGTTATTCGCAGAAGGCAGTGAGAAGCTCTATGAGTGGAATATACAACATAAACATACACACATCAAGTGTTCTTCCACAAGAACTTTTTCAAAGCCACACGGTGTATTGTGGCGACATGGGTGGAGAAGATGTTTTTACACTTGAAAATTTTTCACATAAATTCGTAGTTTGTGTCGGAAACGAAGGCAATGGAGTTTCTGAGGCATTAAAAGAAAAATCACATAAAATTGTTTCCATACCAATGGATGAAAAAGTTGAATCATTGAATGCTGCAATCTCAGGGGGATTGCTTCTATACACATTAAAAACAAAACAAATCGGAGGATGAGATATGTCAGGTCACAGTAAGTTTGCAAATATTAAGCACAAAAAAGCAAAAGGCGATGCTGCAAAAGCAAAAATTTTCACAAAAATCGGTAGAGAAATAGCAGTGGCAGTTAAACAAGGTGGAGCAGATCCACAACTTAATGCTAAGCTATACGACGTAATGCAAAAGGCAAGACAAAACAACATGCCAAATGATAACGTTAAAAACGCAATCAAAAAAGCATCAGGCGAAAGCGGTGGTGCGAATTATGATAACTTGATGTATGAAGGATACGGCGTTGGCGGAACTGCAGTTTTGGTTGAATGTTTGACGGACAACAAGAACAGAACAGCTGGCGAAGTTAGATGCGCGTTTGATAAATATGGCGGTGCACTTGGTTCAAATGGTTGTGTATCATATATGTTTGATAGAAAAGGTCTTATCGCTATTGAGAAAACAATAACTTTTGACGATGTTATGGAACTTGCGATCGAAGGCGGAGCTGACGATGTGACAGATGAAGATGAATGCTTTGAAATCCTTTGCGATCCAGCGGTGTTTTCTGAACTCACAAAATTCCTAGAAGAAAAATCATGCGTTATTTTGCAATCATCAGTTGAATGGATTCCACAAAATACCGTTGAACTAGAAGAAAAATTGATGGCTACATTTGAAAAAATGATTGATAAACTTGAAGAATCAGACGATGTTCAAAACGTTTATCACAACTGCTCAAACTTCGGCGGAGAAGAAGAGGAAGAATAAGAAAAAAGGAGCTATTATGATTCAATCATTAAAAAAAGTTAAAGCTCAACAAACGGCAATTGGTGTTTTATCAAGCGATAAAAAGAATGAAATACTAACATCGCTTGCTACTATTCTTGTAAATAATACAGAAATTATTTTGTCAAAAAACAACTTGGATATCCAACTTGCAAATAAAAATAATATGCCAGCAAGCTTTATTGATAGGTTGTCACTTTCTGATAGTCGCATAAAGGCTATGGCGGAAGGACTGTTGCAACTTACAGACCTTAAAGATTGTATTGGTGAAGTTCTAGACAGCTGGTCAACAGCAGACGGGCTCGACATCAAAAAAATTCGCGTGCCTTTTGGCGTTGTTGCAATCATATATGAAGCGCGTCCAAACGTTACAATCGACGCCTTTGGGCTCAACTTGAAAAGCGGAAATTGCAGTGTTTTGCGCGGAAGTAAAGATGCGTATAACACCAATGCAATTTTGGTTGAATTGTGTCAAGAAGCACTGAATTTGCACGGCGTTTCAAAAGATGCAATATACCTTGTTGAAGATTTATCACGCGATGGTGCAACATTTTTGATGGGTCAAAGGGAATATATCGATGTTTTAATACCGCGTGGCGGAGCAGGACTTATTAAAAACTGCGTTGAAAATTCAAAAGTTCCCGTTATCGAAACGGGAACTGGTAATTGTCATCTATATGTTCATGAAGATGCGGATTTTGATATGGCAATTGAAATATTGAAAAACGCGAAACTTCAAAGAGTTTCAGTTTGCAACGCTTGTGAAAGTCTTGTTGTGGACAGCAGTGTTGCAAAAGAATTTATCCCAAAAGCACAAAGTGCACTTTGCGACGGTGGAGTTGAAATTTTTGGTTGTGATAAAACTTGTGAAATCATAAAATGCAGTAAAGCAACTTCTGAAGATTTTTTCACTGAATATGTTGATTACAAAATTTCTATAAAAGTTATTGACGGCTTAACTGAAGCGATAAACCACATCAACACACATTCCACAAAGCATTCAGAAACTATTGTTACAAACAATAAGAATGCATCACAAACATTCCTATCTCAAATTGATTCAGCGTGTGTTTATCACAATGTTTCAACACGTTTTACAGATGGTTTTATGTTTGGATTTGGTGCAGAAATTGGAATTTCAACACAAAAATTGCACGCAAGAGGGCCTATGGGACTTGCGGAAATAACTTCTTATAAGTATATAATTGAGGGCAATGGCGAAATCAGGAAATAACTCGCCTTTGGGAAATAGTTCCTTTAAGTTTTGCGGATATATAGCGTTTATATCCACAAACTAGAACTATCAACAGGGCTTCAATCCATGGATGAAACAACTGTTGCTTTCATATAATTTTGAAAAAGCAGTAAGCATTTTGAGCTTATTGCTTTTTCATTTGAAATTTAATTAAAAATGTATTGACTATAATTTAATATTGTATTAAAATTAGTATGTAAAAATATTGTGAGGTGTGAAGTGATTATTCTCGGAATTGACCCAGGTCTTGCTTCGGTTGGATACGGCGTTATTGAAATACAAGGTAGCAAGCAAATTTGCGTTGATTATGGGGTGATTTCCACTCCTAAAACTGAATCTCTACCACAGCGTCTTGCGATGATTGAGCGGGGTATGAATGCGCTGATTGATAAATTTCAACCAGATGAAATTGCTTTGGAAGAGTTGTTTTTTGTGAAGAATATCACAAACGGTATCGCTGTTGCACACGCGCGTGGCGTTGTGTTGCTCACGGCAATCAAACGCATGGGCAACCTTTATGAATACACACCACTGCAAGTTAAACAAGCGATAACAGGATACGGAAGAGCAGATAAAAAGCAAATGCAACAAATGGTTAAGGTTCTTTTGAAATTAAAAGATATTCCAAAACCAGACGATGCAGCTGATGGTCTTGCCATTGCGATAACGCATCATCAAAGCAGAAGATTTGCAAAGAATTTTGAAATATAATATAGACTGGAGAAAATATGATAGCATACATAAAAGGTGAATTAGTAACTAAAACAGAAAGCGAAATTTGTGTTGATAATAACGGGATTGGTTATGCAATTTTGGTTACAACAGCAACGCTTCAAGATATTGGACCTATTGGCAGTCAGGTTAAACTTTATATCTATATGCAAACAAGGGAAGACGGCATTTCACTTTTTGGATTTTTAAAACGCGAAGAAAAAGCACTTTTTGAAAAGCTTATTTCTGTTAGCGGAATTGGTCCTAAGGGTGGCATTGCAATTCTTTCTAGTGGAAGAATTGAAGAAATTGTTACAAACATAGCACAAGGAAACGCAATTGGTCTTTCAAAAGTGAAAGGGATTGGTAAAAAAACAGCAGAAAGAATCATTGTTGAACTTCGCGATAAAGTTGAAGCTTCAATCGACAGTGTTATGGCAAATTTTATCGACACATCTTTTTCTCAGGATGCGGGCATTGCACTTATTTCACTTGGATTTACAAAAAAAGAATCTCAAGAGCTTGTTGAATACGCAATATCTCAAAATGCAACAACGCTTGAAAAGGTTATTCAAATCGCACTTAAAAAATCTGCAAAATAAAAGGGGATATTATGGAAGATGAAAGATTGATAACAAGCACTAAGTCATCATTTGACGTAGATATCGAATCGGCATTACGTCCAAAATCTTTTGATGATTTTGTCGGTCAACAGAAAGTTAAATCAAACCTTGGGGTTTTTATTCAAAGTGCAAAAATAAGATCAGAAAGTCTTGACCACGTGCTTTTATACGGCCCTCCTGGGCTTGGAAAAACCACGCTTGCAAACATCATCGCAAATGAACTTGGCGTGCAAATAAAAGTGACAAGTGGTCCTGCCATTGAAAGAGCAGGCGACCTTGCGGCAATTCTTACCAACCTTGGCGAAGGTGATATTTTGTTTATTGATGAAATTCACAGAATGAACAATCAAGTTGAAGAAATTCTTTATCCTGCAATGGAAGATTTTGCACTAGATTTGGTTCTAGGCAAAGGACCATCGGCAAGGAATGTCAGAATAGATATGCCAAAATTTACACTTATTGGTGCAACAACAAAAGCCGGCATGCTCACATCGCCACTTCGCGACAGATTTGGGGTTATTTCTAGGCTTGAAATGTACGACATAGAAGAACTCAAATATATCATAAAACGCTCAGCAAGCATGTTGAATATGCCAATAAGCGACAGTGCGGCGGAAGAAATTTCAAGAAGGTCGCGTGGTACACCAAGAATTGCAAACCGACTTTTGCGAAGGGTTCGTGATTTTGCATGCGTAAACGGTGAAGCTGAAATTTCAAAAGAAACTGCTGATTTTGCACTGACTTCTATGGAAGTTGATAAGCTTGGTCTTGACCTTATTGATATCAAATACCTAGAAGCACTTATCGAAACATTTGAAGGTAGACCCGTTGGGCTTGATACAATAAGCGCGGCAATAAACGAGGATTCTAATACCATTGAAGATGTTTATGAACCATATCTTTTGCAACTTGGGCTTATAACTAGAACACAAAAAGGCAGATTGGTTTTGAAAAAAGCATACGACCACTTGAATAAAACCTATTCAAGGGAATAAAATAGGAAATAAATAAATGAACACAAAAGAATTTTACTACGACTTGCCTGAAGAATTGATTGCCCAA
Organism: Bacillota bacterium; assembly: GCA_044426085.1. Lineage (GTDB taxonomy): Bacteria > Bacillota > Clostridia > Christensenellales > CAMQZB01 > JAWXUU01. Next base: position 128,839 of record JAWXUU010000002.1, on the reverse strand, counting down.
ACACCAGTTTATCCAAGAGATTCTTCAAGGCTTTTAGTTTGCAAATCAAACGGAGAACTTGAACATAAGCACTTTTATGATATTGTAAACTACCTAAAAAAGGGCGATGTGTTGGTTGTTAACAACACAAAGGTTTTGCCTGCAAGAATTTTTGGCACGAAGCTAGAAACAGGCGGGAAAATCGAATTATTGCTACTTAAAAGAATTAACCTAACCGATTGGGAGACACTTGTTAAACCCGGAAGAATTGCAAAAACTGGAACTAAATTTAAGTTCGGCGAAAAATTAGTTGGAGAAATTATAGACCACACAGATTTTGGCGGAAGGATTATCCGCTTTGAATTCAACGGCGTTTTTGAAGATATTATAAGCGAAATTGGATATATGCCACTTCCACCATACATCCACGAAACACTTAAAGACCAAAACAGATACCAAACTGTATACGCAAAAGAGCAAGGCTCTTCAGCAGCACCAACAGCAGGTCTTCACTTCACACCAGAACTTATGGAAAAACTTGCAGAAAAAGGTGTTGAATTTGTTGAAGTTATGCTTCATGTTGGGCTAGGAACTTTCAGACCTGTGCAAGTTGATGATGTTGAAAATCACGTTATGCATTCTGAATATTTTGAAATTTCAAAAGAATCTGCTGAAAAAATCAACAGTGCAAAAGCTGAAGGCAGACGAATTGTTGCTGTTGGAACAACATCCGTTCGCGTTTTGGAAAGCGCATCTGATGAAAACGGAATGCTCAAAGAAATGCACGACAACACTCAAATTTTCATCTATCCACCATATAAATTTAAAGTGGTTGATAGCTTGATAACAAACTTCCATTTGCCAGAATCAACTCTTCTCATGCTTGTTTCGGCAAAGATAACAAAAGAAAGAACACTTTCAGTATATAAAACTGCTGTGGATGAAAAATATAGATTTTTCAGCTTTGGCGATGCTATGTTTATTGAATAAGAAATAAATTTTAATGAGGTAATATGAATAATTTTTCATTTGAAGTCCAGCATGTAGACAAGCATACTGGCGCACGTGCGGGCGTTTTTAAAACGCCACACGGAGAAATTCAAACCCCAGTTTTCATGCCAGTAGGAACTCAGGGAACTGTCAAATCCATGACGCCAAAACAAGTTGAAGATACTGGTGCAGAAATCATTTTGGCAAACACATATCATCTTCACGTGAGACCCGGCGACGAGCTCGTGAAACAAGCGGGCGGTCTTCATAAATTTATGAATTGGGATAAGCCAATTTTGACAGACAGTGGCGGTTTCCAAGTTTTCTCACTGAGCGAACTGAATAAAATCACCGACGAAGGTGTTCATTTTCACTCTCACCACGATGGTGCAAAGCTTTTCTTTACACCTGAAAAGGTTATGGAAATTGAAAACAATCTTGGTGCAGACGTTATTATGGCATTCGATGTTTGTTCAAAATATGGTGCAACGTATAAAGAAGCTGAAATTGCAATGAATAGAACACACGATTGGATGGAAAGATGTGATAATGCCCACAAAAACGAAGCACAAGCACTTTTTCCAATCATTCAAGGCAATATGTATAAGGATTTGCGTGATATTTCAATCAAGGAATCTATTAAATATGCTAAACATGGTATTGCAATCGGCGGACTTTCCGTTGGTGAACCAAAGGAAATCATGATTGATTTGCTAGATCATATTCAACCAAAATTGCCACCAGAAATGCCACATTATCTCATGGGAGTAGGCACACCGGATTACCTTTTGGAAGCTGCTATCAGGGGAATTGATATGTGTGATTGTGTCTTGCCAACAAGGATTGCAAGAAACGGAACTGCTATGACATCGCAAGGCAAAGTTGTTGTAAGAAACGGCAAATACAAAGCTGATTTCACACCGCTTGACCCAGAGTGCGATTGTTATTGCTGTCAAAATTTCACAAAGGCTTATTTGCGTCACCTTGTTAATGTTGATGAAATATTAGGAGCAACACTTCTTTCAATGCACAACATTCACTTCTTGATAAAGCTCATGAAAGATGCAAGAAATGCTATATTACAAGATAATTTGCTAGATTTTGTTAATGATTTTTATAAAAAATACAACAAATAAGGTAAATCGCTTGCAAAATATATCGTTATGATATAAAATTATAACAATAAACAAAAAATAAGGAGATTCAATATGATTAATTTATTACTAACAAGCACTACCGACATGAGCTCATTTATGATGCTTGGATTCTTAGTTGTGTGTGTAGTTGCTATGTATGTATTCTCATCTAAAAGCCAAAAAAAGCGTCAAGCTAAAGTTGACGAAATGATTGCAGGTCTTGAAGTTGGAAGCAAAATCAAAACTATCGGAGGTATCCTTGGTGTTATCGAAGTTGTTGGTGAAGATTATTTCCTAATCAAAACAGGCGAAGGTGATAAAATTGGATATTTGAAAATCATCAAAAATGCAGTTTACGCTTCTGATGATGCTCAACAACAAGCTAAGGCTGAAAGTAAACCAGCTGAAGAGGTTATTGAAGTTCAAGACGACACACTATAATAAAAATTTAAGCGACAAATTATTGTCGCTTTATTTTTTTGCCATATTGTAAACTAATTATATTAAAATAGTTGACAATATGCTTTTGATGTTTTATACTGATATCATAAGATTAAGGAGAGACATCATGAAGATTTCAACAAAAGATTTAGTTTTCTGCGGAATTTTTTCTGCACTTATCGCAGTTGGCGCGTTTTTAAAAATCCCTATTCCGCCAGTTCCAATTTCTATGCAAACATTTTTCGTTAGCCTAGCGGGTATTTTCCTTGGAAGTGGACTTGGGGCTGTCAGTGTTATGGTTTACATTTGCATCGGACTTATTGGCATACCTGTGTTTACGAGCGGTGGTGGAATAATGTATATTTTCACTGTGACATTTGGATATTTGCTCGGATTTGTGCTTCAAGCTTTTTTGACAGGTTTTCTTTTGAAAGGAAAAAATGAACCGACAGTTAAAGAGTTATCAATTGCAGTTTTTGCTGGTGCAATAGTCACTTATATCATTGCTATTGGATATTATTTCCTACTTGCAAAACTATACTTTCAAACGGATTTCGTTTTGACTAGCGTTCTTTGGAGTTTCTTTATTATATTTATTCCGGGGGATATCGCAAAGAGCATAGTTGCAATTATTGTTGGCAAAAAGCTTTTGCCTGTTTATAAACAAATACGACATTCATAATAATTCCATACATATTAAAAGGTTAGATTGATAATTCAATCTAACCTTTTTTTAGTCTTATATAATTATTGCTAATTTTTCTTCGCGTCATTTGCTCTTATTTCTACACGGCGAATTTTTCCACTGATTGTTTTTGGAAGTTCTGTAACGAACTCAACAATTCTTGGGTATTTATATGGTGCAGTTGTATTTTTAACGTGATTTTGCAATTCTTTTTTAAGTTCTTCTGAAGCTGTGAATCCATTTGCAAGAACAACTGTCGCTTTAACGATTTGTCCTCTTAATTCATCTGGAACTGCAGTTATCGAGCATTCCATAACTGAAGGGTGCGTGAGCAGAGCAGATTCAACTTCAAATGGTCCAATTCTGTATCCAGAACTTTTGATGATGTCGTCACGTCTACCAACAAACCAGAAGTATCCATCTTCATCGGCATATGCAAGGTCGCCAGTGTGATAATAACCATTTTCAAAGGCGTTTGCATTTGCAATTTCATCTTTATAATATTCAGAAAGCAATCCATGTTGATGTCCGTCAAGTGGCATTTTTATGCAGATTTCACCCTCTTCACCCATTGGTACTTCCTCATAATTTTCATCAATCAAATGAATATCATAAAGCGGAGAAGGCAATCCCATTGCTCCACATTTATTTTCGCACCATGGGAATGTTGCAAGCATAACGCAAGTTTCAGTTTGTCCAAATCCTTCTCTTATTTTAAGACCAAGTTTTGAAAGAATTTGGTTGTATATTTCACCGTTGAGTGGTTCGCCAGCTGAAGTCATGTGATTAAGACTTGAAAGATTATAATTCGACAAATCTTCTTTTATTAGAAATCTATAAACTGTTGGCGGAGCACAGAATGATGTCACTTTATATTTTTCAATAAGTGGCAACAAATCAAGCGGGGTAAATTTGCCATAAAAGTCATAAACAAATTGGCAAGCACCACTGATCCAAGCGCCGTATATTTTCCCCCAAGAGCATTTTGCCCAGCCTGTGTCCGCAAGGGTGAAATGCAAATCTTCATCGCGAATGAAATGCCAGAAACCTTGAGTCACGATATGTCCAAGTGGATAAGATTGGATATGCAAAACCATTTTTGGCATACCAGTTGTTCCTGAAGTGAAATAAATCATGAACGGGTCATACGAGTTTTTAACAAAATCAATTGAAATAACTTCGCTTTGTTTTTCAACTTCTGTAGTCAAATTAATAAATCCGTCAACATCAGAAAGCGTGCAGTATGATTCAACAGAAGGGCATTTGTCCTTTGCTTTAATCAAAAGATTTTGGATTGGTTTTTGGTTGTTGCAAATAAGCATCTTAACATTTGCTTTTTCACATCTATATTCGATATCCTTTTCTGTAAGAAGGTGACTTGCAGGGATGAAAATTGCACCAATTTTATTGCATGCAACAGAAAGATACCAATATTCGTATCTTCTGTTTAGAATCATCATGATTGTATCGCCCTTTTTGATACCTGCCGACAAAAGGAAATTTGCAGCTTTATTTGAAAGGATACTTATATCTTTAAATGTCAATTTCTTTTCGTTTCCAAATTCATCGCACCAAACAAGTGCCATTTTTTCAGGTTGAAGTCTTGCATATTCATCGACGACATCATAACCAAAGTTAAAATCCTCTGGCACATTTAATTTGAAGTTCTTCGTGAAATCTTCATAGCTTGTGAATTCATGTCTGTCTAAATATTTTGAAAGTAAATTCATATACTCCTCCCGTAATGTATTTAATTTATTTTAACATATATTAGTTGAAATATAAAGTGAAATTGATTGATTAATTGCTTTTTTTTATTTTTATTGGTATAATATTACAGTAAAATGAAAAACTTAAATATTAAATTTATATGAAATTGCAAATAGAATTAAGTGAAGGATATCATGGGAGTTTATAAATTAGAATCAAAATTTAAGCCAACTGGCGACCAACCAACTGCAATAGCAAGCTTGGTTGAAGGGGTAGAAAGTGGGCTTTCTCATCAAGTTTTGTTGGGTGTGACGGGAAGTGGAAAGACGTTCACTATGGCAAATATAATCGAGCAAACCGGAAGACCTGCACTTATAATTGCCCACAATAAGACACTTGCCGCACAGCTTTGTAACGAATTTAGAGAATTTTTCCCACACAATAGGGTTGAATACTTCGTTTCATATTATGATTATTATCAACCGGAATCATATCTGCCAACAACAGATACATTCATAGAAAAAGACTTGCAAATCAATGAAGAAATCGACAAGCTTCGCCACTCGGCAACATGTTCGCTTTCAGAAAGAAAAGATGTTATTGTTATAGCATCTGTTTCGTGCATTTATGGGCTTGGTGCTCCGGAAGATTATTTCCGCCTTAGCATTTCAATTCGCGAAGGTATGGAACTTTCTCGCGATGATTTGATTTCTAGGCTAGTGGAAATTCAATATAAACGTTCCGATATGGAATTTGTTCGATCAACTTTTCGCGTCAGAGGAGATATTGTTGATATCTTCCCGTCATACGGAACAAACATTTATTATCGCGTAGAATTCTACGGTGATGAAGTTGACAGAATTTTTGAATGCGAAGCTGTTTCTGGTAAAAAAATTAACACGGTTTCTCACATGGCTGTTTTTCCCGCTACTCACTATGCTTTTGGATATGAATCAATGGAAGGAGCTCTTCGCAATATCAAATATGATATGGATGAGCAAGTTATAAAATTCAACGAAGAAAACAAACTTGTTGAAGCACAGCGCCTATCGCAACGCACACAATATGATATTGAAATGATTCAAGAAATGGGATACTGCAATGGTATTGAAAATTATTCAAGGTATTTTGATGGAAGAAGCCCTGGCATGCCACCTTTCACACTTTTGGATTATTTCCCTGACGATTTTATAACATTTGTTGATGAAAGCCACATGACATTGCCACAGATAAGAGCTATGTTCAACGGCGACTTTGCAAGAAAAACCAACTTGGTTGATTACGGATTCAGATTGCCATCAGCTTTTGATAATAGACCATTAAAATTCGATGAATTCAACGAGCGAATTGGTCAAGTTATTTGCGTTTCTGCAACACCTGCTGTTTATGAACTTGAAAAAGCTGATAATATTGCAGAGCAACTTATAAGACCAACGGGGCTTCTTGACCCGATGATTGATATAAGACCTATTGAAGGGCAAGTTGATGATTTGATTGTAGAAATCAAAAAAACAGCTGAGAAAAATGAACGTGTTTTAGTGACTACACTAACAAAAAAATTCTCCGAATCGCTTTCAACATACCTTTCTGAAAAGGGCATAAAAACAAGATATATGCACAGCGATATTGACACTCTTGAAAGAATTGAAATTATCAACGATTTAAGAAAAGGTGAATTTGATGTTTTGATTGGAATCAACTTATTGCGCGAAGGATTGGATATTCCAGAAGTTAGCCTTGTTGCAATTCTTGATGCCGACAAAGAAGGCTTTTTGAGAAATGTATCGTCACTTATTCAAACGATTGGCAGAGCAGCCCGAAACAGCGAAGGCAGAGTTATTATGTATGCCGACACAATAACAAAAAGCATAGAAAAAGCTGTTGAAGAAACAAAGCGAAGACGCGCCATTCAAGATAAATATAACAAAGATAATGGCATTATTCCAAAAACTATTAAAAAAGATGTTAAAAACACTTTGGAAATAACCAAGAAAGTGAACGCTCCAAAAATCAACATCAAAGACATACCCGTTGAAATTGAAAAACTTCAAGCGTTGATGGAAATATACTCGAATAATCTCGAATTTGAAAAAGCAATTGAAATCAGAGAGAGCATAAGGGAACTGAAAGGCAAACTTGCAAAACATTTCAGACAAAGAAGCAAATAACTGTAAAAATTTATAAACAATAAATAATAAATGTGGTATACTATTAAAAATATATAAAAAAGGTACAAAATGAAAGAAGAAATAATAATCAAAGGGGCGAAGGAAAATAACCTAAAAAATATCGACTTAAATATTCCTAGAAACAAGCTTGTTGTTATGACTGGTCTTTCTGGCAGTGGTAAATCCACGCTTGCCTTTGACACCATTTTTGCTGAAGGGCAAAGGCGATACGTTGAAAGTTTGTCGTCATATGCACGACAATTTCTAGGTCAATTCCAAAAACCTAATGTTGAATCTATCGAAGGCTTATCGCCAAGTATTTCTATCGACCAAAAAACAACGTCGCACAACCCGCGTTCAACTGTTGGAACAGTCACAGAAATATACGATTATCTGCGTTTGCTTTTTGCTAGAGTAGGCGACGTATACTGCCCAAAATGCGGTGAAAAAATTGCAATGCAAACAGTTGACCAAATTTACGACCAAGTTATTGCCCACGGTGATAATAGTCGTTTATTGGTTCTCGCACCTATTGCAAGAGGCAAAAAAGGTGAATATAAAAAAGAATTTGAAAAACTGCGAAAATCAGGCTTTGCAAGGGTTAAAGTTGATGGCATTATTTATGACCTCGATGAAGAAATTAACATTGAAAAAAATAAAAAACACGATATATATGTTGTGATAGATAGAATCAAGGTTTCGCCATCCATTCAAAAGCGTCTGCTTGAATCAATTGAATCGGCAATCAAGATTGGGGAAGGAATCGTTGTGTGTGAAATCAACGATGTTGAAAAGCTTTACTCAACAAAATATTCGTGTCCTAACTGTGATATAAATATCGAAGAAGTTGAACCAAGAATGTTTTCTTTCAACAGCCCGTTTGGTGCTTGCGAGCATTGTGCCGGCATTGGTTATATGCAAGAAATTGACCCAGAGCTTATCATTCCTGACCCTACGCTTTCACTTGCGCAAGGCGCAATCAAAGTGAGTGGTTGGAATCTTGATACAGGCAAGATGTCGGAGATGTATTTCGGAGCACTCGCAAAGAAATATAGATTTTCACAACTTGTGCCATGGAAAGATTTGCCAAAATCAGTTCAGATGCTCGTCCTTTATGGCAACGGTGGTGAAGAACTTGAAATAGCATACAATGCATATAGATTTACAGGCAGTATGAAAACATCATATGAAGGAATAATTCCTAATCTTGAACGTAGATATCGCGAGTCAACATCTGATTATATCAAAAAAGAAATCGAAAAATATATGAAAACTTCGCCTTGCAAACACTGTGGCGGTAAACGACTTAGAAAAGAAGCACTTTCTGTTAAGATTGGTGGATTGAATATATATGATTTTTGCTCTTTATCAATTGATAAGGAAGTTGAATTTATTAATAAAATTGAACTTTCGCCGTCAAACACTATTATTGCAACACCAATACTAAAAGAAGTTAAGGCACGTCTTTCTTTCTTGCAAAATGTTGGATTGGCTTATCTTGACCTTATGCGAAGTGCAGGAACACTTTCTGGTGGGGAATCACAAAGAATCCGCCTTGCAACGCAGATTGGCAGTGGACTTACGGGCGTCTTATACATCCTTGATGAACCTAGCATAGGACTTCATCAACGGGATAATGAAAAACTTATTGAAACACTTTTTAAACTTCGCGATCAAGGCAATTCCCTTATCGTTGTTGAACATGATGAAAACACAATGAAATGTTCCGACCAAATTATTGATATTGGTCCACTTGCAGGCGAACATGGCGGTGAAGTTATTTTCCAAGGCACATACGATGAAATTATAAAAGATAAAACATCAATAACGGGCATGTATTTATCAGGAGAAAAACGCATACCAGTTCCAACGTGCAGAAGAGAAGCTTCTGATAAGTTCTTGACTATAACAGGAGCCAAGCACAACAATCTTAAAAATGTCGATGTGAAAATACCAGTTGGTTTATTCACTAGCATAACTGGTGTTTCAGGAAGCGGTAAAAGTTCTCTTATAAATGAAATCTTAGCTCCGTTTCTTGAAAAAAACCTTATGCGCTCGAAAGTTCATTATGGCGCAGTTGATAAAATTGAAGGAATAGAGTTTGTCGATAAAGTAATTTCAATAGATCAAAGCCCAATTGGCAGAACACCACGTTCTAATCCCGCAACATATACAGGCGTGTTCACTCCAATACGCGAGTTGTTTGCGAGCACGGTTGATTCCAAAGAACGCGGTTATAAATCGGGTAGATTTTCTTTTAATGTAAAAGGTGGCAGATGTGAAAATTGTGCTGGTGATGGAATTATTCAAATTGCAATGCACTTTCTTCCCGATGTTTATGTTCCTTGTGAAGTATGCGGTGGAAAGCGATATAATCGCGAGACATTGAATGTCCTTTATAAAGGTAAAAATATTAACGACGTATTGGAAATGAGAGTTTCTGAAGCTTGCGAGTTTTTCAAGCATATACCTTCGATATATAATAAAATCAAAACACTTGAAGAAGTAGGTCTTGGATATATCAAACTCGGGCAAAGTGCAACAACGCTTTCAGGCGGAGAGGCACAGCGCGTGAAGCTTGCAACTGAACTGGCAAAAAGAGGAACTGGCAAAACGGTTTATATCCTTGATGAACCCACAACAGGGCTTCACATGGCAGACGTTGACAAACTTATTAAAGTCTTGCAAAAATTGTGCGACAAAGGAAATACAATCATTGTTATAGAGCACGATATGGACGTTATTAAGGTCAGTGACTATATCATTGACTTAGGACCTGAAGGTGGAGACGGTGGCGGTAGAATAGTCGCTGTAGGCTCACCAGAAGAAGTCGCAAAAAACAAAAAAAGCTACACAGCAAAATATATAGCAAAAGAACTTAAAAAATCTTTTGCAAAGGAGAGCTAATGAAGGGAAATAATCCGAATATTTCAGAAGATACAGCAACGGAAACTGTCACGACAGAAAGTCAAGTTCCTAATCCCGTTCAAGATATTCCACAGACAGAAAACATTCAACAATCTGCAGAAATTCAAAAACCTGCAGTTATTGAAGTACCTGACAAAACAAAATATAAAATGAAAAAGTCAAGACATTCGAATTTTAACAGAGGATTTGGAAAAATAACTGTTGGACTTTTGATTGTTCTTGTTGTTATGTGTTCATTCTTTGGCGGATACACAACAGCATCTTTTTTGCAAAGTGAAGATGCCGCCGTCGCGGAGTGGCTTGTTGAAGTTTTGAATGATCAAGCGTATTATGCAAACTACGACGGTTTGGATGCTGCCTTTTTGATGGAAAATGGGCTATCATTTTGCTTGAGAGAAGATCCTTATTGTGACTTGATGACGCCTGAAGAAACAACAGAATATTACACAACTGCAAGTGGGTCTTCCACTTCTTTCGGGGTTTCTATCGGCACATACAGCGGTCTTGATGGAGTTTACGTTGTTTCAGTTGTTATGGGTTCTTCTGCCCAAATTGAAGGACTTTCCGAAGGCATGCGAATCGTTGCAATCGACGGTGAAGATTTTTATGATAAAGAAATGGATGATGTATCTGTAGTTCTGCTTGGCAAAGATGAAAATGAATCAGTCACTATTGAATGTCTTATGCCTATCATAAATGACTATGGGTATATATCATACGATGTTGACAGTGAACGGTTTGTAGCAACAATAACAAAGCAAGAATACACTCCAATAGTTGTTGAATATTATGATAATCAAACTGCTGGTCTTGAAGGACTTGCTGATGAAACTGCTTATATCAAAATCACTTCTTTCGTTGGAAAAACTGGCGAACAATTTATTGAGGCAATGGAGTGGTATGAAGAAACTGGAAAAACAAAGCTTATCCTTGATTTGCGTGACAACACTGGTGGAAGCGAAGAGAACATGAAAGTTGTGGGCTCTTATCTATTGAAAGCTGAAGAAGAAGGAAAAAATCCGCTTATTATCACCATTGAAGACAAATATGGAAACTCAACTGAAATCAGGGCAGACGGAAGTTATTATGAAGAAATGAGTTTCGACGACGTGATTGTTCTTGTTGATGGCAACACAGCATCGGCAAGTGAAGCAATCTTGACAGCAATGATTGATTATGGCACTGTTGATATTATTATCGGAGAAACGACATACGGAAAAGGCACGGGTCTTACAACTGTGTTTATGCCAATATATGGATACAGTGTTACATTCACATCTTCATATTTCTTCTCGCCATATGGCAACTCACACGACCAAACTGGTCTTTCACCAACAAATGGATACTCCGTTTTGGATTCAGTTTCTTTCCCTTATTCATACGAAGAAGATGATATCCTTCAAAGGGGAATAAATGCAATGAAGTAACATATTGCAAAATATGTAATTAATTATAAAAGTCAAGATTTTATTCTTGACTTTTATTTTTTACTAGGGTATAATAAAAGCAAATCTACATCGATGAAATTTCGGAGAGTAAGATTGGAAATTAATACTTTGCTTAGATGAGTTTTCGGAAAAAGCAACACAATAATATAATTTTCAAGGCTACTCTCTAAATTTTTAGGGAGTTTTTGTATTTTTATTAGGAGGCATATATGGGAAATAGAATCGGGGCAGTTGCCATTGTTATTGAAGGCGGAAAAGAAACCGCAATGACAGTTCAAAGCACACTTTCTGATTTCAGCGATATCATTTCCGGCAGAATGGGCATTCCAAAAAAGGATGCGGGCATTTCTGTTATTAGTGTTATTGTTGAAGGGCAAATTGAAAAACTTTCGGCATTCACTGGTAAACTTGGTAAAATTCCAAATGTCACTGTTAAATCTGCAATCACTTCAGTGGAAGTTTAGAGGAGGATTTATTTTATGAATCAATTTTTATTTGGTAATGCAAACAGAAAATCACTTTTGATTGCAAGAATCGGCATTATGCTAGCACTCACACTTGTTTTGCAATATGTGACAGGGCTCGCGGGAATTCAACTTTTGACAGGTTCTGCTGTCAATATGATGCTTATTATCACAGCGATGGTGGCAGGACTTGTTGGTGGCGTTTGCGTAGGGCTTGTAACACCTTATGTCGGCTTCTTGCTTGGTCTTAGCAGTAATGTTATCTTGACACCATTTATTGGTGTTAGTAACGCAATTTACATCGCACTTTTCGCAATCATATTGAAAGCATTTAAAGGTGAATATGGCGACGTGAAATCAATTTGGCAACAAGGTGTTGGTCTTGTTATTGGGGCATTTGTGAAGTTCTTGTTCCTATACTACATAACATATAACCTTTTGCTTCCACTTGTTATGGCAACTGTGCCAGCAGCACTTGCAGTTACATTTGGTATAACACAATTTTTCACTGCAATGATAGGCGGTGTTTGTGCAATAGCAGTTGGATATCTCTTGAAGAAAAGAGGGTTAATTTAATACAATATCGTACAATAAAATACAATTAAAAACAACAAATAAAGCAATGTTTCTTATATTTTGAAGCATTGCTTTTTTTATATAATAAAAATTGATATATTTTATCAATTTTATAAAAATATATCAAAAAAATGATTGCAATGTTCAGAAAAATATGAGAAAATGTATATATGAAAATTTACGCTATTAGCGATCTGCACCTTTCTTTTTCAACAGATAAACCAATGGACGTTTTCGGTGAAGAATGGGTGGATCATCATATTAAAATTAAAGAAAGTTCCAAAATGATTAATGATGAAGATATTTTGGTTATTGCTGGCGACATAAGTTGGGCGCTGAAAATCGATAACATAAAAGAAGATTTTGAATATTTGAAATCTTTGCCTGGCAAAAAAATTATTATCAGAGGCAATCACGATTATTGGTGGCAATCAATAACCAAAGTCAGAGATATCTGCGATGAAAACACTTTCGCACTTCAAAATGACGCTGTAAAAATTGATAATTATATATTCTTTGGCTCTCGCGGTTGGACTGTTTCTGACAGTAATAACAGCACAAAAGAAGACCTTAAAATATATAAAAGAGAACTTGAACGAATGAAACTTGCTGTCGCTTGTGCCAAAAAGCTTGAAACTGATGGCGACACTTTGATTGGTGTTACACATTATCCACCATTCAATGTAAATTTTGACCCTACAGAAATGACTAAGATTTTTTCTGATGCGGGTATCAAAACAGTCATCTATGGTCATTTGCACGGTAAGGATTCTAAAACAAAAAATATTGTGGTTATAGACGATGTAGAGTATCACTTGACATCGTGTGATTTTTTAAATTTCCAAATTAAAAAAATGATATAGGGGTAAAATTATTATGATTAGAACTGAGTATGGCAACACTGGCAAAATGGTAACGCCGGTTGGATTTGGTGCAATGCGCTTTAACAAGGAAGATTACACAAACAAAAAAGAAAAATGTGCTGATCTTGTCAGATATGCATACAGCAAAGGTATCAACTATTTTGATACTGCACCAAGATACTGTGAATGGCAAAGTGAAGTTTGTCTTGGAATGGCTTTCGAAACAATGAAAAGAGATGATATCGTTATTTCATCAAAAGTTATGACTGACGATTCAAGAAACGCAGAAAACACTTATGAAATAATCTGTCATTCTCTTGAAACAATGAAAATTGATAAACTTGATATATGCCATGCATGGTCTGTTAAAACTTTCCCACAAATGGAAAAAGTTATGAGCAAAGGTGGTATTTATGAAGGTATGTTGAAAGCAAAAGAAGAAGGTCTTATTGACGTTATTTCTTTTTCAACGCATATGTCTGGTGATGATATTGCAAAAGCTGCTAAAGTTTATGGCGATGCTTTCAGCGGTGTTTTGCTTGGATATAATGCAATGAACTACACATACAGAGAAGCGGGCATAAAAGCCTTTTCTGACCTTGGAAAGGGCATTGTTATCATGAATCCACTTGGCGGTGGACTTATTCCTCAAAACAAGGACAAATTTGTTGAACTTTCAAGAAACGGAGACCCTGTTATTTTGAGTGCACTTAAATTCTTGACAAGCCAATCAAGAATCACAACTGTTCTTTCTGGCATGACTTCAAAAGAAGAAGTTGATTTGAATGTTCAAGCTGCGGAAAATTATTATGACGAAGCAACAATCATGAATGAAATTGAAACTAAATCCGTTAAGTGTGGCGGTTTCAATGAAGTTTGTACATTGTGTTCATATTGCAATTATTGCCCAGTAGGCATCAACCCACACAAACTTATGTTTGCATACAATCAAAAAATCATGGGCAATGGCGACCAAAGTGTTATGAATCAATTCAAGTGGCATTTCAGCATGGACCCTTCAGAAGCTAATAAGTGCATCGGTTGCAAAAAATGCGAACAACTTTGCACACAAAAATTGCCTATCGTTGAAAGAATCAAAGATATCCAAAACATTATTAAAACTTGCGAATAATTCAAACAAATCATAAAAGGAGACACGTATGAAAAGTGTATTATTTTTGATTGACGGCGCAGCCGACACATTCATTGAAGAAATAAAAGGCACACCACTTTCTGTTGCAAACAAACCGAATATGGATATGCTAGCAGCAAATGGAGAGGTTGGTCTTTGTAAGACTGTTCCAGATGGCTTAAGCCCTGGCAGTGACGTTGCAAACCTATCAGTGTTGGGTTATGACCCAAATGTTTGCTACACCGGCAGAAGCCCACTTGAAGCTGTGAGCATGGGTATCAATTTGACTGATACAAGCGTTACATTCAGAGCAAATGTTGTGACACTTTCTAGTGAAGAAAACTATGAAGACAGAACTATGGTCGATTATTCTTCTGGTGAAATCACAACAGCTGAATCAACAATATTGGTCAATGCTGTCGCAAAAGAACTAGACACTGAAGAAATGAAGCTTTTTGCAGGAATTTCATACAGACATTGCCTAGTTTTCGATAAGCTAGACGAAAAAATTGGCAAGCTTACTCCGCCACATGACATTTCAGATAGAAAAATTAAAGAATATCTTCCACAAGATGAGATGATTTTGTCTATCATGAAAAAAAGCTATGATATCTTGAAAGACCATCCTGTCAATCTTGAAAGGATTAAAAATGGCAAGAATCCAGCAAACTCACTTTGGCTTTGGGGTATGGGAACTAAGCCAATGCTTGATAACTATAAGGCGACATACGGCGTTGATGCGGGAATTATTTCTGCAGTTGATTTATTAAAAGGCATTGGAATTCTCGGCGGTCTTGATGTTATCGAAGTTGAAGGTGCAACTGGCAATTTAGAAACTAATTTTGTTGGTAAAGCTAAGGCTGCGATTGAAAAGCTTGAAAGCGGTCTTGATTTTGTTTACCTTCATATGGAAGCTACTGATGAATGTGGACACCAAGGTGATTTGAAGGGTAAAATCAAAGCTCTTGAAATCATTGATAGAGATGTTGTCGGCAAGGTTTTGGACTATCTTGAAGAATGTGGAGAGGACTTCCAAGTTGTTGTTATGCCTGATCATCCAACACCAATCGCAACAAAAACTCACTCTAGCGCACCAGTGCCATACCTTTATTATTCAAGTGCAAACCCAACTTATTGCGGTTTGACATACTGCGAAGAAACCGCTGTCGAGTCTGGCATTTTCCTTTCAGCAGGAACTGAGATTGCAAAAAAAATGTTTCGTTAAATTCGTTTATATTATTGATAATATTGAGTGATATAGTATAAATACTTATCAGATTGATATTATAACGAATTGAGGAACAAATAATGAATAGAAACCAAAAAAGCGAACACATAAAAAATTTAATTCCTATCATGCTGATTGCAATTGCAACAACAGTAACTGCATATATGCTTATTCAAATGCAATATTCTATTAATATCATATTGTTTTGGATATCACTTGCATTTATTATATTGCTTGGATCAGCACTCATCGTTTTGAAATTCTTCAAATATGAGAGAATTTATAAACTGGGAATTGTAATTTTGCTTGTTTCGCTTTTTATTATTGGCGTGTTTTACACCATATTTAAACTCGGATATATCGAGCTTTTGGATAATGTTGAATTGCTTAGGGATGAGATTGCAAAAACGGGCAGTATTCACATAGCTTTTGTCATTCTTCAGTTTGCACAAGTTTGTATCTTGCCAATTCCAGCAACAGTGACAACAATATTGGGATTGCTTCTTTTTGATCCAATTGATGCCATTGTTTATTCGCTTATAGGAATGATTTCGGGTGCTGTTGTGATGTTTTATTTTGGCAAATTTGCCGGCAGAAAAGCAGTTGATTGGGCACTTGGCAAAGAGGACGTTCAGAAATATTTAGATATTGTTCACGGCAAGGATAATGCAATTTTGACTGCTATGTTCCTGTTGCCAATATTTCCAGATGACATTCTTTGTGCTGTTGCGGGCATAGTTCAAATGAACACGTTATACTTTATTATTGTTCTCACAATCTCAAGAATATCATCAACTGTTGTCACAGTGCTGTTTTTCAGCGGTAATTTCATTCCGCTTTACGGTTGGTGGCTTGGTATTTGGGGAATCTTGATTGGGGTGCTTATATTTGCAACGGTGATGTTTTTTAAAAATATTGATAAAATTGAAAATAAAATTAGAAAAATTTCTGCAAAATTTAGTGTAAAATAACAAAGAAAAAGGAACTCATGCGAGTTCCTTTTTTATATTGATTGTATTATTCAAAAAATCTTTCTGACTTGTATAGGAAATAATATATAACAAGTCCAATAGGGTAGTTCATAATCATAACTATTGGAATGATTATTTTTGGCAATAAATCTGAAAAATCAAGAATAGAAGTTGAAGTCAGCAATGTGACAATAAGTATCACAAGGATTGATAGGACAACAACAATAACCGAGTTGAGAGCCATATTGAAGAAATTCATCTGATTTTTCACTTTCAAATTAGGTGCAAGGGAATATTTGAAAATTCCATATCCAAGCGGAATCATTGCAATCAAAAGCAAAACTAAGTAATAAATATAGTTTCTTTCAATCACATTGCGCATAAACAAAAAGAATATACCAATTTCGAAAGCATATATTGCAAAAACAATAAGCATTGTCATGAATAACAATTTGTTTTTTAATAGATAAGGTGAATAGCTAGCTGATCCATTATCGGAAGAGTATGTTCTTACAGATATTTTATCAAACTTGCCAACTTGGTCATGCGAGAAATATTCAAAATTGTTTTCATCTTCATCGCTGAGAACAAGTGGGTCTTCACCAATTTGAGGTGCGACAATGTTTTCTTCTTTAATTACGTTCATTGTGAATGGTTCTGTTGGGGTTGAACGCTTCATAATTTTGTCGAGTTTTTTTCTGTAGTTTATCTCTTCATCAAATTGTTTGAATTCGTCATCTTCTTTCTTTTCGGCCTTTGTCATTTGAACAGGTTGCTTTGCAACAGGTTTAGCTTTTTTACCGCCTGAGAAATTGGCATTGCTTAGAACACTGCTGATATATTCAATATCACTTTTTGGGTCAGAATTAAAAAGGGTGCTTAGGGCAGAATCCTTCGTTGTTTGTCCTGAAACGCCAGAAAGGTCTATCATCGTTTGCTCAACTGATGTTTGTTCTTTTGCAAGCGCTTCATCAATAATGCTGTCGATATCAGTTGTGTTTTTTGTTTTATCTTCACTCACGCTTATAACCTCGTTTTTAATATTAATATAATGATATACCACTATTCAAAATTTGTCAAGGTATAATTGCATTTTATGCAAATTAATTACAATTATCAAATTTTTAAAAAATTTTTTTCGAAAAAAATAACGGTTGAAGAGCGTTTATTTCATTTATTTAAAAAGACGTCAACTATGCACAAAATGCAACTTTTACGCATAGATAGGTTAAATAATTGACTTTTATTGCAATAAATGGTATGATTACATTATAAAAAATAGAAATTTGGTTTTGGTATCAAGATATTTATTGTTTATAAATTTGATAAAATGGAGAATCTGATGAGTAATTTTCAAAGAGATCGCGAATATGAGACTGCGAAAAAAATTGATTTGATGATGGATAATTTGCCGGAGTTTTGCGAGATTTTTTTTGTTGGTATTTCACAAAACACAAGTTCGCTCACGAGATTGAATTATGCGTATGATTTAAAGATTTTCTTTGAATACCTTATCAATTTCAAAAAAACATACAATGGCTATACTATGCGTAAAATCACAATTGATATGCTTGATGATATTTCAACAATTGATATCGAAAAATTTTTAAATCACGTTTCAATTTATGAAGATGATGAAGGAAAAATCATTTCTAATGGTGAGCGTGGAAAAGCCAGAAAACTATCTTCCGTGCGTTCTATGTATAAATATTTTTTCAATAAAGATATGATTGCAACAAATGCGCCTGCGAAAGTTGCTGTTCCAAAACTTCACACAAAAGAAATCACAAGGCTTGAAGTTGATGAAGTTGCGAAAATTTTAAATTTGATTGAGTTTGGCGACGGACTCAGTGATAAGCAAAAAGATTTTCACAACAAAAATAAAATACGTGATTTGGCAATGGTGTCCTTGTTTCTGGGCACAGGTATTCGTATTTCTGAACTTGTGGGGATAAATATCGATGACCTTGATTTTGATTCACATGCTTTCACTGTCACTCGAAAAGGCGGAAGTCGAACTACCCTTTATTTCCCTAAAGAAATTTTACCACATTTAAAGAGATATGTTATATACAGAAGGTACTGTATTTTGAAGAATTCAGAAAATGAAAAGTTTGATAAAGAAGCTTTCTTCACCGTCGACCAAAGATTGAATAACAATAAAGAAAACAACATGCAGTCTTCAAGAATTAGCATCCGTGCTGTTCAAAATCTTGTGAAAAAGTATGCAAAAATCGTAAATCCGCTGAAAAATATAACTCCGCATAAGCTTAGAAGCACATTTGGCACGAACTTATATCGTGAAACAAATGATATTTATATGGTTGCAGATGTTCTTGGACACAAAGATGTTAACACGACAAAAAAACACTATGCTGCCATAAGTGAAGATCAACGCAGAAAGGCGGCAAAGGCAATAAAACTTCGCGATGAAGAAGATGATTCAAATTAATAGTACGAATAACGGATATGCGTAAAAGTTGCATTTTGCGAATATGAAAATAAAGAAAATCCCGATTAATTTTTGATAAATCGGGATTTTGCATGCATTTATGTTATTTTTTGCTTGATTTTAGATAATATTTTAGACGATCGCATGGGATGCAATGCCATAGTAACATAAAAATAAATAGTCAAGCGATTTATACATAAAATGTGGTAAAATATGCACAAAAATTAAAAAATATGCACATTCCTTGTATAATTTCAAGAAATCATGCATATTTACAACAAAATGTATAAAAGCTATATCGAAATCAATCATCAATTTGATTTTTTAAGTTTTCCGCAAGGTATTTTATTTCCATTCTCGCAAGTTCGTCACATCGATTGTTGAATTCGTTATCAGAATGACCCTTCACTTTTATGAAAGTGACTTTATGTCTTGCAAGCTCGCAAAGAAGCATTTTCCATAGATCTTGATTCTTTACATCTTCTTTAGATGATGTTCTCCATTTATTCTTTTGCCAATTTTCAAGCCATCCTTTATTGATTGAATTCACAAGCAATGCAGAATCGGAATAAATTTCAACATCACAAGGTTCTTTGAGTGCCCTCAAGCCTTCAACCGCCGCGAGAATTTCCATGCGGTTGTTGGTTGTGTATTCAAAGTGACCTGATATTTCCTTTTTATTTTCGTTATACATCAAAATAGCACCGTATCCGCCAATTCCAGGATTGCCAGAGCACGCACCGTCTGTATATAAAATTATTTTCTTCATTTATTGTTTATCCCCAGTAAGTTCATTTGCTCTGTCAAAACAATTTTGCAATGCTTCAAATATGATTTCTTTCATATTGCTGTTTTCCATTGTCTTCACCGCTTCAATTGTTGTGCCACCTTTGCTACAAACCCTTTCGCAAAGCGTTGCTAGGCTTTCTTCTGACGTTTTAGCAAGCTCGCATGCGCCAATTATTGTGTTTAGTGTCAATTCCTTTGCAAGTTTGCTTTCAAGCCCAATTTCAGTGCATTTTTGTGTTAGATAGTCGGCAAAAAGGAATGTGTATGCCGGTGCACTTCCACTTGCAACGATAATTTTATTTATTTCAGATTCCATTGTTTCATATGTTTCAGCACAAGTATCAAATATGCTTTTAGCAAATTCAAACTCTTCATTATTAAAATCATTTCTGCAAATAGCGACAACACCTTTTCCAATAAGGCAAGGAGTGTTTGGCATTGTTCTCAAAACTTTTGAATTTGAAAAATGTGATTTGATTTGTGCAATATTTTTGCCAGCCATTATTGAAATTAGTTTATAGCTACCCTCTTTGTTTGAAACTGTTTCTGCCATACTATCAAAAAATTGTGGCTTAATACAAAGAAAAATATATTCACATGAATCAAACACTTCATTTGTTGATGTCGCAAAATGATAACCAAAACTTTCTGCCAACTCTTTTTTGCTATCATCAATATCGTAAACGCAAATTGTTTCGCTTGCGATACTTTGCGATTTGTTGATGCCATTTAATATTGCGCACGACATGTTGCCATATCCGATAAAACCGATTTTAAAAATATTTTTCATTTTTTCTCCTGATTATCTATATATTTTGTTTGACTTTTTGTATGTTTATAATATATAATGTATAAGCACTTAGGGGAGTGGCTCAACGGTAGAGTAGTGGTCTCCAAAACCATTGGTTGCGTGTTCGAATCGCGTCTCCCCTGCCAAAAGCGTAAGAGTTAGAAGTTTTGCTTCTAGCTCTTTTTTTGTTTATTACTTATATTTTTTACATTATCTTTTACTTAAGGATAATTAAAAAAGAAGCTCGCATTTTCACTCACTTCTTTTTTAATAAAACTTATAGCTTCAATTATTTTATCATATAAAGTTTTTTTTGTCAATTCATATATTATATGTTATTAATTTAATATGGGTATCTAACTGCTGTTATTGCACAGATTGACACTATACAAACCCTGCCCGTTTCACCTGTCAGTGGGGTTCTTATTTTTATCATGCCATTTGACACATCAACAACGTGAACTTCATCAAGTGAATTTATGCTGTAGTTATCAAATAAAGAAATTGATATGGGGTCTTCTTGATGAAATTTTTGCCAATCAACAAAGAAATCTGCGAAATCTGCAGTTCTTTCACAGTCGGAATCTTCTACTATTGGAAGTGTATAGTCAAGTAAAAACTGACCAATTTCAGTTTCTATATCCGCGCATACACCGATTATGTTACAACTTGCAAGAATATTCTCCATTATTGGTGTTGTGATAGTGTCTGATAGATATCTGCAAACTGTTCCGCTCATCACGGCTGTTTTTGGGATGTAGACTTCACTGATTATTTGGTTTTCAGAATCTAGATATCCTTCTGCAATAAGATTTATAACTGCTTGCGGCAAGTTTTCGCTTTCTATTCCTTCGGCTAGTGTTATTTCTTCTTGTTTCGCGCCAATTGCTGAAATCATTTCCTTTATAGAATCAGTGCAAGTCGAGTCACAACATGATCCAGCTGGTCCTTGTGCACCAGTGTCACCCTTTTCACCTTGAGCCCCACAACATCCTGTTGCACCTTGTGGCCCCGCGACACCTTGTGGACCTACTGCACCAGTGAATCCTTGCGGACCTTGAACACCTTGCGGGCCTGGCTCGCCTGCAACACCTTGGATTCCTTGCAACCCTGCTTCGCCAGTATCACCTTTTGGACCTTGCAAACCTTGTGGACCCGCTACACCCTGAATGCCTTGAAGACCAACTTCGCCTTGGTCGCCTTTGGCGCCTTGCTCTCCCGTGTCTCCTTTAGAACCCTGCACACCTTGTATTCCTTGAAGTCCTGCTTCTCCTGTATCACCTTTTGGTCCTTGCAAACCTTGTGGTCCTGCAACACCTTGAATGCCTTGAAGCCCCGCTTCGCCTTGGTCGCCTTTTGCACCTTGCTCTCCCGTGTCTCCTTTCACACCTTGGACACCTTGAATTCCTTGCAATCCCGATTCACCTTGAGGACCTCGCACACCTTGACTTCCGGGAACACCTTGTGCACCTGTTTCTCCCCTTTCGCCAGGGCAACCTTGGTCACCTTTTTCACCCTTTCTTCCCGTGTCGCCTCTTTCGCCTTTTTCGCCTTGAATACCTTGAAGTCCAGTATCACCTCTGTCACCCTTTTCTCCACGTTCTCCATCTTTGCCATCAAGTCCGTCCTCGCCATCTTTTCCCGCAATGCCTTGCACACCTTGACTTCCCCTTGCACCCTTAACGCCGGGTGGGCAACATGCGCATATAGCTTTCACACAACATTTATCTAAATCTGCCATAACAGTTCTCCTAGTTTATTTGATATTCCATTATATGCATAGATAAAAGTTTTGTTAAAATAGCAAAAGGACTGTATCACTTTTCGACTTTTGATACAGTCCGTTTTATTTTTATTTGACACCTCTTTCAAGGTTGCCAATTATATATTTTTCATTTTGCACGGTTAAGTCTTGCAGACTTGAATATTCAGAAGTGAATTGTCTTGCATCAATTGATGAGTTGTAGTACAAATTGAACTGACACTCGTTGATTTTCATTCGTTTTAGCTGAAAAGTTCTGCCGTTTTCATCTGTATAGGCAATCCCTTCGTGATACTTGCATGAACCACAATTGCAAACATCATTCGCAATAAGTGGACAATGGGCATAGGTCATCACTTCAAATCCACCAAAATCTAGAATATAACCCGATTTTTGGTTGATTTCTGAAAGTGCAAGCTCCTTAGACCAACAAATGTTATTTGTGTATCCGCTTGCTATACTGTAGGAAATGTCATTTGTCAAATTCAACTTTTCACCTATGAAAACTTTACAACCAAGTTGATTTGCAAGAATGATTCCACCGTAGTTTTCAATGAATAATCCCGCGAATTTTTGAGAATTGAAAAGCTTTATTATAACATCTCTGTCCACATTGTCATAGAAACACGGAAGGTATAGATAAGTTTTATCTGCAACAGTTTGAACAGCATTCGCAACGCTTAGATTGTACGTTGTTGGCTTGAATATATAGATTTCTGCCGATGATTCAACAGATGTGAACTCATCGAAAATAACTGCAGTTTTGCCACTTGCCACAACTTGATTGGCTGTGATTTCTGTGCTGTATTCTGTCTCTATATGATTTTGCAAAGCGCATTTCAAATAGTCATAAAATTCTTCAATACCAGTTCTTCTTGCTTCGTTGATTTGTGAAACGCTTAAGAAAACATCATCTGATAAATAACCCGAAATTTTATCACAAGAAAACATTGTGTCGCCAAGTTTGCAAAGTGATTTTTCAAGTTTTTCTTTTGAAAGCGGTGCATTCGTTGCTTTTTGCGCAGTGACATTTGATGTGTAATCAAATAAAACACCACCTGCATAATAGCTCAAATGAATGTTCCTGCTTGGCTCTACACTGTATTTTATCTCAATTGGTATATTAAAATTGATTTCATTGTATTTCGATTCAAGATTTTTATCAGTTGTTAAATTAACAACACTTCCAACAAGTGCTAGGCTAGAGAAAATTTCAAATCCGTCGCTGTTGGATTTCAAACCTTTTTGATGTTCACAACCACCGATTTCTTTGCCGTCATAAATGATTTTAAATCCGTCGCCAATGTTTGGAACATACTTAGACTTTACAAAATATGTGCTTTTGCCCGTTTGCTTTGTCACCTTGCCAATTTCGATACCGATATGATTTTGGATATCAGAGGCAATAACTTTTGATTTTCTCGTGTCGATATATCCACTTGAATAGTTTCCACGATTGAAAGCAACACTTAAATCACGTTTAGAATCTTTCAATTTTACACCGTCGATAATGCTTCTGTAATGTGCGACAGCTGAACCGACGTATTCACTTCTTCGAAGTCTTCCTTCAATTTTGAACGAACACACACCAGCTTCTATGAGTATATCAATGTGATTATCAAGGCACAAATCTTTTGGGGAAATCAAATAACCTTCTTTTTGAAAATTTCTGCCTTTAAGCGTATATTTTTTACGACATGGCTGAAAGCATTTTCCGCGGTTTCCTGAATTGCCATCGACAGCTGAACTGAAATAGCAGTTACCCGAAAAACACACGCACAATGCACCTTGCACAAAATATTCAATTTCCAAATTTGTGGCTTCCCTTATTTTTCTTATTTCAGAAATGCCCGTTTCGCGCGATAAAATTACGCGTGAGAAACCAAACTGCTGACAAAGTTTTGCACTGTCCACATTGCAGACCCCACTTTGTGTGCTTGCATGAAGCGGAACTGTGCAACCGCTGTCTTTTAAAAACTTTCCAAGGAACAAATCTTGCAATATAATTCCGTCAACTTCAAATTTTTCGCAGATTTTTACAGCGCTCATAAACTGCTCAAGCTCGGAATTTTTCAAAATAGTATTCAGCGCAACGTAAACTTTTTTATTTAGCAATTTTGCAGTGAGAACGATTTCTTCAAGTGCGTCATAATCGAAATTATCACATTTGTTTCTTGCGCTGAATTGCTTCATACCCACATAAACAGCATCAGCGCCCGTGGCAAATGCTAGTTTAACATTGTTGATATTGCCACCGGGCGCTAATAGTTCAATCATTTATTAAATTTCTCCTAAACTGTTCTTAGTTTTCCGCCGATTTCGAAATCTACGCGTTTAACTATTTTGATAATGATTTTTTCAATATCGTTTTCAGTTAGAGTTTTTTCAACTGAACGGAACTTCATTGAGAATGCAAGTGATTTTTTGCCTTCTGCAATTTGATTTCCGCGATAGATATCGAAAAGTTTATAATCTTCAAGTAAATCCCTTGAAGTTTGCACGATGATTTTTGAAATTTGTGCCATTTCAACTGCTTCGTCAACAACAAACGCAAGGTCGCGTTCTACTGCTGGGAATTTACCGATGTTTTTATATTTGATAGAAGGGTCTGCAAGTTGTTTTGCCATGTGCAAGTTGAGTTCACAAATATATGTTCTCTTTGCGGTGCCATAAAGTTTAACTTGTTTTTCGCTGACTTCGCCGATGTAACCAACTTCTTTTCCGCCAACAAGTATTGCACCTGTTCTGTATGGGTGAAGGAATGGTTTTTCGCCTTTGACGATTTCAAATGGGATATTCAAATCTGTTAGGACATTTTCAACATAACCTTTCATGCTGAAAAAGTCAGCTGATGTGCCATATTCGCCAAGCATAAGAGTTTCAAACTCGCAAGGGAGTTGTGATTTGTCATCTGATTGTGGGATATAAACACTTGCAATTTCAAAAAGTTTCACATCTGCATTTCTCTTTTTGTAGTTTGATGCAAGAATTTCAAGCATACTGTGTGCAAGAGTTGTTCTCATAACGCTTAAGTCTTCACCAAGTGGATTCATGATTGCAACTTTTTTGCCATGCAATTCATCAGAAAGGTCAAGGTTTGCTTGATATTTTGGTGAAACGAAAGAATATGTGATAATTTCGTTGAAACCAAGTTCACAAAGTGCTGATTTTGCTTTGTGAGTAAGCTTTTGCGATTCGTTATATCCGCCGTTTGTGATGTTAGCTTCTTTCAAAAGCGTACCTTCGATGTGGTCGTAGCCATAGTATCTGATAAGTTCTTCTGCGATATCTGGATAGCCCGCGATATCTTCACGGAATGTTGGCAAGATTGAAGTGAATGTGTCACCTTCGCTTGTTGTTGCAATATTAAGAGAATTCAAAATTTCAAGCATTTGGCTTCTTGGGATTTCAATGCCAAGAAGGTCATCAATTTTCTTTGCTGAATATGAAATTGTTGAGCTTTTGCCACCTTCGAATTTAAGGTCATAATAGTTGCCAATAATTCTTCCTGCACCGATTTTTTCAATCAAGTGAAGTGCTCTTTTAAGCGACAATTCTACATTTGCAAAGTTTACACCTTTTTCATACATGCTTGAAGAATCACTTCTTACATTGATTGCTTTTGATGTGTGACGAATGTTGTCGCGCGTGAATTTTGCAGCTTCAAAAATAAGCGTTTGTGTGTTTTCGTTTATTCCTGAATTAAGTCCACCCATAATACCAGCAATTGCCATTGGTTTTGTTTCGTCGCAGATGACAAGTTCAGAATTAAGAGTGATTTCTCTTTCATCCAAAAGCATAATTTTTTCGCCTTTTTCAGCTGATCTAACGACAATTTTTCCACCGCCGATATTTGAAAGGTCAAAAGCGTGCATTGGTTGTCCCATTTCGATAAGGATATAGTTTGTGATATCAACTACGTTGTTGATTGAATTTAATCCAACAAGTGCAAGCCTATCTTGCATCCATTTTGGTGATGCACCAACTTTTAGGCTGTCTACACCTTTAGCCATGTATCTTTTGCAAAGTTTGTCGTTTTTCACTTCAACACTTAGCATGTCTTTAAGTGAAATATCTTTAAATTCGCTGTATGAAACGTCTGGTTGTTTGAATTCTTTTCCCATAACAGCAGCCACTTCACGAGCGATGCCAATAATAGAGTTGCAATCTGGTCTGTTGGCTGTTACGCCAATATCAAGGATTGATTCGTCAAGGCCAAGAATTTCTTGAATTTTTACGCCAAGTGGTTCACTATCTTTCAAAATCAAAATGCCATCAACGCTTGCGCCTTCATAACCATCATCGCCGATTTGAAGTTCTCCACCAGAACAAAGCATGCCGTTTGATTCAACTCCGCGAAGTTTACCTTTTTTGATTTTAAGCCCTGTTGGAAGTTCTGCCCCAACAAGAGCGACAGGGATTTTTGCACCCACGAAAACGTTTGGTGCACCAGTGACGATTTGAATTACGCCACCGAATTTTTCGGTTACATCGATTTGACAAATTTGCAAAGTGTCTGCATTTTCATGTTTTTGAATATCTGTGATTTGACCTGTGACAACATTTTTAATATCGTCGCCAAGTTTGATTATTTCTTCAACTTCAAACCCGATAGAAAGCAGTTTTTCTGCAAGTTCTTCAGGTGTTATATCTATATCTACAAAGTCTTTTAGCCAACTTATTGGTGCTTTCATAACTGTTCTCCTCTTATTTGAATTGTTTTAGGAATCTGACATCGTTTTCAAATAGCAATCTCATATCAGGAATTCCATATTTTATCATTGCGATTCTTTCCACGCCCATACCAAACGCAAAGCCTGTGTATTTTTCTGGGTCGATACCGCAGTTTGAAAGTACGTTTTGGTGAACCATGCCACTGCCAAGAACTTCTATCCAACCAGTGCCTTTGCAAAGTCTGCAACCTTTTCCGCCACACATCATGCATGAAACGTCAACTTCAACTGATGGTTCTGTGAATGGGAAGTGTGATGGGCGGAAACGTGTTTTAGTTTCTTCTGTAAACAATTTTTTCGCAAACTCATCAAGGATACCTTTAAGGTCGCAAAGTGTTATTTTCTCATCCACAACAAGTCCTTCAATTTGGTGGAACATTGGTGAATGCGTTGCATCGTCGTCTGCACGGTAAACTCTTCCTGGGCACAAAACTTTGATTGGTGGCTCTGTTGATTCCATTGTCAAGATTTGGTCTGGTGAAGTGTGTGGACGCAAAACCACGTTTTCATCGATATAGAATGTATCTTGCATATCGCGTGCTGGGTGGTCTTTTGGTATGTTCAACGCTTGGAAACAGTGATAATCTGTTTGAACTTCTGGACCGCCAGTAACCGTGAAACCAAGGCACATGAATGCATCAATAATTTCGTTTCTGATTTTTGTTAGCGGATGAAGTGTTCCTGGCGTTTGCTTTTTAGAAGGCAATGTGACATCGATTGCTTCTTCTTTCAATCTTTCTTCTTTGCCCGCATTTTCAAAAGCTTCTTCAGCTGATTTAAGTTCTGTTTCGATTATTGTTTTTGCATCGTTAATAAATTTACCCATTTTTGGCTTGTCTTCTTTCGCCACATCTTTAAGGCCTTTCATGATATCAGTGAAGACACCATTTTTGCCCATAAAGCTGATTTTGAGTGCACGAACAGAAGCCACATCTTTGGCGTCTTTAAGTTGCACTTTGAATGATTCAATCAACCCTTTGATTTTACTTTCCATTTCGAACTCCTTATAATAAAAAAATAAACTCTTGCCCTAAATATTTTAGGGTGCAAGAGTTCAGCACGGTACCACCTAAATTTTTCGCTCAAATTGCTGTTACGGGCAAACCCGTTGCGTACTACTTGTTTCCGTTCAACGCAAAGCTCCAAAGGGAATAAAACCGCCACTTCATGCAAGCTTCCACCTTTTCTTGCTCTCTAGTATGAAGATTTTGCCGTTTTCTGTCTTTATCAACGCCTATGGTTTGATTATATTGCAATTTTAGAAATTTGTCAAATATTTACGTGGTGATTTTATGAATTTGGCATGAAATCAAGAAAATTTGAATCTAGATTTACAACGGTGTCGGGCACGTCGCCAATAAGGATACTTTCGCAGACTAGAATGTCTGTTGTTGTGACAAGTGAAGAAGTGAACACAGGCAAAATAATATCAACTTCCGCAGTTAAAACAAGATAAATTTTATGCCTTGTTTGGTTTATTCCCGCCGATTCAAATTCGCTTACAAGTTCGCTGTTGCAAGTTCCGATTGGCGTTATTTTTATATGAATGGTTGACCCTTGCCCCGCAAGAAGTGGCGAGCCTGTCAGTGTTCCAACTGCGATATCGATTCCTTGTTCGCCAATTTTATTTATTGAATCTTGCGATATTCTTGCCGTTTCGCGGGCAAGACTGTTGATTTTCACTGTGTCAGCTTGAATCATAGTTATTTTACCAGAGTTGTCTGAAAACACAGTCACAAGCTCTTCATATTCAACTTTTTCACTCATGACGCTGTATACCGCGTTATTTATTGACGACATGACAATAGACTGAATTTTAGCTTCGGCGATATCGACAATTATCGGCTGTATTCGCGATAAAAATATCCATGCGGAAAATATACAAATGAAAAGTATGCCACTTGATGCGATAATAAGCTTTTTCTTAAATCTCGATAGTTTTTTCATTTTATATCATATTAATATGTAGCTATAAAAAGAATAAAAGCACGCAAATATTTATGCGTGCTTTTGAAATCCTATTCCTCAGTTTCTTCTTGTTCGTCTTGCTCTTCTTCCGCCTCAGCTTCTGCCAAAACTTGTTTTGTGAGCTCTCTTGCGGAAATAACTTTATCAAAAAGTGCCATAACAAGGTCTTTGCCATCACGTTTTTCTGATGAAACTGCAAAGATGTTATCAATACCAATTGCTAGGTCAGAACAAATCATTGCAAGATGTTGTTTAACCTTAGTTTTTGGAATTTTATCTTTCTTTGTTGCAATAACAGTGAATGGTATTTGATAATAATAAAGATATTTCATCAAATTTTTGTCATCTGCCGTTGGATTGTGTCTTATATCCACAAGAAAGATAACGTGGTCTAGCTTCTTTTCTTGAAAAAAGTCTTCCATAAGTTGACCCCAGTTTGCGATTTCCACCTTAGAGCCTTTTGCATATCCATATCCAGGCAAATCAACAAGCCAAAATTCGTCGTTATTAAACGAGAAATAGTTTACAAGGCGTGTTCTTCCCGGCGTGTTTGAAGTTCTTGCGAGCTTTGTGTTGTGGGCAATAAAGTTTATAAAACTGCTCTTGCCAACGTTTGATTTTCCAGCAACGGCAATCTTTGGCAAGTCTGTATCCAAAAAGCCGTCCTTTGCTGCTGCACTTTTAATAAAAGTAGCATTTTTAATTATCATGTTCTTCCTTCAAAATTGCGTGTGCAAAAACTTCATTTACGTCTTTGCATGTAACAAATTCTATTTTTTCTCTTACACTTGCAGGAATTTCTGCAATGTCTTTTGCGTTTTCAAAAGGTATTAGTACCTTTTTTATACCGTGTCTGCTTGCCGCAAGCACTTTTTCTTTCAGTCCGCCAATCGGGAGTACTTTTCCGCGAAGTGTGATTTCGCCTGTCATAGCCACATCGTGATATGTTGGACGCTTTGTCATTGCAGAAAGGATTGCAGTTGCAATTGTTATGCCCGCTGAAGGACCATCTTTTGGAGTTGCCCCTTCTGGAACGTGCAAGTGAATATCTTTTTCGTTGAAAAGGCTTTCGGAAATGCCAAATTCATACGCGTGTGCGTGGATATAGCTTAGCGCTGTTCTTGCAGATTCTTTCATCACATCGCCAAGTTTACCCGTGAGAATAATCTCTCCTTTGCCTGGCATAAGTGAAACTTCAATTTCAAGCGTAGTTCCGCCAACGCTTGTCCATGCAAGTCCGTTGCAAGTTCCGATTTCGTTTTTCACATTCACTGTGTCAGACAAATATTTTATTGTGCCAAGATAGCTTTCGATATCCGCAACATCAATATCAACTTTATTTTCAATTTCGCCAGAAGCATATTTCAAAGCGATTCTTCTTGAAATTTTGCCAATTTCACGCTCTAAACTTCTGACACCTGATTCTCTTGTGTAGTGATAGATTATAGTTGAAAGAGCTTTATCCGTGATGTTGATTTGCATATCATCAACGCCGTTTTCTTTGAGTTTTCTTGGAATAAGATATCTCTTGGCAATTTCAATTTTTTCTTCTTCTGTGTATCCTGAAAGCTGAATAACTTCCATTCTATCAAGAAGTGGTGCGGAAATATTATCCAAGGAGTTTGCAGTTGCGACAAAAAGTGTTTTTGAAAGGTCAAAATCAACTTCTAAGAAGTTATCTTTAAATGATTTGTTCATTTCCGGATCCAAAACTTCAAGCATTGCACTTTGTGGGTCGCCACGCATATCGCTTGTCATCTTCTCGATTTCGTCAAGCAAGAAAACAGGGTTTGCAGATTTTGCATTTCTGATGTTGTATAAAATCTTACCGCTCATTGCGCCGATATATGTTTTTCTGTGACCACGTATTTCAGCTTCGTCACGAACACCACCAAGGCTCATGCGGACAAATTTTCTATCCAGTGCCCTTGCAATCGATTTCGCAATTGAAGTTTTGCCAACCCCAGGAGGTCCAACAAAACACAAAATAGGACCGTTGAGTGTTTTTGTGAGTGCGTGAACAGCCAAAAATTCAAGTATTCTTTCTTTCACTTTTTCAAGACCAAAATGGTCTTCATCTAGAATAACTCTTGCATTTGCGATATTGGTGTTGTCTTTTGTGAATTTTTCCCAAGGCAAGTCAAAGAAGAAATCAAGATAGTTTTTCATTACGTTGAAATCGGGTGATTGAGGGTTCATCGTGCTCAATCTTCTTATATCTTTTTTCACTTTTTCAACAGTGTCTTTATTTTTTAGTTTTAGATTTTCAAGTTTTTCTTCATACATCTTGGTTTCACTTGCCGTGTCGCCAAGTTCTTCTTGAATAGCTTTGATTTGTTCGCGAAGATAGTATTCCTTTTGGTTTTTATCAACTGATTTTTTAACTTTGAGATTAATTTTTTTATCAAGCTTTAAAATTTCTACACCTTTCACAAGTGAAACACAAAGTTTCAAAAGTGCATCTTCAAGCTTAGGAGTTTCCAAAATTTCGATTCTTTCTTCAACTGTTTTCAAAAATTGATTTGCAGTTCCGTATAAAAGCTTATATGGATTTGCAGTAACTTCCATTTCTCTGAAGTTTGCATTGACGGTTTTTGGCTCTATTCTTGCAAATTCAAGGCATTGGTTTTTGATTTTTCTCATGAGCGCTTCGCATTCATATGATAGTGCATCAGGATTGAATTCTTCGCTGATTTCTTCAACTTCCACCCTGAAATACGGTGCTTCTTGCATAAATGATCTAATGACCGCTTTTTTCTTGCCCGCAACAACAACTTTCACAATATCCTTACTGATTTTCACAATTTGTTTAACTGTGCAAATAACGCCAGTGTGCATTATTTGGTCTGTATTGGGGTCTTGAATTGCAGTGTCAAATTGAGTCGCAAAGAAAATTTCGCTTGACTTCTTTTCTTCCACAAGCGCGGCGAGGGCTTTCAAAGATTTTTCTCTGCCGATATCCATGCTGACTTCGCCATAAGGGAACACAACTATTCCCCTGAGAACTATCATTGGATAGTTGTTATATTCAGGCACAGCTGTTTCCTCAGTTATTTCATCACTTATTTCATCATATATATTTTCTGTTATATTTTCCATAATTCACCTATTGTACGTATTATCTGTTGCATATATTTTACATAATTATTTCAAAATAATCAAGAGAAATAGCCACTTTTTACTTAATAATAAAAAATCACTCATCAAAACAAGTGATTTGATGAGTGAGATTGCTTTTGTTTAAACTATCTATAAACTTCTTCTTTCAAAATTCCAATATCTGGCATATTTCTGTATACTTCGTTATAGTCAAGTCCGTATCCAACAACGAAATAGTCTGGAACTTCAAAACCGCAATAATCAGGAACGATTTCAACTTCTCTTCTTGATGGTTTGTCAAGAAGTGTCACGAGTTTAACAGATTTTGGATTTCTTTCTTTGAACATTTTTGTCAAGAAACTCATTGTGTTACCACTGTCGATAATATCTTCAACGATAATAACATCTCTGCCTTCAATGTTCTTTTCTGCATCTTTCATCATTTTCACTTTACCACTTGATTCTGTGCCACTGCCGTAGCTTGAAATTGTCATAAAGTCAACGTTGTGTTTTTCTTTCATGCATTGTGAAAGTTTTGCAAAGAACATGTATGACCCCTTCAGGATGCAAATAACCAATGGCATTTTGCCCGCGTAGTCTCTGTCTAGTTCTGATGCGATTTCTGCAATTCTGTTTTCGATTTCTTCGTTTGTGAGAAGAACTCTTTCGATGTCGTTATACATTTTTATCCTCCGTATAAATCTTAAATTTTTTATATGTGATTTTTAATATATTCGTAGTTTGTTCTGTGATAAGCAAGTCTCTGCCACATTCCACACCGCAAACAGCAAGAACTGTTTTCCCAGACGCTATGACAAATAAATCATCGCGTTCACGCTGTGGTATTTTCACATCAATCAAAAAGGATTTCAGCTTCTTTGTGCCCGCTTTTCTCGCAAACATATCGCCTTGTTCTCGACGTCGCAAAATGGCATCTTCTGGGAGTTTATCTCCATCGATATAAGTTGCCATGAACTCGCTTTCATAACGCTCGGAAGGCTGTATTTTCAAGAGCTTATCGCCGACTATGTATTCACCAACTTGAATTTCAAAAGTTTGATTGAAATAAGACTTATTTCTTTCAAATGTTAGCTGTCCATAATCTTTAAAGCAACAAATACCGTCTTTCACGCAAACGTATTTTCCATTTTCCTTTTCTAGCAGACTGTGAATTTCTTCAAGGTTAGCCTTATATACATTTTTCGTTATTCCAAGATGTGCAAGTGCTTTAAGATATGCCCTAAAAGCAACAGCTTGATCATCAAAAATTTTATATATTTTCACTTTCACGCAATCTTCTTCAAAAATCAACGCTTGGCTTACGTATTTATCGAAATGTTCTTCGTCGGTTTTTATTGAATTTTTCATCGACATAAAGCTATTTTCAAAATTTGGGAATTTTTCAATGATTTTCGGAAGGATTTCTCTTCGCACATAGTTTCTTGAATATGCAATATCGTCGTTTGTTTCGTCGTGCATATATTCAAGGTTTCTATCTTGTGCAAATTCTTTAATCTCGCCTTTTTTCACCATAAGCATAGGGCGAATAAAGTGGTCGCGCTGTTCTTTTATGCCGTATAGTCCGTTGAGAAAACAACCCCTTGAAAGGTTCATAAGCATTGTTTCGATATCGTCTTGATTGTGATGAGCAAGTGCGATAACATCTACCATGTTGTCATTTATAAGCTGATCAAAAAACTTATATCTTTCCTCTCTTGCGCATTCTTCGATGCCTAGCTTCTTTCGCTTAGCAATTGCCTTCACTTTCACTTTTTTTGAAAAAAGCGTCACTTTCAAGCTCTTGCAAATTTGCTTTACAAAAAGGCTATCCCTTTTTGATGTTTCCCTTAGGTCGTGATCGATATTCACGGCGTAGAGTTCAAATTTATGCTTTTGACGATATTCGCTGAGAACATGCAAAAGTGCAATTGA
Source organism: Bacillota bacterium (assembly GCA_044426085.1). Classification (GTDB taxonomy): domain Bacteria; phylum Bacillota; class Clostridia; order Christensenellales; family CAMQZB01; genus JAWXUU01. Next base: position 94,595 of record JAWXUU010000002.1, on the reverse strand, counting down.
ATCAATCCCACCAGAACAAGCGACGCAAACGCGCTTATATCCATCGAGAAGTTTATAATTAAATTGTGGGCTTAACTCTTTTTTCATAGTTTTTTCATTATACAACATAGCGAGAAATTTTGCAATCTTTTCGGGGTGGATTTCATAGCTTTTTGACCATTATTCCACTAATTTGCACTAAATAATTTCAATGGCAATAATTGTTCTGTCATCAGAACTGCCACGAGTCATTTTTTTATCACATTCTTGCATTATTCTGTCGGCAAACACTTGCGAACTTACAAATGATTTGTTATTTATACCGTTTTCAATCTCTGCTCTCATAAAGTCAAGCACACCATCACTTGTAAGAATTATTTTGTCACCTTTCGACACGCCAAAAGAATTTATTTCAAGCTTGATTTCTTTCATTATCCCAATTGGCAGAGCTTTTGAACTTATCAAGTGAGTTTTTGTAGATTGGAAATATGTGTCGGGAGAGCCTACTTTATATAGATACGCTTTTTCTGAATATAGGTCAATTTCAAGAATATCTAGCGTTGCATATGAATTATATTCACAGTTTTCCATAAAACTGTTCACATTTGTTATAATGTCGCTTGCAACAAACCCTGCACTGAAAAGATTTTCAATAAAGGATACCGCTTTTTGGGAAAATTCATGTGCACTTTCTCCACTGCCCATCCCATCGCAAATAACGCAAACAAATCTGGCATCTGGCAAGTTGATTATTGTCATTGAATCGCCATTTGGGTGACCGTGCTTTTTGGGTTTCGTTGCGTATCCATACTCCACATTGACCCTTGGCGATTTACAAAAAATCATATAATCACAGCTATCTTCATATTGATTTCTGCTTGAAGCAAGGTGGAAATTATATCCAAAAATACGTTCTATGCACGAAAGGATTTCTCCCGCATCATCTTTTCTTGCAAACAGCTCCACGCAAACACACTTATTTTCGTTTTGATATATAAAAAGTTCTCTGTAAAACACCGTAGCCTTATCAAGTGCTTGAGAAATTTCCAATTGAGCATTAGAATCAAAGCTTATTTTCTTTGATGCTTCAAGGGATAATTTTTCCAGCACGACGGCGACTCTTTGGTAGGTTCTTGCAACTTCTTCTTTTGATTTTTGCTTTTCTTCTAGTTGCAAAACTTGATTTTTTGCATTTGAAGCTATCTTATTGATTTCGCCAAGCAAATCAACCTTTCTCACACAGCTACTAGATATGAAATCACCAAAATCAAGCATGGTCGTTTTGCCTTTTTGCATAGCGCACTGAGATAAATAATCAAGTTCTGCATTGCGCCACACATCACTTTTGTTGCAAAATGAAAATTTATCACAATTTTCGCAGATATGCTTAATTGTTTCGCAAGTTATATATTTGATAGAGTCACTCTGTTTATATTTTGATTTTGCGATTTCATTATAACCTTGAGCAATTTTCAAAAAACATGAAGAAAGCTCTTCAATTTTTATTGCTATTTTACTTCTGTCGCGATTTATTATATCTTTTTGCGACGCATATTTATTTTTAGCACTTATCTCCTTAATTTTTTTGTGGGGAACTGCAAGAAAAACAAGTCCGCCCGCAACTGCTGATATAATTGCGGAGTTTATGTCAAAATTTACATCGTTAATAAAAAATGAAACTGCTATAAAAGAAATAAGATAAACACTAAGCGAAATGCCACTGCTCCACTCGCAAACTGCAAGCGTTGAAAAAACACATATTGCAAAAATGAATGTTGAATATTCAAGACCTGCAAGATAGCCACCAAGCGAAAGAAAAATCATGCTCCATATGCAAGTTTTTTCATCGGCTTGCTTAGAATAGGTCAAGGTTGCAAGTGCAAAAATAACATGATACAAATTAAAATGCCATAAATTCATTGTGGGGCTTGATATCCCTATTATAAAAAGCATGAAACAGTTTGGAAAACAATTTGAAAAAAGCACGCTCAAATCTTGCATTCCGCAAAATCTGCAAGTGATTTGCTCGCTTATCCCAGCGATTGCCAGTGACACTAAAAAATTAGCAATATGAAATAATAAAGTCAATTGAAAGATAAAAATACATGGAATATATGCAACTGAATAAATAATATATTTGATAATTTGATTTTGATAAAAGAATTTCTTTTGGATAATCCCTATAAGAAATATGTAGCCAAGAACTATCAGATAAGAAACAAATTCACCTTGGATTGCCATTATCATGGAAAGCGTAAAGCATATTGCCCCAAACCACACGCTTGGAACAAATATCATGCATCCCGCCAAAAAACCCACCAAAAGACCTTGATTAAAAATTATTGAATTAACACAAAAAATGCTACAAAGAAAAACGTATGCAACAATTATATAATTTTTATAATAAGCTATTTTATTATCTTGCATAAACAACCACCAACCCAAATTATTACTTTGCATTTTACAACCAAAGCAAAATATTCGCTTTCATAATTTGTCTAAAATTGGCTTTTTTTGATTGAAATCTGTTGTACTATATATGATTTTTTGATATACTTATTTCATGATAGAATTCAACATTGAAAAAACAATGTCGTTCAGTGGACACAGAAACATCCAACTTAGCGACAATTTATATCAAAATTTGAACAATCTTATTTTGCAATATGTCAAAGATGGATACGACACTTTTCTTCTTGGTATGGCAAAAGGGTTTGACCTTATTTGCGGTCTTTGCATTTTGAAACTTCGAGAGGTTTATACGCATATAAAAATTATTCCCGTTGTTCCATGCGATAATCAAACTGAAAGCTTTTCTGTTTCCGAGATGATTTCATATAAGAAAATTATGGAGTCTGCCTATGAAATAATCCAAACTGGCAAATCACAAACAGCATATTCAATGCGAAAACGCAATCGTTTTTTAGTGGATAATTCTTCAATCCTTATATGTTTTTTAACGTATAATAAATCCGGCACATACTACACTTGCAACTACGCATATAAAAAAGGCGTTCAAGTTATTAACATTGCCGACATAAGTGAATAAAAAATAACAATATTTAGCATATTATTTTCATCAAACAAATGGAGGATTTATATGCTTAAATGTTATAAATGCGGAATGGAAGTTGAAACTGCGAAAATGCGAGTTTGCCCAGAATGTGGGTGCATTGCTTGCGAGGATTGCACAAGTGATGATATTTGCAATTATTGCATATGCGACCTCACATACATCCACTGATGAAAAGGTGCACTTGCAGTGTTTGTCACACTGGTGTTTCAAGATATAATTCCTATTCTTGCAAAACTTGCAAGGCGGAGTTTTGCAATATGTGCGTTATTTTTTCATCTTATAAGTGTCCGCGTTGTGGGGGTGTTTTAAAGCACGAGTTTTAATTTGTTTATTTTTATCTTATTTTTGCCTTACTTTTGTTTTATTTTTGACATTTTGTTTATATACAAAAAATATTCGCTGTGCTATAATCGTTTCATGAGAAATATATTCAGTTATTTTAAAGGAATAAATAAAATAAAAAATCAGCAAGACCTTTCTGAAGTTTTGGAAAAAGTTACAGCTGTTGTCGATGATAAAATGGTTCAAATTCAAGAAGAAAGCAAACAAAAGGAACTTGACCCAGTTATTATCAAAGATGAGAATGGGGATTTTATTGATTGTTGCAGAATCGTCAAAAGTGATTCACCACAAAACTATTTTGAAATTGCATCAGCCGTATTGAATGGACTTTCCGATGTTGAAAAAAACGTTCGATTCAAGTTCAATAAATTTATGACAATTTTCTATACTGCTCTTATGTTTGCATACACAGTTTTCAATATAAGCCACATCAATGATCTTGCAAACTATACAATAATGAACATATTTATTGCTCTTTTTTGTGTTTTCTTTATTGCAATAACAGTTGTTAATATTGCTATATATAAAAACACACACAGGGACTTATCCCCCACATCACGACAAATTAAGATTTTGAAAAATTATAAAAGCGTAGCGGTTGCACTTAGGCGGATAATGTTGTTGTGGTCGCTTGGCATCACGATATATTCTATGATTATCACATGGGAACACGGCCCTGCTTATCAAGCATTAAACATTTTGATGCTTTCAATAACATCTTGCATTCTACTTTATATAATATATCGCGGTATCAGAAAAATACAGCGACGCTCAGCTACTTCTGAAGATGGGAAAACCAAGATTTTCTTTTCCACTGTTAGGGATGTTTTCAAAAATTCTAAAACTGCAGACATCATTTCTTTTGATAATAATAAATCAGCAGAAAACGCATCTCCGTTATCAATCACATCAAATAAGCCTTCGCAAGATATAAAAACAAAAAACACAACAGCTAAGCGAATGGTGAAAAAACACAACAGTGAAATCAAGCGAGCATATAAACAGCAATACAAAAATGACTTGAAAAAGCTAAAAGAAAAATACCTTGAAAATATTGACAAAATTTAAAGACCTCACATGGAGGTCTTTTCTTTTGCGTTATTTAGTGTTTTTAGAATCTCAGTTTTTATTCACCGTATGAAACTGTAACACTCTTCATGATTTGTTGCTCGATAGGACTGCTGTATGCCCCGTCTGAACCCACTGTTTTTTCGACTGACACAATTTCGTCGACAACATCCATGCCGTCTATAACCATGCCAAAAGCTGCGTATGAGCCGTCAAGACCAGTGTAGTCTTGATGCATGATAAAGAATTGTGATGAAGCTGAATCATAGCTTGAACTTCTTGCCATAGAAATCACACCGCGAGTGTGAGATAGATTGTTTTCATATCCGTTTGCAGAAAATTCGCCGACAATTTTTTCATCACTTCCACCAGTGCCTGTTCCTAGTGGGTCGCCACCTTGAATCATAAACCCTTCGATACAGCGATGAAAAATCAAACCGTCATAGAACCCTTCTTCCACCAGTGAAACGAAATTCGCCACTGTTGCTGGGGCAACATCTGGATACAGTTCGATTGTGATAATCCCACCATTTTCCATTTCTATTGTGACGATTGGATTTGTACCGCCATAATCATCATTGTCGTACGATTGTTCTTCGGCACTCTCACCGCAAGCAGTCATTGAAAAAATCATAACCACCACCAAAAAAATTGCAAATACTTTTTTCATAATTTATACACCCTTAATATATATTTTTACGCTTCGCTTGGCAACATGAAATAGAAAAAGTTTTTCATGTTGATAATGCTTGATTTGTCAAGTTCTAAAACTAGAACCTCAGATTCTGCAAGAGATAGATCAGAGAAATCTTCAAAAGTTATTTCCCTTCCTAAACTTGCAAGATGAAGTAAGTCGCTTTCTTCATACGATGTTAAAACGGCAATTTCAATCACATCTGTCATATCGGCTTGCAAAAGAACTGCTTGCAATCCATCAGATATGTTGATTTCTTCCGATTCAACGGTGCGTGACATATCGCTCATAGACATTGGCATTGGTGTTTGAGCGTCTTGTGCGGAAAACATATCCGTTGCAAAAACGCCTACGCACAAAAGCAGAACTGATGCACAAATTGTTGCCACTGCCCTTTTAGGCATATTCCAAAAATTGAAACGCTTTTTCGTTTCTGTGAATGGAGTTTTCATGACGGCATCAAGAACATCAATGTTCGTTGAATCGATATCATCATTTAGTTGTTGTTTAAGCTTTATTTCAAAATCTGTAGTCATCTTCCAATACCTTTTTCATTTTAATTAATGAATTTCTATAATAATACTTGACTGTTGTCAGTGGTAATCGCAAAATTTCTGCGACTTCTTTCTGTTTATAGCCTGAAATAAGGTGCAACAAAACAACCTTTCGTTCTTGTTTGGATAACACTTTCAACGCAACTTTCAAAATCATGCTGTCTTCACCGAAATTTTGTGTGGTTTTCATTTCTCCCATCACTTCGGAACTAACTTCACGCTTATGCTTTTTCATGGCGTTATACGCCGTGTGTTTTGTTATTGTAAAAATCCATGCCATGACATTTCCGCCCTTATATTGGTGGGAACTGTTCATGATTTTAACGAAGGTTTCCTGCTTCACATCGTGACTGAGTTGAATGTTTTTGGTGAGGGATAATGCGAACGTATAAACATCCTTTTCGCATAATTCATATATTCCCTTAAGTGATTCTCTGTCGCCATCTTGAAGCTGTTTTAGATAAAGTTCTATCTGTTTAGCCTTTTCCACATTGCTCCTTTTGTAATATCAACAATTCATCTGCAAAAAAAGATAGTGCAAACGATAATTTATTTTCTAAAGTTTATTTATTATACCATAGTTTATCTTTTTTGGCAAGAAAGATAAACTATGCTGTTAAAGAATGTTCTCAAGGCACAACACAAATGTTTTAGGTATACTTCTAGATTGCGAAAGTAGCACTTCGATATATTCCGACGCTTCAAAATATTCTTGGTTTTCCACCGCATTTTTAAGTTGATACAAATATATTTCTATATTCCTTATTTCAATGTGTGGCACAATCATGCATAAAAGCCTTTTTCGCCTTTCCCAATACCCAATCAAATTATCAATGTCTATTTCGTTTATAGTGTCATTTTCTATTGCAACATCCATTTGATTTAGGCGAAATTCTAAACTTTCAAAAGTGTTTTTTATAATTGTTTCTTCAAGCAGTGCCAACGAAAGAACAACTGATAGTATTATTATTAATATTATGATACGCTTACTCATTATCCTGTCCTTTTATTTTGAAGTTTGTATTAATAATTCTATATTTTCTGCCCTTTTCTTTCAAATAGACCTTGCCGTTATCATCAATTGTCATGACGACAATTTCTCTCAGTTTAATATTGTGCTTTTTCAATATTACTTCAAGGATTTCCCATCCGTCAATGGTGTCGAGTGTCCGTTCCATTTTCATTCCGTTACCAACAATGGTCAGCGGAAGTGTTGTTGACCTTTCTTGGTTGCTGTTTTCTACAACACTGAGTTTACCATTAGTTTCGAAAATTGCATACTTTATATCATCAAGGTGAAAGTATCCCGCCGTTCTTATTGATTCCATAACGTCGTTAATATTCATATTAAGTTTTCTCAGATTGATTTCGTCAAGTCCATTTTCATCGATAATGATTGTTGGTTTTCCCGTCATGAACATGCGAAAATTTATCGATTTTGATGAAATCAAATTTGCAAAACAGTTGACAAAAAACACTGCAAGAATAGCGACAACACCGTATGCGATTGGTATTGAAACATCGGCAAGTGGTATGCACGCAAGGTCGGAAATCACAAGTGTGACCACAAGTTCTAGCGGTTGCATTTCGCCAATTTGCCTTTTTCCCATAAGGCGAATAACAACAAACAGCGTTGAAAATATTATAATTGTTCTTATAAAGATTGGTATCATGCTATTATTTTGCGAAAAATCACCCTGCTATATTCCTTTTAACGCAAAAAATCCACCATTTCTGGTGGATTTTTCATCATGATTAATCGTTCATGAGCATTTCTTTTACTTTCATAAGTCTTGATTTTGCACCGCGATCATTTTCTTCAAGTTTCATTTTGATATACCTGATTGTTTCTTCGAGTTGCGGAATCATAACGTATTCAAGTGCGTTAACTCTGCGTTTGTTCTTTTCAATTTCGTTAGCTAGCATATTGCAAGCTTTTTCGATTTCAGCAAGTCGGATAAGTTTTTCCAAATTTGCATTCAAATTCATAATTGCATTATCTGTTTCTGCTGTCAGCGAAGAGAAACTGTATGGAAAGTTATCGTTTCCAGAGCCAGCCATATCAATTTCGATTTCAGGAACAGGAACTGACATGACGTTTTTTGTTTTGCAGACTAATTGCACTTTTTTCGATGGCATTGCAAGGGCTTCGTTCATTTGCTTAGAGCTTGTTAGCGATCTTGCAAATGTGAATTCTATCATCGCTTCGTGAAGTGATGCTTCGACTTCTTCTCTTAGAACCTTGTTTTGTCTTATTAAGATAGAAAACTGACGAATCATTTCATCGCTTTTATCTTTTAACAGTTTGTGTCCACGCGTTGCGGTTTTCAAACGGACTGATAGTCTTTTGAGTTCCATACGTGTTGGATTTACATTAAGTCTTGCCATAATTTATCCCCCTATCAGTTTTTGTGATTCGGATGATAAGTTTCGATATATATATCCTTGATACGTTTTAGTTCGTTTTCTGGCAAAATTGCAAGCAAGTCCCAACCAAGTTCCAAAGTTTCTTCGATTGGTCTGTTTGTTTCGAAGCCTTGTGAAACATAAAGATTTTCAAATTCTGTTGCAAATTTAGAATACAATCTGTCAACTTCTGAAATCGCTGTTTCACCAAGGATTGCAGCAAGTTCTTTTGCTTCTTTGCCCCTTGAATACGCCGCGAACAATTGGTTCATTGTGTCGGCATGGTCTTCACGAGTTTTGCCTTTACCAATACCTTTATCTTTCAAACGAGAAAGTGATGGCATAACGTCGATTGGTGGATTGATACCTTTTTTGAACAATTCACGAGAAAGCATGATTTGTCCTTCAGTGATGTATCCAGTAAGGTCAGGGATTGGATGCGTTTTGTCATCTTCTGGCATTGTAAGGATAGGAATTTGAGTGATTGAGCCTTCTTTTCCTTTGATTCTGCCCGCTCTTTCATACATTGTTGCAAGGTCGGTATAAAGGTAGCCTGGATATCCACGACGACCTGGAACTTCTTTTCTTGCAGCTGATGTTTCACGAAGTGCTTCAGCATAGTTTGTGATATCTGTTATGATAACAAGAACGTGCATGCCAAGTTCAAACGCAAGATATTCCGCACATGTAAGCGCCATACGTGGCGTTGCAATACGTTCAATCGCTGGGTCGTTTGCTAGGTTCATAAATAGAACCGTTCTTTCGATTGCACCTGTTTTTCTGAAGTCACTGATAAAGTATTCTGCTTCTTCATAAGTGATACCAACAGCACCGAAAACTACGGCAAACTTGCTATCGCTTTTCAAAACTTTTGCTTGGCGTGCGATTTGCGCTGCTAAGTTTGCGTGTGGAAGACCACTCATCGAGAAAACTGGAAGTTTTTGTCCACGAACAAGTGTGTTCAAACCGTCAATTGCAGAGATACCCGTTTGAATAAATTCGTTTGGATAGTCACGAGCAGCTGGGTTGATTGGTTGTCCGTTGATATCAAGCTTTGCTTCAGGAATGATGTTTGGACCGTTATCGATTGGTCTACCCATACCGTCGAATACTCTTCCTAGCATATCTTTTGAAACTGCAAGCTCTACACCTTTACCAAGGAATCTAGCTTTAGCAGTTGAAATTTGCAAACCTTGTGAACCTTCGAAAAGTTGCACCATTGCTCTATCTTTTTCAATTTGCAAAACCTTACCAAGTCTGATTTCGCCGTTTGCTTGTTCAATTTCTACAAGCTCGTCATATTTTACACCTTCAACACCTTCAACAAGCATAAGAGGGCCGACAACTTCACGTATTGTTCTGTATTCTTTAAGCATCGATCATACCTCCTTCTTTATGCAAATCTTTGATTTGTTGTTCCATTTCTTTTTCGATTTCATCAAATTGAGCAAGCTGACTTTCTTCGATATATTTACATCTACCGATTTTGTCTCTTGCTGGAATTTTAAGCAAATCATCAAGATCAGCATCTTTCAAAAGTGCTGCGTTTGAAAGAGTGTGGAAACCGTTGATAAGTTTCAACATTCTGTATTGTTTTGTCACTGAAGCAAATGTATCCACTTCGTGGAATGCATTTTGGTGAAGGTAGTCTTCACGGATTGTCTTTGCTGTTTCAAGTGTCAATCTATCTTTTGATGACAGTGCATCAACACCGACAAGTCTCACGATTTCTTCAAGTTCAGATTCTTCTTGCAAAACGCGCATTGCAAATGATCTTAGCGGAATGAATTCTGGTGAAACATTGTTGCTAAACCAATCTGCAAGTCTGTCTGCGTAAAGTGAATATGATTGAATCCAGTCGATTGCTGGGAAATGACGACGATAAGCAAGCTGTGCTGAAAGTCCCCAGAACACTTTAACAATACGAAGTGTTGCTTGAGAAACCGGTTCAGAAAGGTCACCACCCGGAGGTGATACCGCACCGATTGCTGTTACAGAGCCGACTCTTTCTCCACCACCAAGTGCTTTCACGATACCTGCTCTTTCGTAGAACTCTGCAAGTCTACTTGAAAGGTATGCTGGATAGCCTTCTTCACCTGGCATTTCTTCAAGACGTCCACTCATTTCACGAAGAGCTTCAGCCCATCTTGATGTTGAATCCGCCATGATTGCTACGTTATAGCCCATGTCTCTGAAGTATTCAGCGATAGTGATACCTGTGTAGATTGACGCTTCACGAGCGGCAACCGGCATGTCTGATGTGTTTGCGATAAGAACAGTTCTCTTCATAAGTGGTTCGCCTGTTGTTGGGTCTTTAAGTTCAGGGAATTCGTTAAGAACATCTGTCATTTCGTTTCCACGTTCGCCACAGCCAACGTATACGATGATTTCTGCATCTGCCCATTTTGCAAGCTGATGTTGCACAACTGTTTTACCACTTCCGAATGGACCTGGAACTGATGCAACACCACCTTTTGCAACTGGGAAAAGCGTATCAATAACACGTTGTCCAGTTATCATTGGCATGTTTGGTGGAAGTTTTTCCTTGTATGGTCTACTTCTTCTTACAGGCCATTTTTGAAGCATTGTGATGTCTTTTATGCCATCATTTGTTTTGATAACAGCGCAAACTTCATCGATTGTGATGTTTGCATCTGCAATTTTTTCGATAACACCACTGATACCAAATGGCACCATGATATAGTGTTTTACAATTGGAGTTTCCCAAACGTAGCCGATGATATCACCTGCAATAACGCTGTCTCCAATTTTTGCTGTTGCAACAAAATCCCACTTTTTGTCGTGGTCTAGTGCGGAAACAGAAAGTCCTTTTCCGATTCTTTCGCCAGACATTTCAACAAGTTTTGTGAGTGGTCTTTGAATGCCATCAAATATGCTTTCAATAAGACCTGGACCAAGTTCAACAGAAAGTGGTTCGTTTGTTGAAAGCACGATTTCGCCAGGACCAAGACCTGCAGTTTCTTCGTATACTTGGATTGAGGCTTTGTCGCCACGAAGTTCGATGATTTCACCGATCAATCCTTTATCAGAAACCCTAACAACGTCATACATCTTTGAATCTGCCATATCTTCGGCAACAATCAAAGGTCCTGAAACTTTTATTACTTTTCCTTGCATGTTTATTTCTCCATTAAATTTCCTAATCTTTTCTGAAAAGGATGTCTGCCCCGATTGCCTTTTCCATATCGCGTCTTATGCTGTTCATTCCGTAGTTTGTCGGTGCCATAACACCTACGAGAGGAATGATTGCTGGATATGTTTTGGATTTATATTCTTCCAAAAATTCCTGCATTTGTTCGCACAAATTTTCCGTTATGAAAATCACTTTGAAGCCTTTTCTTGACATTTCTTTCACGAGGTCTTTTGCTTTTTCTGCATCTGCTTGCGGGAACGCTTCTACGCCAATTGCTTTGAAAGCAAGAACGCTGTCTGGATCCCCAATGATTCCGATTCTATCATACATAAAGCTCTTTCAACCTCACTTTGATTTTATTTTTGTCCAGCTTGTTGTTAAGTCCAACCATAATAAGACGCACATTATCAAATTCCGACATTTTTGCAACCATATAGGCATAAAACAAATCAGCATCAACAGAAGTGAACTTCTTTGATTTGAAAATGTTCATAAGGTAATCATCACGCATTTTTTCAAATTCAACTTGGCTTGAACTTTCAGAAAGTTCCTTAACCAAAGTTTTGATGATTTCCGCATATGGGCTGTAGGTATATTCCGCCATGAAAGCATCAAAGGCAAGTTCAAATTGCTCCTTAAGTTTCAAAACCGAAATGCTTCCGCCTTCAAAAATCATATTTGCAAGCTCGAAAGAATCAATTTCATACACTTTTGCTCTTATCATTGTTTGAATGTTGATAAGGTCAAGTTTTGCAGTGTAGTATGCATTGAGTGCACTTGAAGATACTTTTTTGAGTTTTGCAAAAATTTCAGCATACATTTGTTTGTCGCAGATGTAGTCAATTTTTGATGGTGTCAAAGAATTTGCGATGTGAGCTGAATCAATTTCTTCACAAGCTTTCATCATGAATTTTGAAAATGACTTATATTCATCATTTTCCACGCTTTCCAAAAGCAAATCACTGGCAATGTTTGAAAAAGAATAAGAAATTTTGTCATATTCTTTTATTTTGCCGTATTTTGCCTTGAATGCACACTTCAAATTGTGATAATCAAGCTCGCAAAAGAAACAGTCAGTTGCGTTTTTATCAGGACTAGTTTCAGAGATGAATTCATAATGTTTTTTCATCTCTGCATCAATCAAGATTTCAAAGTCATATGGGTTTTCAATGGACATATCGCCATACGAAAGCTCAGCCAAAATTTTGAGTCCATCCGCACCAGTTTCACAATCAAGAAGTCTTGAAAGTTTATCTTGGTTTAGTAGGCTCGTGCTTTTTGCCACTGCGACCGTATTTGCAAAAGTTTTGCTTGCCATACCCAAATTCTCCTATTCGAAGAGAATTCTTGAAACCTGAGCTTCAATTTCTTCTCTTTTAGTTTTTAAAATTGTGTCTAGACACAAGTTCTTATCATATCCAGCGCTTTTGATGATAACACCGCCAACAAAATTGCCTGTTTCTTTTGAAATAACAATCTTTTTGCTTGTGCCTTCTTTTAAGCCTTTAACAAAGGCATCATCAAGTGCTGTATCCGTTTTGCCAATAATGATTTCGTCACCGTTTTCGAAATACTTTAAAATTTCAGCTGTCATAAATTTTTGATATGCAGATTTATCTTTCAAAATATTTTCTTTAGCAACGACAAAAGCGTTATCAATCACTTCTTGTTTTGCTTGCAAAATAATTTTATTAGTATCCAAAGTTGCAACAGTGTTTTTTCTTACTAGAATATTTTCACATTCTACTGCTGTTGTTTTATTTGTTTTTTCAGTGATTGCTGTTTTATATTTTTCAAAATCACTTTCTATTTCAACTTTTTTTGCATTAGCATCAGAGATATATGATTGGCTCGCTTTTTTTGCATCATCGACAATTTTTTCAATGATAGCATTTTCTGCCATTATATTTCTCCTTATTAGATAACTACGCCAATATATAGGGCTAGGAATGATACAAGTAGTGCCAAGATTGCATATGTTTCTACCATTACTGCAAGCGTGATACCTTTACCAGATTCGTCAGGACGTTTAGAGATAAGTTGGATACCTGAAACTGCTGCTTTTCCTTGGAAAATAGCTGATGTAAGACCAACGATTGCGATTGGAAGACAAGCCATCAAGATTGCAAGACCTTGTTCTGTTGTTAGTGCAACTACGCCTGTGAAAAGTTCAATTTTAATGAATACAACTACTGCGATAAGGAATCCATAGATACCTTGTGTGCCTGGCAAAAGTTCAAAAATCAAACATTTTGAGAATTTGTCTGGAGTTTCTGCAGTTACAGCTGCTGCTGCTTGTGCTGCGATACCAACGCCGATTGCTGAACCAGTTCCAGCGAAGATGATTGCGATTGCTGCGCCCAAGAACGCGTAAAAAAGTCCTAGGTCCATTACTTGTGATTGAATAATCAATTCCATATTGTTTCTCCTTTTATTATCAATTTTAAGCTGTTAAGCTTTAAAAGATTTTCAAATTATTTTTTTATTCTTACGTATTTTGTGTTTGAGCCAAGTGGACTGAATACGTGACCGCCACCTTCATAGAATTTACCGAAGAATTCAATATATTGAAGTCTACAGTTGTGGACATATGCGCCGAGTGCGTTGATACCAATGTTGAGTGCGTGCCCTGCCAAAATGAACAGTGCACCAACAACATAGCCTGCGTATGGAATCAAATCGATAAATACCATACCGATATTGTTCATAACCATACCTACGACACCAGTTGCAAGACCAAGTCCGAAAAGACGAGCATAACTTAGAATGTCTGAAACATAATTCATTATGCCATAAAGTGAGCCAACACCTTTGAATGCTTTCAAAAAGATGTTCTTTTCCTTTCTGCCTTGAGTGAGAAGTAGCATAGCCACACCACCAATAGCAAGATATTTACCTACAGAGCCGACAGCTTCGAAGCCAGGAAGCATTCCAAGGGCAAAAATCATGATGCCAAAGAAAAGCAAATACCATGAACCAACGTCACAGATTGCACCGACTTTATCACCTGATTTCCAAAGCGCAATAGCTTTCAAGCCAAGTCCCCACAAAATTTGGAAAACACCAAGTCCCAATGCAAGCGCCAAAACGCCAATTGGATTATCAAGTGGTGTGAACCAAGTGAAGTTTCCAAGGAATGTGTTTGAAACATCTATTCCGAAATATCCGCCAAAAAGCACACCCCAGATGATTGTTGAAATACCGCCAAGCATAATAACAGTGACAAGCTTTCTCGCACCCGTTTCTAGATCAATAAATTTGAGTGCCACAAAAGCACCAACTGCAAGAAGCAGACCATATCCCGCATCTGAAAGCATGAAGCCAAAGAAGATGAAGAAGAAAATCATCACCGAAAAGTTTGGATCCATTTCGCGATAAGACGGAGCGGAATACATGTTTGTTACAACTTCATAATTCGAAACAAGCTTGTTGTTTCTTGTGCATGTTGGTGGAATTTCGCCATCTTCAACATCCAAAAATTCGAAGTATGCTCTGTTTGTGTATTTTTCGACTGAGTTTTTAATGTTTTCAGTTTGTTCTGCTGGAACCCAAGATTCGAAAACGATAACTTTTTCGCCAGCTGTTCTTCTGAATTCACCTTGAGCAGTGATTTTCTCTTGTTTAAAAGAGAAAAAATCATACATTTGCTTCATTTGGTCAAGAAGTTTTTCATAGCCGACGATATAGCCGTTAAGTCTTATATCCTTTGCTATTAATTCTTCTTTTTCTTCTTTGAGCGTTTGAATTTGTTCGCTTGGGATTTTATCAAAATCAAACGAACATTTTGAAAAGCCAAATTCTGAAAGGAAATTGTTGCACTCTGATTCAAATTCTTTATGCACGTATGCAAAAATTGAAATGTATTCTCCAACTTTTGAAATTGTTTGCACTTTGAAGTTTTTATCTTCGCTTTTAAGTTCTGCATTGAATTTCGCTTCCACAACAACTGGGATTGTTCCTAGGAATATAGCAACGTTCTTAGTTGATTTGAAAGATGAAAAAGGAATTGTTAGGTCTTGATACACTGCAAGTGAAGAAATCGTGTTATCAATTTTCAAAAGTTTGCTTTTGATTTCAGACTTTTGATTTTGCAGTTTTTCAAGTTCTGCCACCTTCGCCAAAACATCCATTTCTTCGGCATCAGAATTGATAAATCTTTCGAAATCAACTTCTGGTCTTCCCGCCATGAAAGGTTTTTTTGCCTTAGTGTATTCAACAATTTGTGCATCGGCAAGCTTAACTCGCTCTGCTTGTTCTTTTTCAATAAGTTCAATGGCAAAATTTAGTTTTGTGAGTTTTTGAGAAGTTCTCGCCGCTCTTTTTTCATTAAATCTTGTGTGAGTGTTTTCAATTTCTTGCGTTTCTTTTAATTCAACGCAACCCAGCTTGTTCAATATGTTTAGAATTTCTTCTTTTTCTTCAGAAAGAGCCGCAAGCTTCATTCTTTTCATTTGAACAATTGCCATCAGATCACCTTCCCTACTATAAATGCAACAGCTTCTTCATGTTTTTTCATGCTTTCAGCTTGCATTTTCTTTGCTTCAACCCTTCCATCTTCAAGAGATTTTTCATATGCATTTTGCGCTTTTTGTTCAGCTTTTGCATACGCATCGTTTTGAGAATCTTTCAAACTTGAAACGAGTTGTTTTTTCTCGCTCGCGACGAAGCTTTCCGCATCGGCAATGATAGTTTTATATTCCTTCATGCCATCTGCGATAATTTCGCTCGCTAACTTTTCTGCGTCAAGAATAGACGCAATAACCTTTTCTATCATATATACCTCTATTTTGTACCAAACAATCTATCGCCTGCGTCGCCAAGACCTGGAACGATATATGCGTGGTCATTTAGTTTTTCATCGAGAGATGCGATATAAATATCGACGTCTGGATGTGCAGTAGAAAGTGCATCAACACCTTCTGGTGCTGCAATCAAACACATGAATTTGATATTCTTCACACCGCGATCCTTAATAAATTGGATTGCTGAAATCGCAGATCCACCCGTTGCAAGCATTGGGTCTACAACAATGAAGTCACGCTCTGGCGCATCAGTTGGCAATTTGCAATAGTATTCAACTGGTTGCAATGTTTCTGGGTCACGATAAAGCCCAATATGCCCGATTTTTGCATTCGGAACAAGATTGATAATTCCGTTGACCATTCCAAGACCAGCACGCAAAATTGGAACGACACCAATCGTTCTTCCTGCAATCATCTTGCAGTTTGCAGTTTGAATTGGCGTTTCCACCAAAACATCAGCTAGTGGCAAATCGCGAGTTGCTTCATAAGCCATAAGCATTGCGATTTCTTCAACAAGTTCACGAAAATCTTTTGTGCTCGTGTTTTTGTCGCGAATCATCGCCACCTTATGTTGAACAAGTGGGTGATCATACACTGTAACTTTGCTCATAAGTTTATCCTCCTAGTAGTTATTTTGTCTATTATAATAAAAATTATTAAGCATTTTCAATATCTGAAATCATTTGAATTCTTTTTGTGTGATGAATTCCAATAAATTCAGTTTTAATCCAAACATCTACAATCTCGAGCATAACATTCAGCCCGATGACCCTTGCGCCCATTGCAAGAACGTTTGAATCGTTGTGTTCTCTTGTTGCTTTTGCCATGAAATATTCATTGCAAAGTGCACATCTGATTCCCTTGAATTTGTTTGCAACAATGCTCATTCCAACACCTGTTCCGCAAATCAAGATTCCCCTTTCGCACTCTCCACACTGAACCGCTTTTGCAACTTTTTCCGCAAAGATTGGATAATCGCAAGATTCACTTGAATTTGTTCCAAAGTCTACGTATTCAATTTTGTTTTTTTCAAGATAATCAATAAGCGTTTTCTTGTGTTCGAAACCGCCATGATCAAAACCTAAAGCTATTTTCATATCTATCTCCTGTATGTTTAATTTTGTTTTACATTTTACAATTTTACAATTTCAATATTTCTCTTAAATAAACTTGCCACCACAAGACTTTTCGCATCGATTTTTTAAACCTTCGCTTTCAAATGGCATTTGCATTACGATTATATCGCAAACTTTTTCAAGGTCGCGCAAAAAGAAATAGTAGTTATGCATGAATTCTTCGGGTGTTGTTCCCATAGAAAACACGGAAAAATTATTCTTTTTAGAAATGCCGTTTAAAAATGCATCTTCGCCAATAAGCGCGATTTTTTTAGTTGCATTTTCCAATAGAAAACTTTCTACTTTTTTATTATCTTTTCCAAAGTGGACAAACATTTCAACTTTTGGACTGTAGTGTTGATATTTGACACCGGGGCTTCTGACTTTTTCATCAGAGCTCTTTGCAAATTCACACTTATCAAAATATTTCAAAAAATCATCGCGAGTTATTTTGCCTTCGCGCAGGATTATTGGATACTCGCCACGCGCATCGACAACAGTTGATTCGATTCCCACCGAGCATGTTCCGCCATCGATTATCCCCGCAATCTTGCCATTCAAATCTTCCAAAACGTCGCACGCCCTTGTTGGGCTTGGTCGCTTTGATGTGTTTGCAGATGGCGCTGCAACGGGAACACCGCAAATTTTTAGAAATTCTCTTGCCACTTGGTTTTCTGGAATTCTCACACCAACGGAAGAAAGCCCCCCAGTGACTGCATTAGAAATTTTATCGCTTTTATCAATGACAACAGTTATTGGCCCCGGCGAAAAAAGTTCAAATATCTTTTTTGCAAGCTCACTTGGATTTCCGCATTGCTGGATTTGACTTTCATCACCAATATGGCAAATAAGTGGATTGTCTTGAGGTCTGCCCTTTGCGCTGTATACCTTCATTATATTATCTGAATAGGCATCCACACCAAGTCCATAAACCGTCTCGGTTGGAAATGCAACAAGTTCGCCAGACAACAAAAGTTTCGACGCTTCTTTCAAATTTTCTATATTCAATTTATCGTTACTATCGTAAGCATAAAATATTCTTGTACTCATTTTAAAATTATACCATGGATTCGTTGATATTTCAATAGTTAATTGGATTAAATTCATGTTTATTTTTTAACGAAATAACACACTTAAATATATTAACAGAAAGAAAATAAAAATAGGGAAATTGTACGCATATAATTCGCACTTTTTCCCTACATATCATAATTCATATTGTTTTAGTTCGCCGTTTTCAACGTATGCAAAACCTTCAAACCCAAGTTCTTTTGCTACGTTGCAAACATATTCATATCTATCAAATATTCTTTCAACTTGATGAGCATCAGAAGAAAATGTTATCAATTTTCCGCCGAGTTCTTTATATCTTATAAGTGCTTCGACAGATGGTATTAAATCGCAAATTCCGCGTGTTGACGTGTTGATTTCCAAGATGATATCTCTTTCTATCATCGTTTTAAAAATATCATCAAAAAGCTCAGGAAAATCACAATAATTCAAAAGCTTATCTTGATAGATTGCCTTTCTTTGGCAATAGCCAAGGTGAGCCAAGATGTGAAATTTTGTCTTTGTGTCTAAACTTTTTCTTATCCACTTCAAATATTTGCCATAAGCCTCTTCTTTTGTTCTATTTTTGAAATAATCTGCATACCACACATCTTCATTATCAACCAAGTGAACTGAATTTATTGCGTAGTCAAGCGGATATTTATCCCAAATCATATTTGTAAGAGCCATTGCGTTTTCATTATCCGCATAGCCAAACTCTGCCCCAACCAATATTTTTATTTGGCCTTTGTATTTTTCTTTCATTTCAGCAATTTTTTTGAAAAATCCAACAAAATCAACAAAGTCAGACCTTATTCCACTGTATGCATAATCAAAATCAAAGTGCTCGGTGAAACCAATCGTGTTATATTGTCCCGTTTCTATTGCTTTTATTATATAATTTTCCATATCTTCTTTGCTGTCTGAAGAAAAAGAAGTGTGGATGTGCAAATCAATCATTTGTAGTCTCCTATAGTTTTATTTGTGGAACTGCATTCAAATCCAAATCAGATAAATCATTTGCGTAGTAGTATTGAATGTACCCTTCCGATGCAATCATTGCGGCATTATCCGTGCAATAAACTTTTTCAGGCAACACAAGTTTCAGCGAATTTTTCTTTGCCATTTTGGTCATTTCTCCACGATAATAGTTGTTTGCACCAACGCCACCGCAGACAACAACAGTATCAAGTTCATGCTCCACACAAGCTTGTTTTGCTTTTTCAACCAAAACATCAATTGCAGAAACTTCAAATGATTTTGCAACATCCGCTTTTGAGAATTCTTCATTTTTTTGCTGTTTTGTGTGGACGTAGTTGATAACTGCAGTTTTAAGACCGCTGTATGAAAAGTTGTATCCTTTATCGTTTTTCAACATCTTTGGAAGTTGAACATCAGCTTTTCCTTCAAGTGCAAGTTTAGAAATTTGCGGACCGCCTGGATATGGCAAATCAAGAGTTTTTGCGACCTTATCAAATGCTTCGCCAACTGCATCGTCAAGTGTTCCGCCAAGAAATTCGTGGTTCAAATAATCTACAACCTTCAAAATTGCAGTGTGTCCGCCACTTGTGACAACGCACAAAAAAGGTGGCTTCAAGGTTTTATCTTGAAGATAATTTGCAGACATGTGACCGCGAATGTGATTGACTTTTATAAGTGGGATATCAAGTGCAAAGCAAAGTGTTTTTGCATATGTGACCCCCGTGAGAAGTGCACCCACAAGCCCCGCGCCGTAAGTCACGGCAATTGCATCGATATCAGTGATTGATATTCCCGCTTCTTTTATGGCACTATCAACAACAGAAACTACACTCATTGTGTGATTTCTGCTTGCGATTTCGGGAACTACCCCGCCGAAACGTTTGTGAATGTCGATTTGCGAAGAAATCACATTTGATAAAACTTCCCTTCCACCGCGAACCACGCTTGCACAAGTTTCGTCGCAAGAGCTTTCTATGCCGAGAATTATCGCATCTTTTTTATATTCAGTTGTGTTTTTTATATTTTCAAAATATTTCATCTTATGTTTATGATTTACGCAAATAGTCATAGATAAAGTCTACAAGGTCACCATCCATAACGGCGCTGATGTTTCCTGATTGATATCCTGTTCTGTGGTCTTTAACCATAGTGTATGGTTGGAAAACATAGCTTCTGATTTGGCTTCCCCATTCGATTTTTTTCAAACTTCCTGAAATGTTATTCAGTGTTTCAAGTTGGTCACGTTCCTTTTTTTCGATAAGTTTAGAACGCAACATCTTCATACACATATCTCTGTTTTGCACTTGGCTTCTTTCGTTTTGACAAGCCACGATTATGCCCGTTGGCATATGCGTGATTCGAACGGCAGAGTCAGTTGTGTTTACGTGCTGACCGCCCGCACCACCGGACCTATATGTGTCTACTCTTAAATCTTCTGTTCTTATTTCGATTGCACCTTCATCTTCGATTTCCGGAACAACTTCAAGTGATGCAAACGATGTGTGACGCTTAGCATTGGAATCAAAAGGTGAAATTCTCACAAGTCTGTGTACGCCTTTTTCCGCTTTCAAATATCCATATGCATTCAAGCCTTCAACTTTGAAAGTAACACTTTTAAGCCCTGCTTCGTCGCCAGGAAGTTTATCGATTTCTTGATACTTGAAACCGAACCTTTCAACAAAGCGAGTGTACATACGATAAAGCATTTGTGTCCAATCGCAAGCTTCTGTTCCACCCGCACCAGAGTGCAGTGTTAGGATTGCAGAGTTTGCATCGTATTCACCCTTGAGCATCATTTTGATATCGTATTCGTCCACTTTTTCTTCGAGAGTTTTCATTCCCGCAACGAGTTCTTCAAAAAGTGATTCGTCGTGGGTTTCTTCAATCATTTCGATAAGAAGTTCGTTTTCTTCTTTGATTTGAACAAGGTTTACATATTCGTTGATTTTGTTTTCAAGAATACTCGCTTCTTTATTTACTTGTTGTGCTTTTTTAAGATCGTCCCAAAGATTTGGGTCTTCTTGAATTTTTTTGACACCTTCTAGTTGTTTTTTTAAGCCATCAAAGTCAAAGAGAGTGTCCTGCCTCTTTTAGATTTTCCGCGATTTCTTTTAGTCGCATTTTTTGTTCGTCAATAATTATCATTTCGATACCTCACTATATTTTTTATTTATTGTTTATGTTTTATTTCTTATTATTTACCACAGCAGTTTTTATATTTTCTGCCAGAACCGCATGGGCATGGTTCGTTTCTGCCAACTGCTGAAGACTTCCTTTGTTCGCGTGCTTCTTTTGTTCCGCCTTCAGTTTGCATAACTGTCTTGTTCACAACTTTTGGGACTACTCTGAATTCTGTTTTCAAAAGAGTTTTTGCTGTGTCTTCTTGAATTCTTTTTGTCATGTCTTCAAACATGTCAAAAGCTTCTTTTTTGTAGGACAAGATTGGGTCTACACCGCCGTAGGCACGAAGGGAAATTCCGCGACGCAAAATGTCCATTTGGTCGATGTGGTCAATCCACATTTTATCTACGCACTTAAGCAAAACCACGCGTTCGATTTCTTCGAAGCTTAGATTCATCTCTTTATACTTTTCAATTTTTGCGTTGTATTCGCTGATTGTTTTTTCTTCAATTTGTTGGTGCAAGAAATCGTTATCCCAACCATCAACTGTTTCAGGAACAAGGAAGTTGCAATCTTTTGGCAACAATCTCGCTTCCAAATCGTGGTTGATTTTTTCAAAGTCCCATTCTGCTTTTTGTTGCTTTCTAGGAATGATTTCTGAAAGAACTTCTGTAACGTAATCTGGGATAAGTTTAATAATTTGATCGTGAACACTTTCACCTTCCAAAACCTTATTTCTTTCGCCGTACATAATTTCACGTTGAGTGTTCATCACGTTGTCGTATTCAAGAACGTTCTTTCTTATTCCGAAGTTCTTGCCTTCGATAACTTTTTGTGCGTTTTCAATTTGTTTTGAAAGTAAACCCATAGCAATTGGAGTATCTTCATCCACTTTAAGCTTAGAATATATCTTTTGCATGCTTTCGCCACCAAAACGTCTTGCAAGGTCATCTTCAAGTGAAATATAGAAAATTGATTCACCTTTGTCGCCTTGTCTTCCGCTTCGACCGCGAAGCTGATTATCAATACGTCTTGATTCGTGACGTTCTGTTCCTATGATATAAAGCCCGCCAGCTTGCATAACTTGTTCTTTTTCGCCGTCGCAAACTTCTTTTGCTTTTTTATAAAGATTTTCGTATTTTTCTTTTAGCGTTAAAACTTCCGGATCGTTTTGTGCTTCATATGAAGTTGCCTCTGCAATTCTTTCTTCATCAATGCCCATATCAAGAAGCTGTGTTTTTGTCATGAAATCAGGATTGCCACCAAGCAAAATATCTGTTCCACGACCCGCCATGTTTGTGGCGATTGTCACAGCGCCAAGTCTGCCCGCTTGTGCGACAATTTCCGCTTCTCTTGCGTGGTTTTTCGCATTCAAGACGTTGTGTGGAACTTTGAGCTTTTTAAGCATTGCAGAAATAAGTTCACTCTTTTCCACTGTGACTGTGCCGACAAGGCAAGGTTGTCCCTTTTCGTGGGCACGGACAATTTCAGCACAGACAGCCCTGAGCTTTCCAACTTCCGTTGGATATATAACATCGTTTTGGTCTATTCTTTCACTTGGAATGTTTGTTGGAATTTCAACTACGTCAAGATTATAAATTCCGCGGAATTCTTCTTCTTCTGTCTTTGCTGTTCCCGTCATGCCGGAAAGTTTATCGTATATTCTGAAATAGTTTTGGAATGTTATCGTAGCATACGTTTTGTTTTCGCTTTTGATAACAACACCTTCTTTTGCTTCTATCGCTTGATGAAGACCTTCGGAATACCTTCTTCCTATCATGAGTCTTCCTGTGAATTCATCAACGATGATAACTTCGCCGTCAGAAACGATATAGTTGTTATCCCTTTTGAATATATGGTGAGCCTTCAAGGCGCATTGGATATGCATGTGGATATCTTTGTTTTCAATATCAGAAAGATCATCGATTTTGAGATATCTTTCAGCTTTGTTAACACCTGATTCCGTCATGTTGATAGTTTTATCTTTTTCGTCAAATTCAAAATCTTCATCAGTGAAGCTGCATACAAGTGAATTCACTTTTGAATACAGAACAGATGATTTTTCACCCGCACCTGAAATAATAAGCGGAGTTCTCGCTTCGTCGATAAGGATTGAATCCACTTCATCGACTATTGCAAAGTTGTGACCGTTTTGAACTTTTTTGATTTTTTGTGTCTTTAGGTTATCGCGAAGATAATCAAAGCCAAATTCGTTATTCGTTCCGTATGTGATATCGCACGCATATGCGATTTTCTTTTCTTCTTCTGTTATTCCCGAAATGTTGATACCAACTGTCATTCCAAGAAATTGATACACCTTACCCATCCACGTTGCATCACGATATGCAAGATAGTCGTTTACAGTGATAATATGAACGCCTTTGCCCGCAAGTGCATTAAGATACGCTGGCAAAGTTTCTACGAGGGTCTTACCTTCCCCTGTTTTCATTTCTGCAACTCTGCCTTGGTGCAGACAAGCACCACCCATGATTTGCACTTTATAGTGCTTCATAGATAGAACCCTGAAACTCGCTTCTCTGATAACTGCAAATGCGTCTGTCAAGATGTCGTCTAGCGTTTCTTTTTCTAGCCTAGCTTTCAAGATTTCCGTTTGATTTTTGAGCTCTGAGTCTGTCATTGCGGAGTATTTAGGTTCAAGTGCGATAACTGCTTCTGCGATATCGTCTAATCTTTTTATATTCTTTTTATTTTCGCCTTTTGTAATGAATGAAAAAATTCCCATTGATTCTCCTCCTTTGCCAAAATAGGCAAGTTGATATAGATATTATACAGTATTTTTATTTTTTTGCAAACTTTTCTGCTGTTGCAGCAATGGTTATTGCATAAATTTTGCTTGCATTCGAGCGTTTAAGAGCTTTTGCGACACTGTCTAGCGTTGCACCTGTTGTCATAACGTCGTCAATAACCAAGATATTCTTGTTTTTGATATCGCCCTCAACTCTGAAAACATCTTGCATGTTCTTTCTTCTGTCTTCCGCGTTAAGCCTTTTTTGAAACTTCGTTTCACGCTTCTTAATTACCCCATAAAAAAGCGGAATACCTGTCAGATATGAAAACTCCTTTGCGAGAAGTTCCGATTGGTTGTAGCCACGCTGTTTTTGACCTTTTTTGGTCATTGGCACAAAAGAGACGAAATCGGCTTCTATGTTGCTTTTCAGATATACGTATGCCAAATACTTTGCGAACATGTGATACAGATAGGCTTTGCCATAAAATTTCATATTTAGAATATATTTGACAACTATACCTTCATAATTGAACGCTGTGAACGCCCTATCGAAATCGTGGCGATGAGTTCTGCATATATTGCAACTTACATTGCCCATAACTTTTCGCCCGCATTTGGGGCATTTATCCCCCGACAGCATGACAATAAGTTTGGAACATTCCTCGCAGAACACATCATCATTAAACATCTCCTTCCCACATTCGGGACAGATGTGACGATAAGAGCCAAGCGTTTCTGTAAGTGCGTATTTCCTTTGGTGGTCGTCTGAAATATATTCGTCAATCGCTTTTAGGTCGCTTGCAAATAACGCTTTTATTTTGAGTTGTAGTTTTTTAAATATATTCATGGTATTATGTCAGTTCACCCACTAGGAAGTCTTTCAGCATTGTGTAGCGCTGTTCTATATAGTTGTTTTCCACCATTCGTCTTATATTGAAGTTGTCGCCAATAAGAACCACCATTTTCTTTGCACGCGTGATTGCTGTGTAAAGCAAGTTGCGTGAATAAAGTGACGGCGGACCACCTGTTATTGGTATTATCACAACATCAAATTCCGAGCCTTGGCTTTTGTGGATTGTTATTGCGTATGAAAGAGTGAGCTCGTCAAAATCGCCTGAGCTGTATTCGACAAGTTTGCCATCATCAAATTCCACGGTGATTGTTTTATTTTTTTCATCCACTATGATGATTTTGCCCATATCGCCGTTGAAAATACCCGTTCCGTATTCTTCAAAGTCGCCACATCTTCTCTTCCATTCCATTTGGTAGTTATTTGTTATGTGCATGACTCTGTCGCCTTCACGAAATACATTTCTTACAAGCACGATTTCTCCCTTGCCTGTTCTTTTTTCGTTTAGCGTTTCTTGCAAAACTTGGTTTATGTTATTCACCCCAACAACACCTTTTCGCATTGGTGCGATAACTTGGATATTATCTGTTGTTGTGTCGATAAATTTTGGTATTGAAAACATCATGTTCTTGATTCTTTCAAGAATGTTTGGGGCTTCTTTTATGCTGGAATGAAAAAAGTCGTTTGTTCTGTCTTTCAAAACTGGCATAATTCCGTTGTTGATTTTGTGGGCGTTTGCAATGATAAGGCTTTCTTTGCCTTGGCGATAAACATACGAAAGGGAGAACACGTTTAGCGTCTTGCTTTCGATGATATCTTTTAGCACATTGCCTGCACCAACGGACGGCAGTTGGTCTTTATCACCAACAAGAATTACCTTTGCACCAAACTTGACGGCGGAAAGAAGCGAACGCAAGATATAGACGTCTGTCATGGACACTTCATCCACTATTATAACGTCGTGTGGCAATCTTGTTTGCTCGTTATACACAAACGCACTCTTACCACCCGCAAAATCGATATCAAGCATTCTGTGGATTGTTTTGGCTTCCTCGCCAGTTTGTTCTGTCATTCTTTTTGCGGCTCTTCCCGTTGGTGCAACCATGCCTACGTTCATTCTTAAGTTTTTAAAGATATAAAGTATGCATTTTATTATGGTTGTCTTTCCCGTTCCCGGTCCACCTGTTATCACAGAAACACCGCTTGAAATTGCACCTTTAACTGCGTCGATTTGGAATTTGTGCAGTTGGATTTTGTTTTCTTTTTCAAACATTTGTATATCCTTTTCGGGATCTAGCACAAATTGTTTATTATTTTGATTTATATCTTGAAGTTTTGTTGCAATTCCACGTTCTTGAGCGTACAAAGAGAATAGTGCGACAAACTTTTCGTCTTCTTTGGTGAAAACTTTTATTGCCTTTTCAATCACAAAATCGTTTGTGAGTTTTTCAAATATTTCACTGCAAACTGCATCCGAACAGCCAAGCAAGAAAGCACCTTGTTCCACTAGCTGAGAATACTTCATGCAAGTGTTTCCTTCGCTTTGGGCAACATCTTTAAGAAGATGCATATACCCCGCACGGAATCTGTGTTCTGAATCTTTTGTTATGCCCATAGCACCCGCAATTTGGTCGGCTTTTTTGAAGCCAATGCCATCGACATCTTCCACAAGCTTATATGGATTTTTTGTTATCACACGGATTGTGTGTTCTTTATAAACCGCGAATATTTTGCCCGCAAGATTGCTTGTTATTCCGCGTTCTTGCAAAAACACGAGCGCTTCGCGCATGTTTTTAACTTTTTTATATTCGTTTGAAATCGCAACAGCTTTATCAAGGGAAATTCCGCGAATTTTGGCAAGTCTTGAAGGGTCTTTTTCGATAACGTCGAATGTTTCGTTTTTGAATTCTTGTGCAATTCTTATTGCGGTTGCTTCACCCACGCCCTTGAAAAGTCCACTTGCAAGGAAAAGAGCGATTTGACCCGTTGTTTGTGGCGGTAGTGTTTTCACCTTTGTTGAAACGAATTGTTTGCCGTATTTTGTGTCTTTATATTCACCTTCAAGTTCTAGAAAGTCACCTTTGGAAACATCGAAAAAAGTGCCGGTCACGACTTCTAATAGTCCGCCTGCATCAATTTCCAAAATGGAATACATATTTTCTTCGTTTCGAAAGATTATTCCAACTACTTCCCCTGTGAGTTTCAAGATGTTTCTCCTTAAAAAGAAAAGCAAGAGAAAAGTTCACTTGCTTTTGTTTTGTCTTCTTACAAATATTTTTTCAAATCGCAAACTCTGTCTGTTTTTTCCCAACTGAAGATGTCTCTTCCGAAGTGACCATAGCTTGCTGTTTTTTTATAGATTGGTTTTCTTAGGTCAAGTGTTTCGATGATTGAATATGGTCTTAGGTCAAATTCTTTTGAAATAATTTCGCCAATTTGCTCATCAGAAAGTTTACCTGTTCCGAAAGTGTTCACAAGAACTGAAACTGGTGTTGCAACGCCGATTGCATATGCAACTTCAAGTTCACATCTTGTTGCCATTCCTGACGCCACGATGTTTTTGCAGATGTATCTTGCCATGTATGCTGCTGATCTATCCACCTTTGTTGGGTCTTTACCAGAGAATGCACCG
Organism: Bacillota bacterium; assembly: GCA_044426085.1. Lineage (GTDB taxonomy): Bacteria > Bacillota > Clostridia > Christensenellales > CAMQZB01 > JAWXUU01. Next base: position 67,022 of record JAWXUU010000002.1, on the reverse strand, counting down.
CCACCGTGTGGGCAATATCCACCGTAGGTATCAACGATGATTTTTCTTCCTGTAAGTCCGCTGTCCCCTTGTGGTCCGCCGATTTCAAAGTTGCCTGTTGGATTGATAAAATATTTTGTGTTTTCGTCAAGCAAGTTTTCTGGGATAACCGGTTTGATAACTTGTTTTATGATAAGTTCTTGCAATTCTTCACGCGAGATATCAGCTGAGTGTTGAGTTGAAATTACAATTGCATCCACTCTTACAGGAACATTATCGTGATATTCAACTGTCACTTGGCTTTTGCCATCGGGACGAAGAATGTCTTCTGCGATAATTTTTCTAACTTTTGATAGTTTATAAGTAAGTTTGTGAGCAAGTGTGATTGGAAGTGGCATAAGTTCTGGAGTTTCATCGCATGCGTAACCAAACATCATGCCTTGATCCCCCGCACCAAACGTGTCGCGCAGGTCGCCACCGCTCTTTTTTTCAACTGAATTATCAACGCCGAGCGCGATATCAGGTGACTGTTCTGAAATTGAAGTTAGAACAGCACATGTGTTTGAATCAAATCCAAATTTAGCACGAGTGTAGCCAATTTCTTCAACTGTTTTTCTTGCAATTTTTGCAATGTCTGTATAGCAGTTTGTTGTTATTTCTCCCATAACAAGAACTAGGCCGTTTGTTACGCATGTTTCGCACGCAACTCTTGCCATTGGGTCTTTTGATAGGATATCATCTAGGATTGCATCGGAAATTTGGTCACAGATTTTATCTGGATGACCTTCAGTTACGCTTTCAGATGTAAAAAATTTTTTTGCCATTTGTATTTTTTCCTTAATTTTATTTTATATCTACAATATTATATATTGTTTTAGTTTATTAGTCAATTAGTATTGCCGTATACATTATACACTATAATAAAAATGTGTCAAGTGTTTATTAACAAATTGTTACTTTTTGGAAATTATTATAAATTCGCCAAAGTATTCGATATTGAAAACAGATTGGTCAATATCGCTTTCGTTGTAGGAAAACGCGATATAACATTCGTTTTCTTGCAAATCATCGGGGTCGATATCAAAGAAGGTGAAGTTATTTATACTGCTTATATATTCAAACGATTCGTCTGGGTTGTAAACTTCCCTTGTTTCTAGATATTCATATGGCGAAATTTGCATGTAGAAGAGATATGTTATATACGGCTCGTTGATACTGCTTGTGACATACACGCTTTCAAAGTTTTCGTTTGCCGATACCATTGCATCACCCGCACCCGCAAAAAATTGGAAAGAAAGGCTTTCTTGGTGTTCTCTTCCGAAATAGCAAGATGAAAATGCAAAAAACAGCACGCATAAACACAATGCGACAATCTTCGTTGCATGTTTGCCTAGCACTTTTTTATCAAGCAGTGGCGTTATGCCTTTTGCAGTGAAATATATCAATGGGATAAACAAAATATTTGAACGATTTATATTTGCTTCGATAAAAAACATCATCAAAATCGAAGTGAAAAGCCAAACTTGCATTGGGATTTCGCAATCATCTTTTTCCCTTATGGATTTGTACACCCCAAACACAAAAAATGGCGACAATATTGCATACGCAACACCAAAAAATGGCATTCCGCTCCAAACGAGTCCGTCATATTGGGTGAAAATTATGCCAATTGCCGTTTTGAAGTTTGCAAAAATGCTAGTGAAAAACGTGCCGTCTAGATTAAAAATAAACGTCTGCCTGTTTTGATAGAGTTTTGGAATTGTCACACCAAAAAATTCGATACTTTCGTAGCTTGAATAATTCAGCAGAACAAAGATTATCATTGGCAATGAAAGGATAGCGATTGTTGCCATAAGGTTTGTGCAATCAAGAAGGGAAATCTTCCTTTTGGATAGCAAAATTATCAAGGTTGCAACGCAAAATATCGGCAAGATAAAATATGATGTGCCATATGAATATGTTGAGATTGCAAAGACCAATCCAGAAAGAAAATAACAGTATTTTTTGCCGTTTATTGCGAGAACCAAAAGTAGCACGCCAAGCAGGAAAATGTCGGGAAAAATATTGCTTTCAAGTGCCCAACGGCTCTTTTCGATGTGCCACGGGCTGATTGCAAAAAAGAAGGTAGCAAAAACAGCGTGCTTTGGCATAAGTTGTTTTGCTAGGAAGTAGAAAACATAAATAGAAACACAGCCAATAATTGCCATTGGCAAGCGTGTTGAAAGAACTGAAAGACCCAAAACTTTCACAAAAGGGATTGCGATATAGGCATAAAGTGCGTTTTGACCGCTTCCCCAAGATATGAAGTGGATTGGATAAGACAAACCATTTCTATCAACACCATAGTTTGCAAGGGAAAACGCTTCGTATCCAATTGATGCTTCATCTTGATTTAGTCCGTATGGGAAAAATTCCAAAAATACAGTTCTTGCAAGACAGCCAATAATTATTATGCCCGCAAGAATGAATTCGCTTTGATATTTTTTCATTTCCGCTGTTTTATCACCAGCTTTCGCCATGCAAAGAAGTGGTTTATACGCAAATATTCCGCCAAAAAGTATTGAAAATGCTATCAATAGAAAATTTGCCATTATCCCCTCCTAAAAAAATAAGCTAGATGAATTTATCTAGCTTATTATATCATATTAATTTTTATTACGCAATTAGTTTTCTTGATTATTGACGTATAGTTTGTCGTATTCTTCGATTGGCAAGTCTGAAATGTTTTCAGGCAATTTCATAAGTATTATTCCGCCGATAAGGAAGAACCAAACCAAAATACCAACACCAACCCTTGGAGAGTTGAACACAAGCGTTGCAGCCGCCATAACAGCAGGACCAAGCACCGCGGCACCCTTCGAACAGATGTCGTACATTCCAAAGAACTCGTTTGATTTTTCCTTTGGAACTATCTTTGCAAAATATGATCTTGAAAGCGCTTGAATACCGCCTTGGAAAAGACCCACAAAGAAAGCCATGATGAAAAATTGAGTTATTGAAGAAAGGAACACCGCGAAAATTGTCACGCAGAAATATCCCGCGATTGAAATCAAAATCAATTTTCTTGGCGACACTTTGTTTGCAAGATTGCCCATGACAATAGCAGACGGGAACGCCACAAACTGCGTCATCAAAAGTGCTAGAACCAACTTGATTGAATCGATTGCATTTGCACCCAGAACGCTTGAAGCGTATGTTATGCTCATGCCGATGATTGTTGTTACGCCGTTTATATAAAAGAAAAAGGCGATGACAAACATGAATGGCACTTTATAATTTTTTGCGTTTTTAAATGTGTAGGCAAGTTTTGCAAAGCTATCTTTTATTTGATTTTTGCTTGGTTCTACACCGTATTTTTGCTTATAGTTTTTAAGAAGTGGCAATGTCACAATAATCCACCAAAAACCTGTTATCACCATGCCGATTTGGATTGCACGAGTTTCCGAGAAAGGAAGAAGATATTCCCCACCGATTGGCATAATAGTGAGCATGTATATCACAAGGCAGATGATAAATGGAATACAACTTCCGATATACCCCCATGCATAGCCACGCGAAGAAACTCTGTCCATTCTGTTTTCAACTGTGATATCAACAAGCATCGCATCTGAAAACACGATACTGCCATTAAGACCGATTTGACTTATAATCATCACGATTGCAACGATGACAACTGTGTTGGCAATTGAAAACAAGAAACAGCCCACAACTCCAACCAAAAGGAAGAATAGAAACATTTTCTTTCGCATGCCTTTGTTATCTGCAATCGCCCCAAGAATTGGATTCAAAAGCCCAACAACAAGCGCAGCAAGGGAAAGCATTGTGCCAAAGATTGTCACTTGTGCTGTATCGCTCATGCCTGCATTCGTTGCGATTATTCCGTAAAAAATTGGAATAAGCGCCGTTGCCATAAGAACGTATGCCGAGTTTGCAACGTCGTAGAGTATCCATGATTTTTCAATCTTGGTCGTCTTGAATTTTTCTTTTACAACCTTATCCATAATATTCTCCCATAGTATTTATTTTGTTTTTATTTTGTTTTGTTTTGTTTTACTTTGTTTTTATTAGCATTTGATTGGTTGTGGATATTCTTCTCCGAAAGTTTCAACAGTCATGCTTGAGATTTTCACATCTTGAAGAGGTTTGTCTGCTCTGTTTGTCCCGACATTTCCGATTTTTCTTACAACATCGCCACCTTCTGTCACGAAGCCAAAGCCTGCATATTGACGGTCTAGATGTTTGTGAGTGTCTAGCATGATGAAAAATTGTGAGCCAGCTGAATTTGGGCTCATTGATCTTGCCATAGAAAGTACACCAAATTCATGTTTCAAATCGTTTTGGAAACCGTTGCCAGAAAATTCGCCTTTGATTGAATATCCAGGACCGCCCATGCCAGTTCCTGTTGGGTCGCCACCTTGAAGCATGAAGCCTTCGATGATTCTGTGGAAAATGATTCCGTCATAGAAACCTTTTTTGATTAGGCTTATGAAGTTGTTGACACTGTTTGGAGCAACTTTTGGCAAAAGTTCTGCCTTGATTGTTCCGTAGTTTTCTATTTCGATTGTTACTATTGGATTTTGCATTTTATATTTCTCCTTCAAATTTTTCCATTTCTACGCCAGCTTCTTTCAATAATTCAATTGAAAACGCGTCTGGGTAGTCTTTTTCATAAACAATTCTTGTTATTCCTGAATTGATGATTAGTTTTGCGCATATCACGCATGGTTGGTGAGTGCAATAAAGCGTGGCACCTTCAAGCGCAAGCCCCAATTTTGAAGCTTGAACGATGGCGTTTTGTTCGGCGTGGACAGCGTAGCAAAGTTCATGTTTTGTTCCGCTTGCAATGCCGAGTTTGTCGCGCATGCAAACGCCTTTATCAACACAGCTTTCTATGTTGGAAGGTGCACCGTTATATCCAGTTGTCAAAATGCGTTTGTTTCGCACAATAACTGCACCGATTTGTCTTCCTTCCCTATAACAACTTGACCATCCGCTGACAAGCCATGCCATTTCCATGAATCTTTTATCCCACTTATTCACAGCAACCTCCATTTTGTAATTAAAATACTACACGTTGTTAAATACTTATACATTTTAGCATTGATTTATTAAAAAATCAATATATATCTTAAGTTTTTTGTGAATAATTATGTAAAGAATGAATAAAATTTTATTATATATATCATTTTGAATTGTAAATTTATATTATTAGTTTAGATGTATTTTAAAAAAACATAATAAATTTATAAAAAATTTACAAAAAACTAGCACTCTTAGTTGCAGAGTGCTAAAAATTGTGCTATAATGATTAAGCAAAAAATTTATTTGGAGGTTAATTATGAAACTAAAACCATTGTTTGACAAAATCGTAATCAAACAGGAAAATCCAGAAGAAAAAACTAAGAGCGGAATTTTGCTCCCAACACAAGCGCAAGAAAAACAACAAATCGGCGTTGTTTTGGCTGTTGGTGCGGGCGGAATTGTTGACGGCAAAGAAATCAACATTGTTGTTTCTGTTGGCGATAAAGTATTATATTCTAAATACGCGGGAACTGATTTCAAACTTGACGGTGAAGAAGTTACAATTCTTAGACAATCAGACGTTCTTGCAATCATTGAATAATTAAGGGGTAAACAAATATGGCAAAACAAATCAAACACGGTGAAGAAGCAAGAAAAGCCCTTGAAGCGGGCGTGAATGCTCTTGCCGGCACAGTTAAAATCACTATTGGACCAAAGGGAAGAAACGTTGTTTTGGATAAAAAGTTCGGCGCACCGCTCATCACTAATGACGGCGTGACTATCGCAAAAGAAATCGAACTTCCAGATCCATTCGAAAACATGGGCGCACAACTCGTGAAAGAAGTTTCAACAAAGACAAACGATGTTGCGGGCGACGGAACTACTACTGCTGTTGTGCTTGCTCAAGCAATCATAAGAGAAGGCATCAAAAACGTTGCGGCGGGTTCTAACCCAATGATTCTTAAAAAAGGTATTTCTAAAGCGGTTGACGTTTGCGTGGATAAGCTTAAAGAAATTTCTAAACCAATCGAAAACAAAATGTCTATTGCTCAAGTTGCTTCAATTTCTGCGGGCGACGAAGCTGTTGGCGACCTTATTGCTGACGCTATGGAAAAAGTTGGCAACGACGGTGTTATCACTGTTGAAGAATCTAAAACTGCTAAAACTGAACTTTCTGTTGTGGAAGGCATGCAGTTTGACAGAGGATATCTTTCACCATACATGGCGACTAACACTGATAAAATGGAAGCTGTTATGGAAAACGCGGTTATTCTTATCACCGACAAAAAAATCAACAGCATTCAAGAAGTGTTGCCTGTGCTTGAACAAGTGGTTCAAAACGGCTTGAAACTTTTGATTATCGCTGAAGATATCGAAGGTGAAGCACTTGCGACAATCATCGTGAACAAACTTAAAGGTACTTTCAACTGCGTTGCTGTTAAAGCGCCTGGATTTGGCGACAGAAGAAAAGCTATGCTTGAAGATATCGCAATTTTGACTGGCGGTGTTGTTATTTCTGCTGACCTTGGATACGAGCTTAAAGATGCCACTCTTGACATGCTTGGAAGAGCAAAAACTGTCAAGGTTGATAAAGATAACACTACAATCGTTGAAGGCTTCGGCTCTTCTGAAATGATTGCTTCAAGGGTTGCTTCAATCAAAGCACAAATCGCTGAAACAACAAGCGAATACGACAAAGAAAAATTGCACGAAAGACTTGCGAAAATCGCTGGCGGTGTTGCTGTTATCAATGTTGGTGCTGCAACTGAAGTGGAAATGAAAGAAAAGAAACTTCGCATCGACGACGCTCTTGCGGCTACGCGCGCGGCGGTTGAAGAAGGTATTGTTCCTGGTGGTGGCGTTGCACTTTTGAATGCTATTGCTCCGCTTGAAGAACTTATTGCTACACTTGAAGGCGAAGAAAGAACAGGTGCACAAATCGTTAAACGTGCCCTTGAAGAACCTATCAGACAAATCGCTGAAAACGCAGGTCTTGACGGCGCGGTTATCGTGAACAACATCTTGCAAAACAACAGTCCAACATACGGCTTCAATGCTCTGAAAAATGTTTATGTGGACATGGTTGAGGAAGGCATTATCGACCCTACTAAGGTTACTCGCTCTGCCCTTCAAAATGCGGCTTCTGTTGCGAGCACACTTCTCACAACTGAAAGTATTGTCGCTGATATTCCTGAGCCAGCAAGCGCTATGCCAGGTGGCGATATGGGCGGTATGGGTGGAATGTATTAATATTTATCCATACATTATATATAAAACACGGGCGGATTTTTTCCGCCCTTTTGTTTTGTGTTTTGATATTTAAAAAAATAAGAACGCCAATGCTTAGCATTCCCTGGCGTTCTTATTTAGTATAATATAGAATTTATGAATTCCCTTTTGGGAAGTTGTTAGCTTTTTAGTTTTTCTTTTTGTAGATAACAAATCCTGCGATTCCACCGATAACCAATACTCCTAGAACAATCCAAATCCATGCGTTTGATGAAGTTGTTGTTGTTGTGTCTTCCGGCACAACTGGCGTGATTGTCGCTGTTGGGGTTTCTGTTGCTGTTGGCGTTTCTGTTTCTTCTGGAGTTTCTGTTTCTGCTTCTGCTTCAACTTCTGTTTCAGTTTCTACTTCTGTTGAAGTTCCACCAACTGTATATTTACTTGAAAGCGTGATTCCGCTTGAAGATGAAGTTGTTGAAGCTGATTCGTATTCATATATTGTGAATGTTGAGAAATGCGTGATTGTGATTTCTGCATATTTTGAACCATCTAAAGTTTGAACATCTGCGATGTATGTTTCAACTGTGCTTCTGTCGGTTGATTCGTGAACAATTTCCACTTTTGTTGCTGAATATGTTGAAGGAAGTGGAATTTTAATTGTTACTGGAGACAAAAGTTCGCTGTTTGAAATTGATGTTTTTTCGTCAGTGCCTACACTTATATATGGGCTTATGCTGAATGATATTGATTCTGAAGAACCTGATGTTTGAGATACATCAAGGCCAACTTCATATTCAGTTGTTCCGTCAATAGTATAAGAATCAGAACTCAAGATTGAAAGTGCCAAGCCTGATACTTCAACTGCTGCTTCATCATCAATTTTGCTGTCTTCATCGATATACGCTTCGTATTTTGATGAGTCAACTGTTGATTCTGCAACGGTTACAGTGCTGTTTGCATCGACGAACAATTCGTCTAGTTTGTTGATGATTTCAACAGCTTCTTCTGATGATGCAACAATTTCTTTATCTGTTTCTACAACAGCTGAAACTGCATTGTTGATATTGGTTATATCACCATCTATGTAGTCACTGCCCGATACAAATTTGTCAAGAAGTGTTGAAACACCTGATGTTGCAGTGTTCACGCTGCCAACTACTTCGACAGTGTCATTTATTTCCGCTGTGAATGTTTCGCCTGTTGCCACGCTGTATGGTTCGCCATTAAACACAATATTTTCAATTGTTTCTGTGCCGTTGTTCACAATTGCTGAACCAAGTTTCATTGTGATTGTGCCGCTGTTTACAAATGCAATATTTTCTGAAATTGTCAAGGTTTGACCTTTTTCAAGTGTGTATGATTCGCCATATGCGATTGTGTAGTTGGCATTGATATAGTTATCCGATGTGATATATGGTGAAGTTAGGAATTCTTCAACAGTGAAAAATGCATAACTGTCGCCATAAGCTTCGAAATCTGAGATTGAATATTCGTCACCAAATGAGTATGTCACATTTTTACTTCCGATTAGTGCTCCATCTTCATTATACGCAAAGATTGTCAAGTATGGCTTTGTGTTGAAAACATAACCTTCTTTTGTATCGAAAATATAATATAGTGTTTCATCAACTATTGCAACTGTTGCGTCAAGATATGCTTGATAGTTATACACACTGTTATCCCACAATATGCTGTAGGTTTCTTCATCTGGATACAAGCTTGCGAAAGTTACATCATCGATGAATTTACCCGTTTTTATGTTCATTGCATTGAATATATCAAGGGTTGCAATATCTTTGAAATATGCTGACATTACAAATGTTCCAGCTGTTGCATGAGATGAATACGCCCACAATCTTACGCCGTATGAATAAGCTTCATCCTCATCATTTTTTAGCGCAATTGAAACTGATCCATCTGTTGCGCTCACGCTTCCTGAAAAATCATAATCCATAACAGCAATTGTACCGCTGATATCATCTATTACACCATTGATTGTGTCAGCAGTATAAATTGCAAGAAATTTATCATAATTTGCGCTGTTGTCATTTTTTGAAAACACATTTGCTGTTATTGTTCCAATGATGCTTCCATAGTTTTCTGATTCTGAAACGTATACACTATCGTATATCAAATTATTACCTTGTGAAGGATTGCCCAAAAACATTGCGACGTTTTCGCCATTCAATGTGCCATAGTTATCACAGTTTTTGAACGTTGCAAGTGCGTTTTTGTATAGATATCCGCCGACAAAAATTGCTTGATAACCAGAGCCACCCATGTTTTGATAGTTAACACAATCTTTCATAACCAAATATCCAAAGCTGTGTGCGATATACAAAGCTCCATTGTTTCCAATCGAATATACTTCATCAGGGTTACCCAAAATGTCTACATTATCGAACATTAGGTAGTATCCTAAAGTACTGTTATAACAAGTCAAGCTGTGAAGTGCGCCCTCGTTATAAATATCTAAATCCTTCATCACAAAGCCGTCTCTTAGATAATAGACAAGATAAAAACCAAATTCTTCAGTTGATGAAACATTTTTTGATTGAAGTGTCAATTTATATCCGCCACCGTCTAGTGTGCCACTGAATTCTTCAGCGATATACCAAGTTTGACCTTCTGCAAGATTACCTTCTGTAAGCGTTATATTTTGAGTCATTTTGATATATTGGTCATCATTTCTCAATGCGTTAGCCAATTCGTCAGCTGTGCTTACGTATGTAATATCTGATTCCAAAACGGTTTTTGCAATGTAGAACTCTTTATATGGTACAGTTATTGTTTCTTCACCAAATATGACTGTCATATCATCTTGAGTCCAGTTATAGATTCTTCCGCCTTCTTGAATTTGAATTGTTCCAGTTATTGTTGTTTTATCATCTTGATATTGATTTTGATTGTTATATTTTATTATAACATACGTTTCATCATCATTTTGCGACAATGTTGGCTCAACAAAAAGTTGAACTCCATCTTTAATAACAAAATCAACGCCATCAAGAATTTCAATTGACTTCTTGATATACACACATGTTGTGTTTTCCAATGCTGAAAGTGCATTTGTTATGTCGTAGACATATAAATTTGATGATGACACAATTTGACGGTATTCAAAATCGTGATTTTCTGCAATATAAATATCTCCAGCATTTGTGATATCACCTGAAATTGTTGAATTTACATTCGCATAATATGTACCCTTGTTATAAATAGCACCGTCAATTGCGCCGTTGTTTGTGAATGTTTTTCCACTTAAAACATAAAGAGTGTTGCCTGATGGAATAGTTAGTTTTGCACCTTCAGAAATTGTGTAGTTTTCCGAATAACCAACGTAACCATCAAACTCATTATTAGCATAATTTAGCAATTTATCACTAGGAACTAGAATTGCACCAATATTATTGAAACTTTCATATGATGATATTTCATTATTGAGATAGAAAAATCCCGAGTTTTGAATATGTCCTACAGAAATAGTTCCATTGCTTGATTGCGTGAACGTTCCCAAGTTATTAATACTGTAAACACGGAGTCCATCTACATTTGTTATAGTTCCACTGTTTGTGAATGTGCTGTTGTTTGTTAAAACATAATTGTTGTTTATTTCTCCACTGTTTGTGAATGTGCTGTTATTTGTTAAATATGAAAAATTGTTTATCGTTCCACTGTTTGTGAATGTACCACTGTTAGTTAAATAAGAATGATTGTTTATCGTTCCACTGTTTATAGTTCCATTGTTTATCGTTCCACTGTTTGTGAATGTGCCACTGTTAGTCAAATAATTATTATTTGTTATTTCACCATTGTTGACAACTTTACCATATATTGTAAATGTTCCATTTATTATTAGGGTACCCTTGTTTGTCAATGTTTTTGAAGTGTTTGATGAATTGCTCATTTGCAATGCACTTTCTTCAGTTATTTCAACAGTAACTCCCTCTGGAATAGTGAAATCAGATGTTGTAGTTTCCGATCCCGTGTACTTATAATACTGACCTGAAGTTGCCGTTGACAGTTGCGTCACAAGCGAACTTATGCTTGATGCTTCAATTACTTCTGTGTATTCATCTGCAAACGCAATTTCCGTTGGTGAAACTGCAATACATAGCATCACTATCATCATGATTGCACATATCAACACAAGCTTGTTTGTTTTTAATTTTGTTTTCATTACAAAACCTCCTATACTTTTATAACCATAGTATACTTATGCGAACATAATTATCGTCGCACAGTATGTTGTTAGTATAGTAAGATGAATATATATTGTCAAGAAATATGTTGATTGATTTACATATTTTGTCACATAGTGCATTATTGAATACATAACATGCCATATTAATGTACATCCGCTGAACATATGGCTGATTGCAATGTTTTATTTATATATATTGCACTTTAATTTCACAGATATTGTACATAATATCTGCTGTAAACACATTTTCTAAATTACTATATCCACTACATTATACTAGGTCATAAGACCTATGTCAAGACTTTTGACCTAAAAAAAATGTATACTTTTATTATGAATTATATTGAATTATTGGAACAAATCATGGCTGAAAGAAATTTGAGCCAGCAAAAAGTTGCGGAAATTTTAGATGTTAATCAGACCACTATCAGTCAATGGCTTCTTGGGAAGAAGAAACCTGGGTATGATAATATTTTGTCTTTTTGCACCAAATTTGAAACTACTCCAAATGAATTTTTTGGGGTGGAATAGTTTCATGCTCATTTTTTGATAATTATTTACAATCATATAAAAAAGCGAGTGAAATTTTATTCACTCGCTTTTGTGTTTTTGTTGAAATTTTATGTTTTAAGATTATTTTCTGTGTTTACTTGTGGTTTTTACTTGCAATGCTCTTTTATATTTTTTGTTTAAGCCTGCAATTTTTTTGGATAGGGATTTTGTTAGATCGCCTGAATTTATTCTGAATTGCCAGTTGTTTTCTGATGTTCCTGGGGTGTTCATTCTGGCTTCTCCGCCAAGGTTTAGATAGTCTTGGATTGGGATTATCACCGTTTGTGAATCGCTTGCAAAGCAAATACTTATAAGGTCGGTCACGATGTTTTTATCGTTTTTGATTTTAAATGATTCTAGTATGCTATGCTTGCTGTTATCATCAAGATTTTTCCACCATGAAAGAGTTGTGTCGTTATCGTGAGTGCCTGTGTAGCACACGGAATTTTCTGTTATTTGAAGTGGAAGATATTCTTGATCGTGAGTTTTTTGAAGTGGAACCATGAACATCAAGACGTGCATTCCCGGGAAGTTGAAATCTTCCTTTAGAGCTGTTACTTCAGCACTGAGCGAGCCCAAATCTTCTGCGATGATTTCAAGCTGAGGCACATTGCTTTGAATTGCTTTGAAAAGTGGATGTTTTGGACCTTTTTCCCAAACGCCTTCCTTTGCTGTTGTTGCTGACGCATCGATTGAATAATAGTTCACAAAGCCGATAAAATGGTCGATACGGACTATGTCGAAAAGTTCCGCAGTGGCTTGCATACGCTTTATCCAAAATTTATATTCTGTTTTATCAAGATGTTTCCAATCATAAAGTGGATTGCCCCAAAGCTGACCATCAGCAGAGAAATAATCCGGTGGCACGCCCGCAACTTTTTGCGGAACTTTTTCTTCGCTTAGTTGGAAACATTCACTGTTCCCCCACACGTCGGCGGAATCAAGCGCACAATATATTGGCAAGTCGCCACAGATTTTTATTGATTTTTTGTTTGCATAATCGCGAAGTGCACGCCATTGTTTGAAAAACAAATATTGCACATAGCAATAAAAGTTTATATCGTCTTGCAAAATTGCCCTTGCCGTTTGGATTGCTTCGGCATTGTGCATTCTTAGCTTTTCATCTTTCCAGTTTTGCCACGATTCGCCTTTGTAGTGATTTTTTATTGCCATGAACATAGAATAATCATCAATCCATTCGTGTTCTTCTTTGAATTTTTCAACTTCAGAACTCACTTTGAAGTAGCTTTTTTCAAAGCTTTTTCTTAGTGTTGCATATTTTTTGATATAGAGTTCGCCATAATCAATGCCGAGATTTGTCGCTCTTTTTTCTGGCAAGTCTGATGAGATAAGCAAGTCTTCTTTCACAAGTGTTTCTAGGTCGATAAAGTATGGATTGCCCGCAAAAGACGATACACTTTGATATGGTGAATCACCAAACCCCGTTTGACCAAGTGGCAAAACTTGCCACACTGTGCAATTTGACGATGATAAAAAATCTATAAAATTATACGCTTCCTCCCCCAATGTTCCAATGCCATATTTGCTTGGTAGGGAGCTTACGTGCATGAGTATTCCGCTTCTTTTCATATTTTCCTGTGCCCTTATTTTTTGTTTAGTTATAGTCTATGAATTTCTAGGTTTATATATAATTTCTTATATATATGTTTATTTGTTCTTATTTATTATTTTCTTTGTTGATGTGTATAGTGGTTGCAATCTTTTTAGCATTTTTGAATATGTGTTATCGTATATATCTTTATAGATTGCATGTTCTTTCATGTCTGGATAGAATGTGTCTTTTTCGTGGCACATATTTTTTATTGCTTCGTCATATGATTTGAATTCGCCAAGGGAAACAAATGCCACCATTGCACAGCCGATGCCACAAGTTTCGTGGTCGTGGGCACGCTTTACTGGCAAGCCGAACATATTTGCTGTTATTTGGCAGATTTCTTCCGATTGACTTCCGCCACCTGCGACGTAGAGTTCTTTCACTTTTGTTTTAGACTTCTTTTCCATGCCGTACATCCCTTCCATAAGCCCAAAGCATATGCCTTCGATGATGGCACGATAGATATGCATTTTTGTGTGCACATCAGAAAATCCAATGATTGCACCTTTCACGTTTGGCGTTATCACGCCTGGCCCCCAAAGCGCTTGCAATAAAAGTCCGTTTGAACCCGCTGGGATATCCTTTAGTTTTGAATTCAAAATTGTTTCAACAGATACGCCAAGTTCTTCAGCCTGCTGAGCTTCTTTTTGAACAAAGTTGTTTTTAAACCATGTGAGCATCCAATATCCGCGGTATATTTGAAGTTCTACATTGAATCTATCCCCCATGACAGATGGATATGTTGGGGCGAATTTTGGAACTTCGATATATTTTTTTGAAACCACTTGGATTGTGGCGGCAGTGCCGTATGAAATGGCGGCTTTTGTTGTGTCTGTCACTGAAAGACCAAGCGTTTCACATGATTTATCAGCGCCCGTAGCAATGAGTGGCAAGCCTTGCTTTATGCCTGAATCGATTGATGTTTGCTCTGTTATGTGACCGATTGTGTCGCCCGGGTTTACGATTGGAACAAGTTTTTCCATTGGGATATCCGCAAGACATCTTGTGAGTGCACCCTTTGGTTGCCAACGCTTGTTTTTATAGTCGATTGGAACATGACCTATTATGTTTGCGTTGGAATCGATTAAATTGCCCGTCAGTTGATAGTTCAGATATGTTGGAAGCAAGACAAATTTTGCTGTCTTTTCCCAAATTTCTGGTTGGTTTTCTTGCACCCAATTGCAAGAAGCCATTTTTTGTTGACTTTTGATGACATCTAGCATGCCAACAGCTTTGAATGCCACTGTTTGCAATGGTGATAATTTTTTCGAATTTTTGGTTTCACGTTTATCAAGCCACATCACGATGTCGCGAAGTGGCTTATTGTTTTTATCCAAGCAAAGTGTTGTGTCGCGAAAAACTGTTACAGTGACTGCGATTGCACTTTCAAAGAGTTCTTTATTATTTTCTTTTAGCTTTCTTGAAACTCGGCAAAGGCTTTCATAATAAAAGTTTGGCTTTTGCTCTGCCCAAGTTGGAAATTGCGAAAAATATGGTGCTTCATACATTTCACGCTCAAACGCGAGCAAATTTCCCTTTTTATCAACTATCATTCCACGTAAACTTTGCGTTCCTACGTCGAATGTTATAACCACTGATTGCATTTTCTTTCGTACCCCTTATCTCTCATCTTTGCGTATAAAATGATTATACCATTAATTTTCGAAAATGCAACATCATTTTTAGTATTTTATGAAAATAAGATTGGCTTTGTTATATTTTTTTGTAGTTGATGTGCTACATTGCCTTTTTGCATGCCAAAACAAAATCTGTGATTGGTTTTATGCAATCTTCCTTATATTGTTCGCACATCTTCACGATTGCTGAGCCCACAATGACACCATCGGAAATTTTTGACATCTCGCCCGCCATTTCTGGCGATGATATTCCAAAGCCGATTGCACACGGTGTGTTTGTTTGCTGTTTGATTTTTTCAATCATTTCACCGATGTTTGAAGCGACACTTGTTCTTGCACCCGTCACGCCAAGTGATGATACGCAATATACAAATCCCGTTGCTTCTTTTGCAATCATCGCTATTCTTTGGTCGGAATTTGGCGCGATAAGCGACATGAAATCTATGTTATAAGCTTTGCAAACAATTTCAAATTCTTCTTTTTCTTCGAATGGGATATCGGGTATGATAACACCGCAAATACCGCATTTTACTGCTTTTTTGATAAATCTTTCGATACCATATGAAAACAGCACGTTTGCATACGTCATGAAAACAAGCGGGGTTTCCACTTTCACATCTTCTAGCATTTGAAAAATTTTATCAGTTGTCACTCCTGTTTTAAGCGCCCTTTCGTTTGCCGATTGGATAACTGGACCTTCAGCGGTTGGGTCGGAAAATGGAATGCCGAGCTCTATTATGCTTGCACCCGCTTCTGAGAGTGCGTATATAAGTTTCTTTGATGTTTCTAGGTTTGGATCGCCACATGTGATAAACGGGATGAATGCCTTGCCGTTTTTGAATGCGTCTGTTATTTTACTCATTGATTTCTTGCCCCCTATATCTTGCGATTTGAGCACAGTCTTTATCGCCTCTGCCCGATAAGTTGATTACGATTATATCTTCCTTCTCCATTTCGCCCGCGATTTTCATTGCGTGGGCAACGGCATGGGCGGATTCGATTGCGGGAATGATTCCTTCTGTTCTTGAAAGGTATTCAAAGGCTTCAACCGCTTCGTCGTCTGTCACGTTTACATATTCTGCGCGACCAATATCGTGTAGGTTTGCATGTTCTGGACCTATGCCAGGATAATCTAGACCAGCAGAAATTGAATATACTGGTGCGATTTGACCATATTGGTCTTGACAGAAATATGACTTCATGCCGTGGAAAATCCCTAGGCTTCCCGTTGCGATTGTCGCTGCTGTTTCCGCCGTTTTCACACCTCTTCCTGCGGCTTCACAGCCGACAAGGCGAACTGACTCTTCTTCGATAAAGTTATAAAATGCACCTATTGCGTTTGAACCGCCACCCACACATGCGAGAACTGCGGTTGGAAGTTTGCCTTCTTTTTGCAAGATTTGTTCTTTAATTTCTTTTGAAATAACGGCTTGGAAGTCGCGAACCATTGTTGGGAATGGGTGGGGACCCATAACTGAACCCAAAACATAATGCGTGTCTTCCATGCGTTTTGTCCATTCGCGCATCGTTTCGGAAACTGCATCTTTCAAAGTTGCTGTTCCGCTTGTCACGGGGTGAACTTGCGCGCCCAAAAGCTTCATTCTGTAGACATTAAGTGCTTGACGCTGTGTGTCTTCCTTGCCCATGTAAATCTCGCATTCCATACCCATGAGCGCGGCTGCTGTTGCTGTTGCAACGCCGTGTTGACCTGCACCTGTTTCTGCAATAACGCGAGTTTTGCCCATTTTTTTTGCAAGCAAAACTTGACCTAGCACGTTGTTGATTTTGTGTGCGCCTGTGTGGTTCAAATCTTCGCGTTTAAGATAGATTTTTGCACCGCCAAGATCATCAGTCATACGCTTTGCGAAATACAAAAGCGACGGTCTGCCTGCGTATTCGTTGAGAAGTGTTTGAAGTTCTTTTTGAAAATCTTCATCATCTTTATATTTGTTATAAGCTTGATCAAGCTCTGTTATCGTGTTCATCAATGTTTCGGGGATATACTGTCCACCGTGCACGCCAAATCTACCTTTTTTCATATTTATATTCCACGAATAGCAATCCACAAAATTTGATGAAAATTCCGCGGTTGATTCTTTCCTTAAATTATTTTTTATTTTCGAGTTTCCTCTCACTTTTTGCACAAATTCGTGCATTTTTTCTTTGTCCTTATACCCGTCTGTTTCAACTCCGCTTGAAACGTCAACTCCGTATGGATTGAATTTCAAAACTTCGCTTACATTTTCGGGGTTAAGTCCGCCTGCTATTATTATTTTTTTGTTGAAATTTGTCAGTTCTTTCAAGATTTCCCAATCGAACTTTTCACCCGTTCCGCCGACGCCATTATCTAGTATTAAATAGTCGGCTTTAGAGTTTTTCCATGCTGTTATATCGGATTTTTGCCTTACATTCAAAGCTTTTATAATCTCTGTTTGTGGCAAAATTGATTTTATTTTTTCAATGTCTTTTTCAGTTTCGTTTCCGTGAAGTTGGATTATGTTTATTATGTTATTTTTCACCAAATCACACATTGTTTGAATGTTTTCATTCACAAAAACTCCACACACTTTTATTTCTGGATTTAGCATATCTTTCAAAGTTTTTGCAGTTTCTTTTGTGATTTGACGCTTGCTTTTCGCAAATACGAAGCCGATAAAATCGGGATTAAGTTTATTTGCAACTTGAATGTCTTCCATTCTTTTTAGTCCGCAGATTTTGATTTTTGTCATGCTGTTATCCCCTTGAGTTTATTTAGGATAAGCTTTTTATCAGGTGCACGCATGAGCGTTTCGCCGATGAGAACAGCGTTGATATTGTTGTTTTCTAGCATGTTTATATCTTCACGACATCTTATTCCGCTTTCTGAAATGAAAATCACATCTTCACCCACCATTTTGCGAAGGTTTATGCTGTTTGAAAAGTTCATTTCAAAAGTTTTAAGGTTTCTGTTGTTCACGCCGATAACTCTTGCTCCGCAGTTTATTGCCCTTTGGATTTCAATTTCATCGTGCGCTTCAAAAACTGCTGATAATCCAAGCTTATTTGCGATTTCAAAGTATTTTGCGAGCTCAGAATCTGTGAGAATTGAGCAGATAAGCAAAATGGCACTTGCACCGTAGATTTTTGCTTGGTAAATCATATATTCATCGACAAAGAAATCCTTTTTTAGTATTGGCAATGACACATTTTGAGAAATTTCTTTCAAATATTTGTTTTTGCCCATGAAATATTCTGGTTCTGTCAAGCAAGATATTGCCGATGCACCTGCACTTTCATAGTCTTTTGCAATTTGCATGTATGAAAATTCTTCTGCGATAACGCCTTTTGAAGGTGATGCTTTTTTCACTTCGCAGATAAATGACATTCCTTTTTTTGAAATTGCTTTTTCAAATTCGAAATTTCCAATAGGCATATTTTCCGCTTGATGTGCAATTTCTTCAAGTGGGAAAATAATTCTTTCAACTGCAATCCTACGCTTTGTTTTTTCTGCAATTTCATTTAGGATATTTCTTTTGTTATCAACTTTTATGCCGTTTTCGTTTAGCATATTATTCTCCTTTATTTGATTGCGATATAAACTGCAGAAGTTTATCAAGTGCTTTTTTGCTTTCTATGATTTCACCTGCAAGCTTCACACCTTCTTCGAAAGTTTTTGCTTTGCCTGCAATGTAAAGTCCTGCGCCCGCATTCAAACACACTGCGTTTTTGCGAGGTGATTCTTCGCCGTTCAAGATTGAAAGTGTGATTTCTGCATTTTCTTTAGGCGTTCCGCCGATAAGTGCTGATTTATCGCATTTTTCAAATCCGAAATCTTCCGGTTCAATTTCGTATGAGATATATTTTCCGTTGTCTACTTCACAAATAACAGTTTTATCGCAAACTGAAATTTCATCAAGTTTATCCTTGCCATAAACCACCATTGCTCTTTTCACACCAAGTGCACAAAGCACTTTTGCAAGTGGCAAAACAAGGCTTTCATCGTATACACCCATAACTTGCATAGTTGCACCAGCGGGGTTTGAAAGTGGGCCTAGGATATTGAAAATCGTTCTGAAACGCAATTCCTTTCTCACGCCGGCAACGTATTTCATCGCTTGATGATATCTTTGTGCAAAAAGGAAACAAATTCCAATTTCGTCTAGGATTTCTTTGCTTTTTTCAGGTGAAATATTTATATTCACACCGAGCGCTTCCAACACATCGGCAGAACCTGAAAGGCTTGATGCTGCACGGTTGCCGTGCTTTGCAACGGGAACACCGCCCGCTGAAATGACAATTGAAGATGTTGTTGAAATATTGAAAGAATTTGAACCGTCGCCACCTGTTCCGACTATTTCCAAAACTTCCATATCATGTAGCAATCTTGTGCAATGCTCACGCATGGAACTTGCTGAGCCGATGATTTCTTCGATTGTTTCGCCTTTTATTGTCAGTGCTGTCAAAAAGGATGCAATTTGAATGTCGCTTGCTGTTCCATCCATGATTTCATTCATTACAGCTTTTGATTCTTCGCGAGTTAAGTTTTCTTTTCCACTTAGTTTTATTATTGCATTTTCGATATTCATGATATTACCTCCAAAAAGTTTTTAATGATTTTGTATCCTTGCGGTGTCAATACTGATTCGGGATGAAATTGCACGCCGAACACTTTGTGCGTTTTGTGGCAAACCGCCATTATATCTCCGCTTTCCGTTTGCGCAATCACTTCAAGGCAGTCTGGCAATTCGCTTTGCACTGCTGATAATGAATGATATCTTGCAACTTGCATGCTTTCTTGCATGCCCTTGAAAATTTCTGCGTTTGTATTTATTTGTGCGATTGATGATTTTCCGTGCATAAGCTTGCTTGCGTATGAAACAACTCCGCCGTATGCATGGCAAATTGCTTGATGACCAAGGCACACACCGAAAATTGGGAACTTATCACCTAGCTTTTGAATTACTTCCACAATTATCCCCGCATCTTTTGGATGACCAGGCCCCGGAGAAAGGAAAATCGCTTTTGGGGAGAGTTTTTGAATTTCTTCAATTGTGATTTTATCGTTTCTCACAACTTTTATATCTGAATCCATACTTCCAATAAGTTGATAAAGATTGTATGAAAAGCTGTCGTAGTTGTCAATTAGTAATATCATAATCAATACCTCCTTGTGATTTTTTAAGTGCTTCGATAACGGCTTTTGCCTTGTTTATGCACTCTTCATATTCGCTTTCTGGCACGCTGTCGGCAACTATTCCAGCGCCTGACCTTACAAACACCTTTCCGTTTTTGATAAATGCTAGCCTGATTGCAATGCAAGTGTCCATATTTCCTGCAAAGTCGATATAGCCTATTGCTCCGCCGTATATTCCACGCTTGTTGTTTTCAAGCTCGTTTATTATCTCGCACGCTCTTATTTTTGGTGCACCCGAAAGTGTTCCCGCGGGCAAAATCGCATCCATTGCATCGATAGAATCCTTGCCTTTTTCAAGTGTTCCATTGACTGTTGAGCCGATGTGCATAACGTGTGAGAAACGTTCGATTTGCATATATTTTTCCACTTCCACACTGCCAATTTTGCTGATTTTTCCGATGTCGTTTCTGCCTAGATCCACAAGCATGTTGTGTTCGGCGATTTCCTTTTCGTCGGCAAGAAGTGAAATTTCAAACGCTTCATCTTCTTCTTGTGTCTTACCCCTTGGGCGAGTGCCCGCGAGTGGGAAAGTTTGAAGTTTGCCATCCTTTTGCGACACTAGTGTTTCTGGCGATGCACCAACGATTTCTACATCGTCGCTTGAGAAATAAAACATATAAGGTGACGGATTTGATGTTCTTAAAATTCTGTAGGTATCAAACAAGCTTCCCGATACTTCCGCGTGAAATCTGTTTGACAACACCACTTGGAAGATATCGCCTTCGTAGATATAATCCTTTGCTTTTTTCACCATGTTGCAATATTCTTCTTTGGAAAACAAATTTTTAATATCGCTTTTAAGCGTTAGTTTTTCTTCTTTAAATTCCTTGCCGTCCTTGATTATTTCAACCATGTTTTTCAAAGTTTCTATGCCTTTTGCATAGTTTTCTTCAATGTTATCTGTTTTGATATTTGCGATAAGGATTATCCTTTGTTTATAGTTATCAAAGCAAATAACTTTATCAAAAAGCATTAAGTCTACATCTTTGAAACCCTCTTCGTCGCTTGCGTCAAGAACCAAGCTTTCTTCTTGATATTTGATATAGTCGTAGGAAAAATATCCAACAAGACCACCGCAAAATGATGGGAAGCCTTCCAAGTTTATCGACTTGTTTTGTGCGAGAATTTCACGGATAACGGTTGCGGGATTTTGGTTTTTGATTGTTATTTTATCTTTCTCTTTTATTTGAACTTCACCGTTTTGGCAAGTGATTTCAAGTTCTGGGTCGTAACCGATAAATGAATATCTTCCCCAACGCTGAGTTCTTTCTGCACTTTCAAGCATGAAGCAGTGCTTTGTTCGTTCTTTGAATTTTCTGAGTGCTGAAATTGGTGTGATTTGGTCGGCATAAAGCTCAACTTTCATAGGCAATTTTTTGCAATCGTGCTTTTTTGTAATCTCTTTAATTTGGTCAATTGTTGGATAAATCATTGTTGTCTCCTCATCTTGTTTTTTGCCAAAAACTGATTTTTTGTATAAAAAAAGTCCTTGACAATATAGAAATATTGTCAAGGACGAAAATACTGGTTCCGTGGTGCCACCTTGATTCACGATAAAATTATCGTGCGCTTAGCGAAGTTCTAACAAACCCCCGACAACTTACGCATGCCTTACGTCGTAGAATACTAAGCAATAAATTGCCTTTGACTACGCCCTCAGTGGTCCATTTAATATTCTGCGTTTCGCTCGGCTCTCACCCACCCGAACTCTCTTGGGATGCACAAATATTTTTATCTCCACCTCAACGGTTTAAATATTTAATTAAATAGATAATACAACTTTTAAGATTATATGTCAAGCATTTTTTAGTTATTATTTCGAAATTTTTTTCATTATATTTCGTCTGATTTATAGAACCAAATTATATATTTATAAAATTTCTCTAGCGATTCATAATCAAGCTGAGACAGTGCACTTTTGCATTCTATATCCGTTTGCATTGTTGCGTCTTCTGCTGTTATTGCTCCGCTTAGGTATGCCGTTTGAAGATAGTATGTTTTGATTGATTCAATAGTTGCAGATGGTGGTGCAATCAAGATTGTTCTATCAATTGTTTCGGATAAAACTGAGAGCACGGGATCTGCGAGAATATCTTTATCATCGTCGAGAGAATACTTGCTTGGATAAAGTGCGTTTGCAAGTGAATAATCTTTGATGAAGTTGTCATATGATAGCAAGAATTTCAGAAAGTCTTCACTTGCCTCTATCTTTTCTTGTGACGATTCGCAAGAAATGCAAGGCGAAACATCGCTATACATAGAGCTGATTGCGGGGGCATCAATGAATTCAGGCATTGCAAAGACGCCAATTTCTATATCAGGATACACTTCTTGCATATAAAGATATACCCATGTGTAGTCACAAATCATAACTGTTTGCTCGTATCCAAGCTTGTCGCGGTTTGCGACAGATGTGTATGTGCTGATACCGTATGAATTTATGAAGCTTGAAAGATATTCCATGTTTTCAATACAGATATCATTATAAAAATTTGTTTCTTCACCGCCGTAGGAATACTGCATTTCTCCGCTTTGATAGTTCATTGCAGTAAGGATTGTCAAAAAGTTATTACTTCCTGAAAAATCAAACCCCGAAACAGTGGTTTCACCAAGAATATTGTTTGTTGTTGTTGATAATGATGTCACGATAAGTTCCGACCAAGTGGTTGGAAGGTCGCTTTCGCTGTAGCCTGCTTCTCCCCACAGTGTTTTATTATAAAACATTATTGGCGCGGTGTATCCCAAATCTACAAAATAGATTTCATCATCAATTGCATGGGCATAAAAATTGCGAAAGTCAAGTTCCATATCATCTTTTGGAAAGTTTTCTTCCGACAGCGGATTGGCATATTCAATAAGTGTGCTTTGATACGCTGTGTTCATCCAATAAATATCTGGGCCTGTCCCACCTTCCAAAGCATCTGTAAGCTCTGTCCAATATTCGTCCCACGGATATGATTTTGTTTTGAAAGTGACGTTTTTGTGTATGTCTTTATACTTTTCAACATATTCTTCACATATACTTTCAACATCAGTGGGAAACCAAAAACTTATCGTTATGCTGTCGCCATCGTTTATTTCTAAACTTGTGTCGTATGTGAGATTGTCGCCAAACACAACTGTATAATTTGTTGCATTTATTATTCCTTCCGTTGGAGTTGGGATTATTGTTTGAGAACCACTGCATGCAGAAAAACACACCACAAGTAGCGAAATAATTAAAATTATAGAAATTATCTTATGTATTTTTTGCATGGCTCACCCCTTTTATATATTCTATTACGAAATTTATTGCAAAGTCAAGATATATTTCCATAATTTACCAAATTTTGACAATTTATTATTCTTTTAATTGCTATTGACTTTTAATATTTTTTGAATTATAATAATCTAAAGGAGAATTATTTTTATGGACATGCCTTACGAATACAAAAAACAATATGACGCAACTGAAAACTTTGTTGTTGCCAGCAAAAAAAAGATACATTTTCACATTGCACTTCTTTTGATTGTGACAATGGTGATGATAACTTTTTTGACGCTTATGATACTTTACGAAGGATATTATTTCCTTTTGTTTTTGTTCTTCCTTGCTTGGGTTTACGTTTGCTTTAGCAAAGTTATTATCTTGAAAAAAGTAGCTCGCGAGCCAAAATTTCTGCTTTCGCAGTTTGACAGCTACGCACTTGCAATCGACGAGTTTGCCATGAGTTGCAAATATCCCGTTTCTGATTATTTCACAAGCAATCTGTTTGAATATTTTGTTACGATAAACAAACCCGCAACAACCGACCAAATTTGCGATGAACTTTTGAAACTGAAATTTCAACCTTTGCTTGATTTTAATAAATCAATTGCAGACAAAAATTATGATAAAGAATCTGTTTTGCAAATGAGAAGAGAATATTTATTTAAGTGATATGCAAAATCCACTCAAATTTCTTGGGTGGATTTTTTTGATACTTATTTGGTTTCTTATTTATTTTCTTGTTTGTTTTCTTATTTTATCGCTTGTTTTCTTGTTTTATTTTCTTTTGACAGGTGAAAATTGGACTGGCTCGGCAAGTGATTTGAGTTGTTTTATCACCGCGTTTCCGTTTGTGTGCTCAGAAATCACAATATCGTATCCGCCTGCAACAGAACCAATACTGCAACTGTTTTCAACTTTGAGATGGTTTTTAAGCTGGGCAAGCATACTTTGCTTTGATACTCCTTTATCATATATCTTCATGTATGAAAAGTGCGGATAGTCGACAGATGGATAATGCAAAATTTCAAAGTCGTTCAAAAAGCCGTTTTCGCACAGTTTCCGCCTTAGATTTACAATTCTTGATGTTTCGTCCATCACCATGAAGTACGCTACGTCCTCATAAAGGAATGTATTTTCTTCTTTTTTTGTATAGTTTCTATAAGGCGATGTTCTCAACTTTTCATATATTGCCTTTTCACCTTCGTTTGTCAAATTTTGATACTGTATCATCACTGAACTTTCTTCAATTGTATTTACAAAGCAATTGTGACCGCTCTCATTGATATACTTGTGGAGTTTTACGGCGTTATCGTGGGGAATTTCATGTTTTTTTATGTAGTTGTTATTCTTTATATCATAAATTGCAACGCCGTTCATCACAACAACTGGCAGTTTGAAATTTATATCTTTCACTGCTTCCAAAAAAGAAGCGGGCGTTCGCATTGTGACAATAGAAAACATGACTCCATCTTCAATCAATCGGTTAAGTTCAACCTTGCTGTAATCAAGAAGTTGATTTTTTGGGTCTATTATAACACTGTCTAGCCCAGTAACAAAAAGCGTTTCTTTATCAACTTTTCTAGGAAGGTGTATTGCGTTGATTGTCATTCCAATTGCAAGTCCCATGAAAGTGTCTGCCACACGGTTGAACACAAAAAGGTAGGGATCGGCATCTGTTATGTGAATCATTGTTATACTGAGATACACCACACACGAAAAATATGATGCGGATTTTTTCTTAAGAACAACTGTTGTGTACAGCACCACGCATACAAAAAATGCGACGAGAGCGTATGATATGATATTGCCATATTTTAGCGAATTGATATATTTTAGTTCAATCAATATAACAATAAGCCCATAAAATGCGCCAATAAGTGTGCCTTCTATCCTTTGCTTTGCCATTGCTTTAGAGCTTTTCTTATATGGTTGCATACATTGGATTGAAGCAAGAGCCGAATAAAACGGTGTGCCGTTTCGAATGATGTCAACCAAATAGCAGAAAAATACAGCTATTGCTGACTTGATAATTCGCTGTCCTATACGAGGGAATTCAATTTTGTTGTTTTTCACGAGAAAGCCATTCCTTTGATGATAATTTAGATAATCTATTTTGATTTTTTGCGTTAAAATCCCTTTCGATATTGCCGTTTTGCGTTCTCGAAAGGGAATTGTTTTTATAATTCAAATGTTTTTTTAGCAATCATTGCCAAAATTTCCGCTGAGCCTTCAACACCAAACCTACTGCTGTCTAGCATGATATCTCTGTTTGACATTTCGTTTTTAATCTCTGGGCAATAGTGATTGCGATATAGATTTCTTGAAAAGTCAACTTCTTTTATCATTTTCTTTGCTGTGGCTTCATCCATGCCTAGTTTTTCTGTGCAGTTTTGGAAACGTTGCATATATGGTGCATATATATGAACATGCATAGTTCGTTCTTTATATGCAAGAATGCTTTCGGCACATCTGCCAACAATGATACAAGATTCTTTGTTTGCGAGGTCTTGAATGATGTTTTTTTGCACCATGAAAATTTCATCTTGCAATTTTGGAACACCAAGTCCTAGCGGATATATTCTTTTGCTGTATTTTGTGTTTGCCATTTCTTCTTTTTCGCTTATTGTTGAAACGGGAAGACCCAATCTTTTTGAAGTTTCTTCAACTATGTCGCGATCATAGAAATTTATTCCTAGCGTTTTTGATAGTTCGCTTGCAATTGATCTGCCAAGGCTTCCGAACTGTCTTGAAATTGTTATTACATAAGGTTTCATATTTTCCTCCTATGTTGTTGCTGGTTTTACAATATTTGTTTTTTCGCGTTCTTTTGTCATGTGTCTTACCACGCAAGATATGCTGAAGTTGATAATAAAGTAAATCAAACTTGCAAGACCAAACAAAACAAAAACATCCGACACATTAGTTGTGCCCGTTCCGTTATACATATATGCGCCCGTCATGATTTGTCTTATTCTTGACATAAGTTCGATAACCGCAACGTTTGCAAGGTATGACGTATCTTTGATTGTTGTTACAACTTGGCTTAGAAGTGTTGGAACGATTTTTTTATACGCTTGTGGCAACACGATATATATCATTACTTGAACGATACTGAATCCTTGCGTGTGGCCTGCTTCAAATTGACCTTTCGCAACGGCATTAAGCCCACCGCGAACGATTTCGGCAACTACTGAAGACGTGAACAGAATGAGCGCCACAACGGCTTTGAACATAAGTTTCACTTCAACTGTTGATAGTCCCCAAAACTTTGGCATACTTGATGGTGCTGGGCAAAATACCAAGCATATGAAAATCCAAAGCAAAAGTGGTGTGTTTCTGAAAAGTTCAATATATCCAGTTGCTAGCCATTTGAAAATTTTTGTTTTCTTTGATGTGCAATAGTTTCTTGCAATTGCAAGGACTGATCCAAAAACCAATCCAATAAAGACTGCGAAAACTGCAATTATAACAGTGAAGGCAACACCTTTCATGATGTAGGAAAAAACACCTTCAAATGATAACATTGAAAAACTTGCCATTACGTTATCCATACTTTAACCTTCCTTTACTGTATTTTTTTGAGTGCGTTGCTCTCTTTGTTTTAGTGATATTTCCAATTTTGATGCAAAATATGAAAGTGGAAAACAAATAATAAAGAACAGAATTCCACACACGACGTATGCTGGTCCGTATGCTCCACCCGTGCTTGCGCCTGTGACAAAGTTATATGTTGAAGAAATCAAATCTGTTCCGCCAACAATATACAAACATGATGTGTTTTTCACAAGGTTAACCGCTTGGTTTACCATTGGTGGCAAAATAATTTTGACACTTTGTGGAAGTATTACAT
Organism: Bacillota bacterium; assembly: GCA_044426085.1. Lineage (GTDB taxonomy): Bacteria > Bacillota > Clostridia > Christensenellales > CAMQZB01 > JAWXUU01. The sequence continues at coordinate 39,514 of JAWXUU010000002.1, read as the reverse complement.
AATACATTCTTCCAAGATATCCAAAACCTTGAGCGTTCGCGGCTTCTGATTGACCCTTTGGAATAGCTTCAATACCAGCGCGGAAAACTTCCGCCATATATGCACCGTGATAAATTCCTAGCGCAACGATACCTGTGTTAAGGATACCTATTCCGTTGCCGGAAAACACCAAGGCGTAATATAAAAAGCACATTTGCAATATGATTGGTGTGTTTTGTATGAATTCGACATAAACCCTTGCAATACATTTCAAAACTTTGCTTTCACCTGTCGACATAAGCCCGAACACAATACCCAGGCACAATGCCATAACGAGCGCACAAACCGACGTGAGCAGTGTGTTTTCAAATCCTATTATGAAAACCTCCTTGAAGGTCCACACCTTTTTCCATGCGTCAATTGAAGTTATATTTCCCATATTTTTTTCATCCTCTGTCTTACTTCTTATAAATGATTAGATAATAATCACTTATAAGAAGTAAGACTCTATTTTATTAAGAGTCTTACTTTTTATAAGTATTTTACTTGATTTAAACTTACGAAATGCCGTTTGCTGCTACCAAAGCATCGATTGTGCCATCAGCAAGCCAAGCTGTGATAAGTTCTTCGCAAAGTTCAGACAAACCTGAATCTTTAGTTGTTGCAATACCGTAATCTTGTGGTGAGAAGTTTTCTTCAATGAATGAACGACCTTCTGTTTTGTAGATTGACAAGATTGATTTGTCAACAGAGAATGCATCAACTTCGCCTGAAGTTAGAGCAAGAGAGATTGATGGGTAGTCATCATATTGACGGAAAGAAACGCTTTCTGTCCAAGTTGCAGCATCAAATGTGTCTGCATCGTAGTTATCAGCTGAAATAAGACCTGCTTCAATCATAGCAACAACTACAGATTTTGCAGATGTTGAACCTGATGAAACACCAATTGTTGTGTCGATAAGACCAGACAAATCAGTGATACCTGAAGCATCTTCAACCAAAACTGTTACTGCGTCTATGTAGTATGGAGTTGTGAAATCCCAGCTTAGTCTTCTTTCGTCAGTGATTGTGAATGTTGCGACAACGCAATCAAGATCGCCTGAATCCAAAAGTTCTGTTCTTGTTGCTGCTGTAACAGTTGTGTATTCAACTTCAACACCAAGTTCTGCTGCGATAAGTTCTGCAATGTCGATTTCCAAACCAGCATAGTCACCAGTTAGGATGTTTTGGAATCCAAAACCTTCAACGTTGTTTTTAACACCAACTTTCAATACGCCAGAATCGATGATTGCTTGAACGTCTGCGCTGTATTCAGATGCGTCGATAGCAGGTTCGCTTGATGTTGAACCACAACCAGATAGCATAGATACCAACGCCACTACAACTAGTAGCATAGAAAATAATTTTTTCATAATACTTCTCCTTAAAGTTATAAAATTTATTAAAAACACAAGGATTTTTATCCCCGCATTTTAGAACTTAGTTATCTCACGATTTTTCCCAAGAATTGTTTTAATCTTTCATTTTTTGGGTTTGTGAAGAAATGTTCTGGAGTTCCTTCTTCCAAAATCATTCCGTCCGCCATGAAGACAATTCTATCGGCAACTTGGCGAGCAAATCCCATTTCGTGGGTTACTACAACCATTGTGATATTTTCCTTTGCAAGCTTTATCATAACATCCAAAACTTCTTGGATTGTTTCTGGGTCTAGCGCTGATGTTGGTTCATCAAAAAGGATTATTTTTGTTTCAGCACAAAGTGCTCTTGCGATTGCGATTCTTTGTTGTTGACCACCTGAAAGCGTTGAAGGATACACGTGTGCTTTTTCTGTTAGTCCAACAACTTCAAGATAGTGATATGCAAGTGCTTCCGCTTCTTGTTTTGATTTGTGGAACAATTTGATTGGCGCAAGCGTCAAGTTTTTCAAAACTGTCATGTGGGGATAAAGATTGAATTGTTGGAAAACCATTGATGTTGTTTTTCTTACGACGTGTGTTTTATTTTTGTGAGTGATTTCATTGCCGTCCACAATAACTTGTCCGCTTGTTGGTTCTTCAAGATAGTTCATGCATCTTACTGTTGTTGACTTACCAGACCCTGATGGACCGATAATAACCAGTTTTTCACCTTCTTTAACAGTCAAGTTCACATCTTTCAAAACGTGCAAATCACCGAAAAATTTATTGACATTTTTCAACTCTATCATATAATACAACTCCTAACTAAAATAAAAAAAGGTTTCTGAAGCATTGCTTCGGAAACCCCTTTGTTTCTCTTTTGATTTTTTACAGTATAGCAAATTTATTATGATTTGTCAACAAAATTGCTTGCACTTTCAACTTTTTGTTTACAGTAATTTTATATTGCTTTACGAATTTTATAAAATTGCTTTCTGCGTTATTTTGTCATCATTGTTTGATTTGAATGTTTTAAGCAGTAAAAGAACGCAAGGGCTTAGCATTCCCTTGCGTTCTTTTTGTATAGTATAGAATTTATGCTCCCCGGTTGGGAGATTTTGAAACCAAGGCGTAGGCTAGCATGACTACGCTTTGGGAATCAGCTTTTGGTTTGTTGTTTAGGTTTTTTGTTGCGGTTTTGGGCGACGATGTTTTTTGGTTTATCGTGCTTGCTTCACGCGAAGTGAAAAGTGTCGCTAGCGTAGCGTACGCCTGAAAGTGAAAAGTGAAAATTGTGGTATGGCACTCGCTTTGCTCGTGCATGCTATTTTTGGTTTTGTGCGAATCTCGTAGGGGTCGATGCCCACATCGACCCGTTTTGATGTGGATTGCACATTTATTTTTTTTGCGTTCGCACGGCGGTTTCGCATAATTATGAGCGTTTCTACACGTCCGCGGGTCGATGTGGGCATCGACCCCTACGGGTGGTGCGTGTTTTTTGCATAGTTTGTCCATCTCCCCTACGCGGTGCTTGTACATACAATATATAATAGAATGCATGTAGCGTAGCGGAATGCTTTACCACAATTTTTAATTTTTAATTTTTAATTTTTAATTTTTAATTTTTAATTTTTATCGAGCTCGCAGAGCGAAGCCTGTTTTTAATTTAAAAAATGCTGTGCATTTTTTACTGTTTTTTCTTTTTGTAAATCACGTATCCTGCAACACCACCAACTACCAATACACCTAGGACAATCCAAATCCATGCGTTGTTGCTTGAATCTGCTTGTGTTTCTGGAACTACTGGCGCGATTGTTGCTGTTGGGGTTTCTGTTGCTACTGGGGTTTCAGTTGTGGCTGGTGTTTCTTCTTCGACTTCGGTTTCCGCTTCCACATCTGTCGCGCTAGAGCTTGAACCGCTTACTGTGTAGCTGCTTGAAATTGTGATGTTTCTTGAACTGCTGCTTGAAGAAACAACTTCTTCAATTTCTTTTTCCATTACCATGAATGAAGAGAAACTTGTTGTTGTGAATGTCAAAGTTCCTGCTTCGTGGTCGTATGTTGCGACTAGCAATTCCACATTGCCGTCGGCTTTGTAGTGGGCAATTTTGTATTCTTTGCCTTCTTCACCGCTAAAGCTTATTGTTATTTCTACGCTTGATTCAAGTTCTTCGTTTGAAACTGGCACGGCGAAGATATATGTTGTTTCTGTTGCAGAATAACCTTCCGCATCGTCGCTTTCTTCAAAGACCGCAAACGCTGATGTGCCACTTGCTGTTGTGCCTTCGTAGTAGCTTAGCGATGTTACACTTGCGTCATCTGTTGTGAATGTGATATTCCCAACACTTTCGCCTGTTACTGTTGTTATCGTTTCAGTTGCTAGTGCGATTGCTTCTTGCATTGCTGATTCAAGCATATCTTCTGTTGCGTTGCCGATTACTTTTTCAATTAGTGTTTCTTTTGCAGTGTCTTGCGTTAGTGCTTTAATTGCTGTTATTACTGTATCATCAGAATCCACCTTAATCCAGCTTGCGTATAGCGTTTTCGCTTCTGTAGAAGCCGAAATTGTTCTTACGACGTTGCCGCCTGATGCAGCATCATACCAAGCTACAAACACGTATCCTTCCAAAGTTGGAGAAACTAAAGTTATGCTGTCTTCAATTGTGTATTTTGTTGGGTTGTCGTTTGTTACGTCACCAGTTGTTGCGACACTATCGTATACTGTGTATGCGATCTCGTATTCGTTTGCTGTGTAGTAGCCGTAGAATGTGATTGTTGAAAGTGTTTCGGCTGTGATATTGCTTGAATCAAACGTTGTTATTACTGTTTTATCGTTATCAAAATCATTGCTTGCAAACCAACCACTGAAAGTGTAGCCTGTTTTTGTTGGCACTGGCAATGTTATTTTATCTGTCGCATATGTGTATGAATAAGGAACGTCTGTGCCGTCTACGTTTGTTACTTCCCAAGCTTCGCTGTCTATATTATATGACAATGTGTATGTGTTTGCAGTCCATTGAGCGTATACATCTGTGTTGGCTTCAAATCCTGTTGATGTTGTTACTTCATCTCCGCCAGTCGCTGCATCAAACCATCCTGCGAAAGTATAGCCTGGTCTTGTTGGTGTTGCATCAATCAAAGCAGATAATGTATAGTCAATAGTAGTATCAGCCGTTGCTATATCACCACTTGCAAAGTCACCGCCGTTTGTGTTGAATGTTACTGTGTATTTTGGAATTATAACTACTGTCACAGTATCACTTAGCACTGATTCTGAGTATTCATCACTGCCATCAGCCTTTGTATTTGTGACTTCACAATAATAGTATGTTGTGTCCGCAGTTGTTGATGATGGAGTGTAAGTTGCCGATGTTGCATTTTCTATTTTTTCAAAATCAGAATTATCAGATGATGAATACCATTGGCATGAAAGTGTTCCGCCGTCTGTTACAGATGTAGATACAGATAGTGCTGTTACTTCGTCACCTTGCAAATATGTATATGATGTAGTTTCAATATCTTCAATCACAGGTGTTTCACAAGTCCATTTTGCGTAGTATGTTGTTTTTGATGTTGCTTCCGTCACTGCTTCACTAGTGAAATAAGAGTTATCGTACCAACCACCAAAGATATATCCTTCTTTTGTTGGTGTTGCGAGAGTTCCTGCTGTGAATTCATAATCACAATCTATTATACCACCATTCATAATTGCATTTGTACTAGTATATGAATAATTGTAATAATTTTCACCACCTTCTAAATATGTATCATCTGGAAAATAGACTACCGTGATATCTGCATAGATATAATCAAATGATTGTATATCTGTTGAATCAGTAAATGTTAATCCATTATTAAATACAATTGAATGTGCGTTACTCCGACAAAATACATTATACTGATGAACTTCTACCTTCTGATTAAATACTGCTGAAGCAAGATTTGAAATAAAGAAACTTGCTGTTGACAACGTTGTGATTTCTTCACCTTTAATCACATAAGATAATACTTCATAATCCTCATCATCAACATTCAAAGTGTTGCTATAAGCCATAGAGTTCAAGCCTTGAGCCCCTATTTCAGTTATTGATTTCGGAAATACTAATTGCTCACCACTTGAATTTGCAATATCTGAATTGTAAAGACCACAATAGCCTATGCTAGTTAATGTTTCAGGCAAACTTAAACCACCATCAGCAATGTGGACTGACCATAATGCTCCATCTGATATAGTTGTGAGAGCACTATTTTCCGCAAAAGTCAACGAGTCCATATATGTATCCTTTAACGAATAAGGCCCTAAATCAATAATGCTTGCTGGAATGACAACATCACCTAAATTTTCCAATCCTATAAATGCGTGCATACCCGTTGACAATAAACCTTCTTTTATGTCAAGTTGAGTTATTTGTTGATAATTTTCATTATACCATGGTTGAGTAAAATTGCCTACGTTAGACATTTTACCTACACCTGAAATTTGCAATGTGTATGCTTGTGCAGAGGCTGAACTATATCCATCAATTTCTTCCAATATTGAATATTTTGTAGATGAATCACTTTCACTAGTATGCAAATACATAGCATCATCATTTTCTATGTATTTCCAATCCGTTCTTCCGACACATTCAAGCGTTGAGTTTGCCGCGACCGTCGTTATACTATATCTCATTATATCGTCATTGTCCCCGCTTACTTCCCCCATAAAGCACATGCTTGATACAGTTTCATCTCCATCAGTATATGTATGTTCAAAGGCTAATAATGAATTTATATCCTCTTCAAATACATGTTTAATATACACCATGCAACTTGTACCTGTCGCCAATGAAAGTTCAATGAAATTTTCATCCACATTTGGATATACATATTCATCGTTAACATATACAGATTCCACTGTATATTCAAGCCCATTATATGTTCCATCTTCGATTCTAAATATGTAACGCTCCACATCATCATCTTCCGCAAATGCTGTTTTCACAGTTCCGCTTAGTGTCACTCCCGAAAATAGGCTTAGTAGGAGTGCTGTGGCTACTATTAGGCTTATTATTTTGTTTGTTTTTGTTTTCATAAATTCCTCTCCTTTTGGTGTTTTCATACTAAATTTTCTTTTTTATGTTCAAAATACAAAATTTATGGTATGATTTTAGGGATATAAGTAATAATTACTAAGTACAAGTTACTTGTACTTTTACACTAATTGTACAACTTACTTGTATAATTGTCAATAGATATGGATAAGAATATTACGAAAAACATACAAAAAAATATAAAATTTTACCGAAATCAGCACAAACTGACTCAAGAACAACTTGCAAATTTGATTGGAGGCAAGAAAAGTTTGGTTTCTAACTACGAGAATGGTCACAGCGTGCCTGATATTTTTGTACTTTATAAACTCGCGAAAATCTTCGACACAACTGTTGATGATTTGATTTCTGACAACTGAAAAAAAAGATAAAAAAGTCGCAAAATTGATTGCGACTTTTCCTTTTTTCTTGATTATTTTATTATTGGACTTTTTTATTAGACTTTTTATTATTTATTGTTCTTTTTGTTTTTATACACAATAAAGTTCACTCTCTTTTGTTTGAAAGTGGGCTTTTGATTATGACTTTACTTATGCACCAGTTGCGAAACCAATGCTGAGATGTTGTTTTTTAGATTTTTGTTTGATGATGTTAAAATTATTAGCGTGTTATCTCCGCCACTGCCTTCCTTTAGGGTTTTATCGCCAAAGGAATATTGGAATGTGCCTTTGAAATCAGCGATATCAAGGCTGCCTTTTATTCTGTGTGCCGTTTTGCAAATTTCATCGCACGCGGTTGTTAGGGCTTGCAATGTGCAAGATTTGTCGATTTTGACAGCTAGTTTTTGAAGTGTTATATCGGCGATATTTGCAACGCTTGGTTTTTCAATGATTTTGGCTGAATAGTCTTTTCTTTCACCGTTTGACGTGAACTGGACTCTTGCGTTTGGGTTGATTGATTTGACAAGCGTTTCGATGCGTGTTTGGTCGGTTTGCGTTATCAAATCTGTTTTGTTTAGCAACAGAACATCGGCAAAGGCGACTTGAATTTTAGCCATTTTGACTGTTGTTGCGATTTTTTCGAAGTTTTTGCAATCGACAAGCGTGACTGTTTCCACAATTTCAAGTTTGTTTGCACTGCCCGAATTGACAAGCTGGATAAGCTCTTTCAAATTATACGGATTGGAAAAACCCGAGCTTTCGATAACTAGGTTATCAAAATCCATTGTTAGAATTTCTTTTGCCACTTTCACAAACTGATCGCTTTTGCAACTGCAAAACATTGAACCGCCCGCAAGTGTGAACGGCGAATAGCTAGCGAGAATTTTCCCATCAACATCCACTTCGCCAAAGTCGTTGACAAGAAGTGCATTCTTATCCCCCGAAAGCGTTTTAAGCAAGTTTTTTACATATGAAGTTTTTCCGCTTCCAAGGTAGCCAAGAATTATGTAGAGTTTCATTCTCTCTCCCATTTTATATTTGTGTTTTAGGTTTATTTCAAAAGTGAAGTCACTTGTTCGACCAATTTTTCCACTGATGGAATGATTGAAGAATACGCAAGTTCACCGTTGATATAAAGTGATGGAAGTTGTTTAACGCCCATTTTCATACATCTTGCGATGCTTGCTTTTTCAGTGAATTTGTATTCGATAACGTCGATTTTATCCCCCATGATTGCTTTTAGGTCATTTGCTACTGCCATCATGTATGTGCAAGCAGCGCATGATGTTGAATCAAGCGTGAACACTTCAACAAATGGTTTTTCAAGGTTTGCATAGTCGGCGATTTCAACTTCGATATCTGCAAAGGCATCAGCTGAAGTATAGTTTTTAACCATTTCTGCAGTTTTTTCATATTCTATAACCGCTTGACCTGCACCGATTGTGTTTTCAACTGGTATAGCATATGGCATATCACAACCTGGTGAGATGATAAGATTTTTGTTGTTGTTTGGCAAGCTTGCGATGAGGTCGACAACGTATTTCATGTTGTCTTGTTGCGTGCCATGGAGCATGATTGTTGTTAGTGGGATGTTGCCTTCGATAACGATATTGAATTTATCAGTGATTTCTTTTGCTTTATCAAGTTTCACGTTTTCGTCAACTGAAATTGCGTCTGGGTTTGTTTTGCACATTTCTTCGATATTTCTTGTTGCGTCGCCACAAACAAAGAATGAAGAATATGCACCCGCGTTTCTGATTTCTTCAAACACTTTTGTATATGTTTTTGAAAGGAAATCAGAGAAATGCTCGTCGCTGATTTGTGACACGAGTGGGTCTACAACTGCGATTACGTCCATGCCCGCTTTGATATACATTTTTGAAACTTCGATGATGAATTTTCCGCAGAATTCAACTAGGTCACAAACGAAGTCTTCATCGTCGTACATATCCATAAAGATTTCTGTTCCGCGAAGGTGCGAAGCTAGGGTGAATGGTCCGCAAACAAGTCCGTACAAGGCTGTGTCTGCCCCGATTTCTGCTTTAACTTTTTCCATTGTGCGAATTATCATTGGAAGTCTGCCTTCATCGCCTTTTGGCAATAGGCATTCACAAGGAACTTGCATATTTTCTGCAAGTGGATGTGAACAAACTGTTGGTGGGGTATCTTCATACCACTTCAAATCACAACCGAGAATTTCCGCTTCAACTTGCAAGTCGAAAAGAACTGGCATGCCGTCTGGTGAATAGATTTTATTCACTTCAAGCAGTGATTCGAAAAGTTTTGCTTCGTCTGTCAAAAGTTCTTTTGCTGTGTAGCCTTTCAATACGCCTGCGTGAATTCCTGCAAATGGAACCCATGCTGACCTTTCTGTTTCTTTGTGATTTAGCACATCAAATATTAGTTGTTTACTCATTTTTGTTCCCCCCTATAAGCACAACGCCACAATATGACACTGTGTTTTCACCATTATTATATTTTAGACCAACGTTTATAAGCGTTGGATTTATGAAAATCCCATGCGATTCTACGCTGGCTATTTTTTTGCTTGGATTTGGACATTCTTTTCCCGTTATTGCCCCACAAGTTTCACAAACACTGCAAGGGCCCGCACCTAGTAGCAAGAAGTTTTTGCAGTTTGCTTCGTGAAGCAAATCATTTAATTTCAGAATCTTTTCTTTGAATCGCTCCTGACCTTCCATCATACCTTCAAAATCATAGCTATCTTCTAGCTGTGTTATGAGTTGAAAGATATAACCATCACCGAAATTTTGAGCCTTTTTTATGCAATCGTCGATTTCGCCGACGTGTGGTGGACAGCAATAGTTGCTTTTATATTTTCCACAGTGGTTTAGTTCGCAAGATTTTCTGAGTGTTGGTTCAAACACGATTTGTGAAGATTTTATTTCTTTCGAAAAGGAAAATTCGCACGATTCAATTTTTTCTTTTACTTTATTATTCATAGTTTTCGAATATCATATTATCTGCGTATAGACTTGCAAATTCTGCGTTTTTAGCAAGGTCGATGACTGTTGTTTCTTCTGCGATTATACTTGCAAGCGCGAGCTTTTCGCTGTCAAAAAGGCAGATTTCGCTACCCTTTAGCGAGGTGTTGCCAACGGCGGTGCACTTATCAATCATACTGTTTGGGATAAGCCCGATTGCACCTGCTGAACTGAAGTTTATACCTTTAGAAAATGCACCTGCAACCAAAACTTTATCGATATTGCTTTCCTTGATACCCGCACCTTTGATAAGCAGTTGCACTCCTGTGCAAATTGCACTTTTGGCAAGCTGAATATTTCGAATGTCTTTATCTGTCAGATAGATATTTTTTGCAATTTTGATACCTTTATTTTTTTCGTAGCTTTCGTGCAGTACGTTCAAACTGCCGTATCCGTCCACGCATTCTGCGTCTAGCATAACTCGCATTGCATCAATCAGACCTGAACCACAAATGCCTGTTGGATTTTTGGTTGGTGTGAATATTTTGCCGTTTTTGATTGTTACGCTTGTGATTGCGTTTTCGTGAAAGTATGTTCCACACGAGATGTTTCCGCCTTCAAAACAAGGGCCCGCGGCTGTTGAAGCACCAAAAAAGCCATGCTTTGTTTTCAGCAACATTTCGCCGTTTGTGCCTAAATCCAAAAGCAATACATTTTCTTGATTGGAAAGCTCGCAAGCGATACTGCCCGCAACAATATCCGCGCCGATATATGCTGAAATAGAAGGCAACAAAACGCATGTGCCACTTTCTGACAATCCAAGTTTTTTCAGAGAAATTTCCTTGGTTTCAAGAAATTCAGCAACGTATGGTGCTCTTCCTATCCCCGATGGCGAAACGCCTGCAAGGATGTGCAACATTGTTGTGTTTGCAGAAATATAGCACTTTTGAATGTTAAATTTTGCAATTCTGATTTTTATCGCATTTCTAATTGAATTTGTGAGATTTTCGCCGTTTCCGTCGTCCCACGCTTTTATTCTTGAAATGACGTCGGCTCCGTATGATATTTGCGGGTTTGAGAAGTGGAATTCTTCAAATAATTCGCCCGACAAATCATATACGTTGATTGAAACACCTGTTGTGCCGATATCTATTGCACAATTGAAAGTTCCATCGACTTTATCGCTTGGAAAACTTTCTTTTTCTGTTTTGCCAAGAATTTCAACATGCAAATCGCTTTCAACTTTTATTGTGCAAGCAAGGCAAATGCCATTTTGATGTTCTTCTTGCGATATCAGCGGATGTTTTTCGAATGTGCAGTTTGTGATTTTAACTTTACACTTGCCACATTTTTTATTTCCGCCACAAAGTGCTTGTATTTTGATATCGTTATCACGCAAAATATCAAGTAGTGTTGCACCATTGTTTGCTTGAAATATTTTGTTTTGGACAAATATTTTGTGCACTGCGTTACCCCTGATGTTATTAACAGATGAATGATTTTGCTGTTTCTGCTGCTGATGCTGCGTCTGCTGTGTAGGCATCTGCGCCGATTTCCGTTGCCCATTCTGGCGTGCAAGGAGCACCGCCAACCATGATTTTTACTTTGTCACGCAAGCCAGCTTCTTCAATTGCTTGAATAATCGCTTTTTGTTCTGTCATTGTTGTTGTTAGAAGTGCTGAAAGTGCAACGATGTCTGCTTCGGTTTCTCTGATTTTTTCTACGATTTTAGCTCCGTCGACATCAACGCCCAAGTCAAATGTTTCAAGACCAACGCCTTCAAGCATCATACGAACAAGGTTTTTACCGATATCGTGAAGGTCGCCTTTGACTGTGCAAATAATCGCTTTTCCGATTGGTTCAACACCTTCAGCAACCAATGCTGGTTTCAAGATTGTTGTCGCCATGTTAAGTGCACGAGCGGCAATCAAAACTTCAGGCACGAAAATTTCGTTGTTTTTAAATCTCACGCCAATTTCGCTCATTGCTGAAAGAAGACCTTGATCCAAGATTTCTCCCGCTGGCACGCCATCTGCTAGCAATTGTGCTGTTAATGCTTTCGCATCTTTTGCTTTACCTTTTTTAATACTTTCGTTTAGTTGTTGTAGCATAACTCATCTCTCCCTAGGATTTTTTATATTATAAATATACCATATTTTAGCAATCAAGATGTAAAGAAAAATTGCAATATTTTACAGTTTTAGGTAATATATAATCGCTTTTATTGACAAATAAGCATAAAAATGGTATGATAAATAAAAAGGAGCGGATTATGGCAAAATTTCAAAACACCCACCTTGCAGTGTCTTCTTATTTTTCAATCAAGGTGGATAAATCTTCATTCAATATTATTGACGACAACTTTATTGCTGTTATTTTGATTGAGAGCGGAAACGGCACGCTTTTTGGCAAGGCAAGCGGAAATTCTGAGCGGGTTCGAAATGTTGCCAAAATAAAAAAAGGCGATATTATTATCACCAACAATCTTTATGGCAGAATTGATTTTGAAGACAGCGGAAAGCTTACCGCGATTTGTTTTAACACCGTTTTGAATTCGGATAAAATCGTGAAAACTTCCGATTATGCACTTGGGGCTGGGGATATTTTAGAAATTAAACCGCAACTTGAACATATTGATTTTTCAACGTATTCTGAAAACATTTCTGAGCTGACAAAAATACTTGAACGGGAAAAGTTTTTGCAATTTTCCACCACTTCCTACCTTTCTTTTTCAATTCACAGACTTGTTGACCACTTGAATTTGAACAGACTTTCCAATTTTGATTCACTTTACAGTCAGCTTATGATTATGACTATTTTGGAAGATATAAAAGACAAACTCTCCCACCTTGACGAGGGAAATAATTACATAAATGAAATTGTGAAATTTATTGATTTGAACCACAGCGAGGATATTTCCCTTGACGATATTGCAAAGGGGGTTGGGCTTAATAAAAGTTATATGCAGAAGATTTTTTCGAGCAAAATGGGCAACACTATTCACGATTATTTGACACAATATCGCGTGAATAAGGCAATTGAAATCATGCGTTCAACAAGTTTGCCACTCGTTGATATCGGAATTGAAGTCGGCTTTCAAAATCGCCAAACTTTCACTTCAACTTTCAAAAAATTCACAGGCTATTCACCAAGTGTTTTCAGAAAATTCTTGACAACTTCTATGGCTAAGGCATGAAATAAATATGTTATGGCGAATAAAATTTCTAAAACAAGAAGCACGATAAAACAGATATTTTTTGTTTTATCGTGCTTAAAATTACAATTTTTTTAATTTTCCAAAGTTAATTTTGCATTGTGTCTTACAGTGTGGCATTTAACTATATTTTCTTATAGACCCTATAATTAAACTCACTTAATATTATATTAATTGTCTTCGCCATTTTTATTATCCCAAAATTCATATTTTAAGCCTATGTTTTAAAATCATCGCATGGCTTTAGCAAATGGAGTTCGGAAGATATGTTCATTATAACTTTATGCCGTGAATCGATTTTACTTCGACCAACGCCATGGCAAACCAAAACTTCTCCATCATTTTTGTTATTTATTTTCTGTTATTTGTTTTTTTCTAGCAATTTATACATGTTTTTCTTGTAGCCTTCTACACCGTTTTGGTCGAAAGGTTCAACGCCGATAAGGGCTGATGATAGGTATGTTGACATCATGAAGACATACATGAGTTCGCCAAGTGTTATCTCGGAAATTTCATCCGCTGAGAATGTTAGCACTGGCACACCTGCTTCAAAGTGAGCTTTTCTGCTGCCGTGCAAAACTGCATCATTCAGTGCGTCAAAATCCTTGCCATCAAGATATTCAAAGCCATCGCAAAAGCCGTCGTTTTGGATTTTGATGTTAGTTTTGTTTCTGAAATCTAGGAAAGTTTCAAATATAAACTTTTTGCCTTCTGCGATATATTGACCGATTGCGTGCAAGTCTTCAGAAAAGTTAGCAATGGTTGGCAAGATTGCGTTTTGATTTTTGCCTTCGCTTTCGCCGTGAAGTTGCAATGCCCATTTAGAAAAATATTCCATTCTTGGTTCGAAATTGCAGAAACTTTCAACCATGAAACCTTTTTGAGAAAGTGCGTATCTTGCGGCTGCGTATCTGACAGCGATATTGTTGTGCAAATCTGAATCTAGGCTTGCCATAACTCCGAAATTTCCGCCTGCGATAAACGCATATATATCGACACCAGCGACAAGCATTGGCAAAAAGCTTACTGATGTGAATGCAGTGAATCTGCCACCGACTTCTTTTGGGAAGTGCAAAAAACGCATATTTTCACGCTTGGAAATTTCATAAAGCTGACCTTCACCTTCACTGCCCGTAAGAATGACATGTTTGTTATATTCACTGCCATACTGCTCTTTCAAAAATCCTCTAAGCATTCTGAAAGCGATGCCTGGTTCGAGGGTGTTGAAGTCTTTTGCGATAATGTTCACATAAACATTCTTCCCTTTCAAGCTTTGCAATGTTTCAGCAAGGTAGCTTCCCGAAAGGTTGTTTCCTGCATAAAAAATTTCCACTTTGCCGTTTTTCTTGTTTAAACCTTCAATAAGGGTTTGCGCAGATCTGTTGCTTCCACCAACACCAACAATAACAAATGCATCGGCATTTTGCAAAATTTCATCAGCAATAACCTCGTTTTCTCGCAAGATTTCTCTGGTTGCATTTTCACCCACAGAATACCAACCAAGAAAGTTTTGCATGCCAACTCTTCTGCCCAAAACATCGCAAATAAGCTGTTTGTTTTGAGTTATTATATTATCTATTTCTTCTTTCGTAACTGCATTATAGCAATATTTTTCATCAAATTTAATCATTATATTACCCACCATTGTTTTATTACTTATATTATAGTACTTTTTTGTGTTATGTAAAGTAAAATAGTTATATCTCTTGTGAAATTTACATAAATAAGCACCATCTTTTGCGATGGTGTTTATTTATATAGTGGAGATTATGAGAAAACTATTTTTAGTATTTTCATTTTTTATTATTTTTCCAAAACACTTCTTGCAATTTCAATAAATCTTGGCAAGACTGTGCTGTCGCCATTGACTGTTTGAACATCTTTCAAATCCAAATCAAATATGCAGTTATTTCTGTTGAAATGCGTTTTTGCTTCGCCGATTTCTTTTCTTATTGTGTCTTCGTTGATTCCCCTTGAAACCATAGAACTTGGGTTTGGTCGATAGCTTATGATGTATTTATCACCAATTTTTTCCGCACACTTTTCTACGTTTGCAAAAGGTGAAACGGAAATTCTGCGCATGTTTGGAATTTCAAACAAATAATCAAGTTTTCGCGTTAAATCTTCACAACAACCATATGCGATGAGCCCAAATTTTTCCATTAGTGGTTTTTGATAGTCCAAACAGAATTCTTTCCACATATCTGGTGAAACTGACGTCATTTCTTGCGCCGCATAAAACATGAACATGTCTTTTCTTCCACATGAAATTTTTGATTCCATGCTTGCAATGCCTTCCGCATAAGGCATGGCTTGATTGAATGAAGACGTGCTGTTTGCTTCGCCGTTTGCTTCCCATGCGTTGTGAGATTTCAAGATTGCATCTCTCATCATTCCCGCAAGTTTATGAAGCATATCTGGTTCGTCAACTAGCAAATAAAATAAATTTTCAAGCCCAACGAGTTTTGCCATATCTGTTATGATATCACCTGACCAATGGAAAAGCGTTGGTCTGTCATCGGAAATTGCAGTAAGTTTTCCGCCGAGAACATCGTTGTATCTATCTGTTAAAGCTTTTGTTGCTTCAATATCAATTTTATGGTCTTGAATAATGATTTTATCCAAATCATCTTCTTCAAAAATCACAGGGTTATATGCACCCGCACCGCCAGCCACATGTTCGCCCATTCCGCACGGAACGCCCCAGCGATTTTCGCCGTCTGGAGTTCTCACACTTGGAACCATCATATATGGTTCGAAAACTGTATCATCTTTGATTGATGCATGATAAAGTTTCCAACGTAGTGCTCTTTCTATGTTTTGCATGAATGGATCAGTGTTGACCAATTTGTCATCTATAAGACCATTTGCAACAATTTCTAAATCGCTGAGCGGATAGTTGACGTTATATAAATCCATGCCTAGCAAAATTAGTGGTCTGTTATCTTTATACGAGTTGTGATTTGTCCAAATTTTTCGCAAATCTTTATTTCTGTCACTTGCACAGACATTTGAATATTCTTCTGCGAGTGCCCTTATTGTTTCTATACCGTTCATATTATCCCCTTGATTTATAAACACCCTACGTCAGAACTCCAACACAGGGCGTTTATACTTATTCATAATTTAGCTTATTTGATTAGTATCATGATTTCTTTATTATATTTATCAAGGAAACCATCTTGAGATTGAACCATATATTCATGCATTTTGTTTCTCATTTCATCAACGAGCTGTGCATATTCTGGTTTATCCATAAGATCGACCAAACAGCTGTTATCATTTTCTACGTCATAAAGTTCTTCAACTTTTCTGAGCAAGAACAAATCTACACGAGCTTTAACATCAGCATCAGTTAGTGCTGCTTCTTTCATAGCATCAAAAGTGAGTCCGCTCATAGATTCGTTTCTGAATTCTGTTTCGCCATCAGACCAACCGTTGAAAATATACACGTATTTCTTTGATGTTACTGAGCGCATTGGATAATATCCAGGTTCACCCGTTTGTGGGTTGATTGATGTTTTATAGAATTGAGTGAAGATATCTTCGTGGATATCGCTGTTATCATAAAGACATTCTTTGAAGCTTTTACCATCAATATCGTCGATTCCTTCAACTCCCATAATATCAAGGAATGTTGGAGTGATATCAATACCATTGACAAGAGTGTCGCAAACTTTCACTTGGTTTTCTTGCATATCTTTTGGAAGTTTCATGATATATGGACTTCTTGTTGAGTTATAGTAGCAGTTTGTTTTGCAGAATGGCAATGCCATACCGTTGTCACTTAAAAACAAGATGAGCGTGTTATCATATTCACCGGATTCTTTGAGTGCGTCCAAAATTCTTCCGATTGTTTGGTCTCCCCTGCGAACTGATGAATAGTATTGAGCCATTTCTTCTCTGATGATTGGTAAATCTGGGTGACAACCCTTGACATCAACTTCTTCCGCTTTATACACATGGTCACATGGATAGTGAGTTCCAAACATTTTCATTTCTTGTTTGCTTCCAACAAATGGTCTGTGTGGATCGTGTGAGTTTGCCATCAAGAAGAATGGTTTGCCCGCTTCTTTTGCTTGTTTCAAGAACTCAGTTGTATAATCATAATAGTTTTGTGGATTTCTTCCATATGCATGTTCTGGGTTGTATGTTTGAATATAATAATCCCAAGCAAATTTGAATTTTGGTGCAAGGTGATCTTCTTTGCCAATAATACCGTTATAATAGCCATGTTGAGCCAATCTTTCTGTCATTGTTGTGCAACTTGAATCGATTGCTTCAAAGCCTTTTGCACCGTTTCTGTGGGGGTATCTTCCAGTTACCATTGCACATCTTGATGGTTGGCAAACCGCGATTGTAACAAAAGAGTTTTCAAATTTGATACCTTCTTCGCAAAGTGCATCAAGGTTTGGACTCACCCCTTCAACTGGACTTCCAAAACATCCAAGTGTGTCATAGTTCAAATCATCCACTGTGAGTAGCAGTGTGTTATATCTTTTTTTATTTTCCATTAGTCTATCTCTCCTACTGTATTTTCCTCTTCGTTGGCTACTCCGCTTTCTTTCATTGTTCCTTTAACCGATTTGCTTGAACTTGCATTTTGTTTGTACATAAGAATAAACAATGCGATTGAAATAATGATAAATACCACACTTATTGGGCGTGTTAGGAATATTGACCACGAGCCTTTTCCGAGAACCATTGCACCATCAAGGTTGAATTCTAGGATTGGTCCTAAAACAAACCCCAAAACAAATCCAGGACCTGCTGCGCCGAATTTTGAAAGGATATAGAACACGAATCCCATAACTATGAATATTCCAATATCGAACACTCTTGAAGATAGCGAATACATACCAACGCAACAGAACACAACAAGAAGTGGCATGAGTATTTCGCCAGGTATTGAAGTTACTTTTCTGAACACGTTGAGTAGCAATTTTCCTTGCATCAACATGAATATTTGTGCAACGATAAAGCCAAATATTATTCCATAAAAATATCCTGCATCGGTGATGACCATCATTGGCCCGGGAACAATACCGTGCATTGTTAGTGCACCAAGCAAGATTGCCGCAACAACTGAGCCTGGTATTCCTAGAGTTAGGAGTGGCACGAATGAAGATGCACAAACAGCGTTGTTTGCAGCTTCTGGTGCTGCGATACCTTCAAGTGCGCCTTCACCAAATTCTTCGGAATGTTTCGATTTTCTTTTTGCTTCTGAATATCCAAGATATGCTGCAATATTGATACCAGCACCCGGAATTGCACCTACTATTGAGCCAATAGCTGAAGATTTCGCAATGCTTCCGCCAGCTATTTTTAAATCTTTTTTAGTTAGTTTATCATCTTCTTTACTCACTAGATTTGATGTTATACTGCTTTCTTCTTGAAGTGCTTTTGATCCTTTTCTTACTGATGCAAAAACCAATGGAAGTGCAAATATGCCAACCAAAACAGCATTTGAATCTAGTCCTTTCAAAAGATTTACCACACTGAATGTGAATCTTGATGTTCCTGTTAGGGCACTCATACCAACACATGATACAAGCATTCCGAAACACGCTGTTCCAAAGCCAGAAAGTAAATTGTTTCCGCCAATACCCGCAACTATTGCGAGGCCTAACAATGCCACACAGAACATTTCTGGTGGAGCCATTTTCATCGCAAAAGAAGAAATCAAAGGTGAAGCGAAAAGTAGCAACAATGAACCGACGATACCACCAATAACTGATGCGTATAGCGCGATATCAAGTGCTTTTTTGGGATAACCTTTTTTCGCAAGTGCATATCCATCAATAACCGTGGCTGCACTGCCTGTTGTTCCTGGCGTTCCAAGAAGAATCGCCGTGATTGAACCGCCGTATGTTCCACCATTATAAACCGCAATAAGCATCAATATGCCTGTCATTGGGTCCATAGAAAATGTGAATGGCAGTAAAACTATGATTGCTATGCCACCGTTGAGCCCTGGAATTGCACCAAAGACAATACCGATAAACATACCAATCAGCATAAACAATAAATTTTGAAGGGAGAATATATAACTCAAACCTTCAGCAATTGCACTAAAATCCATATCTCACCTCACCCGAAAATATAAATCAGTGGATAGCCCCATGGGAGCTTTGTGACACTGAGTCCATATTTAAATCCAACAAACACAATTATTGTCGTGATAACAACAATAAGATAGTATTTCCAATTTTTTGACCCTTGCAACAACAGTATGAAACTGCCAAGAAGTGAAGTTGCAATGATAAATCCAATCCATTTGAACACAAGTAAATAAACTATCATCGAAATAAAACATAGCAAAATCTTACCTTCCGCTTTCAAGTTTATTGTTACATACTCATCTTTTTTGAAAACTGTGCTTCTTATTATGTTCATAACACCAAAAATACCCATAAGCACACTTGCAAACATTGGAAAATCCCTTGGACTCGTGTTGTTGCCATCGGGGTCATATAATCCCAATGATATTTGTGTGTTTGTAAGATATATTGCCACAATCGCAAACACAACAAAGATTATGCCAAGCGTGAGGCCTTTTTTCATTTTTATCATCATATATCTCCATTTTATCTTTTAATGTAGTTTCAAAAAGGCAGATACGCATGCTAGCTTTGCATATATGAACATTGCACATCTACCTTTCAGAAATAGCCTTTAAAATTAAATTATATACAAGCCATTAACCCTTCATCATTTCTTCAATCATAGGAAGCAATGCGATTTTTTGTTCAACTGCATCATTTGCAAAGTCTGCTGATGCGTCAGTCAAGATTTGGTTTCCAGCTTCTTCAAAATCTACTTGGAAATCTGGATTTGCATAAACAGCAGCACAAGCTTCTTCCATGATTGCAATAATCGCTGGATCTGCATCTGAATTCATGAAGAATGCGTTGCAAGAAGAGAATGAGAAGTCATAACCTTTTTCCATCATTGTTTCTGCGCCAATTTGAGAATCAACTGTCACACCAGTTCCAACGATAGGTTTGATTTGATCTGTTTCGTAATATTGCCCAGCTTGAGTGTAAGCAGACCAACACAAATCAACTGTTCCTGCAACCATGTTGATGATTGATTCTGGAACTGAACTTGCAATAACATATTCGAAGTTTGCATCAGATGCATCAAAAGCACCTTGAACTGCAATATAAGCTGGACCTGTTTTTGCGCCTGTTCCACAAACGATAGGTTCGATTTGGCTTGCCGCAACAACATCTTCCCAAGTTTCCCAAGGTGAATCTGTTCTCACCCACAATGCTTCTTCAGTGTATGTCAATGTGCTTACAGCTGTGAAATCTTCATATGTGTATGTCGCTTCACTTAGAACTGGTGTCAAAACTGCATGGTCTGTTGAAAGATATATCATATAGTCGTCATCTGCGTCGTATGTCAAGAATTCTGTAGCACCAAGAACTGTGCCACCACCGTCGATATTTTCAATAACTACGTTTGTTCCAAGTTCTTCTGATAGATAAGTTGCAAAAATTCTCGCTTGAACGTCCATTCCTGCACCTGCTGATACTGGCACAATGATTGTCAACGAATTTCCCGCTGGGAACACAACTTCTTCTGACCCACTTTCGCTTGGTTCTTCACAAGCTGCAAACATTGTCAATGTAAGCGCGAGAACAAGAATTAGTACTAGCAATTTCTTCATTTGGTTTTTCATCTTTATTTCCTCCCTATTATTACAAATCTTGTAATATATGCTCACAGTATACACCGCAAATGTATGTTTGTCAATACTTTTTTTAAAAAAAGATTAAAATTTATTATAAAATTTATAATAATGCTTGAAATATCATTTTTTGTATGCTATAATACTTACATTATATGATACATATATAATTAGGAGAATTATGAATAACGCATTACAAACCCTTTCTTCACTTACAACAAGCGAGAAAGAACTGGCATACAAAATATATTGGAATGGCACAATCTCTAGAAAAGACTTGCAATTAAACAGCACTTTAAAAATTGCCAACTTTTATAATACAATAGATAAGCTTGCTGAAAAAGGAATAATTTCAATTACTAATATAGAAGAAAACAAAGGCAAAGGTAGACCGCCCCAAAATTTGACTTTAAACGCAGATTTCTGCAATATATTGTGTATTTTGATAACGAGATCACATTTTTACTTTGCCGTGACAGATTTTTCAAGTAATATCATTGCACAAGCAAAATTTAACTTATCAAAAAATACAACTTTTGCTGAATTTTCATTTGAACTAAGCAAGTTTTGCATAAACGTAAGAAAAAAACTTAAAGGTGACATTATGTATTGCGGGCTCAGTTCAGGTCATGCAATTGATGATGGAGTGGTGATTGACGGAAGAGATTTGCATCATAGTTTTCTTGGAATCAATATTAATGATGAACTTGAAAAAATCACTTCCCTGCCAGTTTTGCAAGATTCTATTGCCAACACAGTTTCATTTGGGTTATACATGAAAAAATATCACCTTGATATTGAATCTTTTGCTTTTTTCAATATGTCTATTGGTATTGGGGTTGGAATTATCAATGAAAACAAGTTGTTGAATATCGGCAAGCAAAACAGACCAACTGTTGAACACTGGATTGTTAATCCAATGGGAAGAACTTGCACTTGCGGTCAGCGTGGTTGTGCAATCACCAGCCTTGGAACAATTAATATTGTTGAAAATATAAAATCACAAATCGCCCTTGGAATCGCTAGTTCACTTTCTGATAAATTTGATATCCTTTCTTTTGAAGACATAGTTCTTGCAAGCAATAACGGCGACACTCTTGCCATGCAATGCTTTGAGGAGACTGCTAATACTCTCGCTTTGACAATATACAACTTCCACTGCTTGTTTAATTCTCAAAAAATTTCAATTGGCGGAACGCTTATTCGAAACAACAAAGTTTTTGCGGAATTTTTCAATGCTTGCCTAGAAAAATACCAACTGACAGATATCGTGAATTTAGAAATCAATTTTGAAAAGCACGCTTTTGAAGGAATCACATCTGAAATTATACAATCACTTTTCATTCATGACTATACATAAAACTTTTGGAGCATTAAAATGAAAAAAGGAATTACAATACTGATAAAACCAGCATCATCACTTTGCAATATGCGATGTAAATACTGCTTCTATGCCGATATCGCTGAAAACAGGGAAATAGAAAGTTTTGGTGTTATGACAAACGAAACGGCAACTGCCGTGATAGAAAAAGGGTTGGATTTTGCCGATGGTGGAAGTATTAATTTTGCTTTTCAAGGGGGCGAACCAACTGTTGCGCCACTTGAGTTTTTTAAATTCTTTGTTGAAACGGTTAAAAAACTCAACACAAATAAAACGGCAATTTCATACGCACTGCAAACAAATGGTACTCTTATAACAAAGCCGCACTGCAAGTTTTTTGCTGAAAACAACTTTTTGATTGGAGTTTCGCTTGACGGAAAAGCTGATTTGCACAACACTCACAGAGTTGACGCCGAAAGAAAAGGTACTTTCAATAAAGTTATGAAAACCATTGATATGTTCAAAAAATATAAGGTTGAATTCAATATTATTGCTGTTGTGACATCACTTTCTGCAAGAAGCGCGGCTTCAACATATAAGTTTTTTAGGTCGCACGGTTTTAACTTTATGCAATTCATTATTTGTCTTGATCCTATGGGCGTGAAACCGCTCTCGGGAACGTTCTCACCTGATAATGATGGATATTTTAATTTTTATAAGACTATTTTGGATTTATATATCCAAGACAAGCGAAACGGCGAGCCTGTTTATATTCGATACTTAGACAACTTGCTGGGCATGCTGAATGGGCAAACACCCGAGCTTTGCGGAATGAGTGGGGCTTGTGGCGGACAACTTATCGTCGAAGGAAACGGCAACTGCTATCCTTGCGATTTTTATTGTGAAGATAAATATCTGCTTGGGAACATCAACCAAAACTCTCTTGAAGAAATGGGTGTTTGTGAGAATATGATGAAATTTAAGAATTCATCGCTAAAAATTGACGCAAAATGCAAATCGTGCAGTGTATTCAAGATTTGCCGTGGCGGCTGCAGAAGGGATCGCGATTATATGTCCACCGGCGAACTTGATATTAATATGTATTGCGAAGGCAGAAAGAAATTCTTTGAATACTTTCTCAGCGTTATGAACTATAAATTATAGCATCAAAAGCCATGTGCATATTCTTGGGGCAACATAAAAAGAGAGTGCCCTATAGAAAGTGCTTGATTTTTGTTATTTTCTATATTCAGCATAAAACTTTGCGTTGTTTTCTTCTAGCTGTTCTATTGTTGATGGGGTGAAATTGTTTACGTCTGCCCCTGCGTTGAGCGCGTTTGGTTGGGATAGAAGGTGGGCGTATTCTGGGTTTAGTTTGTTGTGGATGTGGCCGTAGATAAGATAGCCAAGTTTGGTTGAATCGGCTTTTCTGCTGTGTCGCCATTCTAGCATTGGATAGTGGCACAGCGTGAGCGTGCGGTGGCCTATGTGGGTTTCAAGATACGGCGTTATTATTTTGAAATACTTTGCAGTTTCTGCGTTTTTAACAAGTCCGCCATCGTGGTTGCCTGTTATCAAAACCTTTTTGCCTTTCAACCTTTTCAAAAATTCTTCAGCTTTATCCGTTTTCCACGCAAAATCGCCAATAACATAAACAGTGTCGCAATTCTTCACAACGCCGTTCCAATTCGTAATCATCGCTTCGTTCATCTCTTCCACACTCGAAAAAGGGCGATTACACAGCTCTATTATGTTTTTATGCCCAAAATGCAAATCTGATATAAAATAATTCATATATAACGCTCCTTTTGTGTTGCTTTTTGATTGTTTTTATGAGTGTCTTTGTTTTTATTCTTATAGCAAAAAAGCGTCTTTGCTTTATACTGCATTGACACTTTTATTGTTTGATTGCTTATTTTAACATTTCAATGCGTTTTTTCAACGCTTCTATTTCTAGGTTTAGCACTATGCCGTACATGAATGTGCGGTCGTTTGCTCTTGTTATGTTTTTGAATGCTTGGATATAGTCGCGCCTATCTGTGAACTTGATGTTGACTGGCAGATATCCCGCTTTTATCAGTTGAAGATTCAGAAGCATTCTTCCCGTTCTGCCGTTTCCATCGGCAAATGGGTGTATTCTTTCAAAATCGATATGTGCATCGACAAAGGAAAGTATGTCTTGTTTGTTTTTTTCGTTGAACTTTTCAATATATTGCTTCATGAGCGATTCAACGTCGCTCCATTCTGGCGCTTGATACATCGTGTTGACATTCGCACCAACACCCACATTTATTTTGCGATATTTGCCTGCAATTTCAGGCTTTGTAGAAAGAAGAAGCGATTTGTGCACGTCAAGAATTAGCGACTTAGAAAGATATCTTTTGCCTTTCACTTCGGAAACTAATTTCACAAATAATTTGTGATGATTTACGATTTCAACTTGGTCGCTTATGTGTTTATCAATGGCAGAAATGCCTTCTTTGATAAGCATGAATGTTTCGTCGAGCGTCATTGTGTTGCCTTCCATTGCGTTGCTGTCATATGTGAATTCTATTGAAAAATCTTCATATAACCGCTCAATTTCTCCGCTTGACAATGGGCGCATAGCAGACAGCTGTTTTTTTAGCGCTTGAACTTCAATTCTCATTTGCTCTATTTGGTTTTGATCAAATTTACTGAACATACTGCCTCCTTTATTGCTCTTACTTTGATTTGATTGCATTATATCATATTAATTTCAAAAACACAATACACTTTTCACTTCATTCAAGATTTTCTTGTTAGTTTGGCACATGGGTTTGCAATATCAGAAAAGCACTCTATCCATTTTGATTTGTCGCACCTGGCGTTTGCGGGGCTTGTGGATGGGAGGGATGTGGTTTTGATTTCGCAGGTTGGGAAATGCTTTTTGAATAGTTCATATGATTTTTTGCCGTTGCAAATTATTTGATGGATTTGGGCACGGTTTGTGATTTTTCCAAGGTCGATTGGCGTGCTGTTTGATAGGTTGATGTCACTATCTGCACTGCCATTTATGGCGCAGGTTTCCAAAACGTCCCACAGCGCTAGGTTGTGGGATAGAATGAAGTTTGTTTTTTCTTCTTTCGTTTGAGGTGGCTCTTCGCTGAAAATTTCAGCAAGAACGATCCAAAATCTGTTGCGTGGATTGCCATAATAAAAATCGGCGTTTCGAGATACCACACCCGGAAAGCTGCCAAGGATTAGGATTTTGCTGTTTTCGTTAAATATTGGCTCGAATCCGTTATTTATCATCATTTTGTCTGCTGTTTTCATATTCGTCATTGTTTGGGTTGCATTGATTTGAATGATTATCTAAGTTGCTTTGATATGCACTGTTATTTGGATTATTTTGATTTGAATAGTTATCAAGCTGACCTTTTGAATGCGAGTTACCGCTTACTCCTTTTGCCATTTTAGTTACCTCCTAAATTTTTATATTTATCGTATATTCGATTAACTGTTTCTATATACACATCAAAAGACACTACTCCCCACTCTGCGTCGCGAAAGGTTTGGTATATTTACAACCTATCCAAATTCAGCCATTCGCATCTTTTCATAGACTACCCTTATTTGTGATTAAATCACTTATCGATACATTAAGGCTTGAACTTTTGCTGAATTCATTCTTGCTCGCATTTCGTCTATGCCAAAATAAATTTCCCATATTTTGCACACTTAAATTATTACTTGGCATCTTTAATTTATTTAACTGTTCTTGTGTGGTAGCTAAAATCTTTAATAGCTTCTCGAATGTGATTATTTCTATGTCTGCGCCACTATCTTTTGATTCTTGCACATAAGACTGTCTTGTGCAGGTTTTTGCCGATTCAAATGACACAAAAACGTCCGCTTCTGATGATTTCAGTATGTACGTTATACCTCTATTTTTCATTTGTTGAACAATGAAAAGCATTTCTTTATAATGCGCTTCCTCATAATTTTTACTTATGCTCATTGTTTTTCCTGAATATTTAGACCAAATTTTATCACTTTGCTTGACGTTATCTAAAAATCTTATAAAAGAGGCATATTTTTCACCTTTTATTTTATTTGAATTATACTTTTGCTTTGATTTTTGTTTTTTCTTGCTGAATTCCATTTCTCCATCTGCAATTTTATTTTTACACGCTGGATAAAGTTCAATGATTTCTTCGATTGTTTTTTCTTGCTTTTCACATAATGATTTAGCAAGAAGCATTGTCATTTCAGAATCATCCGAGCTTTTATGCGGAGCCAAGTGAAAAATATCAAGACCTACCATATTACATAGCTTGCTCAGCGTTGGGGTCTTACCGCAAGCACCAATTATTTCATAAAGCTCACGAATATCAAAAAACTCATAATCAATTTGATTTTTACCATACCTAGCACATGCCGTTTTCAAAAACTTCGCATCATTGCTATTTGCATAACCAAATATTAATTGATTTTCACGAGATATAACATCTCGTATTTCGTCGTAAAAAAATGTGAAATTCTCGCTTGATTTATACGCTTTATAATTGTCAGCTTCATAAAATAAATGTAAATCCCTGCCACAATTTCTGCCAATAAGATAGAATTCAGCTTCAGGATTTATCAGCATGATATCTTTTTTTATTATATTGAATTTACAATCTGTTAGGACATAGCCAAATTCACAAATCTTTTTGCTGTCGCAACATTCGATATCAAAGAATAGAAAGTTCTTCTCTTTCATATCACACCTCGTCGGCATATTCGCTCAGTACAAACTCTATTCCTTTGTGCAAATAGTCATAAAGCATTGGACTAACACAACCATGAACATAGAAGTTTGAAGATGCAAAGAATGCATGCATGTGCGTGTGCGCATTCTTCATTCGTTTTTCTTTTGTGTCGGTGCCATTTATATGACATTGCATCACCTTTGACAGCGATGTTGATATCATAATATATAAATTATTGTCTGCCATGGAATATGGTGCAGGATATATTGATGTCCAATAATCATAATCTACATCTTCAATCAAATGCCTTGCTTTTGCGTTTTGCACTTTGAGTTCAAACCCTAGTTCTTCATCTGCATTTTTTATCAGCATTTTTGCAAAATCAATCGCAATTTGAACGCCTTTATCACGCGCAATTGTAGCAATTATCATTTCCATTGCATCGGCAATATAACTGTTGTATTCATGTCTGCGTTTTATTTGTTGCTCGTTATTTATAGACTCGCTTGTTGCACACAAATCTTTGATTTGGTTTCCGATATAAAATGTATCAAGTCCATTTATTTTCGCAATTTTTGTTTGCGTTTCTGCCATTATAAATTTTTGCGAAAGGTTATTCCAATCATCTGTATTGATAGTTGGATTATAAAAAATCAATTCGCTCACTGCAAGGTCATAAATTGCATCGCCATATTGCTCTAGTTCTGGAAATTTTTCAACTTCAGGGATTGTTGCAAATTTTCTGTCAAGCAGTGACACAATATAGTCAGACTTGAAATCGTCATTTATTTCAAGTCCAAATTCAACTAGCTTATTTTTCAAGCCAATGTATGCTTCTTCTCTTCGTTTTCCATCTAATTGAAAAGATGATTTTATGTTGTGTCTGCATTCTATCATATTAAATACGTTATAAAAAATCTCAAACAATACCTTATTGATTTCTTCCTTGCCATATGCCGATTCCAAAAAATTTGTTACCAGATAAACTCTGTTCCAAACCGAGCTGGCTACAAAATACTCAGGACAAATTTGCTCAACAACCAATTTATTTACATCGTTTTCCTTTAGAAAATAGCTATGTACATCAAGTAAATCAATTATTGACTTATCTTCATAAAATGCGCCATCTTTTGGTGTTTTGATACCGCCAAGTTCAAAAATCTCCGATATTTTTGCAGTGTTTTCAGGATATAAGTCTGAAATAAATTTTTGAAAGCACTCCTTACCATTTTGGATTTTTTCATTATAGTTATTATCACTAGCAAATATTGGATAAACTAAGTCTTGTGCTGTTTGAACAGATAAATTCTTTACTTCAAAACGGCGAGCGTAATATTCCAACGCTATCTGTGCAACTTGATTTTTTAAAGCAAATTTGCTTGTATACACCAATCTTTTTGATGTCTCAATAAGCTTGTTTGCAATGCTGTTTGCTTTGATGTTTTTAAAAATTTCATCCATTATTTTGCAAGCATGCGTAAATGAAGTGAGATTTTCTACATTTTCAAGAAAACCAAGCAATGAAAAGCCTGAGTATGATTCCCAAACTTCGCTATCTTCGATTAAAAACATATCCAACTCATCTCTACCTTGGATAGTCTTTAGCTGTTTGAACAGTGGATACAAATTTTCATATCCGCGATTGGTTGCATTGTAGTCATAGTTATATTTTTTTATAACGTAGTCGTTCATTTTTTCCGTTAGTGGATGCTGTTGAAGTCTTAGGCTTGTATTTATATAACATTCAGCCTTGACTCCTGAAGCGACTTTGATGACTATGTTCCTTAGTGCGCTATAATTTTTGAGCACTGTATTTTCAATTGCTTTTTCCCTTATTTGTGGCAAATATGTAGAAAACATTATACGGACAGTATCTCTGTTTTCATTTTCTTTTGCAACAACATGGAATTTAGATAACAATTTTTTGCAAAGCTTGCTATTGTATTGTCCGCGTCCTGCGTTATCCTTGACTTTTAAATACTCTTCTTCCGATAGCATATGCCTCGCAAAGTCTGATTGCTCAATGCACCAAGCAAGCACAACCTTTAAAATCCCATTTTCAATCTCGTCGCAAACGATATCATCATTTGGTGCAATCATATATAAAATATCACCAATATCCGTTTCGCACATTTCTTTTTTGTTGATTCTTTCAATCAAGTTTTTGAGTTCTTTTTCGTTTTTTGAACGAAAAAAAGTAGGCCAATTAAGACCTACCATAATATTTCTATTATACATAGAGTCCTCCTAAAATATTTATTAATAAATAAATTTTTGAGAGGCCATGTGATTTTTTTAAATGACATATTCCAAAATGTTTAGTTCCAAATATTTCGAATCCTACATTTAGTACTCGATCGTTATCATGAGATACAATATTTGCAAAGTAAAGATATGCTCAAACTTTATTTGTTTTTATGATTATATCACACATTACGCAATTTGTCAATTGCTATTTTCAACACTGTTATATTTGTATTGTAATCCTATATATTTTCACACTTGAAATACACCATCGGTCCGTCTTGGTGAATTTCTATTTTTGTGTAGTTCTTTTCTAGCGTTGATTTTACATCATCTAGGGTTTGGAATGGCGGCGTGAACCAACCTTTTTTTGATAGGATGTTTTTCACGAGCCAATCAGTTTTTTTGTTTTCGCCCTTGATATAAAAGCACGAAATAAAAGCACCTTGGGGTTTCAACGTGCGATGAATTTCTTCGTACGCTTTATTTGTGTCGGGAAAAACGTGAAATCCGTTCATTGATAGGATTATATCACACGAGTTATCTGCCATGGGCAAATTCGCCACATCACCTTGAACTAGGCTTATGTTTTCACAGTTTTCAAGGCGTGATTTTGAGATTTCTAGCATGTCTGAGCTATAATCCAGGCAGATTATATTTGCATTTTTAAGTTTAGCATATTTTTCATGAGTGAACACTGCCGTTCCAACGGGGACATCCAAAAGCGTTCCCGAAAAATCGTCGGATATTTGCGAAAGCAACGTTTCTGCGATTTTATTATCATCCGCTCCGTCCCAAAAGAATTTTATATATAGTCTAGCGAAAAAATTACTTTGAGTTAGAACTTTATCATAATATTGCGTGGATGATTTATATGCTTTATTTGTTTTATTTGACATGATTTTATCCTTTAGTTTAAAATTAAAAAAAAGCAAGGCTTGAAACTTGCTTTTTGTTCATGATATAAATTACTGAGATTTTGAGAGTAAACGTAAATGAAAATTACATTTAAGTTAAGTCCTATTAACTTGGTATTATAATAGCACTTTTATTTATCTCTGTCAAGCGGTTTCACGCAATTTTTTCTTTACTTTTAATCTTTTACAGATATTTTTATTAAAAAAAATGAAAGAAAAAATTGCAACAACAATAAACAAAATTTATTTTTTCGTATCACGAACGTATCACAGGATTTAATTTTGACCTCACACCCGCATAAACAAAGGGATTGAGGGGGTTTCGTTCGTTTTTTGAGCGATTTTATCGTTTATCGATACATTTTAGCAAAAAAATGCACGCCTGAACCACTTGTTTTATACGGGATTCAGGCGTGATGCAAATTTTTTATTTAATTTTTATTGTTTTTATTACTGATACGTTTTGGGGTTATATTATTTCGTTAAAGCACGAGTAGTTTTGGCGTTATTGATTTTTAATGTGTGTCATATTTTGATTTATTTATATGTTTATTTGTTAATATTTGCGAAAGTTTTATACATTCTACGCACTCTTTCAAATATGCGTACGGTATTTCTTTAGTTGGGTTTTCACTTGTTTCTATATAAAATCCACTTTCACCAAAGCGAGTTACAACTGTTTTGTTGAGCGATGGATAGTTTTTGAGTCCGTTTTGCAATATCAACATATTAACACAAATAACGACAATTGGCGTTAAAATGGCAAATGCAACAAGAATTTGAACGTATAAAAACGTTCCGCCCTCGTTATAAAGCAATACGGCACACGCAATCATAAGAAGCGGGAAAATCGTCAAATTAAAACGCAATCTATAAAATAAATTAGCAAAATTAAACCTTGTTAGCAATGCTTTATTAAGCGTCGTTTCGTTTTGAATGCCCATGATTAAAACTCGTAGTCTACCGCAATCGATGCACTTCTGACTTCGTGCATGAGTTTTTGAATTACATTTTTGTGGTGCGGATGTTTTTGATAGATCATCGCTTCTTCTTGGCTATTAAAAACCATTTCTAGAGCCACATCATAGCTTCTTTCGCTTTTCAAAAAGTCTACGCCAGCTTTCACGCTTACAACTTCTTTGATAGCGTCTTTTGAAGATTCAAGCGTTTCAACAATTTTAGCCATCATCTCGTCATTTTTATATTCATCTTTAATTTTGAAACAAACAATATGCTTAACCATTTTATCCCCTTTCTTGCAGTCTTTTCACTGTTTTTTTGATTTTCACAGTATAGCACGCAAAACACCACTTGTCAACACTTTTTAGCAAATATGTAGGATAACCCACAACTGCTGCAATGTTTTTGGGATTGATTTTCACCTTCTTTTTAGCAATTAAGCATTTTTATTCAATCACTTCTCTTGCATTGTCATAAGAAGTGTTTCAAAGTTGCGTTGATTTTCTAGGCTGTTTTGAAAGTTTTCTTCTGTTGCTTGCTTGAACCTTTCCACTGCTGGAGTTTTGCCGCCTGATTTCATATTATTCCTCTTCTCTATCAAGATCATTAAACAGTTTTTTATTAGGCTATTTCAGTGAGCCTTTTGACAGATATCACGCGGCTGCGTTAGCGTTTATTTGGTCTATTATTGTTTTTATGTTCATCCACATTGAGATGTCAGAGAAGACTTCTACTACGCTTCCTTTGTCGGTGAATGGGGATTCTTGGAGGACGGAGAGGTCTTTTAGCATGCCGTTTTGGATTATGTATTCTATAATTTGATTCACGAAATATTGCTGAGTGCTGTCGAGGTTCACTGTTTGCAAAAATTCCGAGAACGCTTCTTTTGCGGAGTTCATGTCTAGCCCAACGATTTCACGAACAAACTCGCCTAGTGGTTTATCGCCATATTCTGACGCGTAGTCCTCTTTTGTTCCGACTTCGCTCCACAGAATTTTTTCTAGCATTGCAATATCCGCTTTTGTGAGCGGTTTATTTGTTTTTAGCTTAGCAATAACTTCTTCGTTTTGATGTTCGCGAATATAATATTCGGCTGCCGCACGATAGTTTTTCAAATCGTCGTTTTCTAGGTTTGATTCGTTCCACTCGGTCGACAAAATATCATCAGTGAAGTTTGTTGTATATGTTTGTTCATCTCTAGGAATAAACTTCATCAAATATCGCAACTGCACGCGGATGTTTTCAAATTCGTTTATGCCCGCACTTTCAAGATAATCGCCGTGCAGAACTTGATTTATCAAATCAGCTTGCGCTATTATTTCAGGGATGTTTGCGACTTTTGAAATCGCACCAACTTTCTTTTTAAGATCGCTTCTCGCCTTGCCATATGTTTTGCCTATCAAATAAGCAAGCTCAATTCCATACATGAGTGCATCAAAACGAAGTGCTGAGGCTTCATCTTCATCAGGGAAAACGAGCGGTGCGATATGCTCTTTCAAAAGGTGCGTATCTTCAAATGTTAGCGATTGAAACGCTTTTTCTTCCTTATATTTTTCAACGTGTCTCAAATGCTGTTTCACGGCAAAATTTTCAGTGTTCAAATCAGCCACTTTTGCAAGCAGTTCTTCCACTAGTCTAGCACGGAAAGGTATCAAATCGTTTGTTTGATATGCGATATCTTGAAGTTTGAAAATCATATCAGTTTTAAGGCTGAAAATCGCACCTTGAAGCGCCATGACATTTGCTGTCGCCTTGCCTTTGTTCATGCGGAAGAACTCGAAATTCCCACAGAAATCAAAAATCAAGAACTTACTTTTATCATTGCCGTTGATAAGCCCAGGGCAAAGCCTTGTTCCCCTGCCTATCATTTGCCAAAACTTGGCTTTTGACATAACCTTTTTGAAAAACATCAAATTGAGAACTTCGGGAACGTCTATGCCAGTGTCTAGCATATCAACAGATATGGCAATTTGTGGCAATGCTTTTGGATTTGAAAATTCATCAATAGCAGATTGTGCATACGTCATATAGTTATCAATAACTTTCGCATACCCATTCAAATGCGGATATTGCTTACCAAAAACCTCGAAAATCTTTTCCGCATGGTCGTGATTTTTTGCAAATATGATTGTTTTGCCAATCTTGTTGCCATAGTCTACCGAAAGCCCATCTTTCATCACTACACTTAGTGCCTGCTTGATTGTGTCTTCATTGAAAATCCACGAATTTAGCGCTGATGCTGAGATTGAATCGGGAACTTCGCCGTGTTCGCTGGCAAACTTGCTTTCATATTCTGCTTTTTCTTCTTCTGATAAATCTTCATATGTTATGCCGTCAGTTAAGAACTTGAAAGATGTTTCAACGGAAACGAAGTCCACCAAATAACCGTCTTTCACTGCTTGGGCAAGTTCGTAGCCATATGTTGGGTTTCCGTTTTCTAGTTCAAAAATTTCATATGTGTTTTTATCTATCTCATCTTTTGGTGTCGCCGTCAGCCCCACGAGTGGTGCATCGAAATATGAGAAAATATCTTTATATTTATTATATATCGACCTATGTGCTTCATCGCAAATAACGAGGTCGAAATGCCCTGACGTGAAAAGTTTGCCTTGTTCGTCTTTCACTTCGTCAATGCAGTTCATCATTGTTTGATACGTGGAAAAAATGCAGTTAGCATTATATCCAGTCTTATCTTTGCACAAATCCGCCACAGCCAAATCAGGGAGTAAATTCACAAAACTTCGCTTTGCTTGAGTGACGAGAGATGTTCTATCCGCAAGGAAAAGAATGTTTTTCACCCAGCCATGCTGAAGCAAAACATCGCAAAGTGCCATAACAGTTCTTGTTTTTCCGCTTCCTGTTGCCATAACAAGGAGCGCTTTTCTGCGGTTCTTTTGGTCGAATGCACTGCAAACAGCCTTGATTGCGCCTTTTTGATAGTATCTGCCCGCAATATTTGGGTCTACAACAATGTTTTTGAGGCTCGTGCGCAGCTTTCTTAGATTGAAAAGTTTTTCAAGGTCTCGCTTAGAATATATGTTTGCAACGTCACGTTCGGGATACTGCCCGTCTATTATTTTGGTATCAAATCCGTTTGTGAGAAAAATCACGGGTCTTCTGCCATATTGCTTTTCTATGCAATCGGCATAAAGCTTAGCTTGTTGCCTGCCTTTTACCACATCAACACAAGTGCGCTTTGCTTCCACAACGGCAAGCGGAACGTGCTTATCATCATACAGCACATAATCGCAATAGCCTTCTTCTTTGTTGTTTGGCATGCCTTCAACGCACACTTCATTCAGCCAGTTTGAACCTTCCACCCAGTTTGAATCTCGCAAAGTCACGTCGATATAAAGCTTGCGAGTTTTATATTCCGACAAATCAAGTGGCTGAGGGATATATGTTTTGCTTTGCTCTTCACGGCGAAATGTTAGCTGCTGCTTTAGAGTTTCGTTTTCCTTGATTAGCTTTTCAAGGTCTAGCGAATCTGCCGACTTTTTGATTTCCGCTTTCTTTTTTGCCACCATCAGCTTGACGCTAAACTCGGGTTTTTCATAGTTGTCGCCATAAAAATACGCAACTTGGTCAAGGAAAATAAAGAGGTTTTTGATACACATGCAAACTTCTTCAAACTTGACTTTTTTTGACGAGTGAACAACATCATTGCCAACCTTGCGAATGAAATTCAGCCTTTTGTGCATGTTTTGCCCAACAACTTCCCTGAAATCTTCGTTTGAAATCAGCGACACAAGGGAATCATCATACGGCATGCTTAAATCTGCATCCACAGAATACATCCACTTGACAGCAAATTCCATAGCGCGACGGCAGTTGATTGCCGAACTTTCCATGTCGATATGCAACAATTTCTCCGCATTCACCGCAACCTCAGCAAAACTATTAAATTGTGGGTCTTTGGTTAAAAAATCAAAGTTTGTCATGGGGGGTCTCCTTATCCAAAGTATTCTTGCATGCGAGCTTTGTAGAGGGTTTCTAGTTGCTCTAGTCCTGCTTGCATTTTTTCTTTTGTTTGTTCTACTCTCGCCACGTATTCAGCAAATTGGTTTTGTAGTTCGATTGGGGGTAAATATAAATTAATTTTTTTGTATTTACCAACATTGAAATGTTGCTGTGCAGCTCCACCAATTCCATCATTAATCTGCAATTTGCCATGATCAAAATTAGTGAATGCACACAAATAATATGGATTAACTCGCTCTATCTGTGCTCTAGCAATTATTACATCTATCGCATTACATCCAACATAAGGCTCTTTCACAACACACGCTCTTCCTGGCGCACCAGTCCTAACAATTAACACATCATTTTCTTCAAGTATAGTTTTTTTGTTCAATTTATTACTTTCTTCCGTAAAATAAACCCAATCTTTATTTTCAACATTCATTTCACCAACATTCAAAGACCTGAATGCCTTGATGCCGCTATTTGTAGATGAATAATACAATGATGGCTTTATAACTATCCCGACGAATACCGAAACAACATCTTCAACACAAACAATTTTCCATTGTTTTACATTTAGAATCGGAGCTCCGAACATTTCTGTGAATTTTGATTTTATTAGCAGGTCTAGTTTTTCTAGTTGGGATTTTCGTTTTGATATTAGGTCGGTGATTTTATCTAGTTCTGTTGCTATTCGTTTTTGTCTTTCTTTAGCTTCAACTGGTATCATAACTTCTTTTAACCACTTATAATGCCTGTTATATCCTGCATCAATAATTTTAACATTTTTTAAAAAGTAATATAGATATTTACAATCAAAATCATAATTTCTAACTGTAAGTAACTTTACACCATCTGCACCCAAATAGCAAGGAAAATCTATATATTTTAATGTTCTTGTGTGGTCACCAAAAATAATTGCAGGGATATTTTCAAATAATCCGTTGTCAGAATTTGTGTATCCCGCTATATACTCTTTTCCTTGGTCAATTATAGGATATAATCCAACACTTAAATACCGCTCTTTCGGTATTTTTGTTCCAAACTTTGTCGAATCTTCAAGAACTGTTTCAAAAGAAGTTGTTTGCAACTTACTCATACAAATCCTCCAATTCTTTTAGTCCTTGGGCGATTTCTGCTTCTAGGGATTGGATATCGGCTAGGATTTCCGTTGTTGGGGGGTAGACTTCTGCTATGTATTCGGTTTTTTTGTATTTGTTTATTGATAGGTCGTAGCCGTTTTCTGCTATTTCAGATTTTGGAACGAAGAAAGATTTATCCGTGCGGGCTCTTTTTTTTTCGCCGTCTTGGTTTTTGAATCTTGCGATGATGTCTGGGATATCGTTTTCTTTCACTTCTGAGCGTTTATCATCCAAACTGAGACCATCCGCTTGCATGTCATAGAACCAGACGTTATCTGTTCCGCCGTGGTTTGTTTTGGTGAAGATTAGAATTCCTGTTGAAACTCCTGCGTATGGTTTGAACACTCCGCTTGGCATGGAAATCACGGCTTCTAGGCGGTGGTTTTCCACGATTTCTGTTCTGATGTCTTTATGCGCTTTTGAAGAGCCGAAAAGGACGCCATCGGGAACTATCACAGCGCATCTGCCACCGATTTTGAGCATTCTTAGCATGAGTGCGAGAAACAGCAGTTCTGTTTTCTTTGTTTTGCAAACTTTCAGGATGTCGGCGGAAACTATGTCGGCATCGAGGCTACCTTTGAATGGTGGGTTTGCAAGGATTAGTGAATATTTTTCTTTATCGGGATTTTGGTCGGATAGGCTGTCACGATATTCGATGAAAGGGCTTTCCACGCCGTGGGTCATCATGTTCATTGCGCCGATACGGAGCATTGTTCTATCCATGTCGAAGCCTGTGAACATTTCGTTCATATAGTGGTTTCTGTTTTGCTTGTTGAAAAACACTTCTTCTTTTTTGTTTTCTTTCAAAAATTCACTGCACGCAACGAGGAAACCGCTTGTGCCACATGCTGGGTCGCAGATTGTTTCTTGTGGGGTTGGATTCATCATTTCCACCATCATTTTGATGATATGGCGAGGGGTTCTGAACTGCCCGTTTCTGCCTGCTGAGGCTATTTTTGAAAGTAGGTATTCATAGACGTCGCCTTTGATATCTGCTTCGTGCACGCTTTCCATTTTTTCATAGATTTCGTCGAGTGTCACGACTATTTTTGAAAGCAGAAGTGGGGTTGGGATTTTGAAGATTGCGTCGTCCATATATTTGGAATAGGCACTGTTTTTTTCGCCGTGCAGGCTTTTGATGAATGGGAACACGTTTTCTTGGATTGTTGAATACATTCTGCCTGCTGGGAAGTCATGAAAAACTGACCATTTGAGATGTTCGCCTGAAATTTTGCGTTCGCCGATTTCCACTTCCTTGGCAAATATGCTTGCAAATGGAAGCCCCAACATTGCGGATTCTTTTGCTTTTGTGTTGTCTGCTTTGTCAAGGTCGTGAATAAACATCAGATATGTTATTTGCTCGATAACGTCAAGTGGGTTCACAAGTCCGCCCGCTGCAAAAATGTCCCAAAGTCCGTCTATTTTATTTCTTAGTTCGCCTGTTATCATTTAGTCCTCCAATTCTCTGTTCCATACGTATTTTTATATTTTCTTTATTTTTTATTATACCATAAATTTACTTTTATGTAAATACCAAAATTTGATTTATTGCAGTTTTTATTCGATGGCTACATGATTTAAAAATTGCGTTTATGTCAAAATTATAATTTGCAAGCTTTTCTGTTTCGCATATTTTTTTGTTTCGGCTGTTCCACCTTTGTCTTTGTTTGATAGGGCTATTATTGGAGACGAATTATCCACTAAAAAGCGGTTGCGGGTGTGCATGCAGGATTTTGTGTAGTGGGGGCGGAGGGTTTTTGTTTTTGTGCAGTTGTTTAGGATTTTGGGTCATTTAATTTTGGAATATTTTTTGCAAGTTAGCCTTTTATTCGCCACACGCTGGGCTAAAGCATAGTTGATAGTTTGGGGCTCGCACACCGCTGTTCACCCCACCATGCAAATCTTCTCCACGAATAAACTCATCAAGTTCACTCGATCGCACTTCTGGTTTATCTCGTATTCTCTTTCTGAATATTCCCATTTTTTTCTCCTTTTTTTGGCATGAAAAAAGAGCAACTGCTCTAGTTACTCTTTGTGTTTGTTATTTTGTTATTCGTATTATGCTCATTTTATTCAATACCCTTCGTGTCGTACTCCATTTTTATCAACAAAAATATATTCAACATTATAATCTTTATCAGGCGATTTGATATAAATAATTTGATTATCTTGTGCATCGATTTTGATAGTTTCGTCAATCTTATTTTCAACTGTATATGTGATTTCTGCATAGTCTAAATCAGGCTTGTTTGCCCAAAATATATTATAATCTACTCCATTAATAATTGCTATTTCCAAAACTAAACTATCATTTTCTCTAGTCGTATTTGACTGAAATTGATACTTCCCATCACCATTTGGTTCAAAAATAGCCAATCCATATCGATTATTCTTTGTCGTATAGCCACTTACAATATATTCATCAATGATTATTTCTTCACTAATAGTAGTAAGTTCCCCTAAATTGCTAATTTCTCTTAATCTGAGTTCTCTGTTTTCAAGAGTATCGCAATCATTTTTGTTTTGCGACATAATGACAAAGAAAAATACTACACTACACAAAATTATTGCTGACGCTATAATATACTTTTTGTTTTTCATTTCCATTCTCCTATTATATAAATAATCCACACTTTATGTGTAGTCACCGATAGTATATATCATTATCGTTAAATAGTCAAGATGTATTTTGTTGTTTCCCCCGGTGCTAGTTTATACTTCCTCACAAAATCAATATCCCACGATTATTATATACGCCTTCTGTATTTCTATTTCGCAAGGCTCTATCAAGTGCCATTATTGTTGCCACTGCTCTGCGGATAAGTTCAGTGGATTTTTCTTTGTCGGGTTTTATGTTTCCAGCGGGGTCTGTTCGCACGAAGATGATATGGCACTCTCATTAACTTTTTGAGAGAACACAAAATACACAGATTAACTAGAGTTTCTAGATGCATAAAATAATTAAAATATCATAATATAAATCACTGAAAATAACGTGGATAAAATAGCAAAAAATGAGTCAAAAAGCAACCACGAATAACGAAAAAATTTGAAAAACGTATCAAAAACGTATCACAAAGCAAAAAATAACCCCCGAAACCCTTTGTTCATGCGGGTTTCGGGGATTTTTTACTTTATTCCCATTCTTCACGGAAAGTTTAATTCGTGGTTATACTATGCGTAAAATGTGGATATATTTTATTTGTTTTTCCACTTTTGGATATATTGCTTCTCGCAATACTTGCTATTCGCGTCATAGTCGCGTCATGTTGCTACATCACTTATTCGCCTTACTATAATCATTTATAAATAAAACACACAACACGCAAGTCTACCTTAAGTTAAAATTATTAATAGACCGACGTTCACTCCTTTATTTTATCGTTAATTGTTTGAATCCATCCATTATTATTATTTTCTAAATTATTAAGAATAGATTGTATAATTAAGTGCAACACCTAAAAAAGAATAGCGATTCACACCGAAATCCTTTATAATGGAAAGTGACCAAACCGACCATTGGGGGAAAACAACATGAACCGCTACGCACA
>JAWXUU010000033.1:0-3106 GCA_044426085.1 Bacillota bacterium | reverse complement strand
CCCCCCCAAACCCCCCCCAAAAAAAAACCCCCCGAAGAAAAAGCGAGAGCTTTTTCACATATCCAAAATCAAAACTACCAACCCCAATCCCAACCCGCAGAAAAGGCGAAGCCTTTTCACACCCCAAAACTCTAAACCCCAACCCCCCAATAAGGGTCAAGGGTGGTCACCACCCTTGCGGGCGTGGGCAGAGCCCACAAACAACCCCCACAAACAACCCCCCACAAACCCCCCATAAACCCAAACTCCCAACTCTCCAAAACTTCATGTATAACTTTTTTGAATCTGTCTATAATCAATAAAACAAGGCGGATGGTGGTATGAGATTATTTAATCGATTAATTTTATTTTTATTAGTATTTATATTTTATCTTGGGCTGAACACATTTCAGTTGCCGATTGAAAACACGATTTTCATGCAAGTGGAAACCAAAGTGGACGCACTTTATATTCAAGAAACGGAGAGTGTTTTCACCTATGACAAAGAGGTCATGAAGGTGCTGGCAAACTGCAAATATTCACGCTTTTCTATCAAAACTAGCAACGGTGAAGATGTGCTTAGCGACTTATATGCGTCGTTTGTTTTAAGCGAAGAAATCAATGGGGACACAGTTGAGTATTACTATTCGCCAATTCTTGAAACCTATGTTTATGTTTCGGGCGAGAAAGTCAATCTGCAGGTTGGTGAAAGCGACGGGATAACCACAATAGGATATCCAATGATAGATGTTGGGTTTTAAAAAAATAAAAAAATTGTGTATAAAAAAACCAAAGCTGTCAAGACTTTAAAAGCAAAAGTAAGGGTTATAAAATCCGCAAAAATAAAAACAACTCAAACATGGAGGAACAATCAATCATGAAAAACAATTCACAATTCATTTCAAAATGCAAACTCTTTTTCAAAAAGAATGGCTATTATGTGCTACTCGGCACATGCATAATCGCAATCGGCGTGATGGTGGCGATTGCCGTGAACACGTCAGACACGACGTATGTTGTGCCGGAATCAACAGTTTCGCCAACAATCGCACCGACAGTCGAGCCAACAACCGAGCCAACAATAACAGAAGATGCCGATGCCGATGCCGATGCCGACGTTGATGCCGACGTGGAAACAAGCACAGATGTTGAAACGTCAGCAGACCCGATTGAACTTCTCGTTCCGGTGGTGGGCGCAACGGTTGGGCTTGACTACACAATGGACGGATTTGTGTTTTCGCAAACGCTAAACCAATGGCAAACGCACAGCGGTATTGATTATGTGACAGACGTTGCAAGCGATGTTATGGCGTGTTATGACGGCGTGGTAACTTCAGTTATCACCAACGATATTTTGAACGGCGGTGTGGTTGTGATTTCCCACGAAGGCGGGCTTGAATCCACATATATGTCGCTTGGTTCCGATATCACGGTTTCAGTTGGCGACACAGTTTCCAAAGGCGACGTGATCGGTCAAACATCGCAGTCGGCATACGCTGAATATGCAGAAGGAATCCACGTCCACTTCGAACTCACTCAAGACGGTGAATATGTAGACCCTAACGACTACTTCACAAAATAAAACAAGCTATCTCCCAAACACATTATTTTCCCCAAATCCCCGCAATTTCAGCGGGGATTTTTGCCAAAAAAAGAACATAAAGCATTTAAAATCCTTGTATTTATACTGCATATATGATACAATAAAAGCGATTAATGAGAAAAAATATCATTAACTTTTAATTAGAATCTAATACTAAAGGAGATATATATATGGCATCATTCAAAATTGCTGAAAACATCTATTCAGTTGGGATTGTGGATAAAGAAGTTAGAATCTTCCACGGCTACGAAACACCATACGGCTCAACTTATAACTCATATTTGATCATCGACGAGAAAATCTCTCTTGTCGACAATGTGAAGGGTAAGTTCACCGACGAATTTATCGCCAACATAAGCGAAATTTGTCCGCTTGAAAAAATTGATTATATCATCACAAACCATATCGAACCAGACCACTCTGGCTCAATCGAAAAAGTTGCGAGCCTTGCGCCTAACGCAAAAATCATCGCAACAGCAGCCGCAATTCGCGGACTTGGCGGGTATTATCACCTAGACAACAGCAGAATGCAAGCTGTGAAAGCGGGCGACACGCTTTGCACAGGCAAGTATAATTTCCACTTCGTGCCAATGCCAATGGTGCACTGGCCTGATTCTATGTGCACGTATCTTGCGGAAGAAAAAATGCTCTTTTCAAATGATGCATTTGGCGAGCATTACGGAAGTGATTTCCACTTCGACGATGAAGTTCCAGCGGATTTCCTTGAAGATTGCATGGAAAATTACTATGGCAATATCGTGTTGCCGTTTGGCATGCAAGTTTTGAAAATCATCGAAGCTGCATCTAAGCTAGATATCAAAATGATTCTCCCTTCACACGGCTTGATTTTGCGTGGCGACCTTTCAAAATACATCGCGAAATATGTCGATTATGCAAACAATGTGTGCGACGAGAAAAAAGCGATTATCATCTACGACACAATGTGGGGCGCAACAGAGCTCATGGCAGAACAATTGAAAAAAGATTGGGAAGCAGAAGGCTTGAACGTAGAAGTTTACAAACTTTCCGATGTCCACTATTCAATCGCAATGGGCAAATGTACAAGTGCAAAATATATCGCAGTTGGATCTTCAACTTTGAACCGCC
The DNA here is from genome assembly GCA_044426085.1 of Bacillota bacterium. Lineage (GTDB taxonomy): Bacteria > Bacillota > Clostridia > Christensenellales > CAMQZB01 > JAWXUU01. The sequence continues at coordinate 417 of JAWXUU010000033.1, read as the reverse complement.
AAATGATGCCAACAGTTTCAGCATTCCTATGCTATATGAAAGGCTTGCAACCAAAAGGCAGAACAGGTCTAGCGTTCGGTTCATACGGCTGGTCTGGCGAAAGCATCAACCTAGTAGAAAAAGAACTAGAAGCCTGCGGAATGGAAATCCTACCACAAAGAAAAACAACATGGAAAAACGGGTTAATTTGATTGCGAAGCAATCAAATTAAAATTAAAAATTAAAAATTGAAAATTAAAAATTGTGGTAAAGCACTTGCCTTCGGCTCGTGCATACTATTATTTAAAATGGCAATAGGGGGCTGTATCAAAAGTAAAAAAATGATACAGCCTACTTTCATGTGTTTTCTCGGAGAGGAAACACATGAAATCAACAAACTGGGCATGCTAACGCCCAAAACTCTTTCATTTCGTTGGG
>JAWXUU010000023.1:0-19366 GCA_044426085.1 Bacillota bacterium | reverse complement strand
ATTGTAGATCTCATAAATAATAGACCACGAAAACGCTTAGGTTGGTTGTCGCCTATCGAGTTTCTCGCAAATACTTTTAAAAAGTGTTGCACTTAATTTGACAATCTATCATTTTTAATTTTTAATTTTTAATTTTCTGTTTTTAATTTGAAAAATGATTCGCATTTTTCATTTACCTATTGCAACTCATTCTCCTTTGTGGTATAATATATAAATTGATGTAAATAAAAAAGACTAGAAAATATAAATGCGAGGTAGAGACTTATATGAAGAAGACAACGAAGGATTTTGCAGTGTTCATGCCGACGACAAGGGAATTTGTTTCGGAAGTTGGCGGTGCGATGATTGGCAGGTCGCTGAAAATAAATATCAAGATTTTAAGAGAAGCCGTGTGCACAGGTCTGCACTTTTCAATAACGAAAGACGGGCTTAATGATTTTGTTAATATTCATATGCATAAGGTTGGAAAAGATGGCGACTACGACATATATTCTTGCAATTATATGCCTGTTGAACGTGGAATTTATTATTATTCATTCTCATATTTCGACGGTGGATATACTCAGCACATAACAAAGTATAAAAACAATCGCACGGAAATCAACGGGCATTATTCTTTCCAGCTCACGGTTTATCCAGACGATGTAAAAACTCCTTCGCTTGGCGGTGGTATTATATATCAAATTTTCCCCGACCGATTCAACATTGGTGGCAAGCGATATAAAAAAGTTGGCGGTGTGAATCGCGATGATTGGGGTGGCGAGCCATATTTCCACTTTGTGGACGGCATAATGCCAAACAACGACCATTTTGGTGGCAACTTTGAAGGTATAACAGAAAAACTAGACTATATCAAATCACTTGGTGTGAAATATATCTATCTCAACCCAGTTTATGAAGCGGAATCCAACCACAAATACGATGTTGGAAATTTCAAAGAGGTAGATGAATGCTTTGGCGGTGAAGAAAAGTTTAAAGAATTCGTGAAAACTTGCGATGAAAACGGCATCAGTATCATCATGGATCACGTTTTCAACCACGTTGGCGAAAACAGTATCTATTTCAACAAAAGCGGAAAGCACGGCAAAAAAGTCGGTGCATACCGCGACAGAAAATCAGAATATTTCGAATGGTTCAGCTTCAAAAAATACCCAACAGAATACGCGTGTTGGTGGGGCATAGAACTCTTGCCGGAAGTGAACGAATCAAAACAAAGCTATATAAACTACATCTGCGGTGCGGGTGGTGTTATTGAAAAATATGCAAAAATGGGCGTGAAAGGTTTCCGCCTAGACGTAGTTGACGAAATTCCCGATAATGTGCTTTGCTTTATCACAGAAAAAGTGCGTGAATTTGAAGGTGCGTTTCTGATTGGCGAAGTTTGGGAAGACGCGTCAAACAAGGTTGCCTACGGCACGCGCAGACAATATTTCAGTAAAAATCTTCTCGACGGTGTGATGAACTATGTTTGGAAAGACGGTATCATCGATTTTGTGCGAGAGGGCAATTCTGCATATTTCATGCAAAAGATTATCGATTTGGTTTCTAATTATCCAAGCCACAACTTGTTGCAAACAATGAACATGCTTTCAAGCCACGACAGTGCGAGAATTCTCACGGCACTTGCGGGTGAAAAGCAAAACGATATGACGCGTGAAGTGATGTCGGAAATTTCACTTTCCGATGAAGAAATCACGCTTGGCAAACAGCTTGTGAAAATGGCTTATCTTCTAAGCTACACCCTCCCTGGTGTGCCATCGGTTTATTATGGCGACGAAAATCTTATGCAGGGATACACAGATCCATTCAATCGCCGTTGCATGAATTTTGAAATTATCGATGAAGAATTCACTGCGTTTTTCAAACAGCTTGGCGAGCTAAGAAGTCGCGATATTTTCGATTCTAAAGAATTGATGTTGCATGAAATCAGCGACAGAAGCGTTTGTTTTGAAAGAACAAACGGCGGTGAAAAAATGTTTGTGTGTGTCAATCGTGGCGACGCGATTTCTCTTCCTAGGTCAGTGAAAGATGTTTTCACTGGCAAGAAAGTTAAAAAAGTTCATAAAAATCAAATGGTACTAGCATTTGAATAGAAACTTAGTGTTTTTTGCTTGAAAAAAAAATTGGTGCGTGATATAATCAATCAGTAATCATTATTAAACACTAGGAATTTTGAAAGTGCACGATAATAAAATAGATAAAATAACCAATCTTGGTTGGAGGAATGTAATGGAAAATATAACTGGTAACATAGCAAAAAGCTATGTTGAATTCGACGATTTTGCAAACCACGTTGACGAAGTTTGCTGTGTCAAAGGTATTATTCACAGAATAAGAGAAATGAGCGACTTTGCGTTTGTTATCTTAAGAACTTCAAGAGATGAAGTGCAATGCGTTATGTCTAAAGATTTCGCGGGCTACGAAAAAGCTGAAAACGTTGTTGAAAACGCATCAGTTATCGTGACTGGCAAAATCGTTCAAGACCAAACTCGTACCGACAGATTTGAACTTCAAATCCACGATATCGAAGTTGTTTCTCAGCCAAAAGAAATGATGCCGATCACAATCAACAAAAAGAAACTTGATGTGCCACTAGATACAAACTTAACACTTCGCCCAATCTCTCTTCGTAACCCAAAAGAAAGAGCAATCTTCAAGGTTCAAGAAGCGATTGCACGCGGATTCAGAGAGTTCTTGACTTCTCAAGACTTCACAGAAATCAGAACCCCTAAAATCGTTTTTGCGGGTGCTGAAGGTGGTTCAAACATCTTCAAGCTTGATTATTTCGGCAAGGAAGTTTTCCTTACTCAATCACCACAGTTCTACAAACAAACTATGGTTGGCGTTTTTGAAAAAGTTTTCGAAATCGCGCCAGTGTTCCGTGCTGAAAAACACGACACGTCTCGCCATTTGAACGAATATATTTCTATGGACTTCGAAATGGGCTTTATCGACGGTTTCGAAGATATCATGCAAATGGAAGCGGGTGCTCTTCAATATATTTTGAACCTTCTCAAAACAGAATATGCAAAAGAAGTTGCACTTCTGAATATTGATATGCCTAGCGCTGATAACATCCCTGTTATCAAATTCATGGATGCAAAAGAACTCATCTCTAAAAAATTCAAACGTCCAATCGCGGATTATGAAGATTTCGAACCAGAAGAAGAAGTTTTGCTTTCTAAATACGCAAAAAAAGAACTCGGTTCAGATTTCATTTTCGTTACGCACTATCCATCAAGAAAACGTCCATTCTATGCAATGGAAGACCCAGCCGACAAAGAGTACACTCTTTCTTTCGACCTTCTTTTCAGAGGTATGGAAATAACAACTGGCGGTCAACGTATTCATGACTATGATATGCAAGTTGAAAAAATGCAAAAACTCGGTATGAACATCGAAGATTTCGAAACATACCTAATGCTTCATAAATACGGAGTCCCACCACACGGCGGACTCGGTCTTGGTCTTGAAAGACTCACAATGAAACTCTTGAATTTCCCTAACGTGAGGTTTGCGAGTCTGTTCCCACGCGACATAAACCGTGTGACACCATAGGCAAAAAAACGAAACCCCGCGAGGGTTTCTTTTTTTTGCCTATGGGTCACACGGAGCCCCGCTCGGGCTTGTCTTTTGGGGTTTTTTGCCACGAATGCGGGCTTGATATATACCAATATCATCTGCGCCCACCTTCGTGGCAAAAATTCCCCAAAATCCTAAGCCGGAGCTGCTTGCCCCACTTTATATTTCGTCGCTGTTGGGGCGACCCCTTTGGGGTCGCTTCAATTATTTGGGGTGCAAGCGAAAGCGAAGCTTTCGTCTTGTGTGGAATTTTTCAATTTGTTGGTTGCAAGCCTTTCGGCTTGCGGGGGTGGTGAGCCAACGGCTTCACCACGTTTTAAATATTGAGGGGCGAGCCAACGGCTTCGCCCCCAGCACGGTGCAAAGCACTCGTGCCCAATTGCAGAAGTGGTAGCCTTGGTGGCAGAATTTGTTTTTATACAAGGAAAAAATATAGGGTTGCGACAAGCGTACTCACGTACGCGACCGCAACCCATTTTTGACGCAGTAGAAAAGCAAATTCTGCAAGCTATCCCCAACGTCCGAGCCCACCCCACCCCAGCCACGCCCAATAAAAAGGCGAGAGCCTTTTTACCCACCAAAACTCAAATTCACAACCCCCACCCCCCAACTTGCAAAAAGGCGAAGCCTTTTTACCAAACAAAACTCCCAACAATCCACCCCCAATAAGGGTCAAGGGTGGTCACCACCCTTGCGGGCGTGGGCAGAGCCCACAAACCCCCCCACTCCACACCCACTCCACACCCACTCCACACCCACTCCCATTCCCACTCCCCCCACACCCATTCCCACTCCCACATCCACACCCACAAACACCCACACAAACAACAAAGCTCGACAAAAAGCGAAGTTTAAGCGCACGGTGATTTTGTATACTGTAAAGGGTGAAAAAATGCTTGTGTATATAGAAGTGGTGATACTGGACAATTTGATAATAGACTACATAATCTTGTATCTTTGTGGCATGCAGGAAAAGCGAAAACTGAAGTTTTGGCGCGGGTTGCTTGCCAGCGTGATTGGTGTTTTGATTGCGATAGTTGCAACGTTAGACATCCCGAATTTCGCCATGCTCTTGCTTAAGATTTCAGTAAGCGTTGGCATGACGCTTGTCGCGTTTGGCAAAGAGAAATTCAAACGCACACTGCTGAATTTTTATCTGTTCACTTTCACAATCGGGGGTGGTGCCATGGGTCTTTTATATCTGAAACAATCAGTCGCAAGCGGTGTTTTGCAAACAGTTGCAAGCGTGCCCACGGGAATCATCTTTGGCGTGATATTCGCGGGTTATATATTCGCCAAGCGGTGCATATACATATTTAGTGCAAACGGTGTCAAAAACGAGTATACATATACAATCGAGATGTGCAATGAATGTACGTCCCTATTGACTTCTGCCTTTCTTGATAGCGGTAATCTGCTTGTGTTTGGCGATGACTTGCGCGGTGTTTTGGTTGGAGAATACGTAAACTTTGCAAGCTTTTTCAAGGGCGAAAAGCCACGGGGACAGGTTGGTATTGACACAGCTTCGGGCGGTGATTTCCTTTATGTTTACAATGTGGAAAGCGTGAAAGTTTATAAAATAAATGAAAATGTGAACAGCGAAAATAAGAAGGGCGAAAATGCCGAAAAAGGCGAATTGATTTTGTGTGAAAAGGATGTTGCGTTTGCACTTTCAAGGTGCAGATTTAATGGTGATTTTAAAGTTTTACTTTCGCCGATGTTGTTTTAAAATGGGGGATTATATGAAAAAAATTAGGCTTGTTTTATACAGAATATATCTGCGATTATTTGGAAAACGCAACCTTCTTTTGTATATTTGCGGAACTAACCAACTGCCGCAGCCCCTTGAAAAGGGGGAGGAAGAAGGGTTGTTGTGGCTTGCGAAAAGCGGTGATAAAAACGCGCGTGACTTGCTTGTTTCCCACAATTTGCGACTTGTGGTTTATATCGCGAAGAAGTTTGAAAACACCAAAGAAAACCCCGAAGATTTAATTTCCGTGGGCACGATTGGGCTTATTAAGGGTGTGAAATCTTTCAATATCGAAAAGAATATCAAGCTTGCCACATATTGCTCGCGTTGCATAGAAAATGAAATCCTAATGTATCTTCGCAAGACGTCGAAATATAAGGGGGAAATTTCCCTTGAAGAACCGCTGAATGTGGACACGGAAGGCAACGAACTTTTGCTCGCCGATATTTTGGGAAGTGATAGGGCGGTGGTTTCCGATGAAGTGGAAGATAAGGCGCAATTCGAACAGCTTGAAGGAATGATGAAAAAACTTTCAGAACGCGAAAGATACATAATAGAAATGCGGTTCGGACTTTTTGGCAGGGAAGAAAAAACGCAAAAAGAAGTCGCCGACACACTTGGCATTTCGCAAAGTTATATCTCTAGGCTAGAAAAAAAGATAATCGCAAAACTGCAAAAGCAAGTGAATAAATAACGTGAAAACTTATCAAAATTTTTAAGTTTGGTTTGTTAGTATATAAAATAAAAAAAGGGCATTCCGCCCTTTTTTTATTGTCTGTTTTTGGTTCGTGCTAGTTTTTAACTTTGCACAACTTTCACAACTTTGCACGATTTTGTACATTCTTTCACATTCTTTTTGTGCCTATCAGAACTCGTCGTGATTGCAACCGCAACCACAATCGCAACCGCAACCGCTGTTGTTGCCACCGCCACAACAGCAAGAAAGCAACAATAATGGCAAGATGATGTTTGAAATACCACTGCCACAACCGCAACCACTGCCACAGCCACAATCGCAACCAGACCTAGAAAAAGTAGATTCGCCACAACCACAGCTGTTATTGCCACAACCACTGCAAAGAAGAAGCAGAATCAAGAGCGAACAAGAATCGCAACCGTTATTAGAAAAACAATTCATAATACCTCCGTTTTGGGGACGGGTATGTATATTTTTTTGGGTCCCGCACCCGCATGTTTGGATTTTTAAAAATATTGACTGATGTTATATACTATGCGGGTGTGGGAAAATTGGTGCACTAAATAAGAGAAAGGCTAGCTGAGCGCCTCCTTAATCTTTTTCAGCGCGGTTTTTTCAAGTCTGGAAACTTGCGCTTGGGAAATGCCAACTTCGTTGGAAACTTCCATTTGCGTCTTGCCTTGGAAGTATCTAAGCTTCAAAATGTTTTGCTCCTTTTCGCAAAGGTGGTTTATGCATTCGCAAAGGCAAGCGTTTTGTGTCCAAGTGGTGTCGCTACACTTCTTATCGCCAATTTGATCCATAAGCAAAATAACGTCACCGCTTTGGTTGTATATCGGCTCGTAAAGGGAAACGGGATCACAGATTGCATCAAGGGCAAAAACAACATCTTCGTATGGCGTTTCAATCTGCGTTGCAATCTCCGCGTTGGAAACTTCTCTACCCAGCTGTTTTTCCAGCAGTTCCTTTGCGGATAATGCTTTATAAGCAGTGTCACGAATAGACCGCGAAATGCGAACGGCGGTGTTGTCGCGTAGATACCTTTTGATTTCACCCATAATCATGGGCACGGCGTAAGTGGAAAATCGCACTTGATGTTTCGTGTCAAACCCACGCGCGGCTTTCAAAAGCCCCACGCAACCCACTTGAAAAATATCGTCGATATTTTCCTTGCAAGATGCGAATCGTTTGATAACGGAAAGAACAAGCCGAAGATTTGCAATGATAAACTCATCCTTTGCCAGTGGGTCGCCCGACTTATACCGCATAAGAAGCTCGGTCGCTTGCTTGTGGGAAAGTTTTGGGAGCGTTTCGGTGGAAAAACCACAGATTTCAACTCTGGAATTCATCGTGTATCCTTTTTTGAAATATTTTTCATATCAAAGAAAACCATGTGTTTCTATCTTGCTCTTTTTGGTGGTGAATTATACTATCCGTGTTTGAAACTTGTCTGCAATTTTGATGCGTGGGTTCAATGCGAAAGGATAAGCTTCACAATGTTGGCTCTGCCGTCAAAACTTTCTTGTATTTTTCTGTGCGATATGTTTTGTTTGATTTTATGCGAGTTTTCACAAAGGTTGTTCAGACTTTCAACAAGTGCAAAGGTGTGATTTTCCCCAAGGGTGTGGCAAAGCTTTTCGCGTGAAAAATATTCCGCGTTTTCCACTTGGTCACCACGCGAACCTTTTTCAAGCGGTATAACAAGTGTGGGGATTTCAAACTGCAACAGCTCGAAAAGTGCGTTTGCGCCACCCCTTGAAATCGCGATATCCGTGCTTCGATAAATTTTACCCATATCGCTGGCGTATTCAAAAGGGTGGTATCTTTCAAGCATGGTCGCAAGCGCAATTGGCCTAAGATGTGCAAACATTCGTGCAAGGTCATCGTGGCTTGGCATTTTCCCGCGCCCCGTTATGTGGGTTATTTCAAACTGAGTGCAAAGTTCGGGCAAATTTTCTATCACCGCATCGTTGATTGCTTTTGCACCTTGCGAACCACCAATAACAAGCAATTTCTGCAAGGTGTCCCCATTGCTTTTCACGCTTTGATTTATCATTTTAACATCTGTAAAAAGCCCCTTTCTCAGCGGAGCGCCAACGTGCAGAACTCGCTTTTTTCCCGCCATTGTCGGCGCAAATGCCGTGAGAAGCGTGCTCCCTTTTTTATATGCAATCTTGTTTGCAAGCCCAAGCGATAAATCCGATTCGTGGCTTAAAACGGGTATGCCAAGCGAAAGCCCCGCAAGGCACACGGGAAGAGAAACGTATCCACCTTTCGAAAAAATCACGGCGGGGTTAAGCTTTTGAAGCAGAACTTTGGTTTCCTTCACGCTTTTTGAAAGCGCAAAGGGCAGTTGCAAATTTTTAAGTGTGAAACTCCGCCTAAACTTTGGTGCGGAAATGCCGAAAAACTCAATCCCCAACCCACCGCAAAGTTCTTCTTCCATGCCACCACTGCAACCGACATAACAAACCCTGCGAAAGGGTTTCAAATCGTCATAAAGTGCCAAATTGGGATAAATATGCCCGCCAGTTCCACCACCGCAAAGCACAACGCATTTCATTTCCATACTACCTCCAATAAAAAATAATCTGTCTATAATAATATGCAAATTTTTATAAAAACTATACACGCTGATTTATTGAATAATGTTTATATGCATAAAAATTAATAAATATACCAAATCGGCAAATTGTAGCAAAATTCTGTGATTTCCATGAATTTTTATGAATTTTACCCATTGATTTTTTTGGGCAATAGTGGTATAATATATAAGAATATATAAGAATAACAAAGACAGTTGGAGGAAATATGGCTAAAGCATATGATGCGAAAGATTTGCAGGTTTTGGAAGGGCTAGATGCCGTTCGGATGAGACCTGGTATGTATATAGGAACAACGGGTGTGAACGGGCTTCATCACCTTTTGTGGGAGATTGTGGATAACGCAATCGACGAAGCTGCAAACGGTTTTGCAAGTGTGATTTCGGTGAAACTTTGCGCGGATGGTTCTGCGGTGGTGGAAGATAATGGACGTGGTATTCCCGTGGATATTCATCCAAAACTTAAAATGTCGGGCGTTGAAGTGGTGTTCACAAAACTTCATGCGGGTGGCAAGTTTGGCGATGGAAACTATCAATTTTCCGGCGGACTTCACGGCGTTGGTGCTTCGGTGACAAACGCACTTTCACGTTGGTTGAAAGTCAGCGTTTATAAAGAAGGCAAAAAATACGATATGGAATTTGCCTCAATCGACGGCAAGAAAAAAGGTACAATCAAATCGGGCGCGGTGGTGAAACCACTTTCAAGCACTCCTGATAAATCCAAAAAGAGTGGTTCTGTTGTCAGCTTTTTGCCTGATGACAGAGTTTTTTCTGATACAAAATTTTCATACAGCACAATCAAAAAGAAATTGCGCGAGCTTGCATTTTTGAATAAGGGTGTGAAAATAACGCTTTCAAGCAAAAAAGATTTCGATTCTGAAGGCAACGCAAAATGCGACGAATTCACTTTCAAGGGTGGCATTGCGGATTATCTTTGCTATCTTAACGAATCAAAGGACAACCTCTATCAAAAACCAATATATTTCACAGGCGAAAAGGACGGCATACTTCTTGAATGTGCCATTTTCCACAGCGATGATTATGTGGAAAACATTTTGTCTTATGTGAATAACATCCCAACCATGGAAGGCGGAACGCACGAAACAGGGTTCAAAAGCGGTTTCACAAAAGCGTTTAACGAATATATGAAAACAAACGGCAGTGGCAAAACTGGCGGTGGCAAAGATAAATCCAAAAAGGACGTAGTGTTCGTGGGTGAAGATTTCCGCGTGGGCATGACGGCGATTGTGTCGCTCAAAATGAAAAACGTTCAGTTCGAAGGTCAAACAAAAACCAAGCTTGGCAATGTGGAAGCAAAGCCAGCGGCAGATGCCATCGTTTATTCCAAGATGATGGAATTTTTCAGCATGCGCGGATCGGGTTCTGTCTGTGATGCAATTGTGAAAAAAGCCACAGCATCTGCTCAGGAACGTGCACAAATCAAAAAGGCGAAAGAGATTGCAAGGGCGAAAAACTCCCTTGACGTTTCCGAACTTGTCGGAAAACTTTCAAGTTGCACAGGCAGAAAAGCGGAAGAAAACGAATTGTTTATCGTGGAAGGGGACAGTGCGGGTGGCACAGCCAAACAAGGCAGAAACAGAAAGTTCCAAGCGATACTCCCACTTCGCGGAAAACCGCTTAATGTGGAAAAACAAAAGATTGATAAAGTGCTTGCAAACGAAGAAATTCGAAGCATAATCACTGCGCTTGGCACAGGCATTGGTGAAGACTTCAACATCGCCAATTTGAAATATCACAAAGTGGTTATTCTGAGCGATGCCGATCAAGATGGACTTCACATTCGCTCAATTTTGCTCACGTTTTTCTATCGTTTTATGCGTGAACTTGTTGCGGGTGGGCATGTTTATATTGGGCAACCACCGCTTTATCGCGTGTCAAAAGGCAACTTTGAAGAGTATTGCTATAACGAACAAGAACTTGCTGTTTCCGCAAAAAAAGCGGGTAAAGGCTATCATGTCACAAGGTATAAAGGGCTTGGCGAAATGTCTGCCGAACAGTTGAAAAACACAACTCTCGATCCAGAAAACAGATCGCTTGTGCAAGTTCGCATTGAAGAGCTCGCCGAAGCAGAAAGGCTCGTTGCCATACTCATGGGCAAAGAAGGCGGTGCGAGAAAGTTTTATATAAGAGAAAATTGCAATTTTAATAAAGAAGACGAGTTCAAAAGCTATTCTGGGCTTAAACGTGGGGAGGATAAAGCGTGAAATCTGCCGAAAAAAGAGGAGAAATAATAACTACCCAAACAATGGAAGAAGTGTTGCATGATTCCATGATACCGTATGCAGAATACGTTATTATGGACAGGGCAATCCCAAGGGTGGAAGACGGCTTGAAGCCTGTTCAAAGAAGAATTTTATATACAATGCTAGAACTTGGCATGACGCCAGATAAGCCACAAAGAAAATCCGCGAGAATCGTGGGTGACTGCCTTGGTAAGTTCCACCCGCACGGCGACAGTTCGGTTTATAACGCTATGGTGAGAATGGCGCAACCGTGGGCACAGCGTGGGGTTTTGGTTTCGGGTCACGGCAACTTTGGTTCTATCGATGGCGACGGTGCTGCCGCAATGAGGTATACAGAAGCGAAACTTGCACCACTCGCGATGGAATTGCTTCGCGACCTTGATAAAAACACAGTGGATTTCCAAAACAACTTCGACGATAGCATGCTTGAACCGTCAGTTTTGCCAGGGCGATATCCAAACTTACTCGTGAATGGGGCTAGTGGTATTGCGGTTGGTCTTGCGACAAACATTCCGCCACACAACATTTCGGAAGTTATCAACGGTGTGGTTGCATATATCGATAATCCGCAAATCGGGCTTGACGATATGATGAAGTATATCAAGGGTCCAGATTTTCCAACGGGTGGTTATATCATTGATGAAACGTTGAAAGAAGCCTATCAAACGGGCAACGGCAAGGTTAAAATCCGTGCAAAATCCCACATCGAAAACGGCGATGCGGGCAAGAAAAACATCGTCATCACCCAAATTCCTTTCCAAGTGAACAAATCAAACATGCTCCAAAGAATCAACAATCTGAAAGAAGATAAAGCAAGTATCTTTGGTGGCATAGCGGAAATAGTTGACGAATCTGATGCTAATATCCGCGTTGTTATAAAAGTCAAGAAAGATTACGATCCAAAAGCACTTTTGGAAGCACTGTATAAAAAGAGCGATATGGAAGTTGGTTTTTCTTTCAATATGGTTGCGATTGCGGGTGGCAAGCCAAGAACGCTTTCGCTTATGGAAATCATCCGCCATTATGTGGAATTCCAAGTTGATGTTATCGTGCGAAGAACAAAATACGACCTTGCGAACGCAAAAGAACGCGCGCATATCTTGCAAGGGCTTATGATTGCGGTAAGAAACATCGACGAAGTGGTGCAAATTATCAAAAAAAGCGAAAACACCAAGTCGGCAAGAATCAACCTTATGGAAAGATTCTCACTTTCAGATAGGCAAGCACAAGCCATTTTGGATATGCGACTTGCAAGAATCACTTCTCTTGAAATTTATAAGCTAGAAGAAGAACTCAAAGAACTCGTGCTTTTGATTTCAAGTTTAGAAGGTATTTTGGAATCAAAACAACGTCAGTTTGAAGTGATTAAAGAAGAAATCCTAGAAATCAAAAAAACTCACGGCGAAAGCAGAAGAAGTGTTATCGTTGGCGATGTGGAAGAACTTGAAACAGAAGACCACACCGACGATGTCGTTATGGACTATGTGATTGCAAGAACAATTTCAGGCAACTTCAAAAGGGCCTCTAAGTCTGAATTCATGAAATTTGAAAAGTCGCTTACAGAAAACAAAACTCGCGATGAAGAATACGTTTATGCCGATGTTGTTTCTGGCGAAACAACTGATGTGATATACTGCTTCACAAAAAAAGGCAGATGCGTGAAATTGTCCCCTAAAGATATCACTGTTTCCAAGTGGAAAGATAAAGGAGTGGCGGTTTCAAACGTGGTGAAAGACCTATCAGATGATGATGAAATTTTAAAAATGATAGTGTTCGACGGCGAAAATGCCGATGGCGAGTTTGTGTTCTTCACTAAGCTTGGGCTTGTGAAAAAGTCAACTTGCGGTGATTATGTCGTAAGAAACCAAAGTTTTGATGCAATCAAGCTTAAAGATGGCGACGAAATTGTTGCGATTGAAAAATTCAGCGAAAACAAAAATATGTTGTTCGTTTCTTCAAAAGGTATGGTGCTGAATGCGAAAACTGATGATGTGCCAACTCAGGGCAGAATTTCCACAGGTGTCAAGGGTATCAACCTTGATAGCGACGATTTTGTTGTGTTTGCAGGTCTTGTTGGCAAAGGTGGCGAAATCGTGGTTGTGACAGACTTCGCAATGGCGAAAAGAGTGGTGCTTTCAACAATCGAACCGCTCGCAAGGTCAAGAAAAGGTGTGAAGATTTGCGATTTGAAAAACTCCGCAAGAATAATCTTCGCAAGCTATGTGAAAATGCCGTACGACATCGCAATCATATCCGACACAAGCGAAATCGCAATATTGAACAGCGAAGACATAGAAGTGGAAAGAAGAGAAACCAAAGGCAAACCAATAGCCGTAAATTTCTTTGAAAAACTCGTTGGAGGAAGTAAACTTTAGCAAAACGAAGCTTTACTAAATTGGTTTTGTTCTGCGGACTCAGTAAAATTAAAAACAGAAAATTAAAAACAGAAAATTAAAAACAGAAAATTTAAAATTAAAAATTAAAAATTAAAAATTAAAAATTGTGGTAAGCACTCGCGGTGCTCGTGCAATCTATATTTGAAATGATGATAGGAGCGTTACTTTTTAACAGTAACGCTCCTATTGTATTATCTAATAATTGAATGCACAGGGAGCTTTGCTCCCGTGCCTACCACAATTTTTAATTTTTATCGAGCTCGCAGAGCGAAGCCTGTTTTTAATTTTTAATTGACAAATCAACGCGACGCGTTGATTTGTCACACTCTCTTATACACACATGCGCATTTTGCTGGCAGATATGTTTGGAAGCCGAATTGGTTTGTTCCTTGGTATTTTTCGAAAGTGTAGAATTTTTCGCCTTGTTCAACCCTTGCGAAACCGCCGTATTTGCCTAAATCAGAAGTGAACACGCATTCGAACACTTCGTTTTCGCCAGCGCCGATATAAAATTCTGTTTCGGAATAAGTTGGGCTGAAGTTGAAAGCGAAGATGTAACCGTTCTTTTCGAAAGCGAAGATTTTCTTTTCTTCGTGGAAGAATTTCACTTCAGGAGAAGCCGAGAAAGTTCCCGCTTCTTTGCAAATTGCAACTGCATCTTTGGAAAATGCGAGCAGTTCAGAAAATTTCAAATTAGGGTCATCTGCAAGGTGCCATTGTCTGCGAGCGTATTTAAAGCTGTTGCCGTTGCCTTCGCGTGGGAAGTCAATCCATTCGGGATGACCGAATTCGTTGCCCATGAAGTTCAAGAAGCCGTCGGCGAGCGCCATTGTTGCAAGGTTCATATTTTTGAAAAGTGCAAACGCGCGGTCGATAATCATGTTGTTATCACCTTTGCTCATGTGTTCGTACATTTCCTTATCAGCAAGTCTGAAAATAAGTGTCTTGTCGCCAACAAGTGCTTGGTCGTGTGATTCTGTGTAAGAAATAACCTTTTCTTGCGGACGTTTACTTGTGAGTTCGTGATATATGTGTGAAATAGACCAATCTTCATCTTTTGTATCTTTTGTGAGCTTAATCCACATATCAGGCACGCCCATGTTCAAGCGATAATCAAACCCAATACCGCCGTATTCAATCGGCAAGCACATGCCCGGCATGCCAGACATATCTTCCGCAATAGTCACGCTTTCAGGTTTCATCGCGCGAATAAGGTCGTTTGCAAGTTGCAAATAAGTTATCGCAGGGATGTTTGTGGACATGTTGAAATAATCAGAGTATTGCATAAAGCAAGACCCAATCCCGTGATGAGAATAAAGCATAGAAGTCACGCCGTCGAATCTGAACCCGTCGAAATCGAAACTTTCAATCCAGTATTTAAGGTTAGAAAGCAAGAACCACAAAACGCGGTGATCGGAATAATTGAACACCTTGCTGTCCCAATGTGGGTGGTCGCCAGAAAAGAATTGACCTTCAGTTCCGTCGAAAAGGTTAATCCCTTCCGCAGTGTTTTTGACAGCATGAGAATGCACCATATCGATATAAACCGCAATGCCACGCTCGTGGCAAGCAGAAATCAAGCGACGAAGCCCATTTGGATCGCCAAACCAGTTGGAAACGGCGAAGAAATTGGCAACGTGATACCCAAACGATGCGTAATAAGGGTGTTGCATAACCCCCATAACTTGAATTGCAGTGTAACCAAGATCGGCAATTCTTGGCAGAACGTTTTCAACAAACTCGTCAAACGTGCCAAGTTTTTCAGCGTCTTGCGCCATACCAATGTGGCATTCATAAATGAGCTGTTCTTTAGGCATTTGTTTTAGCGGAGCGACCTTGATTGATTTTGAATCGTCCCAAATAAGCGCCGTGAACGAGTTGTCGGTTTCTTGAACCACTTGTTTGGCAAAAAGCGGAATCCTATCGTTTTCACCAAGCTGAGAAACAACTTTCACTTTGACTTTATCGCCGTGTTTAAGAGTGTTTTTGCCGGGAATAAAGATTTCCCAAAGCCCGTCATCGCGTCTTGCGAGCGGGTGAGTCTTTTGCCAGCCGTTGAAGTCGCCAATAAGGTAAAGTTCGTATGCATTATCCGCCCATTCGCGATAAAACCAACCGTCGCGAGTTTTGTGAAACCCGAGCAAGTGGTGAGCCGAAGCGAAAGTCGTGATTTTTTTTCTGCCGAGCAGAGTTTGTTTCACGCGGGTATATTCCGACATGCGAAGATTGATATCTGATTCGTGGTCAGAAAGCCACGGGTCGATTTCGAGAATTTTAAATTTAGTGTCTTTATTTGCTTTAGCCATCTTTGTCTCCTTATATTCAGGTCGCACGCGTTGTTTTTTGTTCACATTATAACATAGAAAATTGCGAATTGCAATACAAAAAGGAAAACGTACCAAAATAGATTTTTATCTAAAAAGTGCACCCTTTTAAGGTGCACTTTGCTGATTTTTTTACATTATATATATTGTATGCACAAATTTGCAAAAATCGAGAATAAAAATCAAAAAATCAAATCCCGAATGTCATAAAAGTCCATGTAAGCACGGCGACATTGCAAAGAATACAAAGCGGAACGCCGATTGTGAACTTCAAATGCTTAGTTTTGTGGCGGAAAGTTTTCATGCCGAGAAACTCGCCAATCCCGCCCATGAAGAACGCGAGCCCAATAAGCGTAGCCTCAGGAATACGCCACTTGCCCTTGATTGCGCGCCTTTTATCAATAAGCATAGCAAAAAAGCTGACAACGCACATAACAACAGTCGCAAATAATAAAACAATAGTCATAATTTTCTCCTTATAAGTTCAAAAATCCCTTTATAAATTTATTCCCAAGTTTTCCAAACGTCAGGTTTGAATCCGACGGTTGCAAACTTACCATTTCGCACGATAGGCGTTTTGAGCGCCTTTGGATTTTCAATCAAAGTTTTACAAATCAAATCGGGCACACGCATTCTGTCGAGATTGAGCGAAGTATAAAGTGGCGATTTTTCGTTGATAAGCTCATAAAGCCCGCAAGCCCGCGCGCAAGTTTCCAGCTCCCGCTTTCCCATAGAAAAGCGATCAATCTCCACAAACTGAAAAGCAATCCGCCTCTCTTTGAAAAACATCTGCGCCTTCTTAGTATCAAAACACTTGCTTCTTCCATATATTTGAATATTCATGATAAAACCTCCGAGTGTTTAATTATTTCGATTTCTAATCCGCAATATTGAATTCCACATCGCAAATATCATCTGCCCAGCCGATTTCGTGGCTTACGAGGATGACAGTGCCAGGGTATTTTTGCAGAGCTTTTTTAAGCGCGTCTTTTGCGAGCACGTCAAGGTGGTTTGTCGGTTCGTCAAGAATCAAGACGTTCGTACTTTCTTGGCAGAGCGCGCAAAGTTTCACACGCACTTGCTCCCCGCCCGACATATTGCAAAGCTGACGCATCATGAGTTCATTTTTGATACCGACCTTGGCAAGTTCCGCCTTGATATCGCGCGTATTTTTTCTTGGGAACAAATCGTTTAAGTATCCAGACGGATTTTGCGTACATTCAGCAAAGTTCAAATCCTGTTCAAGATATCCAATCTTCGCGTAGCTGTGAATGCTGAAGTCGCCAGTGATTTTCAGCAAAAGCCCCACGAGCGTCTTGATAAGCGTGGACTTACCAATCCCGTTCGTGCCTTTGATCCAAATTTTTTGTTGGCTGGAAAGTTGGAAGTTAATTTTCGGCAAAATCGCCTTTTTGTTGTATCCAATTTCCAAATCTTTCACAACAACCATTTCTTTTGCCACAAGTTCAGTGTAGGGGAAAGTGAATTCCGCTTCATAAACCTGACGTGGCTTGTCAAGCACATCCATTTTGTCGAGCAATTTTTGGCGCGAGTTCGCCATACCCGCCGTTGCGGCGCGCGCTTTATTTTTAGAAATGAAAGTTTCCATCTTCTTGATTTCACGCTGTTGGCGCGCGAACGCCTCTTCATATTGCTTGGCGTTGTTTTCGCGTTGCAAAGTGAATTGGTCATAATTGCCAGGATATCGCGTGATTTTGCGATTTTCAATGTTCACAATAAGCGAAACAGTCGCGTTCAAGAAATCTGTATCATGCGAAATAATGATAATAGTGCCGTCAAAATCCTGCAAGTATTTCTTGAGCCAATCAATGTGTTCGATATCAAGAAAGTTAGTCGGCTCGTCAAGCAGCATGCAACTTGGCTTGTCGATAAGAAGCTTAGCAAGAATAACTTTCGCACGTTGCCCACCCGAAAGGGTAGAAATCATAGTATCGAACCCGAAGTTATGAACCCCAAGCCCCGTTGCGACCTTTTTGATTTCCGTTTCGATTTCGTAAAAGCCGTCCGCCATAAGCCTGTCCTGGGTTCTGCCAGCCTTTTCCATAAGTTCGTCCATCTCCGATTCAGAAATTTCCTCCGCCATTTTCATATACATAGCGTTCATGCGTTCGTTCAGCGCAAAAAGCTCCGCAAAACTGCCTTCAAGATATTGCATAATGGTAAGATTGCGGTCGATATTGGCATGTTGGTCCAAATATCCCCACTTGACAGAAGAAAGCCACTTGACCTCCCCTGAATCCTGCAAAAGATGCCCCGTGAGAATAGACATAAAAGTAGTCTTCCCCGCCCCATTAAGCCCAACAATCCCAACCTTCTCGCCGTTGTTGATATCCAAATTAGCATCCTCAAATAAATTCTGCCCATTAGCAGAGTGTGTCAAATTAACAATAGAAAGTACGCTCATAATATGTCGCTCCTATATTTTTTTTCGTTTTATGTGTGTTTATGTTGTAGTTTCGCCCATCATCAAATTTCCGCACTTTTCACTTTAAAAAAAGTGGTGCAGAATTTTGTATCAATCATCGCCCATCAAGCCCAACCTTCCTTTCCACCTTATCAAACATCCCAAGCCTAACCTCCGTAAGAACCACCCCCACCATGGTCACTGCTCCTCCGACAAGCAAATAGATCGTGAAGGTATCGAAACCGAACCAGACGGAGAAAGTGCTTCCAAGCGGGCATTCTGTGCTCATGAGAATCGCGGTTTTCGAAGCGGAAACGTGTTTTTGCGCGTTTGTTTGAATAAGGTAAGCGCCGAAGCTTGAAAAAGTTCCAAGATACAAAATGGAAATCACCGCCATCGGCAAGTCGACTTCTGAAAGTTTGGCAAAGCTGTCGAAATCCGCCACCAGCGCGTAAATCCAGAACGCGACGGAAGCCACCGCCATCTGCACGAAAGTGAGTTTCACGGGCGAAACCGCGCGCGACGGTTTTTCAAGCGAAATAAAATGCATGGCGAAAACCACCGCGCCAAAAAACGCAAGAATCTCCCCAACCCCGAACGTACCAGTTTCAATCGACCCAAGCGAAAGAATGCCAATCCCCGCAAAAGTGATAATCGCGGCAATAATGCGTTGAAGCCCAATGCGGTGTTTCAAAACAATTTTGGAAAAAATCGGCACAAAAATGATGTATAACGCAGTGATGAAAGCCACATTCGAAGGATTGGTGAAAGATTGGCTTGTCGCCTGAAGCAAAAATCCCCCCATCATGAAAAGCCCGGGGATAATACCCAGCTTAAATTCGTGAAGTGTCAAAGTCGCGATTTGTTTGCGAAACACCACCGCAACAAAAATCCCCGCAACAGAAAAGCGAATCGCGTTGATAATGGCGGGCGAAACCCCACTTCGAAGCGCGTATTCCACCGCAATGAACCCCATGCCCCAAATAACCCCCGCAAGAAGCAAGGAAAGAGAAAGCAAAATATCTTTCGTTTTATCAGTCATAATTTCTCCTATATCAAAAATTTTCAATCAATTTTCAGCGTGACGTATATAAATATATAATATTGTAAGCGCAAAATAACATCACGGCATAGATTATATCATAACTATCCGTTTTTTCAAAACGGAATGGGGCGGTTGTGGGAAAAAACCCGTAGGGGCGAACCCATGTGTTCGCCCGCCGCCCGTGCAAAACCGCCCATAAAATGTAAAACCACCGTGCGACCCCACCCCGTAGGGGTCGATGCCCACATCGACCCGTGCCCGTGCAAAACCACCAATAACCC
>JAWXUU010000032.1:0-3552 GCA_044426085.1 Bacillota bacterium | reverse complement strand
ATTGAAGTTAGCGGAGTTTTCAAATCGTGGGAAACGTTTGTTATCAGCTCGGTTTTCATCCTTTCGCTTTTGAGTGCTTCCCCCACAGCGCTTTCCACCACTCCGCTGACAGCATTGAGGTTTTCTGCGGATTCTTTAAATTTAAACTTCATATGCTTTGTTTCAACTCTGCTTTCAAGGTCGCCACTCGCAAGTTTTTTTATCCCTTCATAAAAACCATTCATGTTTATAACGAGCAAAATCAGGATTGGCAAGAACAACACCATCATTACAAGCCACAACCAAAACTTGACTGGGAAAGAGATATATCCAAACAAAATCGTGAACACCACGAGTGCGATAACTCCATATCCCAAAAACACAAGAACAACTTGCCAAAATATATTTGCGTTTTGGTAGCTAAGTTTTGCAAAGTCCACCACTTTTTTATAGTGCTTTTTCACAAATCCTACAGCATAGCACAAAATCGAGCCTTTATAAATTCTTTTAAGTTTCACTCTTCTTGCAATATAGGCAACGCAAGACACAACTAAAAGTGTGATTATAAATGAGGCTATTGCAACCTCTATAAATCCAAATATATCGTAGTTAAGATCTAGATAGTATATCTGGTCACTAATAAATGCAATTCCAATCGCAAAGGCAAAGATAAAGAAAACAACAGTGAAATCTATTGGGATTTTATCAAAGAAAGTCACTTTCCTTTCTGACTTCACACCAGGGAAACACACGCAAACTAGCAATGCTAGAAACATTACGAGTGCAACTATGGTCAATGTCAAAATATTCGCCTTTTGCTCAAAAAGCCAATTTGTAGTTTTCCAAAGCAGTTCAAGATTGCCGTGACTAAAATTTGTGTCTATCAAAACATTTGCTGTCACAACAGCACTTTCAGGCACGCCCATACTCTTGCAAAAATCTTCATATGTTATCTTCTCGCCACCCACTTCAATATCGTTCCAATAGAAAATTTCTTCTAAGGCATAGCTCATTTGATAACTAAAAGCGTTGCCAGAAACTGCCAAATCTTGATAGCCAGCACTTTCAATATTGAAAGTGTCGAAGTAAACTTCATAGTCGTCTGTTTCTGTCCATTTGTTTATTATTTCATCATCGCCGTTGAAATGTTTGTTGAGCATATATTTAAAATCATATCTAGTTTGGTCGGAAAATTCAATTTGCAACACTGGCGTCACGTCATCAGAATAGAAGTAGTTTTTGTTTTCCATATACACGCAAAGAAATGCGCCAAACACGCTGACTGCGCCAACGATTATTGCTAGCAATATTATAAGTGCCTTTATAAGCATTTGAGATTTTTTATTATTTTCTTTCATTCTATCACCCCTTATCATTTCTTATCAATTTTATAGCCACGACCCCAAACCACTTTTATATACCTCGGGTTAGCTGGGTCGATTTCTATCTTTTCACGCAAGTGCCTGACGTGGACTGCAACGGTGTTTTCGCCACCAAGCGATGTGTCTTTCCACACTTTTTCATATATTTCGGTTGGGGAAAACAGCGTGCCCTCGCTAGACATAAGCAGTTTTAAAATATCAAATTCAAGTGGCGTGAGACCAACTTGCTCGCCATCCACCGCAACCTCTTTTTGCTTATCATCAAGAATGATACCGCCCACACAAAGCGTGTTTTCGCTTTTCGCACTTCCGCCTAGCTCAACATATCTTCTGAGCTGAGATTTCACCCTTGCAATCACCTCAAGTGGGTTGAAAGGCTTTTTGATATAGTCATCTGCACCCATGTTTAGCCCCTTGATAATATCCACATCCTCGCTTTTTGCTGTGAGCAAAATCACAGGCACGTTGGAAAATTCACGAAGTGTAGCAAGCGTTTCAAGCCCATTCAAAATTGGCATCATGATATCAAGAATCACCAAAGCAACGTTGCTGCTTTTCAAAATTTCTATTGCCTCTTTTCCATTTTCACATTCCAAAAAGCTATATTCATCATTCGCAAGATAAATCTTCAGCGCCGATCTTATATCTTTTTCATCATCAACTATCAATATATTTTTCATTTTTCACCCATTTCTTACGCTTTTATTGTTTTTTTCTGTTTCAGGTTCACGTCTTTCATTTTCACATTATGGTCAACTTTTTTCCATGTTACTCTCGCTGTCACCGCCACAATACTTATATAAAGAAATTCTAACATATAAATGGGAAATGTCAAACAATATAAAAGTGCTTTGGATTTTTTGCAATGCACTTTGTTGCGAGTGTTCACAAAAGTCGCAAGCCCATGAACAAAAGATATCCCCAAAAGAATTGTTATAGTACCCATAAACACGAACAGTCCATTTGTGATGAAATATTCAAGTCCAAGATTTGCATATATCGAATGGATACCAGTGATTATAAGCATTGCAAAGTTCCAAAGAAGAGTTATGACTGGGAGTGGCAAAGTGTGAATAAGAAGTTCCAAACTCCCAACACTTCTATTCTTTGCAACAGCAGTCAAAAGCTGCTTGCGGTATTTTCTGCCACACTGATATGCACCTTTTGTCCAACGCATACGTTGATTGAACGAATCCTTGCCTTTTATTGGTTGTTCATCATAAAAAACTGCATCAATAGCATAGCCGATAAATTCACCTTTTATTGTTTGGTCAATAGAAAATTCTAAATCTTCCGTCATAGTGTTATAGTTCCAGCCATTCATTTTTTGCAAGATGTCTGAAGAAACATAAAATCCTGTTCCCGAAACATAACAGGAAAGACCCAATCTCGATCTCGATTTGTGCATAAGTCCCATTTCTCGCAAGAAAAACTGTGAAGCACCTGCACTTCTCCAATTTGAATCATAGTTTTTTGAATTGCGAAAGCCTGTTCCAATTTTCACACCGCTATCAAACATATCGTTCATCACGCTCGTGAAATCTTGCGATAAAATATTATCTGCATCAAACACAAAAAACGCTTCAATATCCGAATTTTCGCTTTGAGAAATTATATTTTTCAAAAGGAAGTCCAGTGCATAACTTTTTCCGATTTTACTTTTGTCATTTCTACAAATAACAAAAACGCCCTTTTCTTTGCAAATTTCAAATGTTTTATCTGTGCAGTTATCACAAACAACAAATATCTTTTGCTTACTACTCGGATAGTTCTGTGATTTGAGGCTGTCTATTAAATCCCCAATCACCACTTCTTCGTTATGAGCGCAAATAAGATATCCAAACTTATGTTGACTTCCTGCCTTTTTATATTTTTTCTCTCTGCAAAACAAACCAAATATCATATGAAAATTTTGGTTAAAATAAACAAAGAATAACAGTCCCCCAAAAATTAAATTAGCAACCAACATGCCCGTTGTGAAACTATCTGCTGTTTGCGGTATAATCCAATCCATATATCACCTCTTGTCTTTTGATAATAAAATAATACATCATACCGCCGCAACATTTCAAGTTCTTTTTGATTAAGTGTTTCTTAAGAAAATATTAAGAGCAAACATAAAAAATGCCCCTTTGAACTATACGTTTCCAAAGAAGCATTTTGGTGTTTTGGTTTTTATTTCAGAAAAAAA
>JAWXUU010000022.1:0-22541 GCA_044426085.1 Bacillota bacterium | reverse complement strand
GGTGTTCAGCAATGAACACAGAGTCTACGGACTATAAAAGGTAAGCACAGCTTACCAAACGGAAAACAAGATTAATAATTCAGAATTTAACTTTTCTATTCATTCAATGAAGCTTTGAATATTTAACAATACCACGCGAGAGCGTGTTTTTTTTATTTTAAAAGCCCCGTCTTAAAGGGACTTTTTTGTTTTTTTGCCCCGATAACAGGCTTGATATATGCCAATATAATCTACGCCCGCCATCGTGGCAAAAAACTCAAAAAATCCTCCTTTAATACTGCCACAAAACCTTAAATTGCAAAATAGTCAGCAGGGGGAGGGCGGCGTTTGGCGACTAGAAATGAAATTCTGTGCTACGCGAATTGAAAGGTGAAAGGTGAAAGGTGAAAATTGTGGTAAAGCACTCACGTTGTTCGTGCATTCAAAATGTAGGGGAGAACCTATGTGTTCTCCCGCCCCACAAGACGGACAAAACCCGTAGGGGTCGATGCCCACATCGACCCGCGAACGTGCAAAACACAAATATAAATCAAAACAAAAATGCGAGAATCAACGAATTTCTCGCATTTTTTATCATATAACCCAACACCCAACCCGTCCTCGGGTCGATGTGGGCATCGACCCCTACGGCATAATGCCCACAAAAATCTAACGCACCCCACAAAAAAGTACACAACATCTGTTGTGCACCCAGTAAACATATATATTAAATTTGTATGCACGAGCAACGCGAGTGCTTTACCACAATTTTTAATTATTATGACCTACACAGAAATTTGTATCTAACCACCAAACGCAAACTCAACCACCAAACCAAATCTCGTTGTATTTTTCACTCAAATGTGGTAGAATATAAAAAACAGCATTGGAGCGTTATTATGGACAAGATTTGTGTGATAAAAACTGGGGGGACGATTGGAAGTCAGGCTAGGTCTGGCGTTATTTCTCTCAATTCTGATAAACTAACAAACATTGCGGAGCTTTATCAAGGCAGGGCGGAAGTGGAATTTGATGTGTTTTCACCTTTGGAAATTCACAGCGAGAACATTTCTTCGCAAGATATGCAAGGCATTCTTGCAAGCGTAAAAAAAATCGACGCATCAAAATATAAGGGGATAATTCTAACCCATGGCACCGACACGCTTGCCTTCACGTCGGCTTATCTTTCTGTGATGTTGGAAGATTTTCCAATCCCTATCGTGATAGTTTCTGCAAACTACACCCTTGAATATCCACATTCAAACGGAAGAACAAACTTTTCTTGCGGTGTGGAATTCATTTTGCACGCGTGCGAAAGCGGGGTTTTCGTGGCTTATGAAAACCCAACTGATAATTGCAAGATTCACCGCGGTGATTTGATTTTGCAATGCCACGGCGCGGAAGGGTATTTCGACAGCTTCGATGATGAAATCGTGGGTGATTTTTTCGATAACAAGTTCAGTTTTTCAAGAAATCACAAACTCCACAAAGCGAAATTCGGCTTGAATGTTTGGAAAAAAACCCTGCCAGATTTCCAAGCAATACAAGAATCAAGCGGAGAACTTTCAAAAAATGTTCTCGTTGTGAAGTCTGTGCCATTTTGCCACTACAACCTTTTCAGCCTTGAAAATTGTGACGCTGTCGTGATAGAATGCTATCACAGCGGAACGGTGAAAACTGTCGGCGAAAATTCGATAATTTCTTTCTGCAAATTGGCATCAGAAAAAAATATACCCGTTATTTTGGCGGGTGCGAGCCGTGGGGACATATACGAATCTGTTCTTGCACTCACAAAATTGAAGAATGTTTATCTGTTTCAAGGCAGTCTTGAAATGGCTTATATTCTCGCAACGCTTGGCGCTTGGGAATAGTCATTTTATAAATGCCCAAACAAGTGCGACCCCCAAAATCGTGGCGACAAAAGATGCGATTGTGGTTGGGATAAGTATGCTTGTGGGCGAGACGCTCCCCGCGGAAGTTCTCAGCGAAATTATTGTGGTTGGCAAAATTTGCAAACTCGTCGCGTTCAAAACAAAAAGCATAATCATGGATTTAGTTGCACGGCTAGGAATAGTCGTGCTTTTATTTTGCGATTTGCCCGTTGCGTTTTCCTTCATTTTCGTGATTGCGGAAATGGCGAGTGGTGTGGATGCGCCCCCAACCCCCAGCATATTTGCGGTGATATTCATTGTGATAAGCTGTCGAATTTCTGCATTTTCAGTTGGGAAAATCCGCGAAACTATTGGCGAAACCATTCTTTCAAGTCGGCTCAGTGCGGGTGTTTTTTCCAAAATTTTGATAACACCCATCCAAAAAGCGAATATCCCCGCAAGCGATGCAGAAAGGGTCACCGCGCGTGCCCCCGCCGTGCCCACAGCTGATAAAAGCATTGATGGCGAAGTTATAATAGCCAAAATTATAGAAAAGCCGACAAATATAGCAAAAAGTACATTCATATCATCTCCCCAAGCAGAATTTTCTGCGTTTTTGTTTACTTTTTTTGTGAAATAAGGTATAATGAAAGGCGAAGCTTTTTATAAAAAGGAAAAGGACGTCGGTGGTTTCTAGGGTATATTTTTTACCCACGCGAATTAAAAATTAAAAATTGAAAATTGAAAATTGATGTAATGCACTCGCGTTGCTCGTGCTTTCAATTATATAATAATGGGTTGCACGAGCAACGCGAGTGCCATACCACAATTTTTAATTTTTAACTTTTAACTTTTAATTGTTTTACTGGTGCAGAATTTTGTATCTAGAAACCAAACTATTTCCCTAGCACTATAATATGACATAAATCATAGGAGTATGAAACATGGATTTGAATAAAGAAAAATTTTATATCACAACACCTATCTATTATCCATCTGGCAAATGGCATTTGGGGCATTGCTACACAACGGTGTCTTGCGACGCGCTTGCGAAGTTCCACCGCATGGACGGCAAGGATGTATTTTTCCTTACTGGAACAGACGAACACGGTCAAAAGGTTCAAGATAGGGCTAAGACGGCTGGCGTTTCGCCAAAAGAATTTGTTGACGTGCTTGTTGGCGAGCTTGTTGATATTTTCAAACTGCTTGAAATTTCAAACGACAAATTTATCAGAACAACAGATGAATATCACGTTGAAGCGGTTCAAAAGATTTTCAAAACTCTTTATGAAAAAGGCGATATATATAAATCAGAATACGAAGGTTTCTATTGCAAACCTTGCGAATCTTTCTGGACAGAAACGCAGTTGAAAGACGGCAAATGCCCAGATTGCGGACGTGAAGTTTCACTTGAAAAGGAAGAAAGTTATTTCTTCCGCCTTTCTAAATACGGCGACAAAATCATGAAACTTTATGAAGAAAATCCACTTTTCATCAACCCAAAATCACGCGAAAATGAAATGGTGAACAACTTTATCAAGCCAGGTCTTCAAGATATTTGCGTTTCTAGAACAACAGTCAAGTGGGGTGTTGAAGTAGATTTCGACCCTGCCCACACAGTTTATGTTTGGATAGACGCGCTCACAAACTATATCACAGCGCTTGGATACGGCAGTGACGATACAACTCTTTTCGAAAGATATTGGCCTGCGGATTTGCATATGATGGGCAAGGAAATCGTGCGTTTCCACTCAATCATTTGGCCTGCAATCTTGATGGCGCTTGATATTCCACTTCCAAAACGCGTGTTTGGTCATGGCTGGCTTCTTATCGGTGGCGACAAGATGTCTAAATCAAAAATGGACAAAGTGAGAAACGAAGTTGTCGACCCATATATTCTTGCAGAAAGATACGGCGTTGACGCTGTTCGTTATTTCCTACTTCGCGAAGTTCCGTTCGGAAACGACGGCTCATATACAAACGAAGCACTCTTGCAAAGAATCAACACGGATCTTGCAAACTCGCTTGGCAACTTGGTTCAAAGAACAGTTTCCATGAGCGAAAAATATTTCGGCGGTGTGCTTGCACGCGGTGAAAAAGCGGAAATCGACGATGAATTGATTTCAGCGGGTGTTGCCGTTTGCAGTGGCGTGAAAGAAAATATCGAAAAACTTCTCATCCCACAAGCGCTAACAGAAATTTTCGGGTTTGTTTCTAAACTCAACAAATATATCGACGAAACAACGCCTTGGGTTCTTGCCAAAGATGAAAGCAAGAAAGCAAGACTTTCAGAAGTTATCTACAACCTTTGCGAAGGTATCAGAATTGTTGCGACAATGCTTATGCCATTCTTTTCTGGAACGTCAAAGAAAATCTTTGAATGTTTCGGCTTGGAAGTGCCAGAAGATTTTGCCGACGCAAAAACATGGGGCGTGCTTGCTGATGGCTTGAAGCTTGGCGCAATCCAAACGCTTTTCCCAAGAATAGACATCCCAACAGAACTTGACCTTCTCGACGAAATCGGTGCTGCTGCGCAAGCGCCAAAAGAAAAAATCGTGGAACGAAAGGAAGAAATCACAATCGACGACTTTGCAAAAGTTCAGCTTGTGACAGCGGAAGTCATTGAATGTGAAAAAGTGCCAAAAGCCGATAAACTTTTGAAACTTACTGCAAAAATCGGCGGTGAAGTTCGCACAATCGTGTCTGGTATTGCAAAAGCATATTCACCTGAAGAAATGGTTGGCAAAAAAGTAGTTATCGTGTTCAACTTGAAAAAAGCAAAACTTCGCGGTATCGAATCAGACGGCATGATACTTTGCGCCGAAGATGAAAACGGTGAACTTTCACTTGTCGCACCAGAAAAAGATTTCGCAAGCGGTTGCGAAGTCAGATAAATTATGGCTAAAATAGATAAAGAAATTTTATATAGAAACTCAAATAAAAATACAATCGACGTGCATTGTCACCTAACCGACGACAGATACGCGCTCGAAAACATCAAAGCGGGACATGAAAATGTTGCCGTTTTGATTTTGTCGGGAACAAGCGAACAAGACAGTGCAAACGCCCTTGAAATCGCAAACGAGATGGAAAATGCCTACGCGTGCGTGGGAATTCACCCGCATGAAGTTTGTGAACTTTCAACTGAATATGTGTCGGTCATTCGCGATTTGGCAACAAACAAAAAGGTTGTCGCAATCGGGGAATGCGGGCTTGATTATCACTTCGAACCGTTCGATAAAGCTCTGCAACAAAAGGTGTTTCGCGATATGATTGCACTTGCAATTTCACTCGATTTGCCACTTGTTGTGCACCAGCGCGACAGCGATCAAGACACTTTCGACATTCTCAAGGAATATAAAGGCAAGCTGAAATTCATGCTCCACTGCTATTCCGGCAGTGTTGAAATGGCAAAAGAATATCTGAAAATTGGCGCTTATTTCTCTTTTTCCGGTACGCTCACTTTCAAAAATAACAAAAAAGCCGTGGAAACTGTGGAAATCTTGCCACTAGATAGAATCTTTTCGGAAACCGACTCGCCATATCTTGCGCCAGAAGGGTATCGCGGAAAAACTAATTATCCAAAATATTCCTATAAAGTAATAGAAAAAATCGCCGATATCAAAAACATCGGATACGATGAAGTTTTTGGAAAAATAAGGGAAAATGTGAAAGACCTTTTTGGGGTTTAAAGCTGGGGGAGTTTTTT
Organism: Bacillota bacterium; assembly: GCA_044426085.1. Taxonomy (GTDB): domain Bacteria; phylum Bacillota; class Clostridia; order Christensenellales; family CAMQZB01; genus JAWXUU01. Next base: position 16,982 of record JAWXUU010000022.1, on the reverse strand, counting down.
TGTGGGCTCTGCCCACGCCCGCGAGGGTTTGAAACCCTCGACCTCGATTTTGGGGTGCAGTTCTAGCTGGGGGATTCCTGAAAAAGGCTTCGCCTTTTTATCGGTTAATAATATGAGAAAAATTTAAATATGTGAAAAGCTCTCGCTTTTCATGTTGCATTGTTTGGTTTATCGTGGAATTTGTTTCGCAATCGCACAAGGTTTCAACACCATTTGTCCCCAATAGGGGTCAAGGGTTTCAAACCCTTGCGGGTGTGGGCAGAGCCCACGAAAGAAACCAAAAAAGGAGAAATATGCAATCTGCTAAAGAGATAATAAAGAAGCATAATTTTAGGATGAAGAAGGCGTTTGGGCAGAACTTTTTGACTGATGAAGCGCTACTTGCGGACATAGTTGAGAAGGCTGGGATAACGGCTGATGATACTGTTATCGAAGTTGGGCCAGGCGCGGGCACGCTGACGCGGGAGATTGCCAAGGTGGCAAAGCGGGTGGTGTGTTTTGAGATTGACGAAACGTTGAAACCGCTTCATGATGACATGCTTGAAGGGTTTGACAACGTAGAGGTTAGGTTTCAAGACATCATGAAAGTGCCAAAGGAAGATTTCGAAGAGTTTGGCAAGTTCAAAGTGGTTGCCAACCTGCCTTATTATATCACAACGCCGATTTTGATGTTTTTCCTTGAAGAAGTGGAAAATGTGCAGTCGCTTTCTGTTATGGTTCAGCTTGAAGTTGCAAAAAGACTTGTTGCAGACAGCACGCAAAGCGATTATGGCAGTATTTCGGTATCAATTGATTTGGAATGCGACGCGAGCATAGTGAAAATGGTGGGCAGAGAAAACTTTTTCCCGCCACCAAAAGTGGATTCTGCGGTGGTCAGAATAGACGTCGACCGCAAAAAATACAACTGCGACAAAGTGTGGACAAAAAAAGTGGTGAAATCCGCCTTCAAAATGCGCAGAAAAATGCTGACAAACAACCTGACAAGCGACTTCCCAATAACAAAACAGCAAGTTGAAGAAATCCTTGCAGAAATGGGAATAAACGAAAAAATCAGGGGCGAAAAAATTTCAACCGAGCAATTTATTAAGCTTGGAGAAAAGTTAAAGTTAAAAATTGAAAATTTTTAACTTTAAAATTAAAAATTGAAAATTAAAAATTAAAAATTATTGTAAGCACTCGCGGTGCTCATGCATGCTATTATTAGATAAGATAATAGAATCGTTATTATCAAAAAGTTACGCTACTATAACTATTTCAAATAATAGCATGCACGAGCGAAGCAAGTGCTTACCACAATTTTTAATTTTTAATTTTTAATTTTCAATTAGCGAAGCTCCGCTTCGCAAAGGGGTTTTATGTCTGATTTCACAACACATTATATAACTGCCAAAAGGGCGGAAGTGGCGCTTGGGCTTAACGAAAAGGAGATGCAGGGCATGCTTTTTGGGGTTGAGGGGCCGGATTATTTGTTTTATGCGGCTATTTTCAAGCAAACGGCAGAAAGTGCGTTTGGGCACACTTTTCACAGGTTTGTGCCGAAGTATTTTTTTGAAAAGTGCTTTGAGGATTTGAAAAACACGGCGGATGAAAACTACGAAATCAAGAAGGGTTATATATTGGGGATTTTGCTTCATTATTTTGGCGACACAACAATCCACCCGTATATAAATTGGCTTGAAGAATTCCAGAACGGCGAAAATTTCAAGTATATCCACATGCAAAACGAATCGGAAATCGACCTTTTGCTTTACAAAATGGAATACGGCAAAGAGATTTCAACTTTCGATCCAACAAAAGAAATGAAGTACGACAAGAATTTCCAACGTGTGGTTTATGAAGTTTGGCAAAACCAAGATATGCAGGAAATTTCTGTGAACGCGATCAAAAAAGGTTGCAAATTGCTTGCGCTTTCTGGCAAAGTTTTCAATAAAAACATGTTTAAGTGGATTTTCAAGATTGCCGAACCGAAAAGTGCAAAGGGGTATTTCATGTGTCACTTCAAGGATGACGTGAACGAAAAAGTAATGAACCTTGAAAAGGCAGATTGGACGCATGAAGGTGAAACTTTCAACATGTCTATCCCAGAAATAATTGATGCAACAATGGAAAAATTTTATGCCGAAGTGGAAAAAATCAACGCGTGTATTGCAAGTGGTGAAAAATATGAATTTACGCACACCACAGATTTCAATGGCAGATACAGCGAGAAATACGTATAAATCGTGACATTTTGGCAAAAAACAATATAAAAAATACGCGATTTTTTGCTGACTTTATATTCTGTTAAAAAAAATGCGGTATTATGAACTCACAAAAAGGGCATTGCCCTATAAAAAGGAGAAAACATAATTATGTGGTTTTTATATGATTTTTGGGGGATTTTATTTGTTCTTCCAGGCTTGATTCTTGGGATATACGCCCAATCAAAAGTTAAAACAACATTCCAAAAATACTCACGCAAAGGCAATCGCAACGGCATTTCAGGCGAAATGGTGGCGCGTGAACTTCTTGCAAAAAAGAATATATACGGCGTTTCAATAACGCAAATCGGTGGCACGCTCACAGACCACTACAATCCGTCAACCGACGTGGTTGCACTTTCGCAAGGTGTTTATAATTCAACATCGCTCGCGGCTGTTGGGGTTGCGGCGCACGAATGCGGACACGTTGAACAAGCAAAATCAGGATATTTCATGCTTAAAGTGAGAAATAGGCTGGTGCCTGTTGTCAACTTCACATCAAAGGTGTTCCCAATCATTATGTTTGCGGGTATCTTCTTTGGTATCGGCGGGATTTATTCCACAATGTATATCAACGCAGGTTTGGTTTTCTATGGCGCGATGATGATTTTCTCGCTTGTGACTCTGCCTGTGGAATTCAACGCTTCAAAAAGAGCATATGTCAACTTGCAATCTTGCGGAATTCTAACAAAAGAAGAAGCCGACGGCGCAAAAAAAGTGCTCGACGCAGCAGCACTCACATACATGGCAAGCTTCGTAACATCAATGTTGTGGTTCTTGAGATTCTTGATGTTAGCAAATAGAGACTAAAAAAAATCGAAGATTTTTTTTTAAAGTGAAAAGTGAAAAGTGAAAAGTGAAAATTGTGGTAAAGCATTTCGCTATCGCTACATGCATTTCAATTATATTTGGCTACTAAAAGCCAAACGCTTTAACACGTTGTAATTTATCTAGTAAAAAAGACTTAAAAATTGAGTGCACGAGCGAAGCAAGTGCTTACATTAATTTTCACTTTTCACTTTTCACTTTTCACTTTACAAAAGCGTTGCCAAAAGCACTTCAAATCAAAATCCTGCATGGCGGGCAATCAAAAGGGGGCTACAAATGAGATTAGACAAATTTTTGAAAGTATCTAGGATACTCAAGCGTCGCACGGTGGCGAAAGATGCTAGTGATTCGGGGCGTGTGCTTGTTAATGGCAAGCCTGCTAAGCCGGCGAAAACGTTGGTTGTTGGCGATGTTTGCGAGATAACTTTTGGCGATAAAGTCGTGAAGTTTATCGTGAAAGACTTGCGTCCTTTTGTGAAAAAGGAAGACGCCGACAAGATGTATGAAATTATAGAATAAAACAAAGGCGAAATTCAAATCGCCTTTTTTTGCATTAAATATACGGTATCAAATATGCTGTATCAAATATACGGCAAAAATATTGCGATAAAATTACATTGCAATAAAATATTGCGTAGAAAGCGGGGAGAATATGGAAGAGGGCAAAGGTAAAAGAAAATATAAGTTTGCGATTGTGCTTTGCGGTGGAGCAAGTTCGCGGTTTGAAAAGGACAAGATGTCCACGCGATTGTTTTCGGGCAGTGTTTCAAAAACAGCGGTGGAAAAGTTTTGCGACTTTGATGTGACCGTGGTTGTTTTGCCACGCGAAAAAATGGTTGTACTGCACGATATTTTCAATTATATGGTGGCAATGGAGCACGAAAAAAAGGTGCGAACATGGCACACAATGCACAGAACCGACCTTGATTCGGGCATAATGCGAACTCGCAAGCCGGAAATGTCTGACCTTTTTTATGAAAGTTTCTGTTTTCCACAGCGCGAGTTTGACGATTATTATAAAAAGCGTAAAAGAAGAAGAAAACCCGAACTGCAAATCCCGTGGGACGAAGAAACATTCCGCCTGATTTTTTGGGAGATGTGGGAGCTTTCTTGGCTGAAGATGAAAACGCCATCGCTAACTTTTGTTGTGGGTGGAAAAACTCGCACACAATCGGTGCGAAACGGACTTGTGAAGATTTTGCAAGTGACAAAAACTATTCACAGCGACGCGGTTGTGGCAATTCACGACGGCGCAAGACCATTTGTTTCTCGCGAGCAGATTGCAAAAACCGTGACCCACGCAAGGCGGTATAAAAGCGGTGTTCTCGCCGTTCCCGCAAGGGATACTATGCGCAAGCACAAGGGCTCGTTGCTTTTGGAAAATGTGGATAGGGATGTGGTGCAAATCCAAACCCCACAAACTTTCAACATGGCAAGATTGTATGATGCCTATTCCAAAGTGGAAGACGAGCTGACGGATGATTCGCAAGTTTATTCTGCTGTTTATGACGATTGCAGATACGTGCAAGGTGGCGCGGGCAACTTCAAAATCACATACCCAGAAGATGTTTTGGGGCTTTCATATTCATGCGGGTTTGGATACGATGTCCACCAGCTTGAAAGTGGCAAAAAGTTCGTTTTGGGCGGTGTGGAATTTCAACACAACAAAGGCATGGTTGCGCATTCAGACGGCGACGTTTTGATTCACGCGATTTGCGATGCGATTTTGTCGGCTATCGGAAAAAAGGATATCGGACACCAATTTCCAGACACCGATGAAGAATTTCGCGGTATCAACAGTGTGATTTTGCTTGAGCGTTGCGTTGCGATGATGAATGAAGCGGGCAGAAAAATTGTCAGTGTTTCTTGCATGATAATGGCGGAAAAACCAAAGATTGCCCCAAAAATTGACGATATGCAATCTGTTTTGTCGGGCGTTTTGAATGTGAATAAATCGCAAGTTTCAATCAGTGCAACAACAACGGAAAAACTCGGGATTATCGGTGAAGAAAAGGGAATTGCTTGCTGTTGCTTTATATTGGTGAATTAGTGATATAAAGAGTAATAATATGGTATAAAGTGTAGCAAATTGGATATAACAACAGTAAAAATAGCGTGCAAAACGCTATTTTTACATATTATCTGCTAGTTTTTCCTTAGCAAATAGTTGTAAAAATAAATAGATTGTGGTATAATTTGGGCATGAGAAATCAACTTGCGACGTCAAAAAAGTGGAGTTTACCTCCAGTATTACTCATATTTTTAACCTTTATTGCGCTGATTTGCATTGGCACGACTCTTTTAATGTTGCCAATTTCCAACAAAAGCGGAAGTTTTTTCCCTTTTGTGCAGTCGCTTTTCACCGCAACAAGTGCCGTTTGTGTTACGGGGCTTGTGGTTGTTGATACGCTTAGTAATTTCACTTTTTTTGGGCAACTTGTTATTTTGATTTTAATTCAGTGTGGCGGACTTGGACTTATGACCTTCGCGACGCTGGTGTTTATTTTTGTCGGCAAAAGAATCACTTTGAAAGATAGGCTAGTTTTGCAAGAAGTTTATGCAGACAGCAATCTCACGGGGCTTTTGAAACTAACTCAAAACATAATGGCACTCACTTTTCTGATTGAATTTCTCGGCGCGTTTGTGCTGAGTATGTTCTTTATTCCAAGGTATGGATATCTCAACGGAATTTGGCTTAGTGTTTTCCACGCAGTTTCCGCTTTTTGCAACGCGGGGTTTGATATTTTGGGTGGCGGTGTTGGACTTACGATGTTCTATTCCGATCCGCTTATTTTGATAACTGTTGCAATGCTTGTTATTATTGGCGGGCTTGGGTTTGGTGTTTTGCTTGACATTATCAGGGTTTCAAAAAAAGAAAGGCTACACCTTCAACAAAACACGAAAGCAGTTTTGGGGATTTCCGCAGTTTTGCTTGCGTTGGGGTGGGTGCTGTTTTTCATCTTTGAATATAACAATCCGCTAACGCTTGGGCAAATGTCGTTTTTTGATAAAGTCTTGAACAGCTTTTTTCAATCGGTGATGCCAAGAACGGCAGGATTTTCCAGCATAAGCCAAAGTGGACTTTCCCACGCATCGGTTTCGCTCACAGAATTTTTCATGTTCGTGGGTGCTTCGCCAGCTTCAACGGGTGGCGGTATCAAAACCACAACGCTTCTGATTATCATAATGATTTTTGTTGCGGGTGCAAAAAGTGAAGAAGAAGTTTTGCTTGGTGGCAAAAAAATTGCAAACAACATATGCTTTAAAGCGGTTGCAACGGTTTTTCTTGCGATGATGGTTATTTGCTTTGTGACAACATTGGTTTTCACAATCGAACTTGCCCACGGCAACAACGCTGTTTCGCTTACTGATATAATTTTTGAAGTTATTTCAGCTTTCGGCACGGTTGGTCTTTCAAGGGGCGTAACAGCCACTTTGTCGAATCCGTCGCTGGTGATTCTTTCGGTGGTGATGCTGGTGGGAAGATTGGGCACGCTTTGTCTTTCACTTATTTTCATTCGCGGAAACAAGAAAAATCACTTGAACATAAAACATCCTAGCGCAAAACTAGTTATATAAAAATAAGCAACACAGGAGAAAACAATTATGGCAAAAAATGAACTCAACCAGTTCGCTGTTATCGGTCTTGGAAGATTTGGCACAGCCCTTGCAACGACACTTGCGGAAATGGATAAAGAAGTTTTGGTTATTGATAAAAATGAAGATGCAGTCAACCGCCTTGCGGAAATTGTGACCCATTCAATCGTTGCCGACGGCAGTGACGAACAAGTGTTGCAGTCTGTTGGTATTCGAAATTTCGATGTGGTTTGCGTTTGTATGGGCGACCTTGAAGCTTCCATTTTGATAACACTTATGTGTCTTGATAGGGGCGTGAAGTTTGTTTTTGCAAAGGCTAAAAACAAAAAGCACCAAGCCGCACTTCAAAAAATTGGCGCGAATGTTGTTGTTGTTCCCGAAGAAATGATGGGCAAGAAAATGGCGTCTCGCCTTATCAACCCAAACTATGCCGATATGACAGAACTTTCTGCAAACTATCGCATACTAGAAATCGAAGCGCCGGAAAAATGGTGGAATAAATCACTTATCCAAATCGACACAAGAAAAAATTTCGAACTTTCCGTTATCCTTATCAAAAACGCAAACGGAACGGATAACACAAACCCAGACGGCGAAACTATCGTGAAACCAAAAGATCATATCTTGCTTGGTGGATCGCCTGAAGCAATTGAAAAACTGACAAATAAATTACTTACTATTGATTAATACTATTTTTTTAAGAGAACAAATAAATTTTGGCAATGCCAACACAAAAGAAGGAACAGAGGTAAAAATATGGAACGAGCGAAAAAGCAGAGCACGAGAAATGCCATTCTTCACTCAGGCAAAAGATTATATGAAGAAAACGGTCTAAACGAAATAAAAGTTTCCGACATCGCCAAAAATGCAGGCGTTGCCAGAGCAACTTTTTTCACCCACTTCAGACACTTGGAAGATTTGTATCACGCAATCGGCGAAGAAGAAGTGAAACATATATTTGAATATCACGATGCAAAAGGCGGTGAAACATCAAAAGAAAAACTATTGCTTTTCTTTGAAACGCTAGCCGATGAAGCACTTTATGCAAAAGCACTTTTCCATAAAGTGATTTTCCAAGACTATTGCAGTGAAGCCCCACTTCAAAAAGTGCGTGGCAAAATCGCACAATACATTCAAAGCACGCAAGCGGATTTGCTTTTGGGCGGTTTTTATGCGCTGATTTATATCAGCTGTATCGATGATAAAAATGTCATCATAAAAGAAATGGAAATCATTATTGATAAGGTTTCCGAATGCATTATAGAGCTGTAAATAAAAGTTGAATTTTCCACCGACAAAGTTAAAGTTTGTGAAAAGTTTGTTGGAATTTTTAAAAAATAGCAAAAATTTAACTAAAAATATAACAAAAAGAACGGTTTTTTTCAAAAAAAGCCGTTTTTTTATGATTTTTTTTATAAAATGCTATTGACAAATTTTTTATATATGATATTATCAAAGTACAAAAGATGTTTCGAAACTCTTAAAAACAAAACGACAAAACTATTGATTTAAGGACGAGGCCTAGAAAAAATATTCATAAAGTCGACATTGTTAAAAGGAAAATCAAAGTACAAAATTTGCAAGTGATTTAAAAGCTTGGCAAATCTGAAATTTGTGAAAATTGCAGGTACAAACAAAAAAGCCGAAAGGCACAAAAAGGTTCAATGGGGAACTTGCAAGGTAGCAAACAAAGGGTTGCGACAGCGGTTCAAAATTGAACTGCAAGACGAGTTTTTGATTGTCATTAAAAATTCGGGAGAATGCAAAAGCATTCAGCTGGCAAAAAAATACTGCGGGAGATAGAATTGATGATCGCAGATTTCAGCAACAATAACCAAACAAAGGAAGGTGTTTCCAATGTACTGTGAAATAAGCGAGGCTTGCAGATAGCACACCAGCACAAAAGTGGATGCGTCCACAATAAGTAATAAACAGTGTGGTAAAGTTATCAAAAAAGCCATAAGACAAAACAAAAATTGAATATAATATCCGTATGGATATCACAATATCTGTAATCTTTTAGAAAATCTACAAAAAAATCTAAAAAGAAATGTCGAAAGCATAATGCGAAAGTAGACATGCAGTTGTAAATGATAAAGGCATGCGAAGGTGAAAAAATAACATCGCATGAATAGATGTAGGATACATTTATTTATCAATATCTTATTTGATTTTGCGTCAAATAAAAAGTTTCAGAATGAATAAAAAAACATGATGAAAAGTTTGATCGAATAAAAAAACGAGGCAAACAAAAAGAACTTGCAAGATGTTATGTGAAATATCATTATGCAGTTCACATATAAGAATTCAAAAGGACAAGCTTGAAAAACTTGTCCTTTATTTTTCCCAAAATATCGCCCACGTAACAAGTGAAAATCTCAAGTGCATAAAAAGACATTCGTCCAAGAAAAAATATTTTCAAAAAACACTTGAAAATAGCTTGTATTTATGATATAATAGTTATTGATAATAATTATCAATAACTTACTGGAGGGTAATATAAAATGGAATTGAAAGGAAGTAAAACTGAAGCGAACTTGCAAAGTGCGTTCGCGGGCGAATCACAAGCGAGAAATAAGTATACATATTTTGCGTCTAAAGCGAAAAAAGAAGGGTACGTTCAAATTGCGGAACTTTTCGAACAAACTGCTAACAACGAAAAAGAACATGCAAAACTTTGGTTCAAGGAACTTGGCGGGATTGGGTCTACAATAGAAAACTTGGTGGCTGCTGCTGCGGGTGAAAACTATGAATGGACTGATATGTACGACACGTTCGCAAAAGAAGCTGAAGCTGAAGGGTTCGCAGAAATCGCAGCAAGATTCAGACTCATCGGCGCAATCGAGAAAGTGCACGAAGAAAGATACCTTGCACTCCTTGCTAACATCAAAAACAGCGAAGTGTTCGCTAAGTCTGAACAAGTCGTGTGGGAATGCAAAAATTGCGGTCATCTCCACTACGGCGATAAAGCACCAGAAGTTTGCCCAGCTTGCGCTCACCCACAAGGCTACTTCGAAGTTCACGAAACTAATTATTAATTTTTGATATAAATTTAATTTATATGCGATTGCAAAAAAAATTTATGTGCAATCGCAAAAAAATAAGCGTTACGGTCAATCCGTGGCGCTTATTCTTTGTTCGTGGGGTGGGGGAGATTATGGGGCTCTGCCCCACACCCCGCAAGGGTGGTGACCACCCTTGACCCCTATTGGGGGTTATGCGTGAAAGTTTGTGAACTGAGAAAAGGCTTCGCCTTTTTAAAAGTTTTTAAAACGCACCCTGCCCATTGTCATTTTAAAAAGCTCTCGCTTTTTCTTTTAGGTTATAAAGCCAAAGAAAAAGCGAGAGCTTTTTCACATATCAAAATTTTGAAATGAAAAATATATATTCTTGCAAAGACGCGAAGCGTCTTAAAATACCCTTCGATAGTGCATCAACCCCCAATCGGGGTCAAGGGTTTCAAACCCTTGCGGGGTTTGGGGCAGAGCCCCACAAAAAAAGCACCGATTGAATATCAACCAGTGCTTTTATAATTTTAATTTTTAATTTTTAATTTTTAATTTTTAATTTTTAATTTTTATCGAGCTCGCAGAGCGAAGCCTGTTTTTAATTAATAAGCTAGTTTTTCATCTAGGTATGCTTTAAGGTCGGCAAGAGCGACTCTATCTTGAAGCATGGTATCTCTGTCGCGGACAGTTACTGTGCCGTTTTCGATGGTATCGAAGTCGATAGTGATACAGAAAGGAGTACCGATTTCGTCTTGACGGCGGTATCTTTTACCGATAGAGCCTGTGATATCCATATCGATCATGTAGTATTTTGAAAGCTCAGCGAAGAGTTTTTCACCTTCAGGAGCAAGTTTCTTTTGAAGTGGAAGGATACAAGCTTTGTATGGTGCGAGTGCAGGGTGGAACTTCATAACCACGCGTGAATCAGTTTCAGAAAGTTGTTCTTCGTGGTATGCGTCGGCAAGGAAAGCGAGAGAAACGCGTTCTACGCCAAGAGATGGTTCGATAACGAAAGGCACGTATTTAGTGTTAGTTTCAGGATCGAGGTATTCGAAGTTTTCACCTGAAGCGGCAGCGTGTGCTTTAAGGTCGAAGTCAGTTCTTGAAGCGATGCCCCAAAGTTCGCCAAAACCGAATGGGAATTTATATTCAAAGTCTGTTGTTGCGTTAGAGTAGTGAGAAAGTTCTTCAGGGTCGTGGTCGCGAAGTTTAAGGTTTTCTTCTGTCATACCAAGGTTAAGAAGCCAGTTTTTGCAGAAAGATTTCCAGTATCCGAACCATTCCATTTCAGTTCCTGGTGCGCAGAAGAATTCAAGTTCCATTTGTTCGAATTCACGAACGCGGAAGATGAAGTTGCCAGGAGTGATTTCGTTTCTGAATGATTTACCCACTTGGCAGATTCCGAACGGCACTTTTCTGCGAGTAGAGCGTTGAACGTTTTTGAAGTTTACAAAAATGCCTTGCGCAGTTTCTGGGCGAAGGTAGATTGTGTTTGCAGTGTCTTCATTCACGCCTTGGAAAGTTTTGAACATAAGGTTGAACTTTCTTATAGAAGTGAAGTCTTTTTTGCCACAGATTGGGCAGTTGATATCGTGCTCTTGAATGTATTCAAACATTTGGTCGTTGCTCCAACCACCAAGGTTTTCAGAAATACCTTTTTTTGCCATGTATGCTTCGATAAGTTGGTCTGCTCTGTGGCGCGCCTTGCATGATTTGCAGTCCATAAGTGGATCTGAAAAGTTTGCTAGGTGTCCGGAAGCTTTCCAAACTTCTGGGTTCATAAGAATTGCACAATCAACACCAGTGTTGTATGGTGATTCTTGAACGAATTTTTTCCACCATGCTTTTTTGATGTTATTTTTAAGCTCCACACCAAGTGGGCCAAAATCGAATGTGTTTGATAGACCGCCATAAATTTCACTGCCGTTAAAAACAAAACCTCTGTTTTTTGAAAGGGCAACTATTTTGTCCATTGTCACCTTGCTCATATATATCTCCTTAAAATTGTTATTAAAAACTTACCTACTTATTTTAATCTTTTATGAAAATTATGTCAATAAAATTGAGCGTCAATCATATAGATTATATTATATAAAGGTAAAATACTGCGACTTTTTCGCAGTTTATCGCCTTTTGCCTGTAAATTTTTGGGGGTGGAGTGGTTTGGACTTATTTGAGCGAATGAAAGATATTTTCGGCGGTGGTGTTGGGGTTTTTGATGTGCGGGTGCAAATCGTGGATTTTCGCAACGTTGGGGTTTTTGGAAGTTGCAAAGTCAGTGATGTTTCCAAACGAGAAATCATTGTTTTGGGGAGCAATTTTGAAGTTGTGATAACGGGTGAAAATTTGAAAATAGCAAGGTGTGAAAGCGGTGAAATTTATGTTTCGGGGGAGATTGCAAGTGTGGAAAAAAGGGGCAGATAATGTGGAAAAATCCAAAAAATGCGATGGGCAAATCGGCGTTTTTTATGTGAAAACGGAATGCTACAACAGCGGAAGAATTATTGAAAATTTCAAAAAACAGGGTGGTGCGGTTTGGGATTTCCAAAGCGAAAAGGGGAAAACTAAGTTTTATTGCAGTGGGGTTTCTAAGTTTCAAATCATGAAAATTCTCGCAAAATGCGGTGGTGAAAAAGTGGAAATTTCATGCAAAAGCGGTGTTGCAAAACTGAAAACAAAGCTGTGGGCGGTTGTTGGTGTTGCGGTTTTTTGCAGTGTGATTTTCATTTCAAATTTGTTTGTTTTTTCCGTTTCGGTGCAGGGTGAAGATGACGTTTTGAAAGTGCATGTGGAAAATATCGCAAGTGAAATTTTTCCGCTTGCAACGCTGAAAACCCAAGCGAATATAACCGCACTGAAAAGCCAGCTTGCCGATTGTGAAGAGATTGCATTTTTCACCGTTGAAATCTATCAAAACAATCTGCAAATAAACTTTCTGAAAGCGGAAAATGCCGTTGTTATTCCAAAAAATGAAAACGTGGTTTCCCCCGAAAGCGGAATTCTGATTTCACTTTCCACCCTTTCGGGCACTCCGCAAAAAACCGCGGGCGATTATGTTGAAAAGGGCGAAATCCTGATTGTGGCGGAAGTGGGTAAAGAAGAAAAAACCCCCACCGACACAGCAATGGGAAGCGGAGTTTTGCAAGTTTCAAAAACCGCGGAATACACATTTTCGCAAATATCCACCGACAGAACCTACACAGGCGAAAGCGAAACTGTCACCTATCTGAAAATTGGCGAAACTGAAATTTTCAAGCCAAATTCCGATTTTGAAAACTACACAACCCAAACAAAAGAAACCGCCTTTCTTTCCCCGAATATAACGGTGATAACAGAAACAAGATTGGAATATAACGAGTGCACAAACATTTACACAACAACAGACCTAGAAGAGCGAGCAATTGCAATTTTTACTTTGCAAAACTTGCAAGAATTTGCACATACTATAACAGAAATAAGCGTGCAGAGCAATTGGGACGGGCAAGAATGCAAAGTTAGCTTGAAATGTGAATATCTATTGCAATTTGCGGTTTAACGTGGTATAATAGGGTATCGTGGCAAAGTGTTATGTTTGCCACAGCCAGACAAAAAAGAGGGGTTTGGAAAATGCTTAGTATGGTGTGAGTTTTCACATCGGAGGGACTTTATGAATAATAAAAAGGAAATATTGCTTGGTGGGATCGTAGCGCTCGGACAAGCGTTTCTGTGCATGGCGAGCTTGCTTGCGGTGTGCGGTTATGCGGGTGTTGAACTGATCACGCCATACGGATATTTGGTGTATGGCTCGTTGCTGTTGTTTGGACTTAACATGGTGATGATGGTTTATGCCAGAACGGAAATCAAGAAGGACTTTTTGAAAAACTTTTCGGTGATACAAATTCTCTTGTATTTCATAGTGGTTGTATCGCAATTTATGGGATTTTATATCTCGCCATATATTGTGCCGTATGTGTTTTTGGGCATCTGCGTTTCAAGCTTGATTTCTAAAAAACTCGCACTTTATGTGAACGCACTTCTCGGCATAGAAATCATTTTGATTGGGTCGATGATAAGCGGATTCAACGGCGAAACAATTGTGCAAGCGATGATAACAGTTGTCGCGGGCGGACTTTTGCTTTTGTTGCAAAAAAAATCAGATTCAAGAATAAGAACTATCGGCATGGCATTCGCTGTTTCTCCGCTTTATGTGGTAATACTTCTGCTTGCAAGCTTGATGGGCTTTATCGTTGTGGAAAACCACTATTATTATATGATTGCGGTGTTTGCAAACCCAATCGTGGCGGTTATTCTCGCAATTGGGCTGTTGCCGATTTTCGAATGGGTGTTCGGAATTCTCACAGCCTATCGCATCGCGGAACTTGGCGATGTTTCTAAAGGTATGCTTTATGAACTTTCGCAAAAAGCCAAAGGGACATACTATCACTCTGTTGCGGTTGCAAATCTCACGGCGGAATGTGCGGCGGCGATTGGTGAAGATGCTGCCCTTGCAAGGGTTTGCGCGATGTATCACGATATTGGCAAGACGGTAGAACCAAGTTTATTTATTGAAAATCAGAACGAAGAAACGGGCAACCCGCACGATAAAATGACGCCGGAACTTTCGGTGGCGCTGATAAGAAAGCACGCAAAAGACGGTGCGGAAATTCTCAAAAAACATCGCGTGCCAACAATCATTGCGGAATGCGCGGTTCAACATCACGGAACATTGCCGATTTTGTATTTTTACGAGCGTGCGAAAAAGTTTTCGGCGGGTGAAGTGAATATCGCGGATTACAGCTACGACGGAAGCAAGCCAACAAGCAAAATCGCGGCGACAATCATGATTTGTGACGCATCCGAAGCAGCAGTGCGTGCAAAAGGATCACTTGCGGGAAGCGAAGTTGACGCCGTTGTGAAAAGTATCATCGAAGAAAGAATGGTGCTAGAACAATTCGATAACTGCCCACTCACTTTCGCAGATATCCACACAATAAGAGAAACAATAGTTGCATCTTTTGCAGGAGCAATGCACAAAAGGGTTAAGTATCCGAAATTTGAATTGCAACGATGAAAGCAAAGCGGAGCTTTGCTAAAGTGAAAAGTGAAAAGTGAAAAGCGTCGCTAGCGTAGCGTACGTCGGAAAGGAAAAAGGTGAAAGGTGAAAGGTGAAAGGTGAAAATTGTGGTAAAGCATTTCGCTACGCTACATGCATTTCAATTGTATTTGGCTACAAAAAGCCAAACGCTTTAGCAGGTCACAATCTATTAATGTAAAAAGGCTTTAATTTGAGTGCACGAGCAACGCGAGTGCTTACAACAATTTTTAATTTTTAATTTTTAATTTTTAATTCGAGTGGTGCAGAAATTCAAAGCTAGGCAACCAACGCCGACCTTTTTTTCCTTTGCAAAAGAATTTATACCCACTTAACGCACATACATATAATAAGATAAGCACAAGCAAGCAAATAAGACGCTAAAGGAAAAAAGAAACATGATTTATTTTGGGGAGTTTGACGGATATGAAAAGCAGGCGGAGGTTATTTCTTCTGCGGTTCTTTCTGTGATGAAGATACCGCGCAAGGTGGAAATCGAACTGTATTTTGTGGATAGCGAGGAGATTCGCGAGCTCAATTTGCAGTCGCGTGGGATTGATAAGGCGACGGATGTTTTGTCTTTTCCAACGTTGGAGCTCTTTGAAAAATCATTCAAGGTGAAAGATTACAAATTTGATATAAATCCCGAAACGGGCAATTTGTCGCTTGGCACGATAATAATTTGTGAAGAAGTGATGAACGCGCAATCGGTGGAATACGGCACAGGTGAGCGTGAGTTTTCATATCTTCTCACCCACGGCACACTCCACCTGCTCGGCTACGACCACATGCAAGATGAAGAAAAAAAGAGAATGCGAGAAAAAGAAGAAAAGGTGTTGGAAAAAGCACTTAAGTAAGTTAAAAACAGGCTTCGCTTTGCGAGCTTGATAAAAAGTAAAAAGTAAAAATCAAAAAAAGAAACTAAATAAAAAAGAAGCTAAATAAAATAGAAACTAACAAAACAGAAAATATGCTCAAAAAAGGAGTTTTAAAAACATAAATGGCACAAAAGATTCAAGAAAACATACAAGGCGATTTCAGAAGTGGGAACGTTGCGATTATTGGCAGGGCGAACGCGGGTAAATCTACCCTTATAAATTATTTGGTTGGAACAAAGCTTTCAATCGTTTCAAGAAAGGCGCAAACAACGCGTGAAAACATTCTTGGCATGTATCAAGACGAAGAAAGTCAAATCATTTTTGTGGACACACCTGGTGTGCACAAGGCGGAAACGGCACTTTCACATCGCATGATGGGGGAAGTTAATGGCGTTATTTCCGATGTGGATGTGGTGCTTATCTTGATTGACGGCGAAAAGGGTTTCACTGTTCACGATGAAGAAATTTTCAAAAGATATTCCGGCGTTGTTCCTACACTTGTTGTTGTAAACAAAATGGACGTGGCGAAAACTGAAAATGTCATGGCGGGCATTGCAGAATTTGCGACAAAGTTCCCTGATGTTGAAATTTTCGCAATCTCTGCGCTCAAAGGCAAGCAAGTGAAACCGCTTATCGAAAAGGTGAAACAGCTTATTCCGATTTCTGAAAAGATGTATGAAGACGACTTTTTGACAGACAAATCAACTAAGTTTTTGTGCGAAGAAAGAATCCGCGAAAAAATTCTCAACTTCTATCACAAAGAAATCCCGCACGGCGTTTTCATCAAAATCCGTGAATTCAAATATAAAAACAAAAAGAATATGTACGACATCTATGCCGATATCATCTGCGAACGTCAAACGCATAAAGGTATCCTTATTGGCAAAGGTGGCGAAAGCTTAAAACGTATCTCCACAATCGCAAGAAAAGATATGGAAGAATTCCTCGAAGCCAAAGTCTTCTTGCAACTCTACGTAGTAGTAAAAGAAGGCTGGCGAGAAAGCGATAAGGTCTATGCGCAAATTATTGATTAAGGCGAAGCCTTAATCAAAATTGAAAATTAAAAACAGGCTTCGCTCTGCGAGCTCGATAAAAATTAAAAATTGTGGTAAGCACTTGCTTCGCTCGTGCATTTCAATTATATTTGGCTACAAAAAGCCAAACGCTTAAACCTTATACAATCTAATAATGTAAAAAGACTTAAAGATTGAGTGCACGAGCGAAGCAAGTGCCTTACCACAATTTTTAATTTTTAATTTTTAATAATAGATTGTATAATTAAGTGCAACACCTAAAAAAGAATAGCGATTCACACCGAAATCCTTTATAATGGAAAGTGACCAAACCGACCATTGGGGGA
>JAWXUU010000021.1:0-23518 GCA_044426085.1 Bacillota bacterium | reverse complement strand
GGGCATCGACCCGCGTTCAGGCAAAAACACCCATAATTATGTGAAACAAAAAACGTAGGGGTCGATGCCCACATCGACCCGCGTTCGGGTGGTGTGTTGGGATTATAATAAAAAAATGCGAGAAAACCGTGGGTGGTTTCTCGCATTTTTTGTTTTGATATTATTTTTGTTTTGCACGCACGCGGGTCGATGTGGGCATCGACCCCTACGGGGACGCACAACGCACTGCATAACCAACGCCACACCACGCACGCGGGTCGATGTGGGCATCGACCCCTACGGGTGCGCACCCCATTTATATTCATCCCCACGTACTCCACGGTTTACAAAAAGAAGCAAGATAGTTACAATTACAAAAAAAGTATAAGAAATTGAACTAAAAATATAAGAAATTAACACAGAAAGGCTTGATTTTAGTTATTTTATGTGATATACTCCAAATACGTTTCTCGAAAGCGGTATCTTTTGAAGGTCTTCCACAATTGCACACGAAAGGCTGAAAATTGGTTCTGCGGGAAAAAGTTAAAAAAATAATAATACTATAAACACGAAACTATTTTAATTTGGAGGTAGTTTAAATGAAAAACAGAATTTTACGCAGTGTTGTTGTGGTGATCCTTGTTCTTACAATGGTTCTCACGATGGCTGCTTGTGAATCTGAAACGGTGCCAAGCACGACAGCTCCAACTGTCACACCAGCACCATCAACAGAAGCACCTGAAGTTCCAGAAACTGAAGCACCAGCTGAAACTGAAACTCCTGACGTTGTGGTTGACACAACTGAAGAAGAACTTGCAAAGCTTGGCATCACTTTCCCAACATTTGATTCTTTGGAATACACAACTGATGGGGACGACATCAAAGACAGCATGTCTTTTGGCGCAAAAGTGGACACTGATAATATTTATCAACAAGCATACGAAGTTTCTATCAAAGCTGTGATCACTGGTGTGACGCACGACGGAAGCTCAATTTCTTCAACTAAGTTGCTAAACGAAACTTTCACTGATTTTGGAACAAGCAAAACAAACAACTGGGATGGCGAATCAAGCAAGATTTATTTCACTGCAAGAAGCGCGGGTGTTTACACTGTTGTATACACAATCGAAGTTGAACACGACAAAAATGAATCATACGGTTTCTACACACCAGGCGAAGTTGACGAAGAATATACTATCACGAAAACTTACACTGTTGAAAAAGCAGAACTAGAACTTAAAACTTCTTCAGACGCGTTCAGGGTTGAAGATAAAATGTTCTTTGTTGACAGCACTATTTCAAACTCAACAAACACAGCGTTCAAAGATGCGGGCTACAGTGCTTCTGTCAACGTGACAGCAATCAACGGCACAGAAGTTGGCGAATTCAAACTTGCAATCACAATCACAAACAAAAGTGGCGATGCTGTGAACGCAGACGAAATTGAACTTGACAACTATTATGTTTCTGTTTCTGAAGGCACAAGATACATTCTTTCTGAAGAAGATATCGCAAAAGTAAACGCAATCAGAACTATGGCAAACATTGATAACGGTCAATACACAACTGAATATTCTCTTGAAACTATCATGTATTATAACACGCTCTCAGCTGGTCAAAAACAAATGGCTAAGGTTTCAAGTGTTGCGGGTAACAAATATTATGATGGCATCATCGTGGCATCAAAAGCCGTTTCTTCAAGCGATATCGAAAAAGCTCAATACAACATGGAAAGAGACAGCCTTATCGATCCAGTTGAAGATGCAATCGATGCCTACATCACTGCTTCAACTTCAACAAAGAAAGCTTCTGCGCTCAAATCGCTTTGCGAACTTTTGTTGAACATTGATAACACTGCTCATGAATATGGTTCAGACCTTCTTTATGTTCTTGGAAGCCTTACTTCTTCATTCGATATCGACACTGCTGTTGATGGCGAAGTGTTCAGTGTTGTTGAAACTGCAACAAGTGGCAACGTGAATGTTGTGACTTTCGCGGTTCAATACGATTCTGATGACGAAGTTTACAGCGCAACTTTTGGTTACCAACTTGATGATAACACAAGTGTTGTCAATGATGTATACGACCAATATGTGACTGATTATTTCGACATTCTTGAAGATTTGTTCTATGTTTCTGCAGATGAAAACGGATACTATCTTGAAGTTGTGAAAGATCAATCTATCACTCAAAAACAAATCGACAGCTTGAAAGAAGCTATGGCTGATTTGGTAAGCGCTTATAACGCTCTTATCCCATTCCAATTGGAACTTGATTTGCCAGTTGATGGCGATGTTGATTATTCAGCACAAATCACTGGTTCAGACGATATCGAAGGCGCTCACGCGACTATGGTTGACGCTTCAAACCAAATTCTTGCAAGATGGACAGCTTATATCGAACTTATCGAAGCTTACGGTTTCGACGAAACTTATATCGATAACGCCGATAAAGAAGACCTTGGCGCAACTTATGCGATGATTCAATCTCTTCTTGGCTACAGCTTCAAAAACAGTGCGCTTGGTTCAGAAATCGTTTCTGCAACTTTGGAATCTGATATTGAAGACATCAACAAAACGGCTCTTTCAAACATGCTTTTCGCTGTTGATGGCAAATTCGAAGTTCCAGAACTTTTCGTTGAAGGCATGATCGAAGCAACTGAAGCTATGCTTCAAGTTACTTTGGCGGTTCAAGCGGAAGTGAATTCACTAAGAACTGATCTTATTCAATACCTTGTGAATTCTGGTCAATACGAAGCTCTTTATGCCGACACTGCAACTGATGCAAGCATTTTCGAAACACTTTTGGAAAATATCCTTGGTGGCGATTTGAACGTGGCTTACACAGCTGCTGCTGGCGCAACTTTGAAAGATGCAGAAGGCGCTATGGTTGCTGAAAAACTTGCTGATTTCTACGCTTATATCGACGGCGTGGTTGCAGGTGAAATGCTAAACCCAAGTTCTTCTTTCAGAAAAGAATACACTAAAAACGGCCTAGATGAAGCCATCTCTGACCTTTTCGAAGACATCACAAAAGATGTGACAACTGCACTAGATGATTTGATTGAAATCGAAGATGAGAAGGATTAATTGCAAAGCGAAGCTTCGCAATTAAAATTAAAAATTAAAAACAGGCTTCGCTCTGCGAGCTCGATAAAAATTGAAAATTGTGGTAAAGCACTCGCCTTTGGCTCGTGCATGCTATAATTTGAAATTTTGGGGTACACATTAAACCAATGGTTGATGTGTACCCTTTTTTTATTAATATTTTAAATATTGAATGCATAGGGCGAAGCCCATGCCTTACCACAATTTTTAATTTTTATCGAGCTCGCAGAGCGAAGCCTGTTTTTAATTTTTAATTTAAAAATAAATCCCCATAAAGCAATTATAAAAACAAAAAACCTAAGTTCTAAAACCCCCCGCCTCCACATACTATATACAAAAAAGCCACGGAGGTTATTATGTTTAGCATAGAAAAGCAGGTTGATATTGTTGGGGGTAGGCAGGTTTTTGCGCGGGCGGAGCACAGTGCGCGTATGACGCTTGCGGAAAAAGGCGGGCGCGCGATTATGCGGGTGCTTTCTAAGGAAGCGAGGGTTGTCAGTGTTTCTGCCGTCGCAACTGGTGTGGATGTGGAAGCTTCCGGCAAGTTGGTGGTTTCCGCCGTTTGTGAAACTCATGGCGGGGAAATCGTGTGTTTGGAATATGTCGGCAACTTCAACTTCACCCACAAGGCGGTTGGCGTGTCTGTTCCCGCAAGTTGCGATGTTTCTGCAATCGTGTCGCAAGTGCGAGTTTTGCGTGCGTCGGGTTGCGAAGTCGCGGTGGAAGTGGAACTTGAAATCTTGGAAAATTTCTCTGTCGCGGTGGGGGAACCAAGCGT
Organism: Bacillota bacterium; assembly: GCA_044426085.1. Lineage (GTDB taxonomy): Bacteria > Bacillota > Clostridia > Christensenellales > CAMQZB01 > JAWXUU01. The sequence continues at coordinate 19,654 of JAWXUU010000021.1, read as the reverse complement.
GGTTTCTGCGGTAGATTGTTATTCCAGTGTGAGATGTATTCCCGCCGTTTCAAGCATGCTCAAGGTGCATGATTTCGTGTGTAGTGGCGAAATGGAAGTTGATGGCGCGATAGAAACTGTGCTTTCTCAGCAGTTTTATTGCGAACACACTGGCGTTTCTTATCGTGGCGACAGCGTGGTTTGCAGTGGGAATATTCACGGCTGGCTGTGTTATAAAAACATCGCGGGGGAAATCAAGCGCGAGTCGTGCTCGTTCCCATATCGTGAAGAATTCTCGTGCGCGGAAGCGGAAGACTACGCCGTTTTCGCAAGGGCGGGGGAATGCAGTGTGGTCTGCGAAGTCAACGAAATCAAAGGCGTTTCGGCGGTCACATTTGATGTTGAAGTGGAAATATCGCTGTGGGGATATCAAACATTGCAATTCGAATGCGGAAGTGATTTCTTCTGCGATAAATTCCAACTGATAAGCGAACAAAGCGAGTTTGTTTGTAGCCAGTTCGTTGGGGCGGTGCAGGGGACTGCGAAGTTTTCTGAAATTTGCGACTGGCCATACGACCTTTCGGGGGATGTGTTGGTTGCAAGTGCAAGGGTTGCAAGTGTGGAAAGGGTGGAATCAACCGCGAAATTTGGCGGAAATTTGGTGTGCTGTGTTTGCAGTGGCGGTAAGTTTTGCGAACTGCAAGTGCCTTATGCGGTGGATTTTCCAATCAATCCCGATGGCGGAAATGGCGTTTGCGACGTGTGCGTTGCGGAAATTTCTGCTAGGATTTCTGCGGGCAAGGTGGAAGTTTTCGGCAGGGTTTGTGGCAATCTTGTGGTGACAAAAGAAAGGCGAGAAATCGTGGTTTCTTCACTTTCAATTGGTAATCCAAAGGAAAACGTCGCGGGTGGGTTCGTGCTTTATCGCGCGGAAAAAGGCGAAACACTGCTCGGCGTGTGCGAATCCGTCGGTGTTATGCCAGAACTTCTGAAATCCCAAAACCCAAACGTGCTTTTCCCAATCCCAGCAGAAACCAAAGTGGTAGTGTGGAAACAAGCGTAGCAACGCTTTGCGTTGCAATTAAAAATTAAAAATTGAAAATTAAAAATTGTGGTAAAGCATTTCGCTACGCTACATGCATTTCAATTATATTTGGCTACAAGTAACCAAACGCTTAAACATTAACAACCTATTAATGTAAAAAGGCTTTAAATTGAAAGCACGAGTGAAACGAGTGCATTACCACAATTTTTAATTTTTAATTTTTAATTTTTAATTTTTAATTTTTAATTTTTAATTTTTAATTTTTTTTCAATCCCTTGCATTGTGGGATTTTTGTGTTATAATAAACAAAAAGGGGTGCAAGATGCGGGTATTTGGGAAGATTAATTTATTTTTGAATGTTGCAAAGCTGGGTGGTGACTTGGCTGTTTTTCATGATATTCAAAGCGTGTTTGCGCCTTGTTTTGATATTTATGACGAGATTTCCGTTTCGGTTTGTGAAAAGTCGCAAGCGGGGGTCTTTTTTGCTGTTTCGGAGAATATTTTGAAATGCGGAAGGGAAGATTATATTGCGGACTATGAAAAAAAAGTTGCAAATCTTGCAAGCTTTGAAGACAACACTAAAAAGGCGATGCGGTTATTTTTTGAAAAGTTCGGGAATCAAAATATTCGCGTAGAAATAAAAAAAGGCATACCATTTCTCGCGGGCATGGGTGGCTCTTCTGCTGATGCGGTTGGCGTTTTGAAATGCCTTTGCGAAATGGCGGGCAAAAGCTATTCCGACGTTGCGAAGATTTGCGACGCGGTTGGCAGTGACCTTGCGGGCATGTGGTCTGGCGGGGTCAACTTTTGCTGGGGCAGGGGTGAAAATGCCGTTGAGATTGCGGAAAATTTGGGTGGCTACGCAGTTGTTTGCGTGCCGAATTTTGGAATTTCCACACGTGAGATTTTCGCAAAGTTCGATAGCGACCAAAGTGAAAATGCCCATTTCGAATATGCGAAAAATAAAAATTACAATTTCATATCAGAATTTCCCAACCTGACAAACGCACTCGAAAAATCCGCTTTTTCTGCATTCCCAAAAATGCGTGAGTTCGCGGATGGCTTATCTGCAAAAACTGGTGAAAAATTCCTTATGACGGGCAGTGGCAGCGGTGTGTTTTCCCTTTGTTACGACATGGCAAAAGCCAACGAAATTCACGATAAAATAAAGGGATTCAGCGGTTTTTCTTGCATTACGCGTGTGTGAGAAAAAAATAAAAGTACCCTAAAGCATTAATTTATTTTTTAACTTATGTTTTTTGCTAGCAAACTATTGAATTCCCGCCGATTTTATGTTATAATCAACAGTGGAAAAGTAGTGCAATATTGCATGTGGTCAGGAGAATATGGAATATATAAAGTATAAAGAAAAATTTGATGTCTGCGTTATTGGCGCAGGGCACGCGGGTGTGGAATCAGCGCTCGCAGTTGCAAGACTTGGCAAAAAGGTCGCCCTTTTCACCGTTTCAGCAGACAGCATTGCATATATGGCTTGTAACCCTTCGATTGGGGGAACAGCAAAGGGACATTTGGTTCGTGAAATTGACGCGCTAGGTGGCGAGATGGGTGTGAATGCCGATTTAACGCTGTTGCAAGTGAAGATGTTGAACGGCGGAAAAGGTGCGGCGGTGCAATCGCTTCGCGCACAATCCGACAAAGAAAAATACCACAAACGCATGAAAAGCGTTTTGCTATCTCACCCAAACGTGAAGCTGTTTCAACAGGAAGTTATCGAAATTTTCCAAGAAAACGGCAAGGCATGTGGCATTGCAACAAGCCTAGGCTTTGCATACGATTGCGACGCTGTGGTGGTTGCAACTGGTGTTTATTTGCAATCAAAAATCATCATTGGCGAACTGTTCAAAGATGAAGGCCCGGCGGGATTTTCCGCTGCAAACGGGCTCACGTCAAGCCTTATTAAACTCGGGTTTGACATAAGAAGATTCAAAACTGGCACACCTGCAAGAGCGGTGCGTGCAAGTATTGATTTTTCTAAATTTGAAATTCAAAAAGGCGAAGAAATCCAAGGATTTTCTTTCCTTCATGATTATAAAGTGGCGCTTGATAAGCAACTTCCTTGCTATCTTGGCTACACAAACGAAAAAACACATGAAATCATTCGCGCAAATATCCACAGATCACCGCTTCTCGGCGGAAAAATCGTGGGTGTTGGTCCGCGTTATTGCCCTTCGATTGAAGATAAAGTCACTCGTTTTGCGGATAAATCGCGTCATCAACTGTTTTTGGAAATGGAAACAGCAGAAATGGACGAAATCTATATTCAAGGCATGAGCTCTTCGCTCCCTGCGGATGTTCAGCTTGATATGTATCGCTCTATTGAAGGGTTCGAAAACCTTGAAGTTTTGCGATATGCCTACGCGATTGAATACGATGCAATTGATGCAACAGGGCTTCTTGCAACGCTGGAATATAAAAACGTTCACGGCATTTTCTGTGCGGGTCAAATCAACGGCTCAAGTGGCTATGAAGAAGCTGCCGCGCAAGGACTGCTTGCTGGTATCAATGCGGTGAAATATGTGAATGGCGAAAAGGGGCTTGTGCTCTCTCGCGATTCCTCTTATATTGGGGTTTTGGTTGACGACCTCGTAACAAAAGGCACAAACGAACCATACAGAATGATGACCGCAAGAGCAGAGCATCGCCTCACGCTCCGTCAAGATAACGCCGATACAAGACTTACGCCAATCGGAAGAGAAGTTGGACTTGTTTGCGACAAAAGATGGGAAATTTTTCTTCGCGATAAGGAAAACTTCAAGCTTTGTTTGGACAGCCTTTCTGCGGGAGTTTCCGGCAAGATTGCAAATCCAATGCTTGAAGAAGTTGGCGAAGATACAATCGAAAATGGCTCAACACTTAAAATGCTTCTCAAAAGACCGCGCGTGAAAGGTGCGCATTTGCAACAACTTGGATTCTTGCAAGAATTTGGGGATAGAATAATCCAAAAAGTTGAAACTGCTGTTAAATACGAAGGGTATATTGATAAGGAAGCTGTGGAAATCGCAAAGGCAAAAAAGATGGAAGAAAAGTCTTTGCCAAGCGATATCGATTATAACACACTTGGCGGATTAAGGCTTGAAGCAAGGCAAAAGCTTCAAAAAATCAGACCGCTATCTCTTGGACAAGCGTCGCGAATTTCAGGCGTTTCGCCAGCAGATATAAGCGTGCTTATGCTGTATCTTTCAACAATTTCAAAAAAATAGCGGATGAAACCGCGGTGGCAATGCCACTTTATATAAGCTAAAAAATTTTATTAATACATTTAATGCCAAAGGAGAATTAAACCATGGATAAGCGTAAAACGAAAATCATCTGCACACTAGGCCCTGCCAGTAGGGATGAAAATGTGCTCAAACAATTGATTGGAGCGGGACTCAACGTTGCTAGATTGAACTTTTCGCACGGTGATCACGAATATCACCAACAAACTATCGACACTGTTAAAAAAGTGCGCGACGAACTAGGCGAGCCTATTTCAATTTTGCTCGACACAAAAGGCCCAGAAGTAAGAATTAAAACTTTTGAAAACGGAAGTGTAGATTTGAATGTAGGAGATGAATTCTTCTTCACGTCAAAAGATATCGTGGGCACAGAAAAAGGTGTTTCTGTGACTTATGGAAATATTGAAAAAGAAGTTTTTGTTGGGGATGTAATCCTTTTGAACAACGGACTTATTTCTTTCGAAGTTACCGACGTGAACAAATCACGTATCATGACAAAAGTCACTGGTGGCGGAAACCTTTCAGACAGAAAAAGCATGAACTTCCCAGGAAAAGTTTTCGACTTCCCATATATGTCTGAACAAGACAAAAAAGATATCGCGCTCGGCGTTCAAAACGACGTTGAATTCATCGCATGTTCTTTCGTTTCTTGCAAAGAAGACGTGATTGCAGTTCGTGAATACGTTGAAGCACTAGGCGGAAAAGATATCGAATTGATTGCTAAAATCGAAAACAGAGCGGGCGTTGATAATATCGAAGAAATTTTGGAAGTTTCTGATGGTATCATGGTTGCGCGTGGCGATATGGGTGTGGAAATTCCTTATGAAGAACTTCCAGCAATCCAAAAGAAACTTATCACAGACTCTCGTTATATCGGCAAAAAGGTTATCACAGCAACAGAAATGCTTGAATCAATGATTCAAAACCCACGCCCAACAAGAGCGGAAATTTCCGACGTTGCGAATGCGGTTTATGACGGCACATCTGCAATCATGCTTTCTGGCGAAACAGCTATTGGTAAATACCCAGTTGAAACTGTGAAAGCAATGGCGAAAATTGCTTACAAAACTGAAAAATCAATCAAACTTGCAAAAAGAATGAAAAGCTCAACTTTCAGAATCAGAAACGCAGTTGACGCGGTTTCATATTCAACTTGCACAATGAGCGTAGACCTTGGCGCGAAACTTATCGTTGTTTGCACGCTTTCGGGCAAAACAGCACTCATGGTTTCACGTTTCCGTGGTCCAGTTCCAATCCTTGCCATGACAGCAAGCCTAAAGTCTTATAGAAAACTTGGTCTTTCATGGGGCGTAACTCCTGTTCTCACAGAAGAAGTTCCTTCAACAGACGTTCTTTTCTACAACGCAAACAAACTTGCGAAAAGCCTTGGCTATGCAGAAAAAGATGATTTCATCGTTATCACAGCGGGCACTCCAATCGGTTCACATGCAGAAACAAACCTTATCAAAATCGAAACAATCAAATAATAACCGATTTTTAAGGTTGCTAATAAAAAATCTAAGCCTTGCGAAAGCAAGGCTTTATTTTTTTGGTTTATACATACATATTTGAAGCAAGAAGACACTTTTTCTCTTGCCCTAGCGTGCAAATTGTGGTAAAATATAAGGAAGAATGGATAATAATGCACAATTGCACCCTAAGAAATTTTGGTTGCGATTTTATGTGAGGAATAGATGAAAGATAATTTTTTCGGGTTTGGCGAAATTTCCCAGTTGGAAGCTAAAAATATGTCACCAGTTTCACTTGCGTTTGTTGGCGATGCGGTATACACGCTTTATATTCGCACAAAGCTTACAAGAAACTCAACCGCGAAAGCGGGTGCACTTCACAAGCTTTCCAGCTCGTATGTGAAAGCGGAGGCGCAAGCAAAGGCTATGCAATCGCTTGAAGGCAAAATTTCCGCCGATGAAGAATATATTTTCAAGCGTGGCAGAAATGCAAAAACAAGCAACACTGCAAAAAATGCCAGCATGATAGAATATAAAATGGCAACGGGTTTTGAAACCCTTATGGGATATCTTTATCTCACGGGCGAAAACGAAAGGCTCGTTGAAATTTTAAATATGATAGGAGAATGAGAAATGGGACAAACAACACCAAAAGTAGCATTGATAACACACACAATCAACCCTGAACTTGCCGTTGCACTTGGGGCAAAACTCTGCTATTCCAAGTCGGACTTGGCAAAGTTGCAAGAAAAACTTGCAAAAGGTGATGTGGATGCATTCATCGCCAAAATCATGGGCATGGGTCACCTTTCAACAATCGAGCATTCTTCTTTCACGTTTGCAATCGAAGGTGTTTCAAGGGCACTTCTTGCGCAAATCACAAGACACAGAATCGCTAGTTTTTCCGTTCAAAGCCAAAGATACGTGCCAGCAAGCGTGGATTTTTCTTATATCATTCCACCAAAGATTTTGGCGCTTGGCGATGCGGAAGTGGAAAAATTCAAAGCACAAATGACAGAGATTGGCGGATATTATAAATACTGGCAAGAAAAACTTGGCGGTGGTGGCGAAGGCGCGAATGAAGATGCAAGATTTGTGTTGCCAAATTCGGCGGAAACAAAAATGCTTGTAACGATGAACTCGCGAGAATTATTGCACTTTTTCAGACTTAGATGTTGCAACCGTGCGCAATGGGAAATTCGCGAAGTTGCTTGGATGATGCTTGAAAAAGTTGTGGAAGTTGCACCTGCAATCTTCGGACTTTCAGGTCCTGCCTGTGTGGGCGGAAAATGTCCTGAAGGTGAAAAGTGTTGCGGTTGCAATGTAGAAATGAAAAACAGAATGAACGCTTTGAAAGAAGCGTGCAGTAAATAATAAAGGAAGTAAAATATGAAAATTGAAGGAAGAAATGCTTGTAAAGAAGCATTAAAACAAGGTAAAACGATTGATAAAGCGTTGATTTTTAACGGGCATTTGGATGCAACAGGCAAGGAAATTGTCCAAGAATTGAAAGATAAAAAAATCAAAATCCAATTTCTTGATAAAGCGGGACTAGACCGCCAAAGCGAAACAAGAAAACACCAAGGTGTGATTTTGTTCGTGACTGATTTTGTTTATTCAGAAGTGGAAGAAATTTTGCAAGTTGCTAAAGATAAAAACGAAGCACCGTTTGTGGTTATCTGCGATTCTATCGAAGACCCACACAATCTGGGCTCAATTTTGCGAACAAGCGAATGTCTTGGCGCTCACGGCGTTATCATTCCAAAACACAGAAACGTGACTGTCAACGAAACAGTTATCAAAACAAGCGCAGGTGCAACGCAATATATCAAGGTTGCAAAAGTGACAAACATCAACCAAACTATCGAAATGCTAAAAGAAAATGGCATCTGGATTGTGGGCGCAGATATGAAAGGCGACGAAATGGGCACTTTCGATTTGTCTGGCGCAATGGGTGTTGTTATCGGCGGTGAAGACAACGGAATTTCCGCTCTCACAAAAAAACTTTGCGACAAACTTTTGAAAATCGAAATGAAAGGCAACATCACATCCCTCAACGCATCAGTTGCGGGTGGCATTTTCATTCACGAAGTTGCAAGAGTAAGAAAGTAATAAACAAGATAAAAAATAAACAAGATAAAAATATAAAAGAAGAAAGATAAAATATAAAACAAATAAAAAGCAAACAAAACAAGGCGGAAACTATGCAAAAAGATTATACAACTGAAGAAATCGAAAGTATTCTTTCGCAGTATAAACCGCTAGTTTTGAAGCTTGCCAAAGGGTATTATATTCAAGGTGGCGATATTGAAGATTTGATTCAAGAAGGCATGATTGCACTTTATGGCAGTATTTTTTCCTTCGACGAAACAAAAAGCAGTTTCCAAACCTACGCGTATATCTGCATATCTTCAAGGCTGAAAAATGTGGTGAAACACTCCTTTTCAAAAAGCCAACGCGTGCTTTCTGATGCCGACAGCCTAGATGATAAACACGATGTCGCAAGTGATTTTTCCCTTGAGGAACAATACATCTTGAAAGAAGAAATGTCGCTTTTCCGCTTAAAAATCCAATCTCTGCTTTCTGATAAAGAATTCGAAGTTGTGGAACTATTTCTGAAAAACATGACCTACGAAGAAATCGCAACAGCTTGCAAAATGACGAAAAAAAGCGTGGACAACGCCCTTTCAAGAGCGAAAAAGAAAATTGCGGGGCAAAGCTTTGCGATTAAAAATTAAAAATTAAAAATTAAAAATTAAAAATTAAAAATTAAAAATTAAAAATTAAAAATTAAAAATTAAAAATTGTGGTAATGCACTCGCACGCTCGTGCTTTCAATTATATAATATAGTATGTACGAGAAAAGCGAGTGCGATACCATATCTATTACTTAATCTACCACATCACCTATCACTTATTAAAAGGGGGAGCAACTATGTATCTAGCTTTGTATAGAAAATTCAGACCTACGACTTTTGAGGAAGTTGTGGGGCAAGAGCACATTTCTACGATACTTAAAAACCAAATAATATCCGAAAGGATAGGTCATGCGTATCTTTTCACAGGTCCGCGTGGCACGGGCAAGACTTCCTTTGCGAAGATTTTTGCACGCGCAGTCAACTGCACCGAAAATGTTGGTGGCTCGCCTTGTGGCAAGTGTAAGGTTTGTCGTGAGAATCTTGAAAATATCGACATCATCGAAATCGACGCGGCATCAAACAACCGCGTGGAAGAAGTGCGTGATTTGAAAGAAAAAACTCAACTTGCGCCAACTTATTCGAAATATAAAGTGTACATCATCGATGAAGTGCACATGCTTTCACAATCGGCATTCAACGCACTTTTGAAAACTTTGGAAGAACCGCCAGAATATGTTATTTTCGTTCTCGCGACAACAGAAGTTCAAAAGTTGCCAGCCACAATCTTGTCACGCTGTATGCGATTTGATTTCAGATTGCTAACAACAGAACAAATCGCAAGCCACATTGCAAATTTGTATGCAAAAGTTGGGTTCAAAGCGGATGAAGAAGCGATTTTCGCCCTTGCAAAAGCGGGTGAAGGAAGCATGCGTGACGCCCTTTCTGTTGCAGACCTTGCAATGGGAATCACTTCGGAAACTCTCACAAAACGCGACGTGGAAGATGTTTTGGGCGGTTCTAAGTTCGAAAGCATTTTCAGCCTTGCAAGCTATATTTTGAATAAACAGCAAGAAGAAGCATTGAAGATTTTCTCGCAACTGATAAAGGAAGGCAAAACAACCGGCATGATAGCAAAGGACACAATCACTTTCCTTCGCGAACTGTTGTGGTGCAAGATAACAAACCAAAACAGCGAAAAAATGCCAGCGGAAGAATTCGCAAAATTGCAACAGCTTGCACTGTCGCTTTCCAGCGAAGAAATAGCAAATTGTCTTGAAACTTTTGTGGAAACAGAAACCAAATTCAAGTATACTCAAAACCCACGCGTGCTTTTCGAGATGGCAATTTTTGCCCACGCGGGCAAAATAACACTGCAAGATATCTCAAGACGTGTGGAAAAACTTGAAAAAGTTATCCACAATATGAATGTGGATAACTCAACCACTTATCCACAACAAAAGCCCAGGCAATAGTAAAATTAATGCAAATTTAACTGCAAACAGCGTAAATAAAGGGGAAAATCAACATGGGGGACAGTCAAATCCACAAAGCATTGTGGATAACTCCAATGTGGACAACTCAAATAGTGTAAATAACTATGCACAGCATGCAAAAAACATAAATGTTGTGGAAAAGTCACCACAAAACGCACTTTCTGTGGATAATTATCCACAATCACGAGATAATATACATGATATAAAAGAGGAACTAGAAGCGTTAAAATCCGACTTATCCACAATGGAAAAACGCGATAAACAAAGGGAAAAGTCGACTTTTTCACCCGAAAATATGCAAGGGGGACAGTCGGGAAAAGTGGAATTGTGGAAAAGTGAAAAGTTATCCACAATGGGTGTGGATAACATCTACAAACAAGCCCAAAACCCCTTCAAAGCGGGCATGTTAGTCAAGAAAAACATGGCAAAAGGGCTTTCAGACGATGGCGAAACCATGCTTTATTCGCTTTTGCCTAGTTTAGACTTCAAGTGCGATGGGGATAACTGTGAAATAAGGGTTATGCACAGCAGAGCGGGGATATTGAAAAGCAATATGGAAGTTTTGCAAAAGCACGCGAGCGGTTTTAAAATCAAGCTTATCGAAATTCAATCATTTGCGGATAACTCGCAAGTGGAAGTTGATAAAATAAAGAAATATTTTGGGGAAGGCTATGTGAAAATGGTCGCGAACCTATAATATATAAATTTTGGGGAACTTTATAAATTGCACAGCAAGAAGCACCCTATATATAAAGGAGAAATATTATGGCAAAGAATTATGGAAAAGGATTTGGCGGTGGAATGCCAAACATGCAACAACTTATGAAGCAAGCTCAAAAAATGCAAGAAGACGCGTTGAGAGCTCAAGAAGAAATCGAAGCTACAGAACTTTCTGGCGAAAGTGGCAGTGGCGCATGCGTTGTGACAATCAACGGCAATAAAGATTTGCTACGTTTGAAACTTGACCCAAGCATCGTTGATCCAGACGATACAGAACTTTTGGAAGACCTTATCATCGCGGCGTATAACGAAGCGAAAGAAAAAGCAGAAGCGCTCAAAGAAGAATTGATGCCACAAGTTCCGGGTGGAATGTTCTGATGGAACTTTCTATCCAAAAGCTTGCAAACGAATTTTCCAAATTGCCGGGTGTGGGCAAAAGAACCGCGCTCCGCTTTGCTTATAAAATAGTGGAAATGGATGGTGCGGATGTGGATTTGCTTGTTTCTGCACTCGTTGAAGTTAAGGATAACGTTCGCCATTGCGAGATTTGCGGAAACTTTTGCGAAGGTGAGATTTGCGGTATTTGCGAAACTCGAAAAGAAGATGTCATCTGTGTTGTGAAAGACCCAAAAGATATCATCGCGATTGAAAATATGGGCAGTTTTGGGTTTAGATATCACGTCTTGTTCGGCACGATTTCTCCACTCAAAAACATTTCGCCAAGCGATTTGAAAGTCCGCGAACTTCTTTCGCGCGCGCAAAATGCAAGCGAAATTATTCTCGCCTTGCCTTCCGATGTGGAAGGCGATGCAACAGGCGTTTATATCGCCAAGCTTTTGAAACCATTGGGCATAAAAGTTACGCGTATTTCGCAGGGCATTTCAATCGGTCAGGATATTGAATATGCCGACCAAATAACCCTTCAACGTGCGTTTGCAGACAGAAGAGAATTCTGATTTGGAGAAGTGATATGAATTTTTTATTATTGAATTTATCAGTCGGAGGATACGTTGCAATTGGGCTTTGCCTTGTTGTGCAATGGATTCTTGCGATAATCGCACTTATGAAATTGTTTGGCGATAAAGTGAAAATGCCGTGGTGTATTCTTTGGAATATTTTCATCGTGGCGGGGATTTTTATAGGTCCAATAACATATATCGTAGTAAGTAAAATAAAGAATGGAAAACGTAACAAAAACGCTTAAAAGCGTGATTTTTCCGCGATTTTAAGGCTATTTTCATTGATTTTTTTTGTGAAATATGCTATTATGGTTAATGTTAACGGGTTATCTAAACCCTATTCAAGGAGGAATTATAATCATGAATAAAACTGAATTTATTAAAGCTCTAAGCGAAAAAGCTGGATTGAAAGTTAAAGAAGCAGACGCTTTTTACGGTGCACTTTTGCAAGTTACAGAAGAAACTTTGAAAAAAGGTGAAAAAATCCAACTTACTGGTTTTGCAACTATCGAATTGAAAGAAAAAGCTGAAAGAGAAGGTATCAACCCTGCAACTAAAGCTAAAATCACTATCCCAGCTTCAAAAGCTCCTGCAGTGAAATTTGGTAAAGCTTACAAAGAACTATTCAACTAAAAAAAAATCCCAAACCTTTGGTTTGGGACTTTTTTTTAGTTGAAAATTAAAAATTAAAAATTAAAAATTAAAAATTGTGGTAAAGCATGGGGCTTCGCCCTATGCATTCAATTATTAGAAAATATTATAGGAGCGTTACTGTTAAAAAGTAACGCTCCTATCGTCATTTCAAATATAGATTGCACGAGCACCGCGAGTGCCTACCACAATTTTTAATTTTTAATTTTTAATTTTTAATTTAAAAAAATTGCTACGCAATTTTTTTACGCTTCTGCAATTTCCAATGCTACTTTCATCATGTCGGTGAAAGAGTTTTGTCTTTCTTCTGCTGAAAGTTTTTCGCCTGTGATAAGGTGGTCAGAAATTGTGCAAATGCAAAGTGCTTTTTTGCCGGCTTTGGCAGCAGTCATATAAAGAGCAGCTGATTCCATTTCCACAGCAAGACATCCCATTTGCGCCCATTTCATACCGCCCAAAGAAGCGTCGTAGAAAGTGTCGGAAGAATAGATGTTACCAACGTGGCAATCAACGCCAAGTTCAGTGGCTTTATTTTTTGCTTTAACAGCAAGGTCGAAATCGCCAGTAGGGGCAAAGTGACCATCAAGTTGGAATTGATGTTGGAAGTTTGAATTTGTTGAAGCTGAAATGCCAACAACAAGGTCGCGAACTTTAACTTTTTCAACCATACCGCCAGCACTGCCAACGCGAATGATACTTTCCACACCGTAGAAGTTGAAAAGTTCGAAAGAATAAATTCCAATCGCAGGCATGCCCATTCCGCTTGCCATAACAGAAACTTTTTTGCCTTTATAATATCCAGTGTAGCCTTGAACGCCACGAACATTGTTCACCAAAACGGCATCTTCAAGGAAGTTATCAGCAATAAATTTTGCACGTAGTGGATCGCCAGGCATCAAAACAGTTTTGCCAAAATCGCCTTCTTTTGCGTTGATATGTGGTGTAGGAATATTTTTTTCCATTGTATTTCTCCTTTTTTATGTGTGTATTTATTGTGTATTTATTGTGTGTGTTTATTATGTGTGAGACTGTTCACCGATGCTTTTGTCAAACACAGTTTCGTATAATCTGACAGAATTGTCGATGTCGCCTTCTTTTGCAGTTTTTGCGTAAATTTCAACATCCAAATCGCGCCTTGGGTTGCGGTGAAGACAAGCCGAGCCATTAACGCAGCCACCTTCGCAAGCCATAACTTCAATAAGGTTGGCATCAAGCCTTCCCGCACGAAGTTTCATAAACGCAACTTTTGCTTCTTCAAGTCCGTTGCAAACAAGCGGTTTGATTTCTTTTTCTACGCCGTTCTTTTTTGCGATATCCTTGAATCCTTGGGCAATACCACTGCTTTTTGCAAAGATTCTGCCGTAGTATGACGCGTTGTCAAGTTTGCCTTCTTCAAGCATTGCGATATCGATGTGTCTTGCATCAAGAAAAGCTTGAAGCTCTTCAAATGTGATAACGCAATCGATAATGCCTTCGTGTTCTGGGCGTTTAAATTCATATTTCTTGGCAGTGCAAGGTCCGATAAAAACAACCTTAGCACCAGGGTGCATCTTTTTGATAATCAAAGATGTTTCAAGCATTGGCGAGCGAGTAGAGCTCATAACCGATGCGAGAGTAGGGAAGTGTTTTTCAACAAGAGATACATATGCAGGGCAACAAGAAGTTGTCATAACGTCGCGCTCGCAAAATTCGTGAACTTCCTTTTCCAAAACGATATCCGCGCCAAGTGCCGCTTCAACCACTTCGTGGAATCCAAGATATTTCATGCCGGTGATGATTTGTCCAATTTTGGCATACTTGAATTGCGAAACGATTGCAGGTGCGATAACAGCGAAAACTTTCTCACCGTTTGCAACCGCGTGTTTCAAAATTCCAACAAGGTCTTTCACATACGATTTATCCGCAATCGCGCCGAACGGGCATTTATATCCACATTGACCGCAAGAAACACATTTGTCATAATTGATAACCGCTTTATTTTGATCGTTCATTTCGATAGCGCCAACTTTGCATGCTCTGACGCAAGGACGAACGCTGTTCATGATCGCGCCATAAGGGCAAGCTTTTTGGCATTTGCCACATTCAATACATTTTGTCTTGTCGATTTTTGCCTTGTTCTTTTTTGTCATGTATATCGCGTCTTTTGGGCATGATTCCATGCACATATGCGATATGCAAGAACGGCAAAGGTCTGTCACAAAATGACCTTGAGCAGGGCATTCGTCGCAAGCGATATCCATAACTTCCATAACGTGGTTAGGATTTTTATCCCCACCCATCGCAAGTGAGATACGTTCTTGCAAAACCGCCCTGCCTTTATAAATACAACAGCGCAGTTCACTTTTTGGACCTGGCAAAATCTTTTTTGGTGCGTCAACATAAATGTTTTCAAAATTTTCATCGTATGCGCAGTTGATAACTTCTTTCAATACTTTATATTTAAGAAGTTGCACTCGCGTGTCGAAAATACGAGTTTCCATATGAATCTCCTTGAATTTATATTATTGTGTTTTTAACTTAAAATAAACAATCAGACTGTCTAAAACGCAAATCCTTGCCTAATTTTTTCAGTCTGATAGTTTGTTTGCAATATGAATTGATTATAACCGTTATTTCTAGTGGTATTCAATAGAAACAATCTTGCCCATAAGTTCAAGCTCTCCGGCAAGTTTGTCGATAATCATAAGTTTCATTGTGTGTCCAATTTCCCCAGTGTGGGCAGCATTAACGCTCCTTCCCACATGGAAATTAACATGCGTTGCCTTTTCAAAAAGCATGTTGGAAAGAAGAGAAGCACCGTCTTTTTTCTTGGTGTGTTTATCTTCAACATTGCCAATTGCAAGGTATTCTTCAGCAAGCAGAAGAAGTCTGCGAAGTGTCACAACCCCTTCGGTTGTCAGGTCAATCCCCTTAATAAAACCGATTGGCGGGATTTCTCTGTCGGGAAAGTCAAGTGAAGTTTCAATTTCTTCCCCAAGGTGGCGGGCAATGATTGTGGAACTTGTGCCACCGCAAACGATGTGTATGCCTTCTTTTCCAAGGAAGTTTTGGCAAACTGTGTTGTCCATTTCCTTTTCGATTGGCGGTCCAACAAGAAGGTTAACTTCCTGTTTTTTTCTGAACTTCACGCATGCGATAGTTGTGTCGTCCCCCATTTTGTCAAGGTATAATTCGCGAGCCGCTTTTCCAAGATGAGCCGCAAGCGCGCGTGCGGAATATTTTTCGTCGTAGATATCTTCCATGTATGAAACGATTTCTTCATGCCCCCAACCAAAGTTGAGCACAGTTCCAATCCCCGCGTGCATAACGCCGTCGCTCATGTTCACGATAGCGTCGCCGTCTTGAAGTTTCAAATGTGTTTTATTCACCAATCTGCCTTGAACATTCATTTCTTCGCGTGGGAAATCAACGGATTTGCCGTTGCGAAGAAGTATCGCTTGTGGCGCGTCGAATTCAAAAAGCATGCCTTCGCCATCTTGATTCAAGTGAATAATGGAAAATGTCGAATAAGCCACGTTTCGCACTTTGCAAACGGGCAGTGTTTCCAATATAGATTCCACACAATCGATAATAGGGATACCATTAGCAAGCATAGTCGCGAGCATTTTGGAAGTGAGCGTGGCAAGAATATTTGCCTTAACCCCGCTTCCCAGCCCATCGGATAAAACAAGAGTTATCTCTTCACCCCGATAAACAACTTCAACCTTGTCGCCCGCTAGCTCTTCGCCGTATTTGCGAAGAGAAACAGCGCCCCATTCAAGATATGTGTCTTTATTTGTGTTAAATGTATTTTTCATGGTTAATTCTTCTCGATTGTGTCTTTAAGTTTCAAAAGTGCCACTTTTGTTTCCGCCGCAGTTTCACCAAGCAGTGATGCAATTTCTTGAACCACGCGCATTTGTTTTGTGATAACATCGTCGCAAGCAGAAAGAGTATCTTGTTTCATGTGTGACATAATTTCTTGAGATTCCACCCTAGCAGTTATATCACGCATAAGAGTGTATAACAATCTTTGTTCTTTCAGATAACGGATTGTCATTTCCACAATCTTGCCGGTTTTTTCAATCTTAACAGTTTTCCAAGGCATAGATTGTTCGTTTGCAAGAGCAATCACGAAATCAGAAGGGTTCATATAATCTATAAGCATAGTGCCTTCAGCATTGCCATTGATGTTCAAAAGCTTTTTGCCAGAATTGTTGATACTTGTTATTCTCATGTCATAATCAACGGTAATAATTCCGTTTGGAGAAGATTCGATGATGTCAAAAGAAATAGATTCCGCCCTTTCACGCATGTATGGCAAACACATTGAAGCCTCAGAAAAACCGTTGTAAATCGAAACAGCTTTTTCACGGCAAGAAGGGTATCCGCAAACACCGCAATCAAGCTCGTCTTCTGGGCCACGCTTGCCAAGCATGCCAAGGATTTCCCTGATTTTGCTTTCTGATGGTATCATCTTGTTCACTTTGTAGGTTTTGTGTGCAGTTGTGATATCAAGTTTGCAACCAGAATGATTGATGCCTTGTTGTCTTCCTGCGTATTTTCTAACCTTTTCAGTGGACATGATGTTTTCGCCCGATGGCACAAGACTGCAAGGTCCGTTTATGCAAGCAAATTCGCAAGCGGACATTTCAATAAACATGTTTTCAATGTTTTCAATGTTTTCAAGCACTTCTTTGCATCTGTCAACACCGTCGATAGCAACGTATTCATAACCTTCATGCTTTTCAGCCATGCTTTTGATGATACCGCGCGAAACAGGATAGTATCTTGAAGCGGGTATTTTTTCATATTCAAGTTCGCTTTCTGAAAGCTCAGAATCAAAAGTGTGTTCAAGCACGATTTGTTTTTCTTCAAAAATTTCAACGACATCTTCGAAAGTAAGAACGCCGTCGATAACCTTAGATTCTTCCGCTTCACGCTTTTTGGATATGCAAGGTCCAATAAAAACAACAATGGCATCGGGATGCTCAGCTTTTATCATTTTTCCGTGAACAACCATTGGTGAATCAAATGGTGCAAGATATTTCATTGCCTTTGGATAATATTGGCATATCAATCTGTTCACAGAAGGACAGCAAGAAGTGATAAGATTTTTTGGTTTTTCTTGGATTAGGTATTCTTCATATTTTTCAGTTACGACCTTTGCCCCAATTGCAGTTTCAAATGCGTCGGTAAAGCCAAGCGAAACAAGTGTTTTTCGCATAGTTGCAAAGTCGGTCTTGAAGCTAGAAACAAATGAAGGCGCAACGCTTGCGTAAACTTTTTTTGTTTCCAATAAACGCAAAATAGTCGCCTTTTCAGACGACACAGATTTTGCATTTTGATGACAAACGGCAACGCAATTTCCGCAAAGGATACAGTTGTCGTTTTGAATTTTAGCTTGATGATCTATGATAGCAATAGCTTTCACAGGGCATTCTCGTAAGCATTTATAGCAATTTTTGCAGTTTGCTTTCAGAAAATTCAAATGTTCCATCATAATATTTTATTTCCTATTTGATTATGCTTTTGGAAGCAGTTGAGTTTCGAAGATTTCTTTGGCATTATCAGGAGTCACATTTCCAAGATACTCGTCGTCTACTTTAA
Organism: Bacillota bacterium; assembly: GCA_044426085.1. GTDB lineage: Bacteria > Bacillota > Clostridia > Christensenellales > CAMQZB01 > JAWXUU01. The sequence continues at coordinate 1,871 of JAWXUU010000021.1, read as the reverse complement.
CAGAAACACCAGTTTGGCAATGTCCCAAACAGAAGCTTGCTGCAAGCGTGATTTTGTCTTCACATTCGTGCTCAGCAATGCAAGCCTTGAATGCTTCAATAACGTCATATGATCCTTTCAAATGGCAAGAACTGCCAACGCAAACACTTATTTTCATAATTTCCTCCTCATTTTGCAAGTCCTTCATAAAGCGATGCAAAATATATCATTTTATATCATGTAATAAGTTTACCACGTTTTTTGGAAAAATGCTAGACCTTTTTGCAAAAAAAATATAAAAATGTATGTTTTTTTGTTATTTTTTTGACATACTTTTAATATTTTTTGTAATATAGCTAGTAATTTTAAAATAAAATTTAAAAATTAATCAAGTGGTGTCACCCCAACGTCGAAATTTTTGTGGGCGGTGTATTTCTTTTTTGGTTTAGTCCCACGCCAAATTCTAAGGCAAAAGAAAAGCAGAATAATTCCAAAAAGCCCCATTGCCGGCATGAAGATTGTCACAATTTGCGAAAAACCAAACCGCGAAATTGGATATGTGATTGCAAGCAAAATAAGAATCCGCAGTGGCGCACTTTTGCAAAATCTTTTGAAATATTCAAAGCAAGTGAGAAAACTGCTTGAAAAAGTGGTGAATATTGCAATCCAAATGCAAGCAAGGGAAGTCCACCTGAAAAGTGGCGATATATATCGCGTCATGGGAATTATCGGCATATCCGCAAGCAAGAATTCGCTTGAAGTGTTCATTGCAAGAAAAAACAGCATGATAACAGTTGAAATAATCACCGCGGATAATGCAGAAGAAATCAGAATTTCTCGCCGTTTCAGACCCTTGCCCGCAGAAAGCAAAACAACGGCGGACAGCAGAAGATTCATTGAAGAATAAGAAACACCCTCGAAAATTGAAGTCAAATAATTCGGGTTGGTGAAATCAAAACTGGGAACGCCACTGCGATATAAATGAAAACAAGAAATAAAAACAATAAAGGTAAGCAAAATGGGCACGAGAACAAAGTTGACCTTCAAAAGCCCCGAAATGCCAAAAATCGCAACACCACTGCCCAAAATAAAAAGCAAAATCCCCGAAATGCCGATTCCGCCACCCGCGCCAAAAAGGCTGTCCGCCCCCGAAATCATCATCGCACAAATGATAACAAAAAAGAAAATGAGAATACTCTCAAAAGCCGTCCTGATTTTTGTTGGCAAATAACTGCAAAGTGAAGAAATGTCGTATATATCAACTCTGCTTGCGATTGTCAAAAGCAAAAAGCAAGCGAGAAAGAAAACCACCCCGCAAGCGACAACCGCAAGTGGTGCTAAGCCAGAAGACGCCGAAAAGAAAGTCAAAATCTCCCGCCCGGAAGAAAATCCCGCCCCCACAACAGTGCCAATAAAAAGAAAACTCAGCGATAAACTCTTTTTCATGAGTACCTCCAAAAGAAATTTTTTGTTTTAGTCTATGACATTTATAATGTTTTTATGTAAAACAAAAGTATAAAATGGCAAGGAAGGGAATAATGTATGGGGCGGCGGAGGTTTGGATAGATACGAATTTCTGCACTACTCGATTTGGAAATTGAAAATTAAAAACAGGCTTCGCTCTGCGAGCTCGATAAAAATTAAAAATTGTGGTAAGCACTCGCGTTGCTCGTGCATGCTATTTATTTAAAACTGAAATAGTAATATGTTTGTTGAAAATAACATTTCTATAATATTATATAATAATTGAAAGCACGAGCGTAGCGAGTGCATTACCACAATTTTTAATTTTTAATGATAGATTGTCAAATTAAGTGCAACACTTTTTAAAAGTATTTGCGAGAAACTCGATAGGCGACAACCAACCTAAGCGTTTTCGTGGTCTATTATTT
>JAWXUU010000001.1:0-207703 GCA_044426085.1 Bacillota bacterium | reverse complement strand
AACGAAATGAAAGAGTTTTGGGCGTTAGCATGCCCAGTTTGTTGATTTCATGTGTTTCCTCTCCGAGAAAACACATGAAAGTAGGCTGTATCATTTTTTTACTTTTGATACAGCCCCTTTTATTAATTTCAAATAATTGAATGCACAAGCGAAGCGAGTGCCTTACCACAATTTTTAATTTTTAATTTTTAATTTTTAATTCTTCCTCGCTCCTCCAATTTTTTTTCAAACAATCTCCCCTTTTCCCCTTTACAAACAGCGATTAGTATGGTACAATGTTACTATTAAAACAGCGTTTTACGCGAAAGGGGAGTAAGTGATGAAGAATTTATCAATTTTTAAGCTTGATGAATGCAGAGTGAGAAGAAACTATCGTGGGGGTAAGGTTCTTGACACTATAAGAAACAAGGAAAATCCACAAGACGACATTTGTCCTGAAGAATGGCTTGGATCGTTGACGCTTTCTGGAAGCACTGGTCTTGAACCTGTGGAAAATGAAGGTTTGGGCTTTTTTTATGCAGATGGCAATAAAGTTTGGCTCCCTGATTTGTTTGCGGTTGACCCAGATTTTTATCTTGGCGCAGAGCATTATAAGAAAAACGGCATGAATTATGGCTTTTTGGGCAAGCTTATTGATTCTTCAATAAGACTACACATGCAAGCGCATCCAACTCGCGAATTTGCAAAAGAATTCCTTGATTGCGAATACGGCAAATTTGAATGCTACTATATCCTTGCTGCTCGTGAAGATTCCGATTCATACATCCGCCTTGGCTTCAATCATCCTGTCACAAAAGAAGAATGGACAGATGTTGTGAAAACGCAAGACCTAGCAAAAATGGATACTTATTTTGAAAAGATATATGTGAAACCGGGCGAAATGCTTTATATCCCTGGTGGCGTTCCACACGCAATCGGCGAAGGTGTTTTGCTTGTTGAAGTTATGGAACCATCAGATTTGGTTGTTCGTTGCGAATACGAACGTGAAAATATCGTTGTGCCAGAATCAGCAAGAATGATGGGCAAAAGCGTGGAATTTTGCATGGATGTGTTTGATTACACAACATACACGCCTGAAGAAATCAAGGCTAAATTCTTTGTTGAACCAACAAACATCGCAAAAGGGGAAGGTTGGGTTTATGACCAAATGCTTTCACCCCAAATTGCAAAATGCTTTGAAGTTAGAAGATTTTATGTGACAAGCGAATGCGAAATTGATAAAGATGATATGTTTATCCTTGGCGTTGTCACAAAAGGTGGCGGAGTTATTTCTTGCGGTAAAGACACAATCGACACAACACTTTGCGACAGCTTCTTTATCGCGTCTGCAACAGATAAAATGAAAATTTCACCAAAAAATGGCGAAGTGTTTGAATTTATTGCAGTTGTGCCAGTGAAATAAATTATTTGTCAATAAAATGGAATTTTGCAACTATTTGATTGCTAAATTCCATTTTATTTGTTATAATTCAAACAATAAAATAAGTAAATTAAAAACAAAGCAACAGGTTAAATTGGAAACGCGCATAAGAGATTATGACTAACGAACAACACTTTAAAACAGGTGTTGTTTTTTTGTCGAAAGGGAGTACTGTATGGATAAAACAAAAGGCGATTATCTCGCTACGGAAAATGTCGGAAAATTAATAAAAAGATTTGCAATCCCATCGGTTATTGCACTTTTGGTATCTTCAATCTACAACATGGTGGATCAAGTGTTCATCGGTTGGGGTATTGGTTATCTTGGCAACGGAGCAACAAGCGTGGTTTATCCAATCACGGTGTTCGCGCTTGCGCTTGCAATCATGGTGGGCAACGGTGCTGCTGCGTATTTCTCCATTCAAAAAGGCAGGGGTGATATGGATAAAGTCCACAAATGCGTGGGCAATGCAATCATACTTTTGATAACGCTCGGCATAATGCTTTCTGCGCTCTGCTTTATTTTTAAAGAGCAACTTTTGACGCTTTTCGGCGTTACCCATGCAAACTATGAATACGCATCACAGTATTACAACATAATCGCATTCGGGCTCACTTTTTCAGTCAGCTCGCTTGGTGTTTCTGCAATCATAAGGGCGGATGGCTCACCAAAATATTCGATGCAAGCAACAATCATCGGCGCTGTTATCAACCTTATCCTAGACCCAATTGCAATCTTTGTTCTTGATATGGGCATGGTTGGTGCGGGTATTGCAACAATAACAGGTCAGTTTGTTTCGGCGATTTATGGATTGTGGTATTTCAGAAACATGAAGTCTACAACGCTTACAAAATCAAGCTTCAAGTTTGACAAGAAACTTGCAATCAAAATTTCAACACTTGGAATAAGCAGTTTTGTAACGCAAATTTCAATCGTGGTTTTCCTTGCCGTTCTCAACCAAACAATGGTGAAATACGGTGGACTTTCTGTTTATGGCGAAGATATTCCGTTAACAGTTATGGGCATTATCATGAAAATATATCAAGTTGCAACAGCTTTCGTGGTTGGTATTTCAATCGGTGCTCAACCCGTTGTTGGATACAACATGGGTGCGGGCAACTATTCAAGAATGAAGGAAATTTATAAGACGATTATCAAAATGCAAGTTATTTGTTGCTTGATTATCACAGCGGTTTTGCAACTTCTCCCCGTTCAAATCATATCGCTTTTCGGAAGCGAAAGCGAACTGTATAACGAATTTGCCGTGCTTGCGATAAGGGTGTTCCTATCAACAATGGTTCTTGGCGGTGTCGTGAAGGCGAGCTCGATTTTCATGCAAGGCATGGGCAAGCCAGTTTCTGCAATAATAATTTCAACAATGCGTGACATTATTGTTCCATCAATAACAGCGGTCACTCTCGCTTATTTCTTCGGCGTGAAAGGTGCACTTTTGTCTTATCCAATCGCAGATATAATAACGATAATAGCGGCATTCTTCGTTGTCAGAAAAACTATGAAATGGTTTGATTGCAAGATTGAAAAGTCAAAAGATTCTGATACAATAAGGAAAAATTGTTAAAAATATATCAACTTGTCACACTTTTTGATGTTCGCACAGTGTAAAATGCTAGATGAAATTTATTTTGGGTGCTATGATAAGAAAAAACTGAGGGAGGATTTTTTATTATGGCTAAGCTTTCGATTGGGGAAAAATTCCCAAACTTCACCGTAGAAACAAGAAAAGTGATATATCGCATGGCAAGGCTTGAAGGTTTCTATCGCTTGAATCTTGCATGCCCAAGAAGCATTTGCGAAGAAGTTGCCGATAAAATGATTTCAGCCTACAACGATTTTTTGAAAGATTAAAAGTGCATAAAGTGTTATACCACTTTGCATTTTCATAAAATTGTGGTATACTCAAAAAATAACGAAATAGGAGATACGAATATGAAAGTAGTTAACACATCAAAAGCGCCAGGTGCAATTGGGCCATATTCCCAAGCAATAGTTTCTGGCGGTATGATTTATGTTTCAGGTCAACTTCCTGTGAACCCAGAAAACGGCGAACTTATCTGCGAGATTGAAAGCGCAACAAAACAAGCACTTGAAAACTTGAGCGCGATTTTGCAAGAGGGCGGTTCAAGCCTATCAAAAGTTTGCAAAACAACAGTTTTCTTAAAATCACTTGACGATTTTGTGAAAATGAACGCTGCATATGCCGAGTATTTCGCTGAGCCATTCCCAGCAAGAGCATGCTTCGAAGTTGCAAAACTTCCAAAAGACGCTGTTGTGGAAATCGAATGCATTGCAGAAGTATAAAATCATCAAATAAAAATACATAAAAGCGATAATAAATCGAATAAAAAGCGAATAAAAAGCGAATAAAAAGCGAATAAAAACCAAACAAAAACACAAATAAAAACACAAATAAAAAAACATCAAAACCGCACTCAAACGTGCGGTTTTTGTTATTTTCAATATAAAAAGTTGCATTTTTTGTAAAACTGTGATAGAATAACAAAAAACAAAAGGGGTCGTTATGCACAATAGAATCTGTAAATCAATAATAGCTTTCACCCTAGCCTTTGCCGTGTTCTTCGCGGGAACGGTCTTTTGTGCAAGCCCAAAAGCGGTTTATGGGGCATCAGTGAATACTTCTGAGCAGATTTTTGGTGAAGGCAGTGCGTTGTATATTGAAAGCAGTGGTAGTGATACTGTTGTGTGGTATTATGATAATTCTGACCGCGAAGATATTGCGTTAGGCGACCTATCTTATACGTATATTTCAGGCGGTTATGATGATGGCAGTAGTTATAGTAGTGGTGATGTATTTATGTCGGGTGGTAGTGTGTCGTCGATTAATGATGCTGATCAAGTCACAATAACAGGTGGCTCGGTTAGTAGTATCGCAGGAAATAAGGTTATTTTGCAAGGTGGAACAATCAATAATGTAGAAGCAGACACTTCCGCAGGAATAGTGGTTTCATTGCTGGATAATTTATACATCACGGGCACGTCAAATTATAAAGCCGATGATGAATACGGCTATATTGGTGACAGCACATATGGCATAACTTCATTTGATGCAAATGGATACAAAATCTATGTTTCGGAAGAAATCCAAAATGGCGATGTGGTTGCTTATTTTAACAGCGCCCTTAATGCAGAAGATTATTTGGATTATTTTGTAGTGAGCAATGCGAGCTATCAATTGGTGGTTGAAAACAATGCCATTGTGGTTTTGCCTACTACAATATATTCACCTGGCTACACTTTGCATGTTGAAAATGGAGTAACATCGGGAAATTCCACGGTTTTTTATATTAATGAGAGTTATCAAACAATAACTCTTTATGAAAATAAAGACTTATCAAACTGCACAATAGATGCAAGTTACTATGATGAAAATGATGCACTAACTTATAGTGCTGTCGTGGTATCAGGTGGAAACATTGGCTCAATCACAAACGCTAGCACTGTGGAAATGTGCGGCGGTGAAGTTGGCGATATTTCCGCTGATTATTTGATAATTTCAGGCGGAACTTTGAATGGTTCAGCTGTCGACATGATTGATGGCGTGGAAATTTATATTGAAGAATCAAACATAACACTTGCCGGTGACAGCTCTTATATCGGCTCACAAGAAGTGGGAATAACTTCATATTCTCAAGACGAATACGCATCATACACAATAAACGTGACAAGTGAAAACAGATCGGTTGGTGATGTTGTTGCATATGCATCAAACGACATTTCGAAAATTTTCTCAAGCGAATATTACACCTTTGAAGGGGTGGAAAACGAATATGGTTCGGGATATACAATTGTGATAAATTCACTGTTGCAATCATCGGAAAACAGCAGTGGCAGTAAAATCGAAATATCCCCAGAATTCACTGTCGGCGGTGCGGACGAATCGGGTGATGGCGAAACGACAAGTGAAAGCGAAGAAGATATATCTGATTATGACAACATAAGTATTGATAATGGAAAATACATAGTGGACGGCAAATATGGCGGAACATTCGACACTTTGCAAGAAGCGATAAAGGCATCAAAAGAAGCCACAGCAAAAGAAGAATCGGAAAGTGACGTTGCAGATTTTGAAAGTTCAACATTCACAGGCACGGGTCTTGAAGATGATGAATACAGCGAAACACTGTATCAAGAGCAATTGGGACATGTTGAAGAAACCGCGGAAGGCACGTATATTTATGACGGCGAAGAATACGACAGCATAGAAGATGCCGTGTCAGCTGTTGCGGAAAGTGTCAAGCAGGAATCGTATTCTAGAAAGATTGAAATTTTGACAAACCAACTTGCCAGCAGTGTGAGATATTGCGACGACGAAGAAACTGCAAGTCTTTATGCACAAGGTGCAACGGCGATTTCGCAGCTTGCATATTCAAGTGCGGATAGGCTTGCGGAGATATACACAAATGCACTCGACACAATTTCCGTTTCGCAAAACGCGCAAACGGCGGGGGAAGATATTTTCAGCGTTTATAACTTGTTATCAAGCAGTGGAGTGCTCACGCAAGAAAGCATGGAAACACTCGAAAGCGAGTATCAAGGCTTTATCGATAGGCTATCGCTTGCGGAAACAAACAGCGAAGTTGCTGAAATAAAAAGCGATTTTGAAGATTTTATTTCCTCGCTAGATGTGACGAAAATTTTTCTAACCGACAGCGACGGAAACGTGACGGCAGTGATTTATCAAAGCGGTGGCATGGCGGGTTCTAGCCAAATTGTTCTTTCAAACATAACAGACACATCAGCTTATCAACAGCTTTTTGAAAACCTTCAATCGTCGGGCGACGTTTCTTGCACAAGCTTTTTTTCTAGCATTCTCGGCGGGAAAAACAACTTGAGCAACATGGAAATTGTAAGCGTTGTTGACCTTTCAATAAACGGCGAGCACGGCGACGATTCAAGTGGGAAATACACCGTGCAAATCCAAGTGCCTGAAAACATTGCGGATTATGGCAAAATCCAAATCTTGCACATAACGGACAGCGGAGTGGAACTTATTTGGGCGACTGTTGCAAACGGATACGTTGTTTGGGAAACAACAAGCTTTTCTGAATTTATAATAATCGGTGGCGACGGCACAAGCCTTTGGTTTATGCTTATCCCACTTGGGATAATTGCAATGCTGATTGTGGCATACTTTATCGCAAAGAAAAAAGAAGAAAGGGGGGCAAAGAATGGCAAGCAGTAACAATTCAAACAACAGTTCGGAATTCGGCTATCAAGTTCCTGAAAATTCAAATGTTCTGGAATATCAAGATGTGACGTGCGAAGAAGCTGTTTTTGCTGAAGCTGATGTTGGTATGGCAACAGAATATCCCCAAGTGGAAAGCGAAGAAAATTTATCCCAAAGCGAAAATTCTTCAACCGCGCAAGAAAACTCACAAAGTTCAAAGATAACAGTTGGTGTTGCGGCGGTTTGCGGAGTTGCGATTTTGGCGTTTTCAATCGTCAGCGGTGGCGCATCATTTTCCAAGTTTGATGTTTATGGCACAAGCGTAGATTTCACGCTTGACACATCCATTGAATACGTGATTCAGGACACATCGATTTTTGATTATGATAATTTTGATACTAATCTTCGCATGATAACATATTCCGACAGCACGGATAATGTCGACATGGTTTATCTTGACACAGGCAACGAAAGTTTGCAAACCCAAGTTGAAATAATAAATTCAACTTCTGATGGTGGCGAAATTGACATAGCATTTTCTGGCAGAATAGAAGGTCTTTTTGAAGGTACAACGTATACAACCCAAGTGGTTGGCGAAGATGAAAATGGCAATATTCAAGTTTATGCCGAAAAAACTTACACCACCACAGGGGCACAGACGTTCTTTTCTGAAGTGGCATGGGAATGCAACTGTCGAATAGACGGATGTTTTTATTTCACAATGAACTATCTTGACGAAAGCGAATATTATGGCAATTTTTATTATCGCATGATTTCGTCAGACACGCATGAGGTGTTTTCCGAAGGTGAGATTTCAAACCCAAAAGAAACGCAGTGCGTGAATGTGGAAAGAGCAGTGGGTATGGATTATATATTGGAAATCTCTTTTGAATCAACCGCCCCAATCGATATTGAAAATGGCGAAACTTCAAAAGTGTATCAAATAGATGTTAAAATATAAAGGAAGGATATTATGAAATCACTAAGTTTAAAAAATATATTGTATTGGGCGATAGTTGTCGCTGTTGGCGTCACTTATTTTTTGTATTATAAAGTTGGTTGGACAACTCAAATTTCGCAAATAAGCTGGGTTTTGGATGCATGCGTGAAAACAGTTGTGCTGTTTATTCTCGCGTCAGCAATTTCAAAAGTGCTAACGTATGTGTTTAAGCATTCGGGTGGCAGAGGCAAAAAAGGTCAAACAATCGCAAAGCTAGTAAGCAGTATGGTGAAATATGCCGTTGCAATCGTTGCGATAATAATAGCACTTGGATATTTCATTCAAGACACAACGGCTTTGATCACTGGCGTTTCAATGCTAACACTTGTCATAGGTCTTGGAACAACATCGTTGATAACAGATATCGTTGCAGGTATATTCATCGTTTTTGAAGGTGACTATCAAGTGGGCGACGTGGTCGTGATAGACGGCTGGCGCGGTAAAGTCAACGAAATTGGCATAAGAACAACAAAGATTGAAGATATCGGCGGAAATATTCAAATTATCAACAACAGCAATATTTCAAAGATTATCAACAACTCCGCTTCAACTTCTTTTGCAAGCTGTTATGTGGGTATCGAATATTCAGAATCGCTAGAAAGGGTGGAAAACGTGATTGCGAAACTTCTTCCAAAAATCAAGGATAAATATCCAGCCGTTATCGAAGGCCCATTCTATCGCGGTGTTGATTCGCTTGGTGATTCGTCAGTCAATCTTTTGATAGTTGCAAAATGCGCCGAAGAAGATAAATTCCAACTCCAACGCAATCTCAATCGCGAAGTGAAACTAGAATTCGATAGAAAAGGTATCAATATCCCATTCCCACAAATAACAATTTCAAGCCTAAAAGAAGATAAAACCGAAGCGTCAGCTTTCCAAAAATTCAAAGCAGAAAAATTCGTAGAAAAACAAAGCAAAACAGGCGGAGAAGACGAGAATAATGTTTAGGGGGGAGACGGCGGAGTTTGTCAGGATGCAAATTTCGACATAAGTTCTTAAAATTAAAAATTAAAAATTAAAAATTGTGGTAAAGCACTCGCGTTGCTCGTGCATACTATTGTTAGAAATTTTTATAAGGGCGTTACTTGTTAAAAGTGATGCCCTTTTTATATTATCTAATAATTGAATGCATGGGGCAAAGCCCATGCCTTACCACAATTTTTAATTTTTATCGAGCTCGCAGAGCGAAGCCTGTTTTTAATTTTTAATTGTGAATTCATATCGAATAAATTTTCTTTCAATATCACAAACTATTTTTGTAAGCAAATGGCTTATGAAAAACACAGGAGGAAAGGAAAATGACAAAACTTAATGCTGGCGAATATGCTCCAAAAACTGGAGATTACAAGATGATGAAAGATGGTAAATGCATGAACATGGTGCACGTTGAAAAAGGCGAAAAAATGCCACCAACAATTCAATCAGGGTGTCACTACGAAATTTAATAAAGCGAATTGATACAAAAGAAGAATAAATCAATCCCGCGAAAGAAAAAGTGGCAATGCCACCAGAAAAAAAGGACGACTTGAAGTTGTCCTTTTTTATTTGTGTCACAGAATAATTTTGGGAAGCTATCTTTAATGCAGTGGATATGTTTGATTATGATGCATTTTTTTTCATTTTGTGTCGCAATTGGAAAATATTGCAATAAAATATTGCAAACGCGAAATTTAATTATAAAAAAAGTTATAAATAAATTGCCAAATAACATATTTTTTTGTTATAATGTGTGCAGACAGTAAGGATATTGTGAAATCGTGTAATCTTTTTTAGATTTTGTTAAATTATTGCCAAATGTTCGCAGTCTTTATGTCACCCACGCAGATGGTTTGCACTGTTTCAGGCAAAACCGCATGGGTATCAAATTTTTCGCGACGGATATCCCAATGGAATTCGATTGGAGGCAACAATGACAATCAATACTAAACAAATTGCACACGTTTCACTTTTTGTGGCGCTGATTGCAGTTATGACACTCATTCCATCTTTTGGACTTTTGCAAACGCCTATCGTATCAATAAACATAATATTGGTGCCGTGCCTTATTGCAAGCCAAACATTGGATATAAAATCAAGCGTGCTGGTTTCCACGTTCATGGGGATTTTTTCAATGCTAAATTCTTATTTGCGACCAACAACACTGCTTGCATTTGCCATTCAAAACCCACTTATTTCAATCTTGCCAAGAATTTTCGTTGGTGCGGTTGCGTTTTTGGCTTATCATGGCGTGAAAAAATTATTTTCAAACAGCACATCAAAATTTTGGAATTTCACATTCCCAAGCGTGATTGGTGCGATTGCGGGAACAGCGACAAACACAACGTTGTTTTTGGGTATGCTTTACGTTGTTTATAACGGCACAATGCTTTCAACGGGCACAGCAGTCAGCATGGCATTCATTTGGGGAATAGTTGTCGCAAACTTCATTCCAGAAGTGATTATCGCGGTGATAACAGTTCCAATCTGTTCGTTTGCAATACAAAAAATACAAAGAATTGTATAAATTCACTAAACTATAAATACTATTGGTAGGGAAAAATATGATACTAGTTATGGACGTTGGTAACACCAACATAAAAATTGGCTTGTTTGCGGAAAACAATTTGAAAGACAGTTGGAGAATTTCAACTCAGCGCAACCAAACGGGTGATGAATATGGCGTTACCATTTCAACACTGCTAAGAGAAAATGGCTACGACAAAAAAGAAGTTGAAGGCATCATTTTTTCATCGGTGAATCCTTCCCTTAATTTCACACTTGTGCAAATGTGCAAGTATTATTTTGGTGTCGTGCCTATGCAAGTGGGACCTGGCATAAAAACGGGGTTAAACCTCAAATATAAAGATCCAAAAGAAGTGGGCAGTGATAGAATTGTCAATTCAATCGCAGTGCACTCTATATATAAGAAAACAGTAATAGTTATCGACTTTGGAACGGCAAGCACATTCAACGTTGTCACGAAATCAGGTGAATTCCTTGGTGGTGTGATTGCGCCGGGGATAAAAGTTACCGCTTCCGCGCTTACAGATGCGGGCGCAAAACTCCCAAAAGTGGAACTTGTGAAACCTGAAAAGGTGATTTCAAAAACCACTTCTTCAAACATGCAAAGCGGTATAATCAACGGCTTTATTGGGCTTTGTGAATACATAGTTCGCAAGATGAAAGAAGAACTCAAAGAAATCGGCGAAGAAGAAGTTTTGGTTGTTGCAACGGGCGGTATGTGTGAACTGATTTCGGATGAGGAAAAAATTATTGATATCAAGGATAGAACATTGACGCTTAAAGGGTTAAAAATACTATACGACATGAATGTGGAGGATAAAAAATGAAAAAAATTGGTGTAGCAATCTTGGGTCTTGGCACTGTTGGTGGCGGAACATACGAGATTTTGACAAAAAATAAAGAATACTATCAAAGAACACAATGTTTGGACGTTGTTGTTGAAAACGTTATGGAACTAAGACAAGACAGATGTGATCTTTTCAATGTTCCAAAGGAAGCGAGAACAACAAACCTTATGGAAGTTATTTCAAACCCAAACGTTGACATCGTTGTTGAAGTTATTGGCGGTTGCGGATTTGCAAAAGAAGCGGTTGAAAGATCACTTTCTGCGGGCAAATGCGTTGTGACTGCAAATAAAGAACTTCTTGCAAAACACTTTTATGAACTTGAAGCGATTGCAAAGAAAAACAATTGCGGATTATATTATGAAGCGTCTTGCGTGGGCGGTGTTCCAATCATCAGAACACTTCACGATGGCACTCAAGCAAACAATATCGAAAGTATCAAGGGTATAATCAACGGCACAACAAACTATATCCTTTCAAAAATGAGCGACGACGGCGCAAGTTATGCCGACGTGCTTGCAGAAGCGCAAAAGCTTGGCTATGCCGAAGCAAACCCATCAGCAGACGTTGACGGTTTTGATGCCGCATATAAGCTTTCAATCTTGTCTTCACTTGCATTCCAAACAAAAGTGCCACTCGAATGCATATATCGCGAAGGTATCGCAGATGTGAAAATTGAAGACATCGAATATGGCAAACACTTTGGCTACACAATGAAACTTCTTGGAATTGCAAAGCGTGCAGAAAAAGGCATTGAAGCTAGGGTTCACCCAACATTTATTAAAAATGACGATTTGCTAAGCAGTGTTAAAGGTTCTTTCAATGCGGTTTCTATCGTTGGCGACAGCGTTGGCGAAGTTATGCTTTATGGCAGAGGCGCGGGTGATCTTCCAACGGGCAGTGCGATTGTTTCTGACATTCTTTACGCTGGTAAAAAGTTGCTTTCTGGTCATGGCTACACTTCATTTGGCGAACAATCAATCGCTGAAGCAACAAAGAAGATTGCAACAGATTTCAAATGCGAATATTATATCCGCTTGAAAGTTAAAGATGAACTCGGCGTGCTTGCAAAAGTTGGAAGCATTTTCGAAAAGAGTTCAGTTTCTATGCGTGAAGTTATCCAAAAATCAGCGCTTGAAGATGGCGACGTTCAACTTGTTATCACAACGCATAAAACGCAAGAATCAAAAATCCAAAAAGCAATTGCTAAACTTGAAAACACAAGCGGAATCGTTTCTTTCGAATCTCTTATCCGCATAGAAGAATAATCTTATAATACAAATGATAAGCTGAGGGTGAAAGCTCTCAGCTTTAATTTTTCTTATCATGTTTGTGATATATGCGTATATTCGTATATGCTTATATGCGTATATGAAAAAGCCGTTTTGTTGCAAATAACTGTGCAAAACCCATTTTGTCGCACTTGTGCATATGTGAATTTTTATTATAATATGTATCCGTAGCTCAGTTGGATAGAGTTTCAGACTCCGACTCTGAAGGCCACTGGTTCGAATCCAGTCGGGTACACCAAGAATAGAAAGCACTGTAGTTTTTTCTGTGGTGCTCTTTTTGATGCTCGTCCCAACGGCATCGCGACTGGGTGAGAACACTTTGCGTAAAGAAAAACATGCCAGTGGCATGTTTTTTAGCAAAGCCGCCGTGAAAGTGAAGGCAAAGCCGAAACGGAGCGAATCCAACCTGGGTACACCAAGAATAAGTCCACTTTAGTTCATCACTAAAGTGGACTTTTTTCGCTGTATTTTATAAGAACATTGCCATATAAAGTGGCAGTGTGCGTTTGTTTTCATTTTCGCCTGCGTTACCCGTTATGAATTTGTATGCGTATTCTGGCTTGAATTTTTGCAGATAGCTATTCAGTGAAGCCGTTGCAGAATTGCCTGCTTTCACTTCTACGGGGATGATATTTATTTCGCTGTTTATCAAAAATTCGATTTCAAGCGTGCTGTTTTCTGACTTGTAATAAACCAGTGGAATATTCTTTTTGATCAGCATATCAGCAATAAGATTTTCGTATATCCCACCTTTTGCACTGCCTGTCAAAGTATTTTTGATTATTGCAGCCTTCATTTCAAAGCCATACATTGAAACTAAAAGTCCAATATCGTTCAAATATATTTTAAACTCGTTATCTTTTTTGTAAGCGCCAAGCGGAAATGTTGGCGTAGAAACATTGAAGCAAAACGTTGCTAAATTTGCATCTCTAAGCCAGTCTAGGCTGTTTGTGTATTTGCGAGAAGTGCCACCTTTTTCCACGGCAGAATATTTGAATTTTTTGTTTTCTTTAAGCAGTTGATTTGGTATTGATAAATAGCAGTTGCGAGCTTTTGGTTTGTCGCTAGTCGGTGCATATTTTGCGATATCATCAAGATATGAAGTTGTGATTTTCTCTTGTTCTGCGTGAACTTCGCTGAAATTTTTTGTTTCAAGATATTTATTCACAACAGATGGCATACCGCCAATGGTGATATACTCACGCACAAGTGAAAGCATTTTATCGTTGATAACGTGGGGAATATATTCAAGTGATAAGAAATATTCTTTAATATCCGCAATGCTTTTGTCTGTCACGCCTGTTGCCCATAAAAATTCTTCAAAATCAAGGGAATGGAGCTGAATTTGTCTTTCATATCCAACAGGATATGAAGATACGTCTTTATAATTTATGCCGAGCAAACTGCCCGAAGCAATAACGTCAAATCTATTGTCTTCGGCAAAAAATTTCAAACTAGTACGTGCTTTTGGACACGCTTGTATTTCGTCCAAGAAAAGCAATGTCTCATTTGGTACAAATCGAGCGGATGGAATAAGCAGAGAAAGTTGTTTTATTATTTCATCGGTGTCCAGTGAGCCGTTAAAAACTTCTTTAAATTCAGGTTTTTGTTCAAAGTTGATTTCAAGAAAATGGGTATAATTTGATTTACCAAATTCACGAATGATG
The DNA here is from genome assembly GCA_044426085.1 of Bacillota bacterium. Classification (GTDB taxonomy): domain Bacteria; phylum Bacillota; class Clostridia; order Christensenellales; family CAMQZB01; genus JAWXUU01. The sequence continues at coordinate 193,771 of JAWXUU010000001.1, read as the reverse complement.
AAAGTCTTGCCAACTTGTCGAGCACCCTTCACAAGGAGGCACTCTTTGTTTTTATTGTTTTTCCAATCTATAAGATTTTGTTCTATTTTACGTTTTAACATAATCCACCTCATGTAAATATTAGCATTAAAACAAGTGTTTGTCAAGTACATGCAGATTTTTGGACATATAAAATTGACATAAATGCATAATTTTCGACTTAGTTATGCACCATATATGCATATTTTTATAAGTTTGAAGTACGCTGTTATTCTTTAATAGACATAAAAATGACTTGACAAGTGTGTTTAATTAACGTATTATATATAATATATAAGCAAGGAAAGTGGCTTAATACTTCCAGTGCAAACTAGTGTTGCACTTGCCATTCGACGCAGGAATCTTGGTCAAGGAAGTGAACTGTGGAGGGATCATTCGGTTTATTAGTTGCCCAATACTTGAATAGGATATCATCTGAAAGAAAACTAATATTTTGATGGAAAAAAGCCCTTGGTTTCAAGGGCTTTTATTTATGGTGTACTATGGATAAGCTGACAGAAATAGGAAGCATTTCTTAAAAAGTTGACAGTGACTGCTGAAATTTTAAATTGCGAAGAGTTCAGCAGTTTGCGATTTTGATATTGCACTGCCAATAACAGTTTTATAGGAGGCGATATGAAGAATATATATTTGCACGATCAAGAGATGCGAAAATTGTATGAAGATATAGTTTGCATACCTTCGGTGGAAGGTAAGTTGCAATCGCTTTTGAATGACAAGTCGGATTTGCATAAAAAAGTTGAAGATTTGCAATCTGCGTTGAAAGCTGAAAATGCTGATGTGGAAAACTTATCAAAACAAAGCCTTTCTAACTTTTTTTATCATATAATAGGCAAAATGGATGAAAAAATCATCAAAGAAAAGGCTGAAGCATGCGAGATGGCATTGAAATACCAATCGGCAGTGGCTCAGCTTGAAAGTGTTTCGCAAGAAGTTGCGGACTATAAAGCCCAACTTGCAGTTTTGAATGAAAGCGAAACAAGATACAAAATTTTGTTTGAAGTGAAATCTGATGCGATAGAAAAAAGCGAATCAGTCGATGGCATTCGCCTTACGAAAATAGAAAAACAACAAATACACTCCAGACAAAATATACGAGAAATAGATCAAGCAATCCACGAGGGCGAATGCAGTTTAGATATCACAAACGCTATTTTGGAAAAGTTACATTCTGCACACAGTTGGGGCGTTTATGACTTGTTTTTGAATGGCGGATTACTTTCTTTTATGGTTAAGCATGACCGAATAAACGAAGCGGAAGAGCTCTTGAACTCACTTCAAAAACAGCTTGGGAAGTTCAAAACGGAACTAGCTGATGTTTCAATTGCATCGGAATTCACGATTGCAATTGGTGGCGGATGGGGTTTTGCGGATTTTCTTTTAGATGGATTTCTTGTTGATTTTTTTGTGCTTAAAAAAATCGATGCCGCAATCGAAAACGTGCGCAAATTAAAAAATGATATATTAAGCGTTATTGAAAAGTTGAAACAACTTAGCGAAGAGACTAAAGCTGAACTTGAAAATATCAAAGCCGAAAAGAACACTATTGTAAAGTCTCACATGACCTAGATTTATATATGCTAGATTGATGTAAAAAAAGTATAAGAACATGATCATAAAAGCATATAAAGCAAGTTTGTGCAAAATGAGCATTTTGCGATTTATAAAACCAAACCCCAAAAGACCGACGAAAATCGGTCTTTTGTTATTATATGCTGATGTTGTCGATTAAAAATTCTTTTATTGTTTTGCCGGTTATGTTTTTGAATGTTTTATAAAAATAGCTTTTTTCGGATATGCCGATATTGCCACATATATCTTCGATGGGGGTTTTCTGAATCAACATTTTTTTTGCTTTTTCGATTCTCAAGTAATTCAACCTTTGTGAAAAGTTCATTTGATATTTATTTTTAAGTTGATAATGCAGGGTTGTTCTTGAAATCCCAAAATAAGTGCACACGTCGTCGGCTAAAATTTTATTCCGCATATTTTTTGCAATGTATTTATCAAGTTTAGCGAAAAAATCCACGCTTTCATGGATGATTGTTGCCGTTGAAAAAAGATATTCAACACAAACATTCATGAGATATGCCGAACTTGTAAGCTGGTCGGAACTGATGTTTTTTAGTTTGTAAACAATGCTTTCTATTTCTTGCATATTCGAAAAATATTTGCTTGCTCTGTCGGTTATTTCACTTTTGCTTGAAATGCAAGCAACTTGTCCCATCATGACGTAAGCTATGATTTTCCCATCGGTGACGATTGGTGCAACAGATTCGTAAAGCCCCATATCGCATTCGTATGTGTAGGGCGCTTTTGTTTGTTTGCAGATTTCAAATGCTTTTTTGTCGGAATTAACGCACCGTTTATTGATGTGCGGATTGCTTCGCAACGTCTTGCAAAGTTTGCAAATATCTTGTGGATAGCAGAGAATTTCATTCTTGTTTTCATCAAAAATGCCCACCCTTGCACCTGTTGTTCGATAGAAAGCTTGTAAAACTTCATTCAATTTTGTGTAGTTAATTTCTAACATTTTTTAATTTCCTTAACAATAAGACATTTATTTTACATTAGTATATTGCATAATTTGCAATTTGTCAATATAATTAAGAAAAAAAGCTTGGGGGAACGAAAATAATGACAAGAAGAGAAAGAGTTATTGCTGCACTTCGCCATGAAGACACAGACATCGTGCCATACAGTATTGATTGCACAATGCAAGCCATGGATGCACTGGTTGAGTACACAGGCAATCCAAATATTGAAGATGAAATGGGATGTCATTTGCACTACATTCAATATTGGAATTATCCAACTGAACTAGAAGATAAACCAGAACATTTCAAAGATGGTTTTGGCGTTACATGGAATCGTGAAGGTGCTGATAAAGATATCGGTGTTTCAGATATCGTTATTGACGAGCCTGAAATTGAACTTTATCCAACGCCGGAACTTCCCGAAGCGAGAATCAGAGCAGAAATAGAAGCACATCTTGCAGTGAAGGGTGACAGATTTACTTTCGCAGGTATTGGTTTTTCAATGTTTGAAAGACTTTGGAGCTATTGCGGAATGGAAAATGCACTTGTTTGGATGCTAACAGATGAAGAATTTGTTGATGAACTTCTTGATAAAATTTTGGAACATAACCTTAAAGTTATTGATATTTATAACGAATATGACCTTGACGGTTTCTATTTCGGAGATGACTGGGGTCAACAAAAGGGACTTATCATGGGCCCTGACCTTTGGAGAAGATTTATAAAACCAAGAATGGCAAAAATGTATGCGCACGCAAAAAAAGGTGGAAAATTTATTTTGCAACACTCTTGTGGCGACTGCAGTGAAATCTTGCCAGACCTTGTTGAAATTGGACTTGATTGCTATCAAACATTCCAACCGGAAGTTTACGATATCGTGAAAATCAAAGAAGAAATCGGCGACAGACTTTCTTTCTGGGGTGGAATTTCAACACAACAAGTTTTGCCTTATGTTTCACCAGAAGAAGTGAAAGCAGAATGTATCAGAGTCAAAGATATTCTATCTAAGAACGGCGGATATATTTGGGCTCCAACACACGCACTTGCATTCGATGTGCCACCGGCAAATATCGTTGCAATGCTTGAAGTTTTTAAGGGTCAAAAGTAAAGTGAATTTGCAAGTACTAATTATATTCTCATACAATTCTTATAATAAAAAAAGTGTACCAAGAAAACTCGGTGCACTTTTTTGCTATAATTGAATGGTTTTTTAAAAAAATATTTAAAAAACGCAAAAAATTTTTAAAAAAGTATTGAATAAAACGAATATATAAGTTACTATAAAATATATAGGTTTGGGGAAACTCGTAAAAGAAAATATGATGAGGTATAAAAATGTATACAGTACTTATGGTAGACGACGAAGAAGATATCAGAAAAGCACTGATTTCTGCGGTTGATTGGCAAGAACTTGGGTTTGAAATCGTGGGCGAGGCATCCAATGGTGTGGAGGCATTGGAACTTGTTGAACAACTAGATCCAGACCTTCTTGTAAGCGATATAAAAATGCCCCTTGTTGGTGGCATAGAGCTCGCACGGGCTGTGCGTGAACTTAGGCCAAACGTGCAGATAGTTTTCCTTTCTGGATACGACCATTTCAAGTTTGCAAAAGAAGCGATAAGATATAATATTTTGGAATATCTTTTGAAACCTCTTTCGCCAAAACAGATTGTTGAAGAATTCAAGAACATCAAAAACAAAATGGATGAAAAGTACGTTGAAATTCTCGATATCGACAGCCATATCGATGCGATAAAAGAATTGCAAACAGTAAAAAAAGATTTGCTTTTCACAAACCTCTTGCTAAATAATATAACGCACAAACAAATCCAATCATCTTTCGACGGCATAGAGATATCAATTCCTGTTTCGCCACCAACTGGACATGCATATGTGGCATGCGTTGTTAGTGTGGCACCTACGGGATCAGATGATAATCACGAAACAGATTTGAAAAGATTGTTGAATATTTCAAATATAATTTCAAAAAAATATCTTAATTGTGAATGCTTAATTCATAAAAACAATGTTGTCATTTGTGCTTGCGAATCGGAAAATACACTGAAAAAATATATTCGGATTTTGACAAAAGACATCGTTCTTTCTGCAAGACGAGTGATGAATGTGCAAGCATATATTGGTCAAAGTTTAAACTTTTCAGATATCACCAACCTTGGCAAAGCTTTTTCCCAAGGCAGGGAAGCGCTCAGCAGTATTGAAAAAACCAATGAACAAATAATAGCGTATAGCGATATTCTGAGCCCGCAAGAGGATTTTTCCATCACGGAAATGATTTTTGAACTAGAACTTAAAATCAAGCTGTCGGATGAAGTGGACGTAGGTGAATATACAGACCAAATTTTTAAACATATGGCAATAAGCAAAATTTCTCCTATGCAATACAACATATGCATTCTAGAATTCCAAATGATGCTGTATCGTGCGCAAGGGCAGTTGCAAGGTGAAAATGAATCGTTTGTGGAAGTTTTTTCAGCGTTTACGTTTTCAAAATCAAGAAGGGAAATCGAGCAAGACATCAAGTCTTATGCAACAAGGCTAGCAAGTCAAATTTCAAGCCAAAGAAAGAAAACACTAGATGTGCTTTCAGAAAGTGCAGTTGAAATTATCAAAAAGGAATATGCAAACGGCGATATGAGCTTGAACCTTCTTTCAGAAAGATTGCATTGCTCACCAAATTATCTTTCGGGATTAATCAAAAAAAATATCGGCAAAAGTTTTATCGATATTCTCACAGAATCAAGAATGACAAAAGCCAAGGAATTGTTGCTTGGCACGCCAAAAAAGATTATGGAAATCAGCGAAGAAGTGGGATATGGTGACCAACACTATTTCTCATACAGCTTTAAAAAATATTTCAATCAGTCGCCAAATCAAATGAGGAAAAATGAAACGAGATAACAACTTGCAAGAAAATGGCAATAATGAAAAACTTAATAACAGCACTGCAAAGTTTCCACGCTCGCTCTTTGATAAGGTGAAAAAAATCTTGCGTGAGAAAACATCTTTGCGCACAGTGATGATAATCATCGTTTTGATAACAACAATGATTGTTTTATTACTCACTTCAGCACTTATGCTTTCAAGATACAATCAAACCATTGAAGATTCAGCAAAAACAACAACAGCACAAGCAGTAAGCAACATTTCCATGAGCATCGACACATTCGTGCAAGACAGAGTGGAAACTATTGATAATATCAAGAACGTCGTTGAAGAAGAATCTGAAGATGAACAAAAAATGTATGGCGATTTGCAAACGATTTTTGATTTGCGTTCAGACATTGTTTCAATTGTGTTATACGACAATCAAGGCAATATATTGTACTACGTCGCGGGGGACGATTTGGTTTTGAAGGATAACTATCAAGATAACAATCAGTCCTTTGATGTTGATATCAATATGGTGGGTGTTGAATATCAAATATCAAACCCCCACGTTCAAAATCTTTTTGTGCAGGAATATCCGTGGGTTGTAACCATGACAACAAAAGCGATAACCAGCGAAAATGAACTTATTTATGTGACTATGGATATCGAATTTTCAGGAATATCCAAATATATCGATAAGGTTTCAATCGGAAGCAGAGGGTATGTTTATGTGGCGGATGAATATGGCAATATAATATATCATCCACAACAGCAGTTGATTTTTTCAAATTTGAAAGAAGAAAACACAGCAATCATACCAACCCTTGTGAAAGAGGGCACGTATGTTGGCAACAACAATATATATTCAACAGCGTATGTTGAGGGCGCAGATTGGTATATCATAGGCATGAGTTCTATTGAAGAAATGGTTACAGTGAACTTCAATGAATACCTAAACTACATACTCATAATATTCGGAAGTGGAATAGTGATTGCAACGTTTCTTGCGTTGATACTTGCAAAAAACCTTACAAGCCCAATACATGGACTTATGAGCGAGATGGCAAAGTTTGAAGAAAATATAGAAAACTATAAAATGCCAGAATCAAATGGGTTTTATGAAGTGCGAACCCTAACGAAATCTTTCGACCACATGGCTGAAAAAATCAAGCACCTTATGGAAGAAGTTATTGCGGAAGAACAAGAACTAAGAAAATTTGAACTGAAAGCCTTGCAAGCGCAAATAAATCCACACTTTTTATATAACACGCTAGATTCAATTTTATGGATGTGTCAGCAAAAAGGCAATACCGAAGCCGCAGAAATGGTTTCTGCACTTGCAAATTTCTTTAGAATTTCAATAAGCAGGGGACACGATATCATCACCATTGAAGATGAAATGAAACATGTGGAAAGTTATCTTGTCATTCAAAACATAAGGTATAAAAACCAATTTAAATATAGATTTGATGTCGATAAAGAACTTCTGAAATATAAATGCTTGAAAATAACATTGCAACCATTTGTTGAAAATGCAATATATCACGGAATAGACAGAATGGTGGACGAAGGTGAAATTGTGATTTCAGGAAAGAAAGAAGGTGATAAAATCGTGCTCAGCGTTTCGGATAACGGACTTGGCATGACGGAGGAGCAAGTTGAAGCGTTATTTATTGAAAACAGCGATAAAGTTGGCGTGGGCGTGCAAAATGTTCACAACAGAATAAAAATATTCTTTGGCGATGAATACGGCATATCAGTTCAAAGCGAACTGGATGAGGGAACAACCATAAGAGTTGAATTTCCAATTTCGGAGGTTGATGAATATGCAAAATAATAAAATGGCTATAATATGTAAAAAAATAATTGCTGTATCACTTATATTGTGTGTCGTTTTTATCACGCTTGCGGGTTGTTCTTCGCAAAGCAGCGGAAACGACACCACAAAAGTGATGTTTATTCCAAAATCGCAAGAACTAAGTTTTTGGGAAATCACAATAGAAGGCTTCAACACGGCAATTGCGGAATACAATGCAGAAGGTGAAGTGCGTTCAACGGATAACGAAGAAGATGTAGAAGGGCAAATTGCAATTGTGAGATCAGCAATAGAAGAAGGCTTTGATGCAATTGTAATTTCTGCAATAAGCTATGAAGAACTTGCATCTGTGGTTGATGAAGCGTCAAGCGCTGGTCTTGAAGTTGTTGTTATCGACAGCGATGTCAATTCGGAAAGTGTTAAGGCGAGAATATCAACGGATAACTATGTTGCGGGATTTCTGATGGGTGAAGAAATGGCGAGTCAACTTGGATATAAAGGCACGGTTGCAACGCTAGAATTTGACACAGAAACGCAAAATGGTCTCGATAGAACAAATGGTTTTCTCGATGCAATTGCACAGTATCCAAATATGAACGTGATAAGAAAAGAAGTGCTTTCAAACACATATATTTCTAAGCTTGCAACGCTTGACCTTTTATATGTGTATCCCGAAATTGAAGGAATGGTTTCAATGAACGAACTTATCACAGTTGGTCTTGGCGAGGGTGTCGAAGAGAGTGGCAGAACTGATATCTGCTGTATTGGCTTTGATAACAACGCGATTGTTGTTGATTATATCGAAAAGGGAATTTTCCATGGCACGATAGTGCAAAATCAATTTGCAATGGGCTATCTTGGTGCAGAAACCGCAATAAAACTCGTGACGGGTGAAGAAAAAAACCCTAGCGATGTGGATACAGGCGCAACGCTCGTGACAAAAGATAATATGTATGATTCGGAAATTCAATCATTGCTTTTCCCATTTGATATATCGTAATAAGTAATCATAAAAATTCAAACATAAAAATTCAAACATATCAATAAAAGCATAGAGAAAATATCAACAAATGGTATATTCTCTATGCTTTTTTTATAAAAATTACACAAGAGTGTAAAAAACGTACCCTTTTTTCGTAGAATTTTTAACTTATTTAAATATAGTATATAAACTGCATGTAAATATTCAAACATAGTCGATAAGATATTCTATTCACTTTTTGGCATTGTGGGTGTAAACTGTGTGTGTCAATAGGAAATTGGCTAATGATTTATATTTTAAGGAGAAAAGAAAATGAAAAAACTATTAGTATTTATTTTGATACTTTGCTTGTCTCTTTCTTGCTTCGCTGGTTGCGGATCAAGTGATGATGACGAACTAGTACTTGCTCACTTCGTGTATAACTTCTCAGATGCACAACAAAATGCAGTTATGAACGCAGCAAAAATTTTGTATGAAGAATCTGGAATCAGCTACACATTCTATGATGGTGCAGGAACACAATCAGTTCAAAACGACCAAATTTCGAATGCAATTCAAACAGGTGTTGATATGCTAGTTGTTGGTATGGCAGACGTATCATCAGGACAAGTAGTTGTGGACATGGCAGTTAAAGAAGGAATTCCAATTTTGTTCTATAACCAACAACCAGCCGATGACGTTGTAAACTCTTATGACCAATGTTGGTTCGTAGGTTCAGATGCCCGCGGAGGCGGTGTAATGCAAGGCGAAATGGCTGCAGCACTTATCTTGGAAGACTATGACGCATATGACAGAGATGGCGATGGCGTTATCCAATACGTAATGATCAGATCAGACCTTTCACACGCAGAAGCAAACGGAAGAACTGAAGGATCAGTAACAACAGTTAATGAACTTCTCACAGCAGCTGGATATCCAGAAGTTGAACAAATGGGTACAGACTATCTTGCAGATGACTGGTCAGCAAACAAAGGTAAAGAACAAATGAGTATCTTCCTAACAGCTAACCCAGTTTCATCAACTGATGGCGTAGAACTTATCTTCTGTAATAATGATAGTATCGCAGTTGGTGCAATTTCAGCACTTCAAGAAGTTGGTTTCAATATTTCTGGCGGTTCAAACACAGTTCCAATCTTTGGTGTTGATGCAACAGACGAAGCTGTAACATATATCGATGCAGGAACAATGGCTGGTTCAGCTGGTCAAGATCCAGAACTTATCGCAACATACGTAACAACAGTTGCTCTTAATGTATTGAATGGCGGAGAACCACTTGATGGAACAGATTGGACATTCGAAACTGGAACTAAAAACATCTTCTTCCCATATTCACCATACCCAGAAGATCTTCTTGGTTAATCAAAAGTAAATAAGTAAACATATTGTAGTAAGCTTGGGTAAAACCAGGCTTACTATAAATAAAAAAGGAGAATAAGGATATGAGTATCGAAGAAAAAGCAACAACTCAAGAAGCTCCTCTTCTTCAAATGATAGGAATAGAAAAGAGTTTTCCAGGGGTAAAAGCCCTAGATAATGTTCAATTAACAGTTAATCGTGGCACAGTGCATGCTCTTATGGGCGAAAACGGTGCGGGAAAATCAACTTTGATGAAATGTCTTTTTGGTATCTATTTTGAAGATAAAGGTGATATTTTCATCGAAGGAAATAAGGTAAACTTCACCGATCCAAAACAAGCGCTTGAAAACGGGGTGGCAATGGTTCACCAAGAACTAAATCAAGTGACAAAACGCGATATCATGGATAACCTTTGGCTGGGCAGATACCCAGTTGTTAAAGGCTTGGTTTCGCAAAAAATAATGTATAAAAAAACTAAAGAAATTTTGGAAGACCTAGAAATAGATGTCGATCCAAAAGCCATTCTAAGCACGCTTAGTGTTTCTCAACGACAAATGGTGGAAATTGCGAAAGCAGTTTCATATAATGCGAAAATTCTAGTACTCGACGAACCTACATCATCTCTTGCAGATAAAGAAGTTGAGCAACTATTTAAAATCATAAATAAGCTACGCGACAGAGGCGTAGGCATGATTTATATCTCACATAAAATGGATGAAATCCTTGCAATCTCAGATGATGTAACAATCATGAGAGATGGTAAATATGTTTCAACAACTCCAGCCAAAGACCTCACAATGGACGAAATTATTCGTCAAATGGTTGGACGTGAAATCACAAACCGTTATCCAGAAAAAACAAACGTGGTGGGTGATACATTCCTTGAAGTGAAAAATCTCACAGGTATGTACAGACCAACAATACAAGATGTTTCCTTCGACTTAAAACGCGGAGAAGTTTTGGGTGTTGCGGGTCTTGTTGGCTCAAGAAGAACAGAACTTTTGGAAAACATTTTTGGTTATGCAACAGTGAAAAGTGGCGAAATTCTTAAAGAAGGCGTAAAACTTGATAACAGCACACCGCACAAAGCGATAGAAAACGGATTTGCGCTTCTCACAGAAGAAAGAAGAGCAACAGGTATTTTCCCAGTTTTGAACATTGCGGAAAATGCAACGATAGTTGATATCAAAGAATGCCTAAGCCATGGGCTTATTTCAAGCCACATTGTTCACGAAAAAACAGAGTGGACAATCGATTCAATGCACGTAAAAACTCCAAGCCAAAAAACGGCGATAAGATCGCTTTCTGGTGGTAATCAACAAAAAGTTATCATCGGCAGATGGCTTCTAACAAATCCGGAAATTTTGCTTCTTGATGAACCTACTCGTGGTATTGACGTAGGTGCAAAATATGAAATCTATCAATTGATAGACCAACAAGCGGCAAAGGGCAATTCTTGTATGGTGGTTTCATCGGAAATGCCAGAGCTTTTGGGTATTTGTGATAGAATTTTGGTAATGTCTAATGGTAGACTTGCCGGAATAGTAGATGCAAAATCAACAACGCAAGAAGAAATTATGACGCTTGCCGCGAAATATGTATAAGGGGTTAAAAAATGAACGCAATAAAAAACTATTTCTCTGAAAGAAAGAGCAATTATGACAAAAAAATGCAAGAGTTTAAAATTCTTGATAAAGACGAAAAAAGAAGATCGGTGATAAACGGAATTATTGATAAAGCACTTTATATTATCATTGTTTTGCTTGTTATTGTGGTAACGATTGACAATCCACGTTTTGTATCTTCATCATCAATTATCAATATCCTAACGCTAAGTTCAACACGTTTGATAATCGCGCTTGGTATTGCGGGATGTATCGTATTGCAAGGTACCGACCTTTCTGCGGGCAGAATGATTGGTCTTTCAGCTGTTATTTCAGCTTCACTTTTGCAATCACCAACATATGCTGCAAAAATGTATAAAACACTTCAATGGTTGCCAGCAGAAGGTCAAATCATTGGTCAAATCCTAGCAACAATGCTTATTGCAATGACAGTCTGCGGAGTTGTTGGTCTTTTCAACGGTTGGGTTATTGCAAAATTCAGATTGCATCCATTCATCGTTACACTAGCAACAAAACTTATCGTTTATGGTCTAGCACTTATCTATGTAACATTCGGTTCTAATGGTGGTGCACCAATCGGCGGTCTTGATTCAAGATACACAGCGTTTGTAACAGGCAACGTGTTTGGCAGTTCAGAATTCACTGTGCCATGGGTTGTTGTTTATGCGATAGTATTCACAATCTTTATGTGGTTTGTTTGGAATAAAACAGTGTTTGGTAAAAACATGTTTGCCGTTGGTTGTAATGAAGAAGCTGCAAAAGTATCTGGTGTATCAGTATTCTGGATAACAGTTTCAGTATTTGCAATTGCTGGTCTTTGCTATGGTCTTGGCGGTTTCTTGGAATCAGCCCGTGTAGGTTCTAACACAGCAACAACTGGTACAGACTACGAAACAGATGCAATCGCAGCCTGCGTTATTGGTGGCGTATCATTTGCGGGTGGTATTGGTAAGATTTCAGGTGTTATCATCGGTGTAATCTTGCTACAACTTATCAACTCTGCACTTGTATTCTTGAACGTAGACGGCGCAATCACATACATCGTTCGTGGTTCAATCATCTTGGTTGCATGTGCAATCGATATGAGAAAATACCTAATTAAAAAATAATTTTTAAAGGATAAAATAGACATGACTGATAATAAAGATAATCTTCAAAACGAATTTGAAGATGAAATTGAAATAACTGAAGAAAATGTTTCTCAGGAAGAAGTTGTGATTTCTAAAGAAGAATATGAAAATCTCAAAAAAATCGAGGAAATGAAAAAAGCTGAAGGATTTATCAACGCTGGCAACATCTATGCAAAAGTAAGTGTTCCAGTCAGAATTCTCGATTGGGTGATAGGAATTGGTTGTTTAACAATAATTGTTGCAATAATTTATGGAGTCCTTACAAGATAACAAAAAAAAGGTAGCTCTGCTACCTTTTTTAGCTTTGAATTATAATAAACAAGTGCTAAAATAAGAGGAGAATATGAATAATCTAGTATCAAATCTAGCAATAATAGCGCCAATCTTCTTTTTGATTTTTGTTGGCATATCACTGCGAAAAAGTGGTGGGATGACGGCTGAAGGCAATGCAACGCTGAAAAAGATAGTTGTAGACATCATGCTTCCATGCTTGCTAATAAAAACATTCATGTCGGCGGAATACACAATTTCAGTTCTTCTGATAGTTGTGCTGATATATTGCCTTTTCACCGCAATGATATTTGCATTTGGGAAGATTGTGCCAAGTCATCCAATGTTGAAGTTTATTGTCACAAGTTTCGAAGTTGGCATGATGGGGCTTGTGATGTTCCCGTTGATTTTTCCTGCTTCAACCGCGGTTGAAATTTCAAGGATTGGGATATTAGATATCGGTCAGTCGCTGTTTATTTTCACAGTGTATTGTATTCTTGCCGACACCCAAACAAAGCAGACGCCAAAAGCTGTTTTGGTTAAAATCGTAACAACAAGAACAGTGATAGCCCTTGTGATTGGTGTGATATTTGGCATTATTGGCTTTGCCGATCTTTGCCCAAACGCAAACACAGTTTTGCAAGCAGTGTGTGATATGGCAACCGCTCCGATTGGCGCGATAGTGTTGATTTCAGTAGGTTTTGAACTGAAATTCACAAAATCCACAATGAAAAAAGCGCTGTGCTACGCTTGTATTAGGTTTGTTGTTATGGCACTTGCGGGAATTTTTGTCTATTATGTAATCGGACTTTTCGCCGTGAGAGAAGAATACGCAATGCAAATATTGGTTCTGTTCACCCTTCCTCCAACATTTCTTATGCCAATGTTGCAAAAAAACGAAGAGGATCGCGAACTTTGTGCAACAACGCTGTCTATTTCGATTTTGATTTTCCTTGCGTGTGCAATATCGTATATAGCATTTTTATAAATTGCCAAAAAAGGAGTGTTTATGTTTCAAATAAGAAAGAATGTTTTCAGAAAAGATATATTGAACATAGAAATTGCAAGCGAAAAATTGGATGTCACGCTGTCTTCAATAGGTGCTAGCATATTTGATATCAAATATGTCGATAAAAATGCCACAAAAGAAAGCGTGGTTGCTCATCCAACTTGTATGAATGAATTTTGCGACAGCTCTGCTTATTATGGCAGAATCGTCGGCAGAACTTCAGGCAGAATAGATAAAGGGGAGTTCACCCTTGACGGCGAAAAATACAACCTTGATAAAAACTGGAACGGCATTTCTTGCTTACACGGCGGAAAATTTGGCGTTTCACTTAAAAACTTTGATATAAAAAGCGTGGAAAATCTCGGCGATAGTGTCGAAGTGGAATTTGAAACAACGGCGAAAGACGGCGAAAGTGGTTTTTGCGGCGATTTGAAAATTCTTATAAAATATATAATAACAGCAGACGGCATAGAAATAGAATATCACGGCAAATCAAACAAAAAAACACTGTGCAACCTCACAAATCACACGTATTTTAATTTGTCGGGAAACTGCAAAAACGATTGCTTGAACCACGAAATATATCTGAACGCATCAAAATATGGAAATGTGAACGAAGAACTTATCGCAACATCTTTTGAAAACATGGAAGAAAATTATATTTTCAACTTCAAAAGTCCCAAAAAATTATCAAAAGACATATACTCAATAAAACTGCAAAATCACATCGCAAAAGGATACGACCACCCATTCTTGCTTGATGATTGCAAAAACGCAGGATATATATACGAAAGCGAAAGCGGAAGAAAGTTGAGCCTTTCAACAACATATCCTTGCGTGGTGATGTATGCGACGTGCTATCCCGACGGCTGTATTGTTTCAAGCGGAAAGGAAATCGCAAAATATGGCGGAATTTGCCTTGAAGCTCAGCATATTCCAAACGGGGTCAACACAAACAAACAAGACAGCTCAATTTTGAATGCCTGCGAAGAATATTTTTATAAAACGAAATTTGAATTTTCGATAGGGGAATAATATGGAAAATATAAATGTAGCAATAGAAAACCTAATAGCCTACGGAATAACAAAGCTAGGTTATAAACAAGAAGATAAAGAATACGCGAGAAATCAAATTCTCGACGCACTGAAAATATACGATTTTGTTACCTGCGATTGTGATGCAGATTTTGTGAAAACACAAGTTGTGCCTGATGAAATTTTCACACCGTTCACAAAATACGCTATTGAAAACGGCATAATTGAAGAAATTGACAGCGATGTTTTTGCAACAAAGCTAATCAGTTTCGTTACGCCACTTCCAAGCGTTGTGAATGATAAATTCCAAAGTTTGATTGAAAAAAACAGCAAAACAGCAACGGACTATCTTTTCGACCTTTCAATAAAAAACTACTACATACAAAAAACAGCAACGGATAAAAATATCTATTGGAAAACAGATGTGGCTGACGGCAACTATCTTGAAATCACAATCAACCTTTCTAAGCCGGAAAAGAGCAATGCAGATATTGCAAAACTGCTCACCCAAGCACCAAAAAACAAATATCCACTTTGCCCACTCTGCAAGGAAAACGTCGGTTTCAATGGCGGAACTGCAAGAAATCCGCGTCAAACTTTGCGTGCGGTGGAAGCGAAACTTGGTGGCGACAAATGGCACATGCAATATTCGCCATACGTTTATTATAACGAGCACACAATCTGCTTTGCGGATATTCATGCCAACATGGTGATAAACGAAAACACAATGGAAAAAATCTGCGACTATGTTGAAACTTTCCCGCATTATTTTGTCGGTAGCAACGCGGATTTGCCAATAGTTGGCGGAAGCATACTCAATCACGAACATTTCCAAGGTGGCGGACACCTTTTCCCAATGCATTTTTCCGACGTTGAAAAAACGTATGAATGCGACGGGTTTGATGTGAAAATTCAAAGAATAAATTGGCTGAACAGCGTTGTTCGCGTTTCAGGCAAAAACAAAGCGGAAGTTTCAAAAGTTTGCGGTCACATTTTGAAAGAATGGCGAAGCTATTCAGATGAAAGCGTCGGAATTTTATCAGAAACAACAGCACCGCACAACACAATAACACCAGTTGGAAGAATGCTTGATGATGAATTTTCAATCGATTTAATTCTTCGCAACAACCGCACAAGCGAAGACCACCCAGGCGGAATATATCACGCCCACAGCGAACATCACCCAATCAAAAGCGAGGGTATCGGCATCATCGAAGCGATGGGAATGTTTATTTTGCCAGCAAGATTGAAACGTCAACTTGCACTTGTTTCGGAATATTTGCAAGGCAATATCGACGGTTTCGACGGCTACGAAATATTGCAACCACACGCAGAAATGCTAGCAAATGCCCACGGCAAAAGCCTTTCGAAAGAAGTTGCCGACAGCGTGGTTAAATCGCATGTGGAAACAACATGCCGTGAAATTCTTGGTGATACAGCGGTGTTCAAAAAAGATAAAAAAGGCGAAAATGCCTTTGAAAAGTTTATAAAAGTTCTAGGATTTAAGGAGGTTTAATATGTCAGTACTAGTTACAGGTGGACTTGGATATATCGGTTCACACACAGCGGTAGAGCTAATCAAATCGGGTGAAAAAGTCGTGATTTGCGACAACCTTTCAAACAGCAAGGAAGCATGCCTTGATAGAATCGAAACTATCGCAGGCGCTCGCCCAACATTTTATAAAATGGATGTTAGGGATGAAGAGGCTTTATCAGAAGTTTTTGAAAAAGAAGATATAACTTCAATCATTCACTTTGCCGGCTTGAAAGCAGTTGGCGAAAGTGTGAAAGTGCCACTAAAATATTATGAAAACAACATCGTAAGCACAATTTCACTTGTTAAAACAATGAAGAAACACGGTGTTAAAAACCTTGTGTTCTCTTCTTCTGCAACAGTTTATGGCTTCCCAGAAACATGCCCAATAAGCGAAGATTTTCCACTTGCATGCTATTCGCCATACGGCAGAACAAAGCTTTTTATCGAAGATATCTTGCGTGACGAAGCGGTGGCAACACCTGATCTCAACATCGCACTACTTCGTTATTTCAACCCAATCGGCGCTCACGAATCAGGGCTTATTGGGGAAGACCCACAAGGCATTCCAAACAATTTGATGCCTTATATCACTCAAGTTGCAATCGGCAAACTTGAAAAACTTTCAATCTATGGCAACGACTATAACACGCCCGATGGCACATGTGTCCGCGATTATATCCACGTTTGCGACCTTGCAGTTGGGCATGTTCTTGCAATCAAAAAGCTTGAAGAAAACTGCGGTGTGGTGACTTATAATCTAGGAACAGGCGAAGGTTATTCCGTTCTTGATATTGTGCACGCGTTTGAAAAAGCACTCGGAAACCCACTCCCACACGTCTTTGTTGGCAGAAGAGCAGGCGACGTTGAAACTTGTTATGCAAACCCGGAAAAAGCGGAAAAAGAGCTTGGTTTCAAAGCGCAATACAGCATTGACGATATGTGCAGTTCAAGCTGGCATTGGCAAAGCAAAAACCCAAACGGTTTTGATGACTAATTTGATAAAAAGGTGAAATGATGATACAAATTGATAAAACAAGACTTGAAAAACTTCAAAACAGATTTTCAAAAAGGTTTGGCGGAAAAAACGAAGCAATCTTTTCTTCTCCTGGCAGAATAGAAATTTGCGGAAACCACACCGACCACAACGGCGGAAAAGTCCTCGTTGGCGCAATCGACTGCGACATGGTTGCAGTGGCAAGCAAAGCGGACGACGTTGTTATTCTTTCGGAAGGCTACCAAGAATTTTCCTTCAAACTTTCTGAAATCGACCTTGAAAAAACAAAAATAGGCACAGCCCCAGCAATGGCGAAAGGTGTTTTGCAAGGTTTCAAAAACAACGGTTACAACATCGGCGGTTTCCATTTGGTTATGGACAGCAAAATTTTCAAGGGCGCGGGCGTTTCTTCTTCCGCTGCGTTTGAACTTTTGATAGGTGAAATCCTAAACAGATTTTATAACGACAATGTTTCAAGAATAGAAATGGCAAAAATCGGCAGATTCGCAGAAAATGTGTATTTTGGCAAACCTTCAGGACTTCTCGACCAATCGGGCATTTCCCTTGGTGGAATTTGCGAAATCGACTTTGCGGGTGAGCCCGTTGTTGACAGAATAGAATCAAGCCTTGGCGATTATGAAATCGTTATCGTGAACACAGGCGACCATTCTGATTTGACAGACGAATATTCTAAAATAAGGGAAGATATGAAAACAGCATCTGAATTTTTCGGCAAAACTCAACTTTCCGAAGTTTCAGAAAGCGAGTTTTATGCAAACATTCCAAGCATGAAAAAAGTTATGTCGGGCAGATGCATTTTGCGTGCAATCCACTTCTTTGAAGAAAACCACAGGGTGGAAAAAGCGTGCGAAGCGCTAAGAAAAGACGATTTGAAAGACTTCCTAGTGCAAATCAACAACGCGGGAATTTCTTCCGAATTATACCTTCAAAACACAACATACCCAACAGATAAAGACCAAAACTTGCCACTAGCCCTAAAAATTGCCAAAGACACAATAAAAGACGGCGCAGTCAGGGTGCACGGTGGTGGCTTTGCGGGCACAATCATTGCATTTATCAACAAAGCTGAAGTGCCTTTCTACGTAGAAAAAATGGCGTGCATATTCGGCAAAGAAAACACCCTTGTTGCAAAAGTGCGAAGCGAAGGCGCAACAATAATTTAAATTTATTTCGTGCGTAGCAAACTATTCAAAATGCAGTTGCAAAAAGCAGTTCCAAAAAACAGTTGCCGCTTATTTAAACAAATAATAAAGCCCACTTTCACAATGGAAAGTGGGCTTTAAATTTTTTATCGGTTCAATTTTTATTGATTAAACTTTATGTGTTTAATTTCACATATTTAATTTTTTGTTGCGTTCACATCTTCAAATTCGTCGGCAATATCTTCTTCTTCTATTGCATCACGAAATAACGCAAAAGGGAATACCCTTATGGAAATTTTATCCATAAAATCGTTGAAAAATCCAATAAAAAAGCATGAAAATAAACTTTGTGGGTTAATGTTGCTACGCGACAAGAAAATTTCATTTTATCGCGACGGCAAATTTGTTGAAAAATATCACTTTGTGTGGTATTATTATAAAAAAGGTGTAGGTGGATTTATATGATAAGAAAACTTGAAGTCGGGGATGTGGGCGCTATTTTAGATATTTATTCATACTATATAAAAAACACCTCCTATTCTTTCGAAATAGACGTGCCGTCGTTTGAAGATTTCCAAAGCAGAATATTTGGCATTGCGGAAAACTTTCCCTTCTTGGTTTACACTCGCGGTGGGGAAATTGTTGGATATGCTTACGCATCCGACCACAACAAAAGGCAGGCTTATCGCTTTGGCGTGGATGTTTCAATTTATATCAGCCACAATCATTTGGGTGGTGGCATTGGAACAAAGCTTTATGAAAAACTTTTCGAGGTGTTGACCGATTGCGGAATATATAACGCATTTTCTTGCATAACAATTCCAAACGAAATAAGCGTTTCCATTCACGAAAAATTTGGCTTTCACGAAGTTGGACGATTTGCCAATGCGGGATATAAATTTGGGAAATGGCATGATATTTTGTGGATGCAAAAGCAGTTGAAATCGCCAGATGAAAACCCAAGCGAAGTTATCAAAATGTATGAAAACATATAAAAAATAAAAAATCTATCAAATAAATATTGTTTTTTGCAATTAATCGTGATATCATAATAAAAAGAAAACGGCAAAAATTTTGCTGTTATAAGGGGAAAGATGATGAAAATTTTGATTCTAGGTGGAACTGGGGTTATCAGTTCGCAAATTGTTCAGGAAGCCGTGAATGCGGGTCACGATGTGACAGTTTTCAATCGCGGTATGAGAAACGTGAGCATGCCAGATGGTGTGAAAGTTATTGTGGGCGACAGAAAAGAAACTGCTGATTTCCACGCGAAAATGAACGCACTTGATATTGATGTGGTTATCGATATGATTTCTTTCAACGTGGCAGATGCCAAGGAACTTCTTGATTTGTTCGGTGCAAAATGCAAACAAATCATCACAACTTCAAGCAGTTCGGCATATCAAAGACCGTATAAAAGCTTTCCTGTTTCTGAAAACAGCGAACAGCTTACGTATGACGATTCTTTTGCATACGGCTTTAATAAAGCGGAAATGGATAGATTC
This sequence comes from Bacillota bacterium, assembly GCA_044426085.1. Classification (GTDB taxonomy): domain Bacteria; phylum Bacillota; class Clostridia; order Christensenellales; family CAMQZB01; genus JAWXUU01. Next base: position 173,884 of record JAWXUU010000001.1, on the reverse strand, counting down.
ATGCAAACGCAAATGGGCAAATATAATGCGGGCATAACAATCATAAGGCCAAGCCTAACTTTTGGCACAGGTTCGCAAACCGTGGGCACATTCCGTCAAAATCGCAACATTGCTCGCCGTATTGCAAACGGAAAGCCTGTTGTTATGGTGGGTGAAGGTGTTATCCCTTGGACATTCACTTTCGCGGGTGACCTTGCAAAAGCTTACGTGCTTTGCTGTGGCAACGATAAAACGTATAACGATTTCTATCACATCACAAACACTCAAGTTGTCGTGTGGGAAGACCTTTATCGCGCAATAGGAAAAACAGTCGGAAAAGAACCAAAATTCTATTATATCTCTTCTGCATTGCTAAGAAAAATCTATCCAACAGTGTGCACTCATCTCAATTATGAAAAAGTTCACTGCGCTGTGTTCTCAAACGAAAAAATCCAAAAAGTTATCGATTATAAACCACAAATCAGCTTGCAAGACGGCGTCGACAGCCTTGCAAAATGGTGGGAAGAAACTGATTTCCCCTACGACGAAGCAAAGGAAAAAATCGAAGACGATATCTGTAAAGCATATGAAGAATTCCAAGATTCACTTCTTTCACTCGGCTTGAAATAAAACACAGATAAAAACATATAAAAACATATAAAAAATATAACCAATAAAAAACAAAATATAAATAAAATATAAAAAAATCGCCACCCATAAATCTTTTGTGGGTGGTTTTGCTTAGCCGATTTCAATAAAACAGATATCAGAAAATAATTTCATAAATAATATTAAAAAGTATTTTTTAAAAAGTATTGATTATGCAGAAGTTTTGATGTATAATGTAAAAGTGATTTGGAAAATGAGGGGAAAATGAATAATAAGTTACACACAACGGAGATTTTCGCGATAATTCTCGGTGCTATTATTGGCATGGGGTCTTTTATATTGCCCGGAAGCAAATTTTTGCCTACTGCGGGGGTTATAAACACAACAATTGGGCTTTTTATTGGCACAATGTGTATTGTTGTGATTGAAAGAAGCTACCGTTTTATGATGTCTTGCGAAATAACAGAAGGCGGAGAATTTTCCTTTGCTAATATGTGTTTTGGCGATCGTCATTCATTTGTTGTTGGTTGGTTTTTATTTCTTGCCTATATGACGCTTATTCCTTTGAATGCGTCGGCTTTCCCAATAGTTTTAAATTATATTTTCCCAGACGCTCTCAATTTTGGATATCTTTATACAATCGCGGGTGACGCAGTTTATATCGGTGAAGTTTTGGTTTCCACACTGCTTATTGCTCTTTTTGCCACAATCAATTTGGTCGGGGTGAAAAGCACGGGCAAGGTTCAAAAATACATCATATATTGCATGGTGATTTCTATATTTGTCGTGTTTGTCGCAATGATGATAAACGCGGATTTCGCAGTTTTCAATACCAATTATGTGGAAAATTACACATTTGATTTTTCAGCGGTCTTGGTTGTTATTGCTGTCACACCATTTTTGTTTATTGGGTTTGATGCAATTCCGCAACTCGTGAAAGATTTGGGCGTATCAAAGCGAAAAGCTTCGGCGATTTCCGTTGTTGCTCTTTTGTTTGGCATGATGATATATATGATTTTAAACTTCATGACAGGCCTTGCATATTCACCGTCGCAAGCGTCAACATTTGGTTGGGCGCTAGGTTCGGGGGTTATGGAAAACGTTGGCGCTTGGGCGTTTGTGATAATCACAATCGCAATTGCTTGCGCTGTTTCGGCGGGGATAAACGGCTTTATGGTGTGCTCGCAAAAGCTTATTGGCTCTATGGCAAGAAGTGATGTCATGCCGAATTTTTTATCAAAGCAAAATAAATACGGAGTGAACAAAAACACAATATACTTCGTTTCAATAATAGGCTGTTGCCTTTGCCTTTTTGGCAGAGAAGTGGTGGTTTGGATAGTCGATATGTGCTCTTTTGGGGCGGGTGTAGCATATTTTTATGTGTGTTTAGGCACAGTTATCAAATCGCAAGATAAAGTCACTAAGTTTTTCGGGGTTGCGGGCATTGTGATAAGCGTTGGAGTTCTTTTATTGCTTGTGTTGCCATTTTCGCCGGCGAAACTTTCCCTTGCACCAATGCTGTTTCTTATCGCGTGGATAATCGCAGGGGCAGTGATTGGATTTTTTATTTTCAAAAATAAAAAAGTGGGAAATAAAAAAGTGGGAAATAAAAGGGCGGATAAATAAATTTCAAATTCGCAAAACGTGCAAATGGCACAATCAAAACAGAATAAAGGTTTAGCGTTCAAGTTTGAATGCTATCAAATAAATAATAATATTGGAGGAGAAAAATGAGTAAAAAATATGTCATAATCGGCGGTGTTGCCGGCGGTGCTTCCACTGCTGCAAGGCTAAGAAGATTGGATGAATCAGCTGAAATTATCATGTTTGAAAAAGGTCCACATGTGTCATTTTCAAACTGTTGTTTGCCATATCGTTTGAGTGAAAAAATCACCGCTCACGACGATTTGGTTTTGATGAATCCACCACAATTCCACAATCAATACAACATAACAGCAAGGGTAAACAGTGAAGTTATCGCAATCGAAAAAGAAGGCAAAAGAGTTTTGGTTAAAGACCTTATTTCCGGCGACGAATATATGGAAACATACGATAAACTTATTTTGGCACCAGGCGCAAACGCAATTGTTCCACCGCTTAAAGGTCACGAAAACGCAAACGTGTTCATCGTGAAAAACGTGGTTGACGTTGCCAAGTTATACGACTTTGTGAAAGGTGATAACGCGGTTAAAAAAATCACTGTTGTCGGCGGTGGATTTATCGGCGTGGAAACAGCAGAAAACTTGAAAGAAGCGGGATTCGACGTCACTCTTGTGGAAGCTCAACCGCAAATCATGCGTCCTTTTGATGAAGATATGGTTCAAATTCTTCACAAGGAACTTCACGATAAAGGTGTGAAACTTGTGCTTGGCAAAATGGCTTGCGAATATCAAAATTCCAACTTGGTTCTTGAAGACGGAACTGTGGTTGAAGGTGATGCAGTTGTCATGGCAATCGGCGTGAAACCCGATACAGCACTTGCAAAAGAAGCGGGAATAAAGCTTTCAAAAACAGGTCATATCAAAGTGAATGCAAACTGGCAAACTGTGACAGACAGCGATATATATGCCGTTGGCGACGCAGTTGAAATCACTTTTGCACTAACTCAAAAAACAGGTGGATTGCCACTTGCGGGGCCTGCCCAAAAGCAAGCTCGCCAAGCTGCAAACCATATGTATGGTTGGATTTCGCAAAACACGGGCTACATCGGCTCTTCTTGCATAAAAGTGTTTGATTATAACGCTGCTGCAACGGGGCTCACTGAAGTTCAATGCAAAGATTGCGATATCAACTACGACATAGTTTACATAATCCCACAAGACAAAGTTGGTATCATGCCAAATTCTGCACCGTTCTTTTTCAAGGTGCTTTATGAAGTTCCAACGGGCAAAATCTTGGGTGCACAAGCAATTTCCAAGGGCGATTCTGCTAAGCGTGTTGATATCGTTGCAACGCTTATCAAATTTGGCGGAACACTTGCGGATATGGCGGATTTGGAACTTTGTTATGCCCCACCATTCTCAACAGCAAAAGACCCAACAAACATGTCGGCTCTTGTTGGTATGAACCTTCTCGGTGGCAAATATAAACAAATCAGAGTTTCAGAAATAAGAGGTCTTGTTGAAAGCGGAGCATACATCATCGACGTCAGAGAACCTCACGAATACGCACTTGCAAGAATCAACGGCGCTGTGAATATTCCACTTTCACAAATCCGTGACAGACTTTCAGAAATTCCAAAAGACGTGCCAATTTATTTGCACTGCAGATCAGCGCAAAGAAGCTACAACGCATGTCTTGCACTTATAGCAAACGGCTTTGATAACGTGTATAACGTGTCAGGCGGGTTCTTGGGACTATCTTTTTATGAATATTTCCAAGACCAAAATCAAAACAGGGAAAAAGTTGTTTCAGATTACAACTTTAACTAATACAAAAAAATTTTTAGGGGGAAACTAAAATGTTAAAAGGTAAAATCGAATTTATCGTCGGAGTAGCTTTGCTTGCAATCCTACTCATCCTAGGCAGTGTATTCTTGACAACAACAGCACTCTATTTCAGACTCGTTATTGGTCTTGCATTCGGCTACACAATGGCTCGTGCATCATACGGCTTTGCGGGCAGTGCTAACCGTGCGTTTGGCGGTGGCTCTACAAGACTTATGCAAGCGATGATTTGGATGTTCTTCGGAACAGCAGCAATCGTTGCGGCTATGGCAACAATCGCCCCAGACAGCATAAGCTTGTCTGTAAAAGCAATCAGCGGTGGCTTGTTTGTCGGTGCATTCTTGTTTGGTCTTGGTATGTCTTGGTCTATGTGTTGTGCATCAGGTGTCTTGACAGACCTTGCTGAAAGCCCATCAAGAGCAATCCTTGTTATGTTCTTCTTTGGTGTCGGCGTTATCGTGGGACAACCAATCATGTCAAGTTCTTTCGTGACATCAACATTGATTTCATACGGCTCATATAACGGCGTATTCTTCCCAAGCTTCTTTGAAGGCGGACTTCTTGGCGGATATCTTGGCGGTCTTGCAATCACTGGTGTTTTGTGTCTTATTGCAATCCTTCTTGCTAAAAAATACGAAGCATACAGAAGAGCAAACGGCACATTCAAAGGTATTGAAGCAGAACTTAATCAAGATGTTTATCAACAAGCAATTTTGGATGCAAACAAACTTGACGCAGAAGGCGTATGCCCATGCAAATCACTTTTTGATAGATTGTTTGTAAACCCATGGTCACTTGGTCAAGGTGCAGTTCTTATCATGATCACAGCAGCGCTCATGTTTGGTTTCGCTGGTGGCGGTTGGGGCTTCTCAACAACATTTGGTCAATGGACAGCAAGAATCTTGAACGTGTTTGGTCTTGGCGGTGCTATCTCTGGATACACAGGTTGGGCAACAACTTCATTCACAGGTTCATTCATCACTTCAACAATGAACATTCAAAACTCAGCAATTTTCTTCGGTGCACTTATCGCTCTTCTTATGAGCGGAAAATTCCTTTCTTCTGTTAAGGCATCATACAAAATTTCTGGTAAAGACGCGATTGTTTATATCGTGGGCGGTTTCGTTATGGGTTTTGCAACAAGAGTAGCAAACGGCTGTAATGGTGGTGCATTGTACACTCCAATCGCAAGCTTCTCACTTTCAGGCTGGATTTTCTTCGCTATGATGGTTTTGGGTTCATTCACAGGAACATTCCTAAAGAAATTGATCTACAAAGTAAAATAATGTGTTGAAAAACAAAAAAGCGAAAGCTTATAAAATGAATTGACAAAAAGGCGGGAAAGCAATGCTCTCTCGCCTTTTTTCTCGCTTGACATAATCGTGCAAAGCATGTATAATCACATTGATAAGTATGTGAAAACAATGCATAAGACAAGGAGTTTTTATGGCGGATAATAAAAAATCACCATTTGATAGGTGGATGGATAAAAAGGTTGCAAACGTGGTGGACACAAGTTCTGAAGCGCTGTCGCAAAAATTTAAAATATATCTAACGGCATTCTATTTTGTTGCAATGCTTGTTTTTGTCACGTTCAGCATGATTTCGCTTAACGAAATTGGAAAAGTGAGCAATGTGTTGCTCTATATTTTTGGCGGACTTTTTTATGCCGTTTTCGTGGTTATGGCAGGCCTTTCAATCTGGGGGATTTTGCAAGCGGGCAGTGGCACAGTTTCTAAGCTTGATGGTGTGAATAAGATGTATATAACAAGCAAGATTTTGCGAAGAATTTTGGGTCTTGTCACGTATATAATAACGGTGTTCACCCTTTTTCAAACGTGGGGTGAAGGGATAGAATACAGGCTTTTCACAAGCATAATGCTGATTGCGTTTTCTGTTGGTAACCTTTGGATTGTTGTGTCTGATATCTACGAAAAAAGGCTCGCACAAGAACGCGAAAGAAGAAGGCTTGAAGAAATCGAAGCAAAGAAAAACGCATCGATAAAAAACAAGATGAAAAAGTCAGCAGAAAAAATTTCCCAAAGCGTTACATCTGCACTTAAAAATTCAAACAGCGCAGTGGATTTGTCCGTCAGCGAAGCAAGGGAAAAAATCAAGGAAGAGCTAGATGCGTGGGAAAGCAAAATCTTCGATGTGCTAAACGCGTGCTACGATAAAGCAATCGAGGGCATTCCAAAGGTTGAAGAACCAGTTAAAGAAGTTTCTGCAAAATATATGCTAAAGTATGGCAACATCGATAAAGCGATTTCTAAATACGTGTCGTATCAAATAACAAAGTGTGGCACTTCTGGATTTGTCACAGGTCTTGGCGGTTGGCTAACTTTGCCGGTTGCTGTGCCTGCAAATCTTGCAAGCGTGATTTATATGCAACTTCGCACAATAACAACAATTGCCACAATGTACGGCCACGATGTGGAAGATGAAAGCGTTCGCACTCTCGCTTATGCTTGCCTCACGGGGTCGGCAATGACGGATATTTTGAAAAGCGTCGGCATAGAGCCAGAAGCGGGAAGTGTGTTTGAAAAAATCGACAGCATACCAATCGCGGTTCTCTCCAAAATAAATAAAAAAGTCTGTGTCAGATTTGCCACAAAGGCGGGTGAAAAAGGCTTTGCCAATTTTGCGAAGTTCATTCCGCTTCTCGGCGGGGTTATCGGTGGCACTGTGGACGTAGTTGCAACGCGAGTGATTGCAAGCAACGCAAAAATAATCTTCGGCGGTTGTGTCGGGGATACTGCGGATGTCATTTTGGATGACGGCGACAGTATCAAAAACTCCGACGTGATAGAAATCAAAGCAGACGACTTTGAATGGTAACAATTTCCCAAGTTTTTGCCGATATCGGCAAAAACTTGGGCTTTTTTATTACAAAAAGTTTGTTTTTTTGCCGATAATACGCTATAATAGACAAAAAGGAGAATAAGGCATGTATTTATCGGTGAAAGAAGTTGCAATCAAGTGGAATCTGTCTCAGCGCAGTGTTCGAAACTACTGTGCGAAAGGCTGTGTTGAAGGTTCGTATTTGCAAGGTAAAGTGTGGCTTATTCCCATTGATGCAAAAAAGCCACAGCGAAAGAATTCTCAAGCTGAAAAACGCGACAATTTGCTTAGAATTTTGCAAAGCGAGCAAAAAAATAAAATAAGCGGTGGCATATATCATAAAATTCAAGTTGATTTAACCTACAATTCAAATCACATCGAAGGAAGCAAGCTTTCGCATGACGAAACGCGATATATATTTGAAACAAACACTATCGGCAGTGGCGAAGTTCACAGCGTAGACGACATAATCGAAACCGCAAACCACTTCAGATGTATTGACATGGTGATAGCTCACGCCACATCGCAACTTTGCGAAAGGTTTATAAAGCAGTTGCACAGTGTGCTTAAAAGTGGCACAAGCGACAGCAGAAAAGATTGGTTTGCTGTTGGTGGGTATAAAAAGTTGCCAAACCAAGTTGGTGGCAAAAACACAACATCCCCAGCCGAAACGGAAAGTGCAATGGCAGATTTGATTTCTGCCTACAATAATAAATCGGAAATCGCATTTGAAGATATTGTGCAGTTTCATCACGACTTTGAATGCATTCACCCCTTTCAAGACGGCAACGGACGAATTGGCAGACTGATTATGTTTAAAGAGTGTTTAAAACAAAACATCGTGCCGTTTATTATATCCGACGAACACAAAATGTATTATTATCGCGGACTGAATCAGTGGGAAACCGAGCGGGGATTTTTGTTGGAAACTTGCGGTTTTGCAACCGACGTTTTCAAGACGTATCTCGATTATTTTGAAGTGCCGTATAAGAAATAAATAAACAATATAAATAAGAAATAAACTAACAATATATATAAGGAAAAAACTATGAGAGTAATTCTAGGACTAAGTGGCGGTGTTGATAGCTCCGTTGCGGGAAAAATATTGCTTGACCAAGGTCACGAAGTGATTGGCGTTTTTATGAAAAACTGGGAAGAGCAAGACGAAAATGGCAGATGCACATCGGATACTGATTTTGAAGATGCAAAGAGTGTAGCCGGTTCGCTTGGCATACCTTTCTACGGTGTGAATTATGCAAAGGAATACTACGAAAACGTGTTCAAGTATTTTTTGGAAAGCTACAACGCGGGCAGAACGCCAAACCCAGATGTGCTTTGCAACCGCGAAGTCAAGTTCGGGCCTTTTTTGAAATTTGCAAAGTCAATCGGTGGCGACATGATTGCAACGGGTCATTATGTTGCAAGAACAGAAATCGACGGACTCACATATTTGAAAATGGCAACTGATAAAAATAAAGACCAAAGTTACTTTTTAAACCAATTGTCATATGCACAAGCGAGCAGTTGTCTTTTTCCACTTGCGGAAATCGATAAGCCAGAAGTTCGCAAGATAGCAGAAGAATTGCAACTTGCGACGGCGAAAAAGAAAGATTCAACGGGCATTTGCTTTATTGGCGAAAGAAACTTCAGAAAATTCTTGCAAGGCTACCTTCCTGCAAAGTCAGGCAAAATGTGCACAGTGGACGGCAAAGTCATCGGCGAGCACATCGGACTTATGCACTACACAATTGGTCAGCGCCGAGGACTTAATATCGGCGGTGTGAAAGGTTACGAAAACGGCAGATGGTTCGTTTTATCCAAAGATCTTGAAAAAAACATTCTCTACGTGCAAAACGGCGACGGCGAAGAATTGATTTCGCGAAACTGCAAAACGGATAAATTTAATTTCATAACAAAAGTTCCCGATAAAAAACAGTTCACTTGCCTTGCAAAATTCAGATACCGCGGAAAATCAATCCCCGCATCAGCAACAATTTGTGACGACGGCAGTGTAGACCTTTCTTTCCCAACGGGTGACAGAGCTGTCACTTGCGGTCAGTATGCAGTTTTATATTGCGACGAAAGCTGGGGTGAAGAATATCAGGACGTCATGCTTGGCGGTGGAGAAATCGATAAGGTTTGGTAAAATGTGCCCACGGCGGGCAAAACGCTTGACAAACATCACTTCACTTGTGTAAACTAATGAAGTATACTTTTACTGTACAAATAAGGATTGTGCAATAAAAGCTAGGGTTATAAAAATTTGGAGGCATGAAATATGACAGAACAATCAACAATACTAACCGTCATAATACTATATCTGCTACTCATGATCGGTATCGGTGCGTATTATTACAATAAGAATAAGAACGCTCAAGATTATATCTTGGGTGGAAGAAAACTAAGCGTGTGGTCTTCAGCTCTCAGTGCGCAAGCGTCTGATATGAGCGGTTGGCTTCTTATGGGTCTTCCGGGGCTTGCGTATCTTTCACTTGCCGGCTCGCTTGAAGCGTGGTGGACAGCGATTGGTCTTGCTGCGGGAACACTTCTCAACTGGATGTTCGTTGCTAAAAGACTTCGTGGCTACACAGAAGTTTCAGGAAACTCACTAACACTTCCAGACTATTTTGAAAACAGATTCAAAGATACATCAAAAGCGATAAGAACAGCAACTGGTATTGCAATTGTAATCTTCTTTGTTGTATACACTTCATCAATGTTTGCCGCTGGCGCTAAGCTATTTATGTATATCTTCCCAGTGGACTACACAACAGCACTTATTATAAGCTCAGTTATCATCATTGCCTACACATTCCTTGGCGGATTTATGGCTGTGTGTTTCACCGATGTTATGCAAGGCATCTTGATGTTTATCGCAATCATCGTTGTTCCTATCATCGTTGTTGTCAATCTTGGCGGTGCAGATGCGACATTCGCAATGCTCGAACAAGGTGCGTGGGATTTCTTCCCATCAAGCGGTGGCACAGTGACATGGCTATTGATAGTGTCTTCACTTGCTTGGGGTCTTGGATATTGTGGTCAACCACACATCCTTGCAAGATTTATGGCAATCAAATCACCAAAAGAAGTTAAACCTGCAACTGTGATTGCAATGGTTTGGGTTGTGATTTCTCTTGCTTGTGCAGTGCTTGTTGGTATGTTTGGTAAAGTTTACCTAACTTCAACTGGCGGTCTTCTCGCTTCTGGCGCAGAAGAAACAATCTTTATTGTATTGATTTATGAATTCTTCCCAGCGATTATTGCGGGCGTGCTTATTTCTGCAGTTCTTGCAGCAATCATGTCAACAGCAGATTCACAACTTTTGGTTACATCATCAGTTATCGCTTCCGATTTTTATAAAGCGCTTATCAAAAAAGATGCAACTGATAAAGAAGTTGTTTGGGTAAGCAGAATTGGCGTAGTTGTCGTCGCGGTTCTCGCAGTTGTGTTGGCTCTTGATCCAAACAGTTCAGTGTTTGGTATTGTAAGCTTCGCTTGGGCGGGTCTTGGCGCAGCGTTTGGTCCAACGGTTGTTATGAGTATTTATTGGAAACGCATGACAAGAAAAGGCGCAATCTGGGGTATTTGCTCTGGTGCGGTTGGTTCAATTGTGTTCTACCAATTGAAAGTTCTTGGAATTTTCAGCGTGTACGAACTTCTTCCAGCATTTGTGATTTCTATTATCGCAATCGTGGTTGCTTCTTTGCTTGATAAAGAACCATCTGAAGAAATGGAAAAAGAATTCGATACAGCTATTGAATTCATTCAAAAATAATAAATTTGCAATTGTGCATGTGTTTAATCGCGAAAAATGCGAAATTCATTCACGATTATGTAACGAATTCACAACTGTGCATTTTTATATATGTAAGATAAAACATATGCCTCCACTTTGGTGGGGGCATTTTTGTTTACCATTTATTGTCAAAACGCTAAAATCGCTCAAAAAAAAGATGAGTTTTTGCAAAAAAAATTTATAAAAACTATTGCAAATTGTTTAAACTTGGTTTATAATTATAAATGTTAATGAAAATATAGGTTTAGGAGAGATGTATGGAAGAATTAATTTTTACTGCCCAAATAGTGTTGCCACTGTTTTTCTTGATTCTGGTGGGTGCATTTTGTGCAAAGAAACAAATCGTCAGTGAGGAGTTTTTGAAAGGTGGTAATAAACTTTCTTTCACAGTTCTTTTGCCGGTTATGTTGTTTATGAATATATACAACGGCAGAGATGTTGCAGACTTCAACATTGTTTTTGCACTTCAAATTTTTGCTGCAATCACGGTTGCATTTTTGGGGCTTTGGTTTGTGCTTCGATTTGTGTATAAAGATATCGGCAAGCTAAGCGTTATGATTCAAGCGGGTTTTCGTTCCAACTTTGTTTTGTTTGGAACATATTTGATGTCAAGCTTGTATGGCGACACTGGCGTTGCAATGGTTTCTTGCTATCTTGCGCTTGTTGTCAGCACGTTTAATGTGTATGCAACTTTCATTTTGGAATTCTATTCGCAAACGGGCAAAACTGCTGGTGCGAAGGGTATTTTAATCAAGATTTTAAAAAATCCACTTATCATTGCAAGTTTATTGGGGCTCGCTGTCAATTTGATTGGTATCGAACTTGGAACAGTGCTAGAAACAACGCTAAAGAACATATCTTCTATTGCGACAATCTTCGCGATGATTTGCCTTGGCGGAAACTTGAAAATCGATAAAATCAAAGCGGACAAGTGGAATATCGCGCTCGGCACTATCTTGAGATTGATAATAGTTCCTGGTATAAGTTGCAGTGTGTTTTATTTCCTTGGATACAGGGCAGAAATGTTTGCAATCATCTTGATTGTGTTTGCAACACCCGTTGCGGTTTCAAGTTATATCATGGCACAAGAACAAGGGGCGGATTCAGAACTCGCGGGTGGAATCGTCGCTTCAACAACACTCTTTTCAACGCTGTCACTTTTCGTGCTTATATACGTTGCAAAAGTATTGATGATTTTTTAATTGGAAAAAGGCAAAGTGGAAGGATGAGAGCCACTTTGTTATGAAAATATATGACATAGGGGAAACAAGATGAATAGGACAGTTATGCGAGCTGGGCAAATGCTCAAATTTATCGCAAAAAATAAGGACGGGGTGACTCTACAAAACATAGCAGAACATTTGGATGTTCCAAAAAGCAGTGCATTTGTTATTTTGCAAACACTTCTGGAAATGAACTTTGTTGTTCCAAGCAGATACAACGAAAAAAAATATTGTTTGGGGCTTGATACCTTCACGCTAGGTATGCAGTATGTAAACGATTTGGATGTCGTGTCGCTTTGCGCAAGATATCTCAATCCGATTGCCGACAAATATGGAAAGACGGGCTTTGTGGGCGTTCTCAGTGGAAGGCAAGTGGTTTATATCTATAAATACGTGTCGGATGGTGTCAGGTTGGCATCTTGTGATGTTGGCTCAACAAAAAGTGCGCACCTCACAGCACTTGGAAAGTCAATCATGGCTCATCTAAAAAAAGAAGAACTCGACGAGCTGTTTAAAAAAATAAACTTTCAAGCCGTCACTGCAAACTCTATAACATCAAAGGAAAAATTGGTTCAGGAACTCGCTGTGGCAAAAGAAAAAGGCTATTCTCTCGACAACAGGGAAAACGACGATATGCTCGCTTGCTGTGCCGCTCCAATCTTTGACTACACGCAAAAGATTGTGGGTGCAATTTCCCTTTCGGATCTATACACAGAAGGGGAGAATATGGAACAAATGGCGCTTGACTTGAAAGACGTTGCCGGCATGATTTCGCAGTCGCTTGGATACATAAATTAAAATTAATAAATAACAAAAAAGTGCGATGTCTATGTCAAAAAAATGTATATTATCATCATAATGTGCATTATGTAGAAGTTTCATCTATTGGCATAAAAAAAGTAAAAAAAATTACAAATTATTTTGCAATTATGTATTGACAAGTTGCTTGCGATATGATAGAATATAGTAAATGTGAATTCTATTCATATATATGAACTTCCTTTTTAACTTATGTCAAGAAAACACATGTAAAAAAGGAAATTTTCAGTCTAATAGGGGTGGCAATGCTCTCGCTTAGTAGGATTATATATGGATTGAGTAATTCCAACCCAATAACGCCAAATATCTTGCACAGTGCCAGCAACAAATTAATCCCGAAAAGATAATCTTTTGGGATAAATTTTCTGTAATAGGATGAAAAAAAACTGTGTAAAAGCTGAAAAAAGGAAGTAAAATGAAACAATTTAGAAACATAGATATATTCATTTTTGCTGTCCTTGCAACCTTTTCAAACTACTTGAGTATAAAATTTGGAAACTCTATGGACACTCCTTATTATTACACTCTGAAATGGATAGTTCTTCTGGTTGTTATGCTCAGGTGGGGCAGAGTTGCTTCAATTTCGCTGTTGATATCAAATTTGCTTTTGATATTTTCAACTGGAATGGCGTGGCAAAACTTTATAATATATGAAGTTTTTGCGGGAATGTTTTTCGCGGTGCCGATATTTATTTATGGCAAGCGCGATAGAAATTTGTTAATTAAAGGAAAGTTTAAATTTCTTTTGCTGATTGTTTTCTCACATTTATCCCTATGTATAGGTAAGGGGATAGCGATATATATTATCGAAGGTGCGACAACAGGAGCTATTGATTATTTGGCTTCTACTTTATTTATAATGACAATTGATATTTTGGTTGGCTTCCTTCTGAGGGCAGTCAAAGGATTGGTTGTGGATATGGAAAAATACGACTTAGTAAATGATGAGGTTTGAAATGCAAAACACAAATGTAGAAATGAGAAATGGAAAATTCAAAACGATCGTCAAAGCAGTTGTTAAAGACTGGCGTTTGTACGTTCTTTTATTACCACTTATCATCTGGATGGCAGTTTGGGCATACAAACCAATGGGTGGATTGATTATCGCGTTTAAGCGTTTCGATTCTTCAATTGGTATGTGGGCGAGCGAATTCAGAGGATTTACCAACTTTATTAACCTAATAAACGGTGTTAACAAAGTTGCTTTCTGGCAAGCATTCCGTAACACTTTTGTTATCAGTGCTTATTCGTTGGTGTTTGGTTTCCCAATACCAATCATCCTAGCATTGTTCTTCAGTGAAATCGGATCAGGTGCAGTAAGAAAAATCACACAAACTATTACATACCTACCTCACTTCCTATCAGAGGTATCAATCACCGGTATTGTTTTGATGTTGGTTTATTCTGGTGCACAATCAACTGGTATCGTGGCTCAAATTCTTTACGACACTGGCCTTGTTCCTGTTGGTACATCTATTATTAAAACATCAACATACTTCCGTCCAATATATATCATCACTGGTATTTGGAAAGAAAGTGGATACAGTTCAATCGTATACTTTGCAGCTATCATGGGTATCTCTCCTGCGCTTTACGAAGCTTTGAGAGTCGACGGTGGCAACAAAATGCAAGAAATCAAATACGTAACAATTCCTGGTATGGCTCCAACTCTTATCATTATGATCATCATGAGAATTGGTAATATGCTAACAATTGGTTACGAACGTGTTCTTTTGCTATACGATACAAACACATTCGTGACTGCCGACGTTTTGTCAACATTTGAACAACGTATCGGTATCATCTATGGTAACTACGGATTGGGTGCTGCAGCTTCACTATTTAACTCAGCAATCGCATTCGCGCTTGTAATTGCGGCGAATACAATCAGTAGAAGTATTTCTAAAACATCGTTGTGGTAATAGGGGGAAGTGAAAAATGAATAGACTTAATAAATCAGAAATCATATTCAAGATTGTATCTTATTCTCTTGTTATATTGTTCTCACTTTGTGCTCTTTACCCAATCATATACGCATTCAGCGTGTCAGTTTCTGGTAAACTAGCATACGAAACAGGTCAAGTTGTTCTTTGGCCAGTTGACGTGACATACCAAGCTTACGAAATCGTGCTTATGGATAAAGCGTTCTGGATCACTTATGCCAACACTTTGTTCTACACACTTATCGGTACAGCTTATTCAATGGCAATTTCTCTTGCTGGTGCATATGCACTTCAAAAAACAAAATTGCTTTATAGAAGACAATTCAACTTCCTTCTTGTGTTCACAATGTGGTTCACAGCTGGTATGATTCCACTCTACATCAACTACACATCTATGGGTATTGATGGCAGATGGGGACTTGTTATTGCCTTCGGTATTCAAGCCTACAACATAATCTTGCTTAGAAACTATTTCTCTAGTATCCCTAAAGAAATGGAAGAAGCAGCGATTGTGGATGGTGCAAACGAATTCCAATTGTTTGCAAAAATATATGTTCCAATGTCTAAAGCGTCAATCGCAACAGTAACACTTTTCTATGCAGTATCAAGATGGAATGGATACTACTGGTCAAGAATGTTGCTTGCTGATGCCTACGACCAAAACCTTCAAGTATATTTGAGACAACTTATTGAAAACTATCAAAAGATTTACGAAGAATCTTCAGTTGTTCTAACATACTCAGCGGACAGCTTGGCATATGCGATTATCATATGTTCAATCATCCCAATTCTAGTGATTTATCCGTTCATCCAAAAATACTTTGCAAAAGGTGTTAACATGGGTGGCGTTAAAGGATAATAAATATTATTATATCTATTAAAAGGAGAAAAATGATGAGAAAAAAATTAGCTTTGCTCTTGGTACTATGTCTTGTGCTTTCTTGTTTCGCTGGTTGTGGTAGCTCTTCAACAACAGATGTTGAAGAAACAGTAACTATCAAATTCAGCGTTGGTTTCGGTAACTCTTCAAGAACAATGACATACAACCAAACAACTCCATTGACATTGTCAGATGGAACAGTAGTTACACAAGGTATGTTGAAACCAGTTTGGACATACATCGAAGGTGTTATCGGTGGCGTAGAATTCGTCGACGTAACAGACCAAAGTGCTGATGCAGACGATATGATCGCAACTGCTTCAACAACAGGCTTCACAAGTGCAACTGTATACGGTGGTAACTCTATCGCAACAGACCTAATCAACTATGGTGCTGCAGGATACTTCATCAGCTTGTCTGATGCTATGGACGCAGGCAAAATGCCTAACTTCACTGCTTATCTTGATGCTAACCCAGACGTTGCTTCTGCAATCACAGCTTATGATGGTAATATCTACCACGTACCATACACTGCAGAAATCGGAACTTCAGCAAGACACTTTGTTGCAAGACAAACTTGGATCACTACACTTCTTGATGGTGGTGCATCTTACGACACTTCAACAACTTTGACTACTTACTACGAAGCTTTCTACGGAGAAGGTAACTACAGAACTGGCGAATACGGCGGAACTGTTAACCCATCTGAAGACGTTTATATCACAAAAGCAACTGATGAAAGCATCATTGAAATCATGAATGCACTTTCAGTTAAAAACGGTGAAACTTTGGCAACTGCTTTGGTTGAATACATCGAAAGAAACTACGACTACGAAAATCCATCTGAACTTTACCTTGGTACAAGCGCAGCATACGATATCGATGAACTAGTAGCTCTTCTTCGTGTTGTTAAAACTAACCCAACACTACTTACTGATGGCGAAGCTTCAGAAGTATGGCCTTTCTTCACAAGATACTCTAAATACAGAGAAGATACTTTGAAACTTATCACTTACATGGATGGCGTAAAAGTTAACGGTTCTGACTCATACTCAGCACTTTGGTCTTTCAGTGATGACGGTCAAATCTATTACACATACACTGAAGAAGCTTTCTATGATGGTCTTGTTAAACTTTCACAAATGTATGCAGAAGGCTTGTTCTATTCAGATACTTATGACGAATCAAACACAGCAGTATACAGAACTACTCTTTACGGTTCAGACGACTCTGATAACGCATCATTCGGCTTCATGACTTATGACTGGATTTCTTCTACAACTTCTGAATCACTAAACGCTGATACTACAGTTGTTATGTGTCCAGTTGCTGAAATCAATGGCACATGGCAATATTACAACGAAAATACACGTGTTATCAAACCAGACGGTTGGTCAATCTCTTCAGCAGCAACAGAAGCTGAACAAGATGCAGCTTTGAAAGTTATGGATTACATGTTCTCTGAAGAAGGTATGATCGTTGTTAACTATGGCTTGCCACAAGATATCGTTGATGGCGAATACTACGACGGACCAGATGGCGTTGAATATCCACTTCTTTCTGATTGGACTTGGACTGCAGCAAACACTTACACTTCAGGTGATGCTTCAACATTCCTTCGTGACTACATGGGTTCAATCATGGCGGTAGGTTTCGTTAAGAGTATCGGTATGGAATATCAAACAACTGGCGCACAAGGTTTCGCATCTTGGGAAGTTGTAAACAATTCTAACATGGTATTCTCATCATATGCTGGTGACGGAACTGATAACTCAAACGGTAGTGATTACTACTCTAAATTGATTCCACCTGCATTCTCAATGACAACTCGTCAAACAGAATCTTTGGAAAATACAACAATTGAAACTGATGAAGTTGGCGAATACATCTTCAACATCATTCAATATCAAGCTCTTGGCAATGCTCCATCAGGAACAACTATGGCTTACAGCTTCGATGAATTCTATCAATTGTACGTAGATGCTGGTATCGAACTTTATGTTTCAACATATCAAGATGCATATGCAGCTATGGCAGGTATTTAATATCAAATAATCTAAAATAAGATAAACTTTATTGTGGAAGGGGAAATTCTCCCCTTCCTAATAAATAAGAAATTACTAGGTAAAAGGAGAATAAAATGCAAAATAATATGAAAAAACAAAAGAACGCATTCTTTTTGTTTGCGGGAATATCTTTGCTCGTATTTGTATTTTCTTTATATTTCATGACTGACTATCAAGATCTATTTGGTCTAGTTGGTAATAGATACTCAGAAAACAAACTTGTTGCTGATTTCCATGATGACATGATGCAACCTGCAAACCAAATTTTCTTTAAATTTGCTGTTGTTGCTATTTTAACTGCAGTTTTTGCTATGATGATGGAAGTTAGAACTAAAGTTGCTGATAAATTCGCATTGATAGTTTTGTGCGTATTGTTTGCAGTTCTCATTGGCAGTGCAGTCTATAGTCTATTGCAAGTTACAAGTTTGTATAATGTATACGACAATCTTGATACTTCATGGGTAGATGATGAAGGTGGTACAGCTCATATCAGAAAATACACAGCATTCTATGTTGGTTGGGCAGTATATGCATTGCAAGTTATATCAACAGCACTTCTTGGCTTGATTATGGTTAAAAATCATAAAGATTTTATCAAATTGGCTAAAACTGCTGAACAAGAAGCGTAAAAGGTGGGGGATTAGCATGAAACAAAAAATGAAAGCAAATTATAGCCCAACTGAAAGAAAAGGCAAACTTGTTGAAGTTTCACTTTTCAAAAATAACAAATTATCATACTCTTTGATATTGTTTTCAATTCTTACTGAATTGATTTACACAATTGTCATTTTGGGTAATATTGCAACTGACTATATGATGGGTGCTATCACAATGTTTAACATTGCAGTACTATTCGTGTTGTTTACAACTGCAGTTCGTGTGAATGTCTACAGCCTCGGTTGGACAAAAACAGCGGGTGCATTTGGAATCTACATGGTCATCAGAGCAGTATTAGTCGTTCCAGTGATTTTGAAACCTACGGGTCAATTCACAACTATTTATGGCATGATAATCGCAACAGCAGTGTTGTTGTTTATCGCAAGCTTTATTAGTTACAAAAGAATCACAGTCAGAACAAAACTTATTAATTCGAAAGAGAGGGTTGAATAATGGGAGCAATAAGATTTGAACATATTGATAAAATTTATCCAGGCAATGTTCAAGCAGTTTTCGATTTCAATCTTGAAATAGAAGATGGCGAATTCATTGTATTTGTAGGACCATCTGGTTGTGGCAAGTCTACAATCTTGAGAATGCTTGCTGGGCTTGAAGAAATTTCAGCGGGTGATCTTTATATAGCAGATAAAAAAGTAAATAACAAAGCCCCAGTGGATAGAGATATTTCTTTCGTATTCCAAGATTACGCACTATATGGTAATCTTACGAACTACGACAACGTTGGTATGAGTATGATCGTTCGTCACGCAGACGACGTTGACATTCATGACAAAGTTATGGAAACATCTGAATTCCTTGGCATAACTGATTATTTGAAACGTGTTCCAGGACAACTTTCTGGTGGACAAAAACAACGTGTGGCTCTTGGCCGTGCGATTGCCCGTGAACCAGAAGCGTTCCTTATGGACGAACCGCTTTCAAACTTGGATGCAAAACTTAGAACATCAACAAGAGCAGAAATCGTTAAACTTCAAAAGAATTTGGGAATCACTACAATCTATGTAACGCATGACCAAGTTGAAGCGATGACAATGGCTGATAGAATCGTTGTTTTGAAAGATGGTGTTATCCAACAAATCGGAGCGCCACAAGATATCTACCACTATCCAGCAAACATATTCGTTGGCGGATTTATTGGATCACCACAAATGAACTTCATTCGCGGTAAAATCCAAAGTGGAAAATTCGTTTCAAAAGAATTTACTGTTGAACTAACTGAAAAACAAAAAGAAATCACTAAATCATATGAAGGCGAAGATATCATCTTTGGTATCAGACCAGAATCAATCGTTTCTGCAACAGAAGAAGACAAAACAAATGTTTTGCCACTTAATGTTGATATCAGAGAATATTGTGGTGACTATTACACATTGCATATTTCAATCGGTTCACAAGAATTGAAATCAAGAGTTCAATCAAGAGGTTTCAGCACTGAAGATGTGGTTAACTTCCACCTTAAAATGGAAGAAGCTCATTTCTTTGATCCTGGCACATCAAATGTTTTGAAATAGGGGTGAAATTATGAATAAGATTATAAATGCCGTCGTTGGTGGCGTAAAATATAAAATGGAAGATTTCACTTGGCTTAAGCTTGCACAATTGTTCATTGTTGCTATCATGCTTATCAATTTGATTTGGGCTGATATCTATAATGATGCATTGTTGAAGCTTGAAAGTAATATTTGTGGTTTCAAAATGTTTTGTTTCGTTTTGTTCGGTATCGTTGCATCAGTATTTGCAATTCGTATTGAACCAGGCAACAAAATGAAAGTTATCATTGCACTTGTAAGCGTGCTATTCTGTTTGCTTCTTGGCTACCTTTTGGTTCTTGAATTCCAATATGGTTTGTATCAACAAACAGCGATCACAGATGCTTCTAAAGTGGTTGTTCAAAAAGGTTTGAACTTCCTTTATTGTATGATGGCAGGTTTCGGAATATCTTTTGTGGCAATTGCTGCAACAGCTTTCAAAAAACCTAAAAAACTTTATTAATTATCAGGGAATAAAATAAAAGATGGAAAAAAAACACATGTCAGATAAGACAAAAATATCAATCCTAAGATGGTGGTTTGTTGGTGCATCGTATTTCTTTATTGCAATGGGCACTTCGCTAGCGGAAAAAACAGATTCACTGGATTTGATATTCTTTCTGGGTATCGGAATCGGTATTGTTAATGTGCTTATTTTCCATCCTATTATTTACCATATGTTTGATATAAGACGCAGGGGAAAGATTCAAAATAAGAAATATTTTGAGCGCGGAATTTTGGCAAACGTGGGTTTATCCCTAGCTGAAATTTTTAAGTGTCTATTTCTTGTTATCCTCGTTTTTTTAGTATATCAATGCATTAACGTATTTATTTTAACAATTATGGGTGCAGAAGATACGTCTTCAGTTATATTGGCAGGGGAGCCAATTCTGTTTGCGTTGTTATTCACAGTTTTCTATAACCTTCTCGCATCAATTGTGGATAAGGTTTGGATAGAGATTGAAAAATCATCAAAAGCAAATGAGAATAAGGACAAATATGATGAATAAAAATTTAGTATTTATTGGCGATCTTGATAAATACATTGCTGAAATATCTGGCGTAAGAAAGAAACAATACGAAAGATTAATTGCACAATGTGATAGATACATGGATGTTGAACTTCCAAAAGAACATCCAGCCAAATCAATAACATTCATGGGAATTGCCATCATGAATCTAGCACTTTGCTACAGAGTTTCTAAACAAGATAAATATCTTGAAGAAACAAAAAGATGGATGAGTGCTGTTCTTGGATATGAAAAATGGGGCAACGCACATATGGTCAATCTTGATTTAAGTGCCTCTTGGATTTTGTGGGGTCTTTCACTTGGTTACGACTGGGTTAAAGACTATTTGTCTACAGAAGAAAAGAAATCAGTTTACGACAAAATCGCGCATCACGCGGAAATTATATATCAATATAAAATCGATTCACATGGTAAGGGTTGGTCAACTAACTACTATCAAAACCACAACTGGATCAACATGAACGGTATCGCAACTGCTGGGTATGTTCTTGGAAAAGAAGATGAATCTTTCCTTAAATATACAACCCTCGCACTTGAAAACTTTGAAATCGTATACGATCTTATGACAGAAGACGGTTCAAATTATGAAGGTATCGCATATTGGAGATACGGTGGCATGTGGTTATTTGTCTATGCACATCTTTTGAAAGAAAGAGGCGGCAAAGACTTTTTCAAAGAATCAGGCTATCTTAAAAACACATTCTATTACAGATTGTATCAATCAGCAGGCAACTTTGCAGTGCAACATAACTTTGGCGATTGCCACGATATTCACAGTGGCCACTGTCCATTTGTTTACTACATAACTGCAAGCGAATATAACGACGGCTACGCTCAAAAATATGCTAACCTTGTTTTGGATAAATATCTAGACGAAGAAGCAGAAATGAGCAAAATCAAACCAGGTATCTATCCGGAAGCTGCCCTTGAATTCATTTTCTACAATCCAAGTATTGAAGAAAAAGAACTTTCAGACCTTCCAAAAATGAGATACTTCCCAGACCTTGGTCTTGTTTCTATAAGAGACGGATGGGACGAAGAAGCAAGAACATTCTCTATGAAATGCAGTGCGCCAGGCGGTAATAAGCAATGGGAAAACACACTTCGCATTTTGCGTGACGAAAATATCGATGCAATCGGTCTTTCACATCACCACACAGACAACATGTCATACGTTTTGAACAAAGGAAGAGAATACTTCATTTGTGAAGATGGATACAACCGTTGCATCATGCCAGACCACCACAGCGTTTTGCTTGTCGATGGCGTATATACAGATGCAGAGGGTGCAAATGACGCATATAAAACAGCAGCTCTTGCAAGAGTCGGCGAAAACGGCAACCTTTGGGACCTTATGGATTCATATAAAGGTACTGTCGATTATGTTAATCAATATGGTGACATGGTAGTGTTCAAAGCTACAAACACTATGATTTATCCAACTGCTTTTGAAATGAAAGAAGTTTCAAGAACGGTTGTGACAGATAATTTAAATTTCATCGCATTCGTTGATGTCTTCAAAAGTGATAAACAGCACAGCTACGAAATCATCTTGAACACTAACGAAATTGGTGCAAGTGCAGGAGGCAACAAATTCGAATTCAAATTTGGAGAATACGGCACGATTGGATATCAAGTATTGTCTGATGAAGCTATTGTTTCAAAACAATATGAAGCTAGAATCAAATCAATCATGTCTACGCAAGAACCAGATGTGTTCTGCCAAGTTGATCTTAAAACAACAAGAACTAGCACTGAAGATAAATCCTTCAATCAAACTATGATTGAAAGCATGTGCTTCTCTGATTCTGAATATAAATACAGCACTGATGGTGATGTTGCAATATTCGCTGGCGAGAAAAAATATGAAATCATTATGGCAAAAGACTTTGCAAAATGCAAAGTGGAATCAAACGCAAACGCAGTCGTGAGAATAAACGGCAGTGAAATTATTGAAATTGGGTGAGAAAATGAAATACGTTAATGATAATTTTGTAAAATATATGAACGAAGTTCCAGAGTATAAAGCTTCTTTGGACGATATGATTGAAAAAGTTACTCCTTTTATGGAAAACTTTTCAGATGATCCAGAAAAAATCAGCCAATGGGGTCACTACTATTTCTGTGACGACGATGGCGGAAGATTGATTTTCGACCTTGCAAAACCACACGATCACGTTTGTGAAGTTTGCGGAAAAACTTTCAAAAGCGACGTTCTTGACGGTGTTTGGACATATTTCTATCGCAACACTGCAATCGTAAACATGCTTGCATCAGCAGCAATTTATGAAGCAACAAAAGAAGAAAAATATCTTGATTATGTAAAAATGATCATCGCATTCTACGGCAAAAACTATACAAACTTCAAACTACACAGAAAAGAACTTGATGTTTATGAAACAGTAGAAGAAATGGGCTGGGGATCTGCAAGAATCATGCCACAAGGCTTGAACGAATCAATCATCGGTATCCGCGTTGCTCAAACATACGAAATCATCAAAGAATACATCGATGAAGAAACTAAAGAAGTTATCTTCAATTGGTTCAACGAAATTTATAAAATCTTGAAACCACAAACAGAATCAATCCACAACATCAGATGTTGGTATTGTTCAGTTATGGGTGTTATGGGTCTTGTGAACGGCAACCAAGAAATGCTTGACTTCGCTTTCAACAGTGAATTTGGTATGCATAACCAACTTGCTGAAGGCGTAACAGAAGACGGTTTCTGGTATGAAGGTTCAACTCACTATAACATGTTCTTGCTTGAAGGTGTTTCATACCTATTGGTATTTGCAAAACTTTACGGCTACGACTTTGGTGTAAAATCAACAGCTATCGTTGAAAAAATGTACAATGAAATTTATCATTATGCATTTGATAACGATTTCTTCCCAAATCCAAACGATGGTTGGCCAAACCTTAACCTTAAAACATACAGCTACCAATTCGACGCAATGGCAAGAGTTTACGGTGAAGACAGCATCTACGGTCAAATTCTTAAATATTTTGAATCTAACCCAGTAGAAAGACAAACTTTGCCACTTTCAGAACCATTCTATATCAACAACACACATTCAATTGAAAGATTGCTTTTCAACATAGATTTTGACTTCACAAAATTCACTCCAGTGAAAAAAGATACAAAATGCTATGAAAAATCAAACTATGCAATGCTAAGAAACGACAAATTCAACGTGTTTATGAAATACGGTTTGAACGCAAAATCACATGCGCATCCTGACATCATGAACATCGAATTCACATACAACAACGTTCTCGTTTCAAGAGACCCATCAAATGCCGGATACAGAGCAAGACTTTGCAACGAATGGCACAGAAAAACTATGGCTCATAACACAGTTATCTGCAACGGCGTGGATATCACATCATTCACACCAGGAACTTGCGTTGAATATGATGCAAATCATGTGAAAGCAACAAAAGCAGACGTTTATGAAGGCATTGGATACACAAGAGAAATCGTTATGGGTGAATCTTCACTTAAAGACACTTTCGGTGTTGCAAGCGAAGTGGAAAACACTTGTGACTTCATTCAACATTTCGAAGCTATCTTCACAGCAGCAGCAAACACTTCAGACGTTGCAGTTGATTTTGGCTACAATGCAAATGGATACGAACACATTATTAACGCAAAAGAAGTTATCTGCGAAAACGACAAAGCGGTTATCACACTTACAGCTGGTGATATCACTTGCGAATATGAAGTTGATGCAAAAGGCAAGAAAGTTTACCTTCTAACAACTATGGATAACCCAGTCAATAAAACAAGATCAACAGTTTTGGTAAGAGAAATCGGCAAAAACGTTGAATTCAAATCAGTTATTAATTTTAAATAAGGAGAATAAATATGCAAAATTATTTTGTAAACAGCGAAATACCTGCAAAGACAGTTGCACCTGGTGTAACAAGAAAAGTTATCGCACACAACGACAATTTGATGGTTTGCGAATTGACTTTTGAAGTTGGCGCAGTTGGCGCACTTCACGAGCATTTCCACGATCAATGTTCATACGTTGTTTCAGGCGTTATGGAATTTGAAATTGGCGATCAAAAGAAAGTTATGGGTCCTGGGGATTCAACTTGCAAACAACCACACATCATCCACGGCGGTGTATGTTTGGAAAAAGCAGTTATTCTTGATATCTTCGCTCCAGCAAGAGAAGATTTCTTGGTTTAATTTCAAACACAATCAATACGGACACAAATAAAATATTATAGAAAATTTTTATTATAAGGAGAATATAATTATGAAAAAAATCGCATTTATCACAGGTGGTACTGGTGGTATCGGCAAAGCAACAGCAAAAGAACTAGGTGCACAAGGCTACACAGTTATCCTTAACGGTATCGACGACGAACAAGCAGCAGAAACAATTGCTGAACTTAAAGCATTGAACATCGAATGTGAATATTATCACTTCGACGTTTGTTCTGAAGAAGAAGTTGTTGCAAACGTAACTGCAATCGGTGAAAAATACGGACACTTCGACGTTGTTGTTAACAACGCTGGTGGACTTGGCGGAAGATCAAGATTCGAAGACATGACAACTGAATTCTACAGAAAAGTTATGGCTCTTAACCTTGACAGTGCATACTTCGTATCTAGAACTGCAATCCCATTCCTTAAAAAATCAGAAGCAGAAGCTGGCGCAAGCATCATCAACTTCTCATCAAACGCTGGTTGGAATGCAGGTGGCCCAGGAGCTGGTATCTACGGCGTATCTAAAGGCGCAATCATCCTTTTGACAAGAGCTCTTGCAAAAGACCTTGCTGAATACGGAATCAGAGTTAACGCAGTTGCTCCAGGAACAATTGATACTCCATTCCACGCAGCAATCAAACAAACAAACCTTCCACTTTTCGAATCTTGGAAAAACAACATCCTTTTGAAAAGACTTGGTCAAGCAAGCGAAGTTGCTAATGTTATTGGCTTCCTAGTAAGCGAAAAAGCATCATTCATGACTGGTGAAGTTGTTCAAGTTAACGGTGGTCAAGATTTGTTGTAATAACAAACAAAAAACAAAGCAATTTAAAATGCAAATAAATAAAAGTATAATTCCGCTGAAGATTTTTTGGTGGAATTATACGAATATTTTAATACTTTTTAAAAATAAAATTTAATATTCTATTTAGATAGAAAAGGGAGATTCTAAAATTATGCCAAAAATGAACGACGCAGAAAGAAGACACTTTATGCTCACGGGGAAATTATGGTATGTTATTTTTGTTATCGCCTCACCAATGATTTTGATGAACATCATGAACTTTATGTATAACCTTGTCGATTTGACATTGGTTGCAGGAATAAGTTCTCTTGCGGTTTCTGCCGTTGCAACGACAAACCAAATCAAAAACACTGCGAACTCAATAAGTCAAGGCCTTTCAATAGCCGCGACAATCGTGCTCGCAAGATCAATTGGTGCAAACGATTTCGAAAAGGCAAAAAGGCTTTCACGCATGATATTGGTGTTCGCAACAGTGGCTTGCGTTTTGTTGTGTTGTATTGGGTTATTTTTCTCAAGTGCAATCATGGCTTTTTGCAATGTGCCGGAAAGTATCATTGAAATCAGCGGACAATATTTCGCAGTTCAAATGATCACGCTTGGTGTTGGTATTTTCAATGCTATATACCTATCTTTCGAAAAATCGCGTGGTGCGACATCAAAGATATTTACAATCAACTTTATGCTTATTATTACAAAAATTATTTTGACAGTAATATTCCTAGAGATTCACGCAGAAATTATTTCTGTTGCACTTGCAACATTAGTGCCAAACATTTTCTTCTTCTTGTTTGTAATTTGGAAACTTGGAAGAAAAGACTACACATATAAATTCGAACGCAAACAAATTGAGTTCAGAAAAGACGATGTCAAAAGTTATTTCAAAGTGGTTTGGCCAATATTCGTTAGTAAATTCGTGTTCACATCAGGTAAAGTTATATCAAATGCGATAGCAGCTGACCTTGGAGACACAGTCGTTGGTGCGATGAGCGTTTCAAACAACCTCGGCGCGGCGACAACAACAATAACAGAAAGCACAGAAGAAACTATTTCTGTTATCATAAGTCAAAATCTCGGTAACAACAACCCAAAAAGAGCGGTGAATGTATTTTATATCATCCTTGCCTTCAACGTTGCTGTTTCAATTATCGGTATGCTTGTTTACACAATCTGGATGAATCAACTTGTCGCGCATTATGCCGGCACAGACCCAGAATTTTACGACACGATATACGCAGTCTTCAGATATGAAAGATGGGGCGTGTTGGGTCTTGGTGTGAATTCAGCCGTGATTGGTTTCCTACTTGGTTTTGGCTATACAAAAATGACATTTGTTTTGAACATTTTCAGACTTTTCTGTTTGAGAATCCCATCACTTTATATTCTTATCAACTTCACGACATTTGGTGCGAAAGCGGTTGGTATTTCAATGCTACTTTCAAACGGTGGTATTGGATGTATTTCACTCACAATCGGGCTTATTTGCTTGCGTAAGGTTAAAAGAAAATACGGTCTTATCGGCGGTGATGATAACGAAGGTGAAAATTTAGAAAACAGTGAAGAAACAGTGTCTGCATAATCTTGAACATATTTTAAAATCATGGGGGTTTTAAAATTATGATAGCTTTTGAAATCAAAATGGTTTCAAAAGTCATCAAAAAAATATTAAGGAGAACTTGTATGGGGAAAAATATCATCGTTGGCCAAAGTGGTGGTCCAACAGCGGTAATCAATTCAAGCCTTGCTGGTGTATTTCAATCAGCAAAAGACAGAGGTGTAGAGAAAATCTACGGTATGGTGAATGGTATTCAAGGTTTGCTCAAAGAAGAATACGTTGACTTGAAAGAACATATCGAAAGCAGTCTACACGTAGAACTTTTGAAGAGAACTCCAAGTTCTTATCTTGGTTCTTGCAGATACAGACTTAAAAATGCTGAAGATTCAACTGAAGAATACGTAAAACTTTTCGAAATTTTCGAAAAACTCGATATCGGAGCTTTCTTCTATATCGGTGGTAACGATTCTATGGATACAATCAACAAGCTATATAACTACGGTAAAACCGTAGGCAGTGATATCAAATTCATTGGTATCCCAAAAACAATCGATAACGATTTGATGATGACAGACCACACACCAGGTTTTGGTTCAGCAGCAAAATATATCGGCGCTATGACAAAAGAAATCATTCGTGACGGCCTAGTTTACGGCACAAAACAAGTGACAATTCTTGAAGTTATGGGTAGAAACGCAGGTTGGCTTACTGGTGCAACAGCACTTTCAAAAGGTGATGATTGCGAAGGTATTGATTTGATCTACGTTCCAGAAGTTCCATTTGATGTTGAATCATTCGTTGCAAAAGTTGACGAACTTCAAAAGAAAAAACTTTCTGTTGTTGTTGCCGTTTCTGAAGGTGTGAAAACTCCTGATGGAAAATACGTTTCTGAACTTACCGACAACGAACAATTCGTTGATGCGTTTGGTCACAAATCACTCACAGGAACATCAAGATACCTTGCTAACCTTTGTGCAAGAAGAATTGGTTGCAAAACAAGAGCAATCGAATTTTCTACACTTCAAAGATGTGCATCTCACCTTTCTTCAAGGGTAGACGTGACAGAAGCATACCAAGTTGGTGGTGCTGGTGTCAAAGCTGCAATGGAAGGAATCAGTGGCAAAATGGTTACACTTGTTAGAATCTCTAATGATCCATACCAATGCACAACTGGTCTTGTTGATATCGGACAAATCGCGAACTTCGAAAAGACAGTTCCAATCGAATGGCTCAACGAAACTAAAGACTTTGTAACAGCGGATTTCTTGAGCTATGTAAAACCGCTCATCCAAGCTGAACTCACACCAATCATGGTTGACGGCTTGCCACAACATCTATATATGAGGAGAAAATAATTATGATGAAATTAGTTGACGAAAAAAGAGTAGTTCCAGTTGTTGTTCTAAACACTATTGAAGAAACTATTCCAACACTATCAAAAATGATCGCTGGTGGTCTTCCAATCGCGGAAATCACTTTCAGAACAGCATGTGCAAGAGATGCAATCGAACTTGGCTGTAAAGAATTCCCAGAAATGCTTATCGGCGCTGGAACAATCATCAATGCAGCACAATGTGAAGAAGCTATCGCAGCAGGTTCAAAATTTATCGTTGGCCCTGGTTTTTCTGAAGAAGTTTGTGCAGTTTGCCAAGCTAAAGATATCCCATATTTCCCAGGTTGCGTAACACCAACAGAAATCATGATGGCTATCAATGCTGGTCTTAAAGTTATCAAATTCTTCCCAGCAAACGTTTATGGCGGACTTAAAGCTATGCAAGGTCTTGCAGGCCCATTCCCACAAATCAAATTCATCCCAACTGGTGGCGTAGACGCTTCTAATTTGGCTGAATATCTTGCTTGGGACAAAATCCACGCCGTTGGCGGTTCTTGGATGATGAAAGGCGATATCGAAGCAAAATGTGCAGAAATCGGCGAAATTGTAAAAGAAGGGAACTTCCAAAACATCTAAATCCAAAGCTTAATTCCCAAAATCGGCTTGTTTTTCTGCAAAACTTTTCGAAATACATCCAGTATTCCTTCAAAGTTTTTCAAAAAAACGCTCGATTTTTGAAATCAATCTTTGCATTTATATATTTTGTCAATTCCCAAGGGAACTTGAAAAACATCTAAATCAAAATTTAGATAATAAAACAAAAAAAGAATAACACGCAAGAAAATTGCGTAAAAAAAGAGAATACTCGGAGGTATTATATAATGAAAGTTGTAACATTTGGAGAAATCATGTTGAGATTGGCACCAAACGGCTACTTGAGATTTTCACAATGTGGAGATCAAATGCAAGCTACATACGGTGGTGGAGAAGCTAACGTAGCTGTTTCACTTGCTAACTACGGTATCGACGCTAGTTTTGTAACAAAACTACCAAAACACGATATCGGTCAATGTGCTATTAACGAAGTAAGAAAATATGGCGTAGAAACTAAACACATCGCACGTGGTGGCGACAGAGTTGGTATCTACTTCCTTGAAAAAGGCGCAAGCCAACGTGCTTCAAACGTAATCTACGACAGAGCTGGTTCATCAATCTGGACAGCACAACCAGAAGATTTCGATTGGGATGCAATCTTTGAAGGCGCAACATGGTTCCACTTCACAGGTATCACACCAGCACTTAACCCAACAGTTGCAGGTATCTGTTTGGAAGCTTGTAAAAAAGCTAAAGAAAAAGGCGTAAAAATTTCTTGCGACCTTAACTTCAGAAAAAAACTTTGGACAAGCGAAGAAGCTGGCAAATGCATGAGCGTTTTGACAAAATATGTTGACGTTTGTATCGCAAACGAAGAAGATGCTGATAAAGTTTTCGGTATCAAAGCTTCAGGCACAGACGTTGAAAGTGGCGCACTTAACCATGAAGGTTACATCGACGTTGCAAAACAACTTGTTGAAAAATTCGGTTGCGAAAAAGTTGCAATCACACTCAGAACTTCAATCTCAGCTTCAGAAAACAACTGGGCTGGTATGCTTTATGATGGAACAAACGCTTGTTTCTCTAAAGAATACAACCTTAAAATCGTTGACCGTGTTGGCGGTGGCGACAGCTTCGGCGGTGGTCTTATCTACGCACTTTTGAATGATTACAGCACTCAAGATGCAATCGAATTCGCAGTTGCAGCTTCAGCTTTGAAACATTCAGTTGAAGGTGACTTCAACAGAGTTTCTGTTTCAGAAGTTCAAACTCTTGCAGGCGGAGACGGTTCTGGTAGAGTTCAACGTTAGTTTGAATTATACGTGCTTTTGAAAACAAAAGATGTTATTGTTAGAATAATTGATAATTGAAAGATAAAGGACGTTATTGTTAGAATAATTGAAAATTGAAAGGTGAAAGGTGAAAATTGTGGTAATGCACTCGCATTCGCTCGTGCTTGCAATCTTTAATATTGGTTTTGCCAAAAGTTAAAGAGAATTTAAGTTGTGATAAACTTAAAATAGAATGCACGAAGCGAAGCGAAGTGCTTACATAAATTTTCACCTTTCACCTTTCACCTTTTTAACAATTAAATGGTGAGAACAAAACAGTTCTTTCCCGCGAAAAAATGATAAGGAGACAAAATAATGATTTACGACAGAATTGAAAATATCAAAACATATAATCTTCCAGCGTCAGTTGTTAAAGTTATGGAAACTATCACAACAGAAAAACTTGAAGTTGGCAGACATGAATTTGAAGATGGCATTTTTGCTCTTGTTCAAGAATACACAACTAAAGATAAAGCAGATTGCAAAATGGAAGCGCACAAAAAATACGTTGATATCCAAGCAATCCTTGAAGGCGTAGAAACTTTTGGCTACGCATACGAAGCAAGTTCACAAACTGAATACAACGACGTTAAAGATATCTATTATCTTGAAACTAAGGACAGATACATCACCCTTAACGGTGGCGAATTTGTTATGGTTTGGCCACAAGATTTCCACCGCCCAAAAATCGGCGATGGCGGATTTGTGAGAAAAGTTGTTGTGAAAGTTCCTATGGAGATTTTATAAGACATGATAGACCCCGAAACCGGCAACCTGAAAGAAGAGTTGCAAAAAATGATACAAGAAAACATCTTGCGTGAAAAAGCCGAGCTCAAAAGAATTAAACTTCTTTCTGGCGAGGAAAAAATTCAAGCAAAAAAAATATTCAACACAAACAAAAAAATCTTCCGTGACCGCATAAAGGAAATGGAAAAAACCATCGAAAAATACGATGAGTTTGCGTGAACAAACATAACAAAAAATAAAACGTGCGAGAAATCGCACGTTTTTTGAATAAAAGCCGTAAAATAGCGTAAACTGCTATTATTTGATTGACTTTATTTTAAATCTTTTATATAATTTAAGTAATTAAATACCAATAAAATGACGATGAAAAGAAGAGTAGCATGTTTGAAAGGTTAAGAGAGCAACTGGCGGTGGGAATGTTGTGCGGAAGGACTTGTGAAGAACATCTTGGAGTTGCTGACCAAAAGCAATGGGGACATACCTAACGCAAGTAGGCTCAGACGTTTCTGGCACGTCAGTCCAGTTGATAGATATTTCAGCAACAGCTGAAACGCCTGTCGCAGAGTGGGTTTCTTTTGAAACTTATTTGGGTGGTACCACGGAGATTTCTAGACCTTCGTCCCAATCGGGATGATAGGTCTTTTTTTATTTCCTTTTTCGTGGGCTCTGCCCACACCCGCTCGGGGCTGGCTTTTTCGTGGGCTCTGCCCACACCCGCGAGGGTTTGAAACCCTCGACCCCAATTTTGGGGGCACTAAAAAGTCAAGGTTTCAATAAAAGGCTTCGCCTTTTTATCGGAATAAAAATATAAACAAACCCAAGTATAAGCGAAAAGCTCTCGCTTTTCAACCTGCTTATTGCTTTGGCTTATTGTGGAGATTGCAACACAATCACACAAAGGCTTTAACACCATTGTTCCCCAATTGGGGTCAAGGGTTTCAAACCCTTGTGGGGTGTGGGGTGAAACCCCACGAAAAAAACAATAACAAAAAAATAAATGCTGGAAAGCATAGGAGGCAGAAATGTTTAGATCTCAATATTGTGGAAAGATAAGAGAAGAAAACATAGGAAGTGAAATCACGATCAGCGGTTGGGTACAAACCAAGCGTGACATGGGCGGTATCATTTTTCTAGACATTGCAGACAGGGAGGGCACACTTCAGGTTGTTTTTGACGCGTGCAATTTAAGCGAAGGTGATTTCGCGATTGCGGAGACAGCGAAGAACCAATCGGTTGTGAAAGTTACGGGCGTTGTGCGTCTTCGTGATGAAGAAACTGTAAACCCAAGAATTGAAACGGGCACAGTTGAGCTTTTCGCGAGTGAAATCGACATGCTTTCTCAAGCGGAAACAATGCCGTTCACTCTTGATGAAGATGTGAATGTGCGTGAAGATTTAAGATTGAAATATCGTTTCCTTGATTTGAGACGTCCAAAGATGATTCAAAACTTGAAACTTCGTCATAAAATTCAAAAACTAGCGCAAGATTATCTTGACAACGAGGAATTCATCTGCGTTGAAACTCCAATGCTAACAAAATCAACACCCGAAGGTGCGAGAGATTATCTCGTTCCGTCACGCGTGCACCCAGGCACTTTTTATGCATTGCCACAATCGCCACAAATTTTCAAACAACTTTTGATGGTTGGCGGGATTGATAAATACTATCAAGTTGCAAGATGTTTCCGCGATGAAGATTTGCGTGCAGATAGACAGCCGGAATTCACACAAGTGGATATGGAAATGAGCTTTGTGACTCAAGAAGACGTTCTTGTCCACCTTGAAAAACTTTTCAAACACATCTTCAAAGGTGTGGGCATCGAATTTGCAGAAGCATTCCCAAGATTGACATGGCATGAAGCAATGGATATCTACGGAAGTGACAAGCCAGACCTTCGTTTTGATTTGCCGATTGTTGACATCACTGAGATTGCAAGAACGTGCAGTTTTTCAGTTTTCAGAAGCGTAGTCGACGGTGGCGGTATCGTGAGAGCAATCAATGTTAAGGGCACAGAATTCACAAGAAGCAACATCGAAGACTTGACAAAAAAAGCTATTTCATACGGTGCAAAAGGCATGGCATGGATTGCAATTCGTCCTGATGGCGAAGTTTATTCAATCTTGAAAAAATACTTCTCTGATGAAGATATCGCAAGAATCCTTGAAGCAATGGATGCCAAACCTGGCGACTTCATTTTGTTCTGCGCGGATAAACTTGCAACAGTAAGAAGAACGCTCGGCACGCTCCGCCTTGATATTGGCGACATGCTTGGCTACAGAAATAAAGACGATTATAAAATCTTGTTCGTAACAGACTTCCCACAATTCGAATGGTCGGAAGAAGAAGAAAGATTCCTTGCAATGCACCACCCATTCACAATGCCATATCCTGAAGATGTTGAAAAACTTCTAACAGATAAAGCAAACGTGCGTGCTCAAGCCTACGACGTTGTGTTGAACGGTATCGAGCTTGGCAGTGGCTCTGTGAGAATATACGATAAAGACGTGCAAAATATCATGTTCGAAGCACTTGGTTTTTCAAAAGAAGAAACAGAAGAAAGATTCGGATTTATGGTCAATGCATTCAAATATGGCACACCACCACACGCGGGATTTGCGTTTGGTCTTGACCGTCTTGTTATGCTTCTTGCCCACGGCGATTCACTTCGTGACGTTATCGCGTTCCCTAAAGTGAAAGATGCATCTTGCCCAATGACAGATGCTCCAAACGTGGTTGATGCAGAACAACTTGAAATTCTAAACCTTGGTGTGGCAAGCGAAAAAGCAAGCGGGACAGGCGGAAAAGGCAAGAAAGCTTCAGCTGATATTGATATCGATAACGTTGCTAACCTTGCAAGACTTCACCTATCGAAAGAAGAAAAAGTTTCAATCGGTGGCGATTTGATGGCGATAATCGACTTTGCAAACACCCTTTCAGAAGTGGACACAACGGGCGTTGAAATCACAGCCCACGTAGTTCCAATGAGCAATGTATTTAGAACAGACGAAGTGAAGAACGGTGAAAACCGCGACGAACTTTTGCAAAACGCACCAACTAAAAACGAAGGCTACATCACAGTGCCTAAAGTGTTTGAATAAAAGGGGGGATAAAAAATGTCAAATAAATTAACACAATACACCCTTTCTGAGGTTCAAAAAATGCTTCGCTCGAAAGAAGTATCTTCTGTTGAGCTCACGAAAGCATACCAAGAAAACATCGCAAACGAAGAAAGCGAAATTGGTGCGTATATCACGCTAACACCAGAAATCGCCCTTGAATCTGCAAAAAAAGTGGATGCAAAAATCGCAAACGGCGAAGAAATCGCCCCACTTGCAGGTATCCCTTGTGCGATAAAAGACAACATGTCTACGCGTGGTGTGAAAACAACTTGCGCTTCAAAAATGCTTGAAAATTTCATTCCGCCATACGACGCGTTCGTTTGCGAAAAATTGAAAAATCAAGATATCGCAATGCTAGGCAAAGCGAATATGGACGAATTTGCAATGGGTTCTTCAACGGAAAATTCATATTTCCACCCAACTAAAAACCCAAGAAATCTTGAATATGTCCCTGGCGGAAGTTCAGGTGGATCAGCTGCTGCTGTCGCAGGCGACGAAGCAGTTTTCGCGCTCGGTTCAGACACAGGCGGTTCAATCCGTCAACCGGCATCTTTTTGCGGTGTCGTTGGCATGAAGCCAACATACGGCACAGTTTCAAGAAACGGTCTTGTCGCGTTTGCATCTTCACTCGACCAAATTGGACCACTAACAAAAACAGTTGAAGATAACGCAATCGTGCTTTCAAACATCGTCGGTCACGACTGTAAAGATTCAACTTCAATCAACATGCAGTATGGCGATTTCACAAGTGGAATGAAAGACGGCGTGAAAGGCATGAAAATTGCACTTCCAAAAGAATACATCGGCGAAGGCATATCAGACGAAGTGAAAGAATCAATCTTGGCATCTGCAAAAATCTATGAAAAAATGGGCGCAGAAATCAGCGAAGTTTCGATAAAATCACTCGGTCTTGCCCTTCCAGCATACTATGTTATTTCAAGTGCAGAAGCGTCTTCAAACCTTGCGAGATTCGACGGTGTGAGATACGGTCACAGAACAAGCGAATTTGAAGATGTTCTAGATTTATATAAAAGATCAAGATCAGAAGGCTTTGGTGCAGAAGTGAAAAGAAGAATCATGCTAGGTTCATTCGCGCTTTCATCAGGCTACTACGATGCATACTATAAAAAAGCACTCCAAGTGAGAACGCTTATCATGAACGACTTTGCGAAAGTGTTTGAAGATTATTCATTCATTTTGTCGCCAGTTGCACCAACACCAGCTTATAAGCTTGGCGCAAAAACATCAAACCCACTTGAAATGTATCTTGGCGATATCTGCTCGGTGCCAATCAACATCGCGGGACTTCCTTCCCTTGCAATGCCTTGTGGCGAAAGCAGTGAAGGTCTTCCAATCGGCATGCAACTTATCGGAAAAGCGTTTTCCGAACCAACGCTTTATCGCGCGGGTTATGCGTTCGAACGTGAATTTGGTTGCTACCACCAAGCAAAAACAACAGGAGGTGCGAAATAATGGCAATGATTAAAGATTACGAAATGGTCATCGGGCTTGAAGTCCACTGTGAACTTGGAACAAAAACGAAAATTTTCTGCGACTGCAAAACAAATTTCGGAGCAGAGCCAAACACTCAAGTGTGCCCAGTTTGCCTTGGTATGCCAGGTTCGCTTCCTGTGCTCAACGAAAAAGTTGTGGAATACGCAATCAAAGCGGGGGTTGCAACAAACTGCAAAATCGCTAAGTTTTCAAAGCAAGACAGAAAGAACTATTTCTATCCTGACCTACCAAAAGCGTATCAAATTTCACAATACGACTTGCCACTTTGCGAGCACGGTCACCTTGATATCGAAACAAGCGAGGGTGGCAAAACAATCGGAATCACAAGAATCCACATCGAAGAAGATGCGGGCAAGCTTGTGCACGATGAAAAATTCGGAACTATGATAGACTGCAACCGTTGCGGTGTGCCACTTATCGAAATCGTATCAGAACCTGATATGAGATCGGCTGAAGACGCCATTGCGTATTTTAGAAAACTTCGTGCAATCATTTTGTACACAGGCATTTCAGATTGCAAAATGAACGAAGGTTCTATGCGTTGTGATGTGAACTTGTCGGTGAGAAAAGTTGGACAAAAGGAATTTGGCACAAGAACAGAAATGAAAAACTTGAACTCTTTCCAATCCATTGCAAAAGCTATTGAATTTGAATATAAACGTCAAGTTGAAGCGGTGGAAAGCGGAGAAAGTATCGTGCAAGAAACAAGAAGATACGATCAAGCAAGCGGAAAAACTTTCAGTATGAGAAAGAAAGAAGACGCAAACGATTATCGTTATTTCCCAGACCCAGACCTTGCACCAATAATCACAAGCGACGAAAAACTTGCAAGCCTTGTTGCAGAAATTCCACAGCTTCCAGACCAAAGAAAATTGGAATATATCAAAAACTATTCTCTAACAGCAATGGATGCGGAACTTATCACAAACGAACTTTCTATCGCAAACTATTTCGAAGCGGGTGTGAAACTTACAGACTATCCAAAACTTCTTGCAAATCTTATTATTTCAGAAGTGTTCAAATTGAGAAACGAAGAAGAATCACCAAAGATTTCCGCTGAAAACCTTGCGAGCGTTGCTCAAATGGCGGGCGGTGGAATCATCAACTCTTCAGTTGCCAAAAAGGTTATAAAAGAGTGTTGGGATAACGGCAGTGATGCAGAAACATTCGTGAAGGAAAACAAGCTTGAACAAATCAACGATAGGGAACTTCTTGCGAAATTGGTTGCGGAAGCTATCGGAAAAAATCCAAAATCAGTGGCGGATTTCAAGTCGGGCAAAGCTGTTGCTCTCAAATCACTCATGGGTGGCGTTATGGGCAAAACAAGTGGCAAAGGCAATCCAATCATCGTTGAAGAACTCTTTAACGAAATGTTGAAAGATTAAGACAAAAACCCACTTAAATACGTGAAAAATAACACAAAACAAAGGCAAAATATTTGCCAAAATAACAAGAATATGGTAAAATATTAAGGTAATATAAAAAGCCCTTGCAACTGACGGAAAGTGGAAAACCACAGTGGAGCAAGGATACCTTGAAATGTCGACCGTCTGGGCAATGAATGCAAATTTATTGAACAGGCGGTTTTTACTATTTTTTAGGGGAAAACACCTAATTTTGCGACTTGAATATAAAAAATAGAAAGAAAAGAGTTCAAAAATTTCATTCGAAAAAAATAAAACGTGGTAGAAAACCAAAAAAGGAGAACCGTATGTTCAAATCAGATATTCAAATCGCGCAAGAAGCAAAACCAGAAAGAATCCTTGATATTGCAAAAAAAGTTGGTCTTTCAGAAGACGACCTAGAACTTTATGGCAAATTCAAAGCGAAAGTCAATTTTGAAGCTATCAAGTCAGTTTCAAACAATCCTAATGGCAAAGTTGTTTTGGTCACAGCAATCAATCCAACACCAGCGGGAGAAGGCAAATCAACAACGACAATCGGTCTTGCTGATGGACTTCGCAAAATCGGCAAAAATGCAATCATAGCAATAAGAGAACCATCCCTTGGCCCTGTGTTTGGCGTGAAGGGTGGCGCTTGCGGTGGCGGGTATGCCCAAGTTGTTCCAATGGAAGATATCAACTTGCACTTCACTGGTGATTTCCACGCTCTCACAACAGCAAACAATTTGATTTCCGCGGTGATTGATAACCATATCCACCAAGGCAATGCACTAAGAATAGACACAAAAAACATCATCTGGAAAAGATGTCTTGATATGAACGACAGAGCACTTCGCCAAGTGATAGTCGGCACAGGCAAATCAAACGGCGTTTGCCGTGAAGACGGATTTGACATCACTGTTGCAAGCGAAATCATGGCAGTTTTGTGCCTATCAAAAGATATTGAAGATTTAAGAACAAGAATTTCAAAAATCATCATCGGATACGACTTCGATAAAAAAGCAATCACTGTTGCTGATCTTGGCGTTGTTGGCGCGGTTGTTGCAGTTTTGAAAGATGCAATCATGCCAAACCTTGTTCAAACATTGGAAGGCACACCAGCCTTTGTTCACGGCGGACCATTTGCAAATATCGCACACGGTTGCAACAGTGTTATCGCAACAAACCTTGCAAGAAAACTTGCTGATATCGTAATCACAGAAGCTGGCTTTGGTGCAGACCTTGGCGCAGAAAAATTCTTAAACATAAAAACAAGAAGTGCAGGCTTCTCGCCAAGTGCAGTTGTTATTGTGGCAACTATAAGAGCACTCAAAATGCACGGCGGAGTAAAAAAAGCCGACCTTGGTGCTGAAAATGTCGAAGCACTCAAAAAAGGTATCGCCAATCTTGAAAAACACATCGAATCAATGAAAGCTTACGACCTTCCATATATCGTTGCAATCAACAAGTTTGCAACAGATAGCGATGCAGAAGTGAAAACGCTTTATGATTATATGAGCGAAAATAACCACCCAGTTTGCGAATCAGACGTGTGGGCTCAAGGCGGAGAAGGTGGCAAAGCCCTTGCCCAAATGGTTTGCGATGTTCTAGATAACCAAAAAGGTGAAGAAACATTCAAACATATCTATAACCTTGAAGATACAATCGAAGAAAAAATGAACAAAATCGCAAAAACAATGTACGGCGCAAACGGAGTAACTCTTCTTGGCGCGGCAAAAATCAAAGCGAGAAAACTTACAGAAGCGGGATTTGGAAACATGCCAATCTGTATGGCGAAAACTCCAGCATCGCTAACTGATGTTGCAACAAAAGTGGGCAGACCGCAAGATTTCACAATCACAGTTCGCGATTTAAAACCATCTGCCGGCGCAGGCTTCATCGTCGCATACACAGGCGACATCATGACAATGCCAGGACTTCCAAAAGTTCCATCAGCAATGAAGATTGACGTGGAAGATGATAAAATCGTCGGATTGTTTTAATAATAATAAAAATAAAAAGCTAAACAACAACAATAAAAACACCTATAAAAGGAGAAACAATATGAAAGTTGCCGTAATCATGGGATCAACTTCCGATTATGACGTTATGAAAGGTGCATGCGAAACGCTTGAAAGCTTTGGCGTGCCTTATGAAAAGAAAGTAGTATCAGCCCACAGAACGCCAGAGTTCATGTTTGAATTTGCAAAAAGTGCAAAGCAAAACGGCTTTGATGTTATCATCGCGGGTGCGGGCGGTGCGGCGCACCTACCTGGCATGGTTGCCGCCATGACAGTTTTGCCTGTTATCGGCGTGCCTGTGAAATCTCGTGCACTTTCAGGAATGGATTCTCTTCTTTCTATCGTGCAAATGCCAAAGGGCGTTCCCGTTGCAACTGTTGGGATAAACCAAAGTGAAAACGCAGGGCTTATCGCGTGCAAAATGCTTGCGATTGGCAACAGCGAACTAAGTGAAAAACTTGAAGATTTCACAAATAACCAAAGGGAAACGGTGCTCGCTTGTGAAATATAATATCGGTATAATCGGCGCGGGTCAGCTTGCAATGATGATTGCAGAAGATGCAAAAGCACGCGGACTTTCAACAATCGCCCTTGACGAATACGACAGTGCCCCAGCATTCACGGTGACAAACGAAGCGATTGTCGGCAAGTTTTCCGACGTTGCAAAACTTGAAGAGCTCTGCCAAAAATCCGACGTTGTGGTTTATGAATTTGAAAACATAAACCTTGAAGCAGTTGAAATTTTGGCTTCAAAATATAACATCTATCAAGGCACAGCACCGCTGAAATATTCCAAACACAGAATCGTGGAAAAAACATTCGCAAAAGAAAACGGTCTTAATCCACCAAAATTTGCACTTGTGAATTCCCGTGAATCCCTTGAAAAAGCAATCGCTGAAATCGGATTTCCTTGCGTTTTGAAAACAACAACGCTAGGCTATGATGGCAAGGGACAAGCAGTTTTGAAAAGCGTGGAAGATGCCAAAGCACTTCCAAAAGAAATGCTTGAAGAAAGCATTTGCGAGCAGTTTGTGAAGTTCGATTATGAAGTTTCTGCGATAGTTTGCAGAAACAAACAAGGGGAAATGGCATGCTTGCCAATCTCTGAAAACCGCCACAAACGCGGAATTTTAGATGTGTGCATTGTTCCACCAACTTCAATGAGCGAAGCAATGCAAGAAAAAGTTAAAAACACAGCAAAGTCGTTCATGGAAAAAGCAAACTTTCATGGAATACTAGCAATCGAGTTTTTTGTTTTGGGTGAAGAAATCTATTTCAACGAAATGGCACCCCGCCCACACAACTCGGGTCACCACTCAATCGAAACTTGCGATAAAAGCCAATATGGACTTTTGATTGATTGCATTATGGGCGAAAAACTTCAAGATTCAACGCTTGTTTGCAAAGGTGTGATGAAAAACATTTTGGGTGAAGACGTTGAAAGTTTGGAAAACTTCCCTGTGATTGAAAGTGCAAACGTGCATTGGTATCACAAATCACCAGCAAAAAAGGGCAGAAAAATGGCACACATAACATTCACCGATATTTCGGCGGATGAATTTGAAAAAGTTGACAAAATATATTTCGAGGACAAAGCATGAATAATTACAGAGTTTACGCAACTAAAAAACAAGGCTACACAGTAGAAGCAGAAATGCTACAAAAAGATTTCAACCAAAACTTAGGACTAAACATCACAGCACTTCAACTTGTCGTTTCATATGACGTTTTTGGAATTTCTGAAAGCTTGCTTGAAAAGGCAAAAGCGAACGTATTTTCCGAAGTGGTTACAGATGTGGTTTCAGAAGAAATCGCACTTGAAGGCAAAACTTATTTCGCGGTTGAATTCCTTCCAGGTCAATTCGACGCCCGCGGTGCGAGTGCTGCGGAATGTATCAAACTTATCGACGCATCAGAAGATGTGAAAGTAAGAAGTGGCAAGATTTTGATTTTTGAAGGTGTTTCAAACGAAGAACTTGAACAAATCAAAAGCTACTTTATCAACAAAATCGAATCAAGGGAAAAAGACCTTGCAATTTTGCAAGATAATCAAGACGTGGATATTGAAGAAGTTCCAGTTTTCCACGGCTTTGCAAACATCACAGACGGCGAAATTTCTGAAATGAGAATCAAAATGGGTCTTGCAATGGCTGATGAAGATTTAAAAATGGTGCGCGACTATTTCGCAAGCGAAAACCGTGACCCATCAGAAACAGAAATAAGAATGCTAGACACATATTGGTCTGACCACTGCCGTCACACAACATTCGAAACAAAGCTAGACAGCGTTGTGATTGAAGATTCAGTTGTGGCTGAAAGTATCAAATCAGCGTGGAATAGCTACCTAGAAATGAAAAAAGAGCTTGGCAGAGAAGAAAAAGTCATCACGCTTATGGATATCGCAACTGTGATGCCAAGATTTCTCAAACATACAGGTGACTTGAAAGACATGGAAGTTTCAGAAGAAAACAACGCTTGCAGTGTTGTTTGCGATATCGAAATCGACGGCGTGGCTGTTCCATATCTTATCATGTTCAAAAACGAAACGCACAACCACCCAACAGAAATCGAACCGTTTGGTGGCGCATCAACTTGTATTGGTGGTGCAATCCGCGACCCACTTTCTGGCAGAAGCTATGTTTATCAAGCAATGCGCGTGACGGGTGCGGGCAACATTTGGGCGGACGTTTCAAAAACTATTGCAAACAAACTTCCACAGCGTATAATTTCTAGAAAAGCCGCGGAAGGTTATTCATCATACGGCAACCAAATCGGTCTTGCAACAACTTTTGTCAAAGAAGTTTATCACGACGGTTTCGTTGCAAAAAGAATGGAAGTTGGCGCTTGCCTTGGTGCAGTTCCAGTTTCTCACGTTCGCCGTGAATCAGTTGCCACGGGCGACATCATCGTTATGTTCGGCGGAAGAACAGGAA
Source organism: Bacillota bacterium (assembly GCA_044426085.1). Lineage (GTDB taxonomy): Bacteria > Bacillota > Clostridia > Christensenellales > CAMQZB01 > JAWXUU01. The sequence goes on along the minus strand of JAWXUU010000001.1, from coordinate 131,487 downwards.
GGGACGGCATCGGTGGTGCAACGGGCTCTTCAAAGGAACACAACGAAACTTCACTTGAAAAATGCTCTTCAGAAGTTCAAAAAGGTAACGCACCTGAAGAAAGAAAAATTCAACACTTGTTCCGCCGTGGCGAAGTTACTCGCCTTGTGAAAAAGTCAAACGACTTTGGTGCGGGCGGTGTTTCCGTTGCAATTGGCGAACTTGCCGATTCACTTGATATCAACCTTGACGCAGTCAAGACAAAATACGCAGGACTAAACGCAACAGAACTTGCAATCTCAGAATCGCAAGAAAGAATGAGCGTAGTTCTAGAACCAAAAGACGTTGAAGAATTCCTTGGCTATTGCAAGGAAGAAAACCTTGAAGCCTACGTTGTCGCAACAGTTACCGACTCTGGAAGACTCCGCATGACTTGCGGTGGCAAAACTGTTGTTGATTTAAGCCGTGACTTTATCAACACAAACGGTGCAAGACAAATCCAAAACGTAACAGTTGTGGGCAGTGAAATTTCAAACCCACTTATAAGGGAAGAAAAAGCAACAGCAGTTACAGTTGAAGAAATCTTGAAAGATAAAAATGTGCAAACACAAAAAGGTCTTTCAGAAATGTTCGATGCAACTATTGGTAACACAACAGTTTTGATGCCGTTTGGTGGAAAATATCAACTCACAGAAACAACAGCGTCAGTTCAAAAAGTTCAAGTTGAAAAAGGCTACACTGATATGGCAACTGTCATGAGTTATGGTTACGACCCTGAAGTTTCTAGCATTTCTCCATTCCTTGGCGCACAATATGCTATCCTTGATTCAGTTGCAAAAGCAGTGGCTGTGGGCGGAAAAACAGAAAACATGCACTTTTCTTTCCAAGAATATTTCGAAAGACTTGGCAAAGATGATAAAAAATGGGGCAAACCATTCGAAGCACTTCTCGGAAGTGTGTATATGCAAAAAGGCTTGAAAATTGCCGCGATTGGCGGTAAGGATTCTATGAGCGGAACATTCAAAGATATCACAGTTCCACCAACGCTTATTTCTTTCACTCAAAGCGTGACTGATGCAAATATCGTCGTTAGCCCAGAATTCAAAAAATCAGGTTCAAACCTTTATATCGCAAAACTTGAAGAAAATGCAGATTACACAGTAAACACTGATTCAGCAATGGAAATTTTCAAGGCGGTTGAAAGCGAAATCCAAAACGGAAATGTGCTTGCCGCAAGAGAAATCAGCTTTGGTGGCGTTATCGAAGCAGTCAGCAAAATGACATTCGGAAACAAAATCGGCGCAAGCATAACTGTGGATAATTCAATCCTTGCAAAAAAACTATACGGTTCATTCATCATCGAAGCAAAAGGCGAACTTGCAAGCGAAATCTTTGAAAAAATCGGTGAAACAAACGATTCAACAACACTTGCTGTAAACGGCGAAAGCTTTGAACTTGAAACTTTGATTGATTGGAACTTTAATGGGTTTGCAAAAATCTATCCAACGTGCGTACCTGCAAAAACAACTGAAATTTTGGAAAACACACCACAAAACAAAACTTTCGAATATCCATATGCGAAAAAAGATGTTGTGAAAGTGTTCATTCCAATCTTCCCAGGAAGCAACTGCGACTACGACACAAAACGTGCTTTCGAAAAAGAAGGTGCAGATGTCAGCACATTTGTATTCTGCAACCTAAACGAAGAAGAAATCCTAAATTCTATCAGCAAAATGGAAGAATATATAAACGGCACTGATATCCTTGCCTTCTGCGGTGGCTTCTCTTCTGGCGACGAACCAGACGGAAGTGGTAAATTTATTGCAAACGTGATTTTGAATGAAAAAATCCAAACTGCAATAACAGCACTAATCGCAAGAAAAGGCTTGATTCTTGGTATTTGCAACGGCTTCCAAGCACTTGTGAAATCAGGATTGTTGCCATATGGCAAGTTTGGTATGCTTTCAGAAAGCTCACCAACACTTTTCAGAAACGATATCAACCGCCACATCTCACTTATCGCAAAAACAGTGGTGTCAGCAAACAACTCTCCATGGCTTACTGATATGAATGTGGGCGATACTCACGAAGTTGCATTCTCACACGGCGAAGGTAAATTCTGCCTAAGCGAGCAAATGGCAAACGAACTCTTCGCAAACGGTCAAGTTTGCTTCAGATATGCCGACCTTGATGGCAAAGCAACAATGGTTGCTCCATTCAATCCAAACGGCTCAAATTATGCAATCGAAGGTATCACTTCGGCTGACGGTTTGATTCTTGGCAAAATGGGTCACAGCGAAAGATACGAAAACAATATCTATAAAAATATCGCGGGCGAAAAACACCAAAACATCTTTAAAAATGCGGTGGCTTACTTTACAAAATAATAAAGATGTAACACAAACATCTTTAAAAACGCGGTGGCTTACTTCACAAAATAATAAAGATGTAACACAAATATTTTTAAAAATGCGGTGGCTTACTTCACAAAATAATACAAAAAATATCAAAACAAAACAAAGCAAAAACACAAACATAAAATAAATTGCCCAAACTTTGGGCACGGAGGATAAAAAATGGCAAAATCATATAGTGATGCAGGGGTTAACCTAGAAGCGGGCTACGAAGTTGTTTCAAGAATCAAAAAACACGTAAAAAACACAAATCGCCTTGGTGTTATGGGTGGCATTGGCGGATTTGGCGGTATGTTCGACCTTTCAACGCTTGGTCTTAAAGAACCAGTTTTGGTTTCAGGAACAGACGGCGTGGGAACAAAATTGAAACTTGCATTTGAAATGGATAAGCACGACACAATCGGTATTGATGCCGTTGCAATGTGCGTAAACGACGTCCTTGCTCAAGGTGCTGAGCCACTTTTCTTCCTTGATTATATCGCGGTTGGCAAAAATGATCCAGCCACAATCGAACAAATCGTTAAAGGTGTATCGGATGGTTGCATTCAAGCGGGCTGTGCGCTCGTTGGCGGTGAAACAGCAGAAATGCCTGGCATGTATCAAGACGGCGAATACGACATTGCAGGCTTCACTTGCGGTGCGGTTGAAAAATCAAAACTTATCGCCCCTGGCAGGGTTGCAATCGGCGACACTCTTATTTCAATTGCTTCAAGCGGTGTGCATTCAAACGGATTCTCTCTCGTAAGAAAAATCGTAAGCGATGCAAAGCTTGATTTCAAAACAGTTTATCCAGAACTTTCAGAAGCGCCACTTGGCGAAGTGTTGCTTACGCCAACAAAAATCTATGTGAAACCAGTTCTTGCACTTTTGAAAGAAGTTGACGTTCACGGACTTTCACACATCACAGGTGGCGGATACGACGAAAACATCCCAAGAATGCTTTGCGAAGGTCAAGGAATCGAAATCGACCATGCCAGCTTAGAAATCTTGCCAATCTTCAAATTTTTGGAAGAAAAAGGCGGGGTTGACCACCGTGAAATGTTCAATATTTTCAACATGGGTAGCGGTATTGTTCTTGCGGTTGCAGATTGCGACGTTGCAAAAACAATCGGTGTTCTTGCTGAAAACGGCGAAAGTGCAATTGTTATCGGCAAGGTTACAAACAGTGGCAACGTGGTGATCAAATGAAAAACCTAGCAGTGTTTGCCTCTGGAAGCGGAAGCAATTTTGAAGCTATTGCAGGCGCGGTTGCAAGTGGCGAATTAAAAGTCAACTTGAAATTTCTGTTTTGCGATAAGAAAAATGCCTACGCACTTGAAAGGGCAAAAAAGTTTGGAATAAAAACGTACGCTTTTGAACTAAAAGAATTTGAAAACAAGCAAAAATTCGAAGAAAAAATCGTTGAAATTTGCAATGAAGAGCAAATCGACATGATAGCACTTGCGGGATATATGAAAATCGTTTCAGAAACTTTGCTTTTGGCATATGAAAACAAAATCATCAACATCCACCCAAGCTTGCTTCCATCATTCAAGGGTGCGCACGGCATTGCAGATGCGTATAACTACGGCGTGAAAGTCTTCGGCGTTTCAATTCACTATGTTTCAAGCGAACTTGACGGCGGAAAGATAATTTCGCAACAATCATTCCCACACACAGAAGGTGAAAGAGTGGAAGAAGTTGAAGAAAGAATCCATAAAATCGAACATAAACTATACCCACAAACACTAAAAAATCTCTTGGAGGAAAAAATATGAAAAGAGCACTAGTAAGCGTAAGCGACAAAACTGGCGTAATTGAATTTTGTAGCGACCTTGTTTCACTTGGCTATGAAATCATCTCAACAGGTGGCACAAAAGCATCACTAGAAAATGCAGGCGTACCTTGCATTTCAATCTCTGATGTGACTGGCTTTCCTGAAATTTGCGACGGAAGGGTGAAAACTCTTCATCCAAACGTGCACGGCGGTCTTCTTGCAAGAAGATGTGATAAAGATCACATGCAAGCACTTGCAGATAACAACATCGAACTTATTGACCTTGTTTGCGTGAATCTATACCCATTCAAACAAACTATTGCAAACCCAAATGTGAAACTCCAAGACGCAATTGAAAATATCGATATCGGCGGTCCATCTATGCTCAGATCAGCTGCCAAAAACTTTGAATCAGTAACAGTTGTTTGCGACGCACAAGACTATGCAAAAATCATCGCGGAAATCAAAGAAAACGGCGACACTCTTGCAGAAACAAGATTCGCGCTTTCAGCAAAAGTTTTCCGTCACACAGCAAGCTACGACGCTATGATTTCAACTTATCTCACAAAAGCTTGTGGCGAAACAGCGCCAGAAAGCGTGACAATGGCATTTGAAAAAGATTACGATTTGCGATACGGCGAAAACCCACACCAAACTTCAACTCTTTATAAAACAGCAGAATGTGGATATTCACTTGTATATGGCAAAAAACTTCACGGCAAAGAACTTTCATATAACAACATTCAAGACGGCAATGCAACGCTTAATATCTTGAAAGAATTCGACGAGCCTTGTTGTGTTGCAGTAAAACATATGAACCCTTGTGGTGTTGGTGTTGGCGAAACTTTGGAAATCGCATGGAAAAAAGCATACGAAGCTGACACAGTTTCAATCTTTGGCGGTATCGTTGCTTTCAACGGCGAAGTTTCTGAAGAAATCGCTTTGGGACTTTCAAAAGTATTCCTTGAAATCATCATGGCACCAAGCTTTTCAGAATCTGCACTTGCGATTTTGACAAAAAAGAAAAACATTCGTCTTATGGAAATCTCGCTTGAAAAAAATCAAGCTAAAGACCAATTTGTTTCAGTTAATGGCGGTGTTCTTATCCAAGAAGTGGACAGCGCTGTGGAAAACCCAGCGGATTGGAAAGTTGTAACAAAAACAGCACCAACCGATGCTCAGATTGCTGATTTTGTGTTCGGCATGAAAGTTTGCAAACATGTGAAATCAAACGCGATTGTCGTTGTGAAAAACGGACAAACTCTAGGTGTTGGCGCAGGTCAAATGAACAGAGTAGGCTCTTGCGAAATTGCGCTTGAATCTGCAAAAGCAAAGGGAGAAACAGAAGGCTTGATTCTCGCTTCCGATGCGTTCTTCCCGTTTGATGACTGTGTGGAAATGGCTAAAAAATATAATGTGGAGGGCATAGTGCAGCCTGGTGGCTCAATCAGAGATAATGATTCAATCGCAAAAGCGGATGAATACGAAATCCCAATGATGTTCACTGGTATCAGACACTTTAAACACTAATGAAAATACTTGTTATCGGTGGTGGCGGAAGATGCCACGCAATATGTGAAAAGCTTAAAAACTCACCAAAAAATCCGCAAATATACTGTGCACCTGGCAATGCCGGCATGGCAAATATTGCAACGCTTGTGCCTATCGGCGACAGCGAAATTGAAAAACTCTTGCAGTTTGCACTTGATGAAAAAATCGACATGACAGTTGTTGGGCCGGAAATCCCACTTTCAATGGGTATTGTTGATTTGTTCGAATCGCACAACCTTGCGGTGTTCGGACCAAGAAAAAATGCTGCCAAAATCGAATGGTCAAAGGAATTTGCTAAAGATTTAATGGCGAAATATGATATCCCAACAGCTGAATATGCTGTTTTCGAAGATTACGAACCACTCGCACAATACATCGAAAAAGTGGGTGTTCCAATCGTTTTGAAATTCGACGGTCTTGCATATGGCAAGGGTGTTGTTGTTTGCGACACGATCGAGCTCGCGCGTGAATCTGCTGTAAAAATGCTTAAAGATAGAGTGTTTGGTGCGGGCAAAGTTGTCTGTGAAGAATGCCTTATCGGGCCTGAATTTTCTTTCATGTGCCTTGTGAACGACGAAATCGTTCTTCCACTTGATATCGCGCAAGACCACAAACGTGAACTTGATGGCGACAAAGGTGAAAACACAGGCGGTATGGGCGCATATTCTGGTGTGCCATTCATCACAAAAGAAGATGTAGACTACACTTTCTCTGAAATCATGGTGAAAACTGTGCAAGCGTTGAAAGCGGAAGGTGCTCCTTTCAAAGGCGTGCTTTATGGCGGACTTATGAAAACACCAAAAGGTATCAAAGTTATCGAATTCAACGCAAGATTTGGCGACCCAGAAACAGAAGTTGTTCTTCCAAGAATGAAATCAGACCTTGTTGAAGTTTTGGAAAACCTTCTTGAAGGCAAAAAAAGTGAACTTGAATTCTACGAAGAAGTTACCGTAGGCGTTGTTCTAGCTTCAAAAAATTATCCAAGAAACTATGAAAAAGGCTTTGAAATTTCAGGCTTAGAAAACGTAGAAATCCCAGTTTATCACATGGGCACAAAACTTGAAGACGGCGTTTTGAAAACAAACGGAGGAAGAGTCCTCTTCGCCGTTGCAAAAGGCAAAACATTCAAAGAAGCCCAACAAAACTGCTACAAAGAAATCGCAAAAATCCAATGCGAAAACCTCTTCTGTAGAAAAGATATAGCATGGCAAGTGATAAATTTTCAGAATGAAAATTTATAATTAAAAATTAAAAATTGTGGTAAGCACGGGAGCAAAGCTCCCTGTGCATTCAATTATTAGATAATATTATAGGAGCGTTACTATTTTAATAAGTAACGCTCCTATTGTCATTTCAAATATAGATTGCACGAGCACCGCGAGTGCTTTACCACAATTTTTAATTTTTAATTTTTAATTTTTAATTATTTTAAGTGATGCAGAAATTTGTATCCAAAAACAAAACTACCCTCAAACAATCCCTCTTCTTTCAAGAAGGTCTACGAAGAAGATTGTGAAAAGAAGGTTGCATGTGAAGTTTGTGAACTGAACTGGAATTCTTGCTATCATGTAAGCTAGAAAAGTGTCGCCACCGCTTGTGTAGGTGTAAAGTCCGTAAGTGTTCAAAAACAGACTGCAAACGATGTATGCCACAACACCGCCGATGCAGATTTGAAAAATTCTTGGAACTTTCAAGTATCTGTAAGCCCCGCCAACAAAGAATCCCCAAAAGGCACTGCCAAGAAGTATAAAAATATTTGGTGGATATCCAAGTGCGATGCAACCAAGCAAGTCGGCAAGTCCGCCAACCGCAAACCCAAGAAAAGGTCCAAGCAAGATTCCTGCCAGAAAGCAAGAAAAAGTTACAAACGAAACCCCAAACATGCCCCCGAATGGTATATAAACGTAATTCAGCACAAAAGTTAGTGCGGTGAATATCGCCGTGTATGAAATAGCCTTAGTAGGCGATTTGATTTTTAAAATTTCTCTGTCCTCCATGATGATAAATTGTATTAATGCCCTTAAATACTACATCATTTGACAGCAAAAATCAAGAAAAATCAATTGGTTTTCCCAAAAAAGACGTGCGTTTGCAAATATTTATCACTGCACCTTTTCGGTGTAGAAAAACACGTAGAAAAGTGCACTGCAAAAGGCGAAAATCGAAAGCCCCGAAACTGCAAGCGAAACAAAAGTTGGCAAGCTTGCCGTCGCCCCCGCAAGCAAAATCGCAATCAGCATGCAAGGTGGAAGCATAATCGCGGGCGCAACAGAAGAAGCAACTTCCCCCGCCTTCATCCCCACTTTTTTTGCAAGCGTGCGAATGTTTAGCACGCAAGGAATTGTCGGCTGAATTGTAAAGATGATAACAATGCCGTATTCCCCAAACAAAACCGTCGCGGGATACAACATGGAAAAACAGAACAACCCCGAAATGAGAAAGTGGATAAAGTTGCTTTTTTCAAGCGCCAAACTGTTCATAAACCCAGAAACAAGCAAGTTCAGTGAAATTGGCAAAACCGCCACGCATGCGATTTTCAAAATACTGCCACTTTCAGAATTTTTAAACACAAAACTTGTGATTTCCACCCCGAAAAAGTAATAAAAAGGAATGAAAATAATCGCGAATAAAACCGCAAATCGAATGGCAAAGCGAATGGTCTTTCTCGTGGTTGGGCTCTTTGGGTCAAGGCTTGCAACTTCGGGCACAAGCACAAGCGAAAGTCCAGAAACAAGTGCGGAAGGAATAAATAAAAGTGGCGCAACCATGCCGTAAAAAAGCCCAACAACTTCCAAACTTTCAGTTTCAGAAAAACCGCTCGCCACCAAAAACAACGGCAAGCAAATTGTGTAAAGCGAAGCAAAAGCTGTGCCACAAATCCGCATAACGGTGATAAAAGCTGAACTTTTTGCAATCTTGGCAATCTGATTTTTTGCAAAAACAATGCTTCCGCCCTTGGAAAAATAAGCATAAATCCCCAAACATCCGCAAGCCACGCTTGCAACAACAAAAGAAAGTGCCACATTTTGCAGTGGAGAATCAAAAAGTGCAAATTTAAGGAACAAATAAGCGAAAACAAAGGTTAAAACCTCTTCGATAAATTCCAAAAAGCTGAATGCAAAAAATTCTTTTCTTCCCCAAAGATAGCCGCGAGTGACAGAATAAACCCCAAAAAACAAAAGCGAAAAACAAGCGACGCTCAAAAAGTCGCCTTTATCATCACCCAAAAATAAGCTGAGCGCCAAAAGTCCAAAGCAAGAAACAATCGACAAAATCACCGCAACAAAAAGTCCCGCGGTGGTCTTTTTGCTAGCCGACAAAAGCTCCCCGCGCGAAGATTCAAACGCAACTTCCCGCGACAGCGTTATTGGAAGCCCCGAAGAAACCACCGCTACAAAAACCATAAAGATATTCATCGCGATTTGATAGCTGCCAAGCATTTCAAGCGACAGTGTCCGCGAAAGGTAAATCTTGAAAAAAAAGCAAAGCGTGCGCGTCGCAACAGAAATGGTGGTAACCGCCATAAATGCCTTAAAAAATTTATTCATATATGCCTCCAAAAAATCATTCAATAGAATATATTCAGAAGTCGGGGGTATTATGAATGACTAAAAATGATATAATTGGTGAAATTCGTGCAATATATAAGTTGTCAAAAGGTGAATCGCTTCAAAAAGTGGCGGTCAAATTCTCCATTCCAACATCTGCGATTGCAAGCGCCAACAAAAACATAAAAATCCACAGCGGAGTTTATATCGCAATCCCAACTGTAAGCCAAAAGACCTACACAGTCAGGGCAGGTGACAGCATAAATTCCATATGCGACAAATTCCAAATATCAAAACAGCAGTTCCAAGAAAAAAACGGCAGTGCATTTATATACTGCGGTATGATAATCTTCGTATAATTTGTGGAAATTTCAACAGCTATAACAATAAAACTTTAACAATCGCCTTTTGAAAATGTATGTCAAAAAATAGACAATTTTTATCGCAAAAATTGCAAGTTTTTTCGCAAATACCCCTTGCAAAATTTCTTTTTATAGTATATAATTATATGGATATTGTACTGGCATAAATGAAAATATATCAAAGGAAAATATAGACTAATGTATAAAGTGGTTGAGGTTAAAACTCACAGACAAATGCACGACTTTGCTGAGTTTCCAAACAAACTCTATAAGGGATGTTTGCAATATGTTCCGGCATTTTTTGCCGATGAAATGAAAATTTTTTCTGATGAAAAAAATCCTTACTCTGGCGATTCTGTTTCAAAGTATTTTCTGTGCTACAAAAACAAGAAAATTGTTGGCAGAATTGGCGGTATAATTGCAAATCGCGACAATGTGAAAACGGGCGAAAAGAAAATCCGCTTCACAAGGTTCGATGCAATCGACGATGTGGAAGTTGCAAAACTTCTTTTTGATAGCGTTGCCACATTTGGCAAAACGCACGGCATGCAAAAATTGCACGGCCCACTTGGATATAACGACCAAGAACGCGAAGGCATGGTGATTTCAGGCTATGAAAACCGCGTGACGTTCGTGAACCTATATAACTACGACTACTATCCAAAACTCATGCGCGAGCTTGGTTTTGAAAAGGAAGTTGACTATCACGAATTTAAAATCTACATCGAAAAACAAATGATTGAAAGGTTTGAGCGAGTTTCTAAAATCGTTCAAAAAAGAACCCCCGTTTTTGACGTGCTTGAAGAAATGAGCGTTTCAAACGTTCTGAAAAACTATGGGGACAAGTTCTTTGCACTTCTCGACGAATGCTATTCTGATCTTCACGGCTATATGCCAACGGATAAAAAAACCAGAGACAGCATGATAAAAAGCTTCAAAATCGCACTTGACAAACGCTTTGTCAGCATCTTGCGAGATGAAAATAACGAACTTGTTGCGCTTGGCGTGGCTTTCCCATCGCTTGCGAAATCACTTCAAAAATACGGTGGCAGAATGCATCCAATTGCAATGCTTTCAATGCTTTCAGAAATGAAAAAACCCGAAGTTGTAGAACTCGGACTCATCGCCGTGAGACCAGATATGAAAAATTCTGGCGTGAACGCCGTGGTGATGGAAAAGATTGCGAAAAACGTGATTGCGTGTGGCATAGAATACGTAGAATCAAATGCCGAACTTGAATATAACGCAAACGTTCAAAATCTGTGGAAAGGTTTCAAAACAGAAAATCACCGAAACCGTCGAATTTTCGTAAGAGAAATCGAAAACTAAACAGCCAAAAATGATAAATTACTAAAATAAAGACAATATTATGGCGCACGCCATAACAAAGGAGGACATAGTGGGTACATTTAGCTCAGGGGTACATCCAAAGGGTAACAAATTCCTAACTGAAGACATTGCAATAAGCAATTTTTCCGAGTTTGGATATCCAAAAAAGGTGTATATTCCAGTATCGCAGTTTGCGGGCGAAAAATCTGAAATATTGGTTGCAGCTGGCGACGAAGTAAAAAAAGGACAACTCGTTGGAAAGAAAACGGGGAAATTTGGTGTAAACATCCATTCCAGCGTTTCTGGCGCAGTGGTTGGAATAGTCAAGAAGGTTTCTCTTCAAGGGATAAAAATTGATCATATCGAAATTGATAATAATTTCCTTGACGTAACAGAAAAAATGCCACCGCTTGAAGAAAGAACAAAAGAAACACTTTTGGCAAGACTTTCTGATGCGGGAATCATCGGTATGGGTGGTGCGGCTTTCCCAACCCACTTCAAACTTAACGTTCCGCCTGATAGAAATGTTGATACACTTGTTATCAACGGTGCAGAATGCGAACCATACATCACTTGCGACAACCGCCTTATGCTTGAAAAGGCGAAAGAAGTTATTTCCGGCGTGAAAATCATCGCTGAAATACTAGGCGTTTCAAGGGTGGTTATCGGCGTGGAAGATAACAAAGAAAAAGCGGTTGCTTCACTTCTCACAGTTGAAGGAACTTCAAAATACCTTAAAGATATCGAATCAAAAGTGGTGGTTGCAAGCTTGCACACAAAATACCCTCAAGGTGCAGAAAAAATGCTTATCCACTCAACTTTGAAAAGACAAGTGCCACCAGGAAAACTTCCAAGTGACGTGGGCGTTGCAGTTTGCAACATTCACACAGCATACGCAGTTCACATGGCAGTTTGCGAAAACACACCAGTTTCTGATAGGGTTGTCACAATCTCTGGTCTTGGCGTAGAAAAGAAAGGTAACTATATCATTCCAATCGGCACGCTGTTTTCTGATATCGCTGAAGCTCTTGGCGCTGTTGAAGAAGACGTGAGAGAAGTTATCTCTGGCGGACCAATGATGGGTGCCAGCCAATTTTCTCTTGACAGGGCAACAACAAAAGCAACTTCAAGCATTTTGTTTTTGGCAGGTGAAGAAATCTCAACAGAAAGTGCGTCAGTTTGTATCAACTGTGGCAAGTGTGCAAAAGCATGCCCAATGCATTTGATGCCAATGTATATCGACGGCAACACTCTTGCAGGGGATTATGAAACAGCCAAGAAATACGGCGCAATGGACTGCATGGAATGTGGATGTTGCTCTTTCACATGCCCAGCAAAAAGACCGCTTGTCCAATCAATAAGACTTGCGAAAAAAATGATAAGAACAAGGGGGATATAGGAAATGGCAACTAAAAAAATCGTAACAGTATCTCCTTATGTAGCATCTGATAACAAATCAAAAACAATCATGCGTGACGTTTTGATTGCGCTTGTTCCGGCAAGCATTATGAGTATTGTGCTGTTTGGCATGTATTCACTTTTCATAATATTGCTTTCTGTGGCATCTTGTATTGGTGCGGAAATGCTGTATTGCAAAATCACAAAAAAAGCATGTTCAGTTAAAGACTTGTCTGCGGCGGTAACAGGGCTTATCCTCGCTCTCAACTTGCCACCATATATCGCATTCTATGTTCCAATCATCGGCGGATTTTTCGCAATCATGATTGTAAAAATGCTGTTTGGCGGACTTGGCAGAAACTTTGCAAACCCAGCTTGTGCAGCGCGTGTGTTCCTTTTGATTTCACTTTCAAGTGCAATGACAACCTACTACGCACCAGTTGCAATCAACAGTTTTTCAACATTGTTCTACTATCCAACGGCAGATGCAGTTGCTTCAGCAACTCCACTTGCGGATGCAGTTTCACTAAACCAAGTGTTCCTTGGCAACGTGGCGGGTTCAATCGGCGAAACATCAGCACTAGCTCTTTTGATTGGCGGTGCATATTTGGTTGCTAGAAAAGTTATTGATGTCACAATCCCAGCAACAATCATCGGCGTTGTTTTTGCATTCACAATCGCGCTTGGCGGAAGCTTTGCGGATGGTCTTTATGCAATTTGTGCTGGTGGACTTATGCTCGGCGCATTTTTCATGGCAACGGATTATTCAACATCTCCAAACACAAGAAAAGGTCAAATGATTTATGCATTCCTTATCGCGCTTGTGACAGTTCTCGTGAGAAACTTCGGGGCATACCCAGAAGGCATGAGCCTTGCAATTTTGTTTGCAAACTTGTTTGTTCCAATGATTGATAAGTTCGTAACTCCAAAACGTTTCGGACAAGGTATCGATAAAGCGGAAATCGCAATCTTTGCAGTTATAAAAGTATTCTGTGTTGCTATGTTCATAGTTGCACTTGTAGGGGTGGTGGCATAATGAATAACGTAACGAAAAATATTATAAAATGTATTGCGGTGCTCACAATCATCGCAGCGGTTTCAGGCGCACTTCTCGGCTTTGTGAACGAAGTGACCTACGTTTCTGATGACGAACTCACAGCTCGCGAACTTGAAAAATTCTGGCCAGCAGACAGCTATGAAAAAATTGCAGAAGACGACACAGCATCTGTTTATCTTGCAACAGTTGGCAGTGAAACATTCTATATCGCAACAGCTTCAGGCGTGGGCGGATATTCTGGTGTAGTTCCAATGTATGTCAAGATAACTGATGGCGTCATTGTGGAAGTTCAAGCGGGAACAAACCAAGAAACAATCAAAACACCTTTTGGCGACAGTTATATTTCAAACTTCATGAACATTGATGTGAACCAAGTGGAAAGCTTCTCTTTTGACGGCTCTAATGGTTCAGTTCAAGTTGATGGTATCACAGGTGCAACAAAATCAAGCAGTGCAATTATGGATGCAATCAATAAATGTATGGAAGTTTATCGCAGTGCGGAGGTGGATTAAAATGGCAAAATATAAAGATATAGCACTAAACGGTATTGTCAAAAACAATCCGACATTCAAACTTGTTCTCGGTATGTGTCCAACGCTTGCCGTGACAGTTTCAGTAACAAACGGTCTTGGCATGGGTCTTTCAACACTTGTTGTTTTGCTCTGTTCAAACGTGATAATCTCTTTGCTAAGAGATATTATTCCAGACCAAGTTCGTATCCCATGCTACATTCTCGTGGTTGCAACGTTTGTAACAATCATCGAAATGGTTCTAAGAAAATACATTCCGGATTTATATTCAAGTTTGGGTCTGTTTATCCCACTGATAGTTGTAAACTGTATCATCTTGGGAAGGGCAGAAGCATTCGCAAGCCAAAACGGTGTTCTCGCATCAGCGGTTGACGGTATTTCTATGGGTCTTGGTTTCACAATCTCTCTAACAATCCTATCATTCGTGAGAGAACTTCTCGGCGCAGGACAACTTTTCGGGGTTCAAGTTCTTGGCGATTGGTTCCCAGCACTTGCAATCTTGGTTCAACCAGCGGGTGGTTTCTTGATGCTAGGACTTTTGATGGCAGCTTTCAATGCAATCTATGCGAAAGTTGAAAATAGGGGGTAAGATATGGAAAACATGATGTTAATTTTCACGGCAATTTTTGCCAGCAACGTAATCTTGTCTCAATTCTTGGGTATTTGTCCGTTCATCGGGGTATCTAAAAAATTCGATAGCGCGCTTGGCATGGGCTTTGCGGTTATCTTCGTTATGACAATAGCTTCAGCTATCACATTTGTTGTCAACAAATATCTGCTTGTGAGTTTCGGTCTTGAATACCTTGAAACAATCGCATTTATCTTGGTTATCGCTTCACTTGTTCAAATAGTTGAAATGTTCATTAAAAAATTCTCACCTTCACTTTATAAAGCGCTTGGTGTATTCTTGCCACTCATCACAACAAACTGTGCTGTTTTGGGTATTGCAATACTTAATATCGATGAAGGTTACAACCTTTTGCAATCAGTTTTGAACGGTTTTGCATCAGGTGTTGGCTTCCTTGTTGCGATTTGTCTTCTTGCAAGCTTGCGTGAAAGAATGAGAAAAACTGACACACCAAAAGCTTTCCAAGGCTTCCCAATAGCTTTGATTGCTTCAGCGCTTATGAGCATGGCATTTGCCGCGTTCTCAGGCATGTCGTTTTAAATAGGGGGGTATGTATATGTTATTATTAGCAATAGAAATAAGCAGTATTATAACTCCGATGCTAGTTTTGCTTGGCGTTGGATTGCTGTTCGCTGTTTTGATAGTTTATCTTTCAAGAGTTTTGTCTGTTGAAAAAGATGCTAAAGTTGAAGAAATCCGCGGTTGCCTTCCTGGCGCAAACTGTGGTGCTTGCGGAAAAGCGGGTTGTGATGACTTCGCAAACGCAGTTGTTCACGACGGTTTTTCAGCTTCAAACTGCACACAACTAACAAAAGAAAATTCACAAAAAATCGGCGAAATCATGGGCGTTTCTATGGACGGCGTTGTGGAAAGCATCTTCGTTGTGAAATGTATGGGCGGAAGCAACTGTCAAGATAAGTATGATTATATTGGCTATGGCGACTGCAAAGCAAACGAACTTTTGTCAGGCGGAAGCAAAGCTTGCGACTTCGGCTGTATGGGAAAAACAAGCTGTACAAAAGTTTGTCCGTATTATGCAATCGATGTGAATAAAGACGGTTATTCTCAAATTGATCCAAACAAGTGTAAAGCTTGTGGACTTTGTGCAAAAGAATGTCCTAAAGGTCTTATTCAAAGAGTTCCAAAAACAGCGCAAATCTATGTTGCTTGCTCAAACAAAGGCAAGGGCAGGGATATCACTGCTGTTTGCAAAACTGGTTGTATCGCTTGCGGATTATGTGCAAGAGCGTGCGAAAACGGTGCGATTATCATGGTGGATAACCTCCCAGTTATCGATTATGCAAAATGCACAGGTTGCATGAAATGTCTTGAAAAGTGTCCAAGAAAAGTTATCAAAAAAATCTACGAATAAGATTTGCAAAATTGTCTATAATAAAAAAGTGCCGAATAAAATCGGCACTTTTATTTTTTGGTGTTTTAAATATTTATTTGAAAAAATCTTTTGTTTCCCAAAGTGGAATGATAGAATAACATGTACAATTTTCACGCATAAATATGCACGAAAAAAGTGAATTATACATGAAAAAATGAGACTTTTTTTCAAAAAAAGCAAATTATTTTCTATTTACATATAGACAAACCGACTTTTAGGTGATATAATAGCACGGTAGATTATGGATAAGGGGTAATTTATCCTTTTTTAAAACGAAATAGATATGAGATTGAAATATATAACAGCGAGGAAACAGAAATAATGAAAAGACTAGGAATAATCGATTTAGGCTCAAACTCCGCAAGACTTGTCTTGCTTGATGTTATGGAGGGTGGATACTTCAACGTTTTTGACGAATGGAAAGAAGTTATTCGTTTGGGTCAAGATATGGAAAAGGATGGTTTTTTAAAACCGCAAAGAGTGAAACAAACAGTGAAAACTTTGCAAATGTTCAAAAAGTTGTGCGACATCAATAAAGTTGACAAAATAATCAGCGTTGCAACTGCAGCTGTAAGAAAGGCAAAAAATCAAAGGAGCTTTTTGGAAGAAGTGTTTTCTTCAACAGGCTTGCAACTTCGCGTGCTTTCTGCTGCGGAAGAAGCTAACTTTGTATATCAAGGCGTAATCAACTCTATGGATATTCCAAAGGGTGTTATTGTGGAGATTGGCGGTGGTTCAACAAAGATTGTTTATTACAACAGAAGAAACCTTCTCGCGCACGAAACAATTCCTTACGGTTCAATCACGCTAACAGAAAAGTTTGCGGGTCAAGGTCTTTCAAACGAAGAACAAGCAATCAAGATTGAAGAATTTTTCAAAAGCGAACTTGCAAAAGTTGAATGGCTTAAAGATATCGATGAAGACACAATCGTCATCGGTGTTGGTGGCTCTTTCAGAAACCTTGCTAGAATTTCAACAAAACTTAAAAGATATCCACTTGATATGGTTCACAACTATCGCCTTGCAAAGGAAGATTTCGTTTCAATTTATGACATGATAAAAGGTCTAGAACTTGAAAAGAAAATCAGAATCAAGGGTATGAGCCGTGGCAGGGCGGACGTTCTTCCTGGCGCATTTGCAGCAATCAAGGCATTCCTTGACGTAACTGAAAAGGAAAACATTGCGATTTCTTCTTCAGGTCTTCGCGAAGGTTTGATTTTCAACACAGTTGTGCCACAAACACAAGACAAGCCAATTTCCGACGTGCTTGGATATAAGCTTTCAACGCTTATCAAATTATACGATCAAAACGAAAAACACGTTGAACAAGTTATCAACCTTTCGTTGCAACTTTTCAAACAACTTCGCGTGCTTCACAAATTCCCAAGAAGCTATATCAAAATCTTGCGCGTTGCTGCATCGCTTCACGACAGTGGTCAAATCATGAAATTCTACGACCACCAAAAGCATTCAGCCTACATCATCAGAAATTCTAACCTATATGGTATTTCTCATAAAGATCTTATCATGGCATCTTTTGTCGCATCATGCCACACAAAAGAAAACATCTTGGCGTCTGAATACGCAAGATTCACAACTATCATAAACGAAGAAGACCTTGATGCAATCAAAAAGCTTGGCGTTATTTTGCGTCTTGCAGAAAGCTTTGATAAAAGCTATTCAGCAGTTATCAAATCAATCAATTGCGACGTGCTTGGCGACAGCGTAATTATGAAAACAGAAGTTGAAGGGGACGCATCACTAGAAATCAAGGACGCATATTCTGCTTCAATGGAATTTAAAAAATCATTCAAGAAAAACTTGGAAATTCTATGAAACTGATTTTGGCATCACAATCACCAAGGCGAAAAGAACGCCTTGAAGATATGGGGTATAAATTTGAAGTTAGACCAGCGGATATCGATGAAAATCTTGAAACCTACTACGACAAATCCACTTTGGATAACCTCAAAAAAACCGCGCCAGAAGAGCTTGTGAAAACTCTTGCGCGAAAAAAAGCTGAAAAAATCACCCTTTCAAAAAACGAATGGGTGATTTCTTGCGACACGGTTGTGTGGCAGGACGGTGAAATTTTTGAAAAACCAAAGGACTTTGCAGATGCAAAGCGAATGTTTTTGTGTTATCGTGGAAAATATCACCAAGTGATTTCTGCCTATTGCATCAAAAGTGGCGATAAAGAAATTGTCGGGTTTGAAAAAACCAAGGTAAAAATCAAAAACATGACAGAATCTGAAATAGAAGAATATATAAACACCTTTTCACCATACGACAAAGCGGGGGGATACGGAATTCAAGACGGCAAAGTGGTTGAAGAAATCATTGGCGACTATTATAACGTGTTCGGCTTTCCGCAAAAAATATTTGATGAAATAAAATTTATCGAGAGGAAATAATATGGCAAAAATTGATTTGATTATAGATATAGGTTCTTCATATATCAACATATATAAAGATGGCGAAGGTCTTATCTTGCGCGAGCCAAGCATGGTTGTTATATCAAAGGGAAAAAACATCGTGGCTTATGGCTCGGAAGCTAAGAAATTGGTTTTATCAACAGCACTTCCGGAAAACTGCGGGGTTGTCTGCCCAATTCAAGAAGGTTCTATAAGATATTTGAAAATGGCGGTTTCAATGCTAGACCACTTCATCGCCCGCGTGGTTAAAAGAAAAGAACACTTCATAAAACCAAAAGTGCGTATTTTCGCCAACATTCCATGCGGTTCTTCTGCTGAAGAAAAGAAAATTTTCGAAGACGTTCTTTATGCATGCGGTGCAAAGGAAGTATACCTTGTTGAATCGCCAATCATGGCGCTTTATGGTGCATACCACAAAACTCCAAAATCAAAATATATCGTTGATATCGGCGGTGGAATCACCGACGTGGCATACGTTCAAGACGGCGTGATGCAGTTTGGCAAAAGCTATGGCATCGGCGGACTCAATATGGATCAAGGAATCATAGACTGCGTGGAAAATGCCTACGGCGTTCAAATCAGTATATCAAGATCAGAAATTGTCAAATTGGAAATCGGCACGCTTTTCACAAACGAAAACACAGCAATCAGTGTAGACGGCAAAAATCCGCTCTCGCTTATGCCTAAGTTTGTAGAAATCGAAACAGACGGAATAAGGGGCGCACTAACTTTCTTTTATGGCAAGATTGCAGATATCGTTTTGGAATCATTCAAATCGTTTTCCGACGAAACAATCGCAAAGATAAGGCAAGAAGGCATCCTTGTTTGCGGTGGCGGTGCGGATATTCACGGTCTTAAAGAATTTTTGGAAGAAAAGCTTAAAATGCCTGTGCAAATCCCAGAAAAATCAGCACTTTGTGCGGTTCTTGGCGGTGGCAGATTGCTAGGCGATGCGGAAACTTTCAACGCGATTTTGAATATCGAATAAATCAATTTCAAAATCAAATAACAAATCCAAAACCAAACTAAACCAAATCAAAAAACAAATCAAATAACAAATCGAATAAAAAAGCGACAGCAAAAAAAGCTGTCGCTTTTTGTTTTTACAAGTCATAAACATGTCCTATCCGCAATATAATGTATTAATAAAAGGCTAGGAGGGAAATTATGAAACTCAAAAACATGCAAAACGAAATAGAAGCAAAAAGCCACGAAGGTGCAAAGGTGATAATAACAAGACATCGCAAATCAAAAAGCAGAAAGGGTGTGGGAAGCAGAGATATGCTTGACAACGTGATAATCAACGTTTCAATTGCCATTGGCATTTTGATGGTTGTTATGGGTGTTAATATGGTTGCGGGCGGATATCTTGCGGAAATTCCAAGCATGCTTGGGTTGGGATAAAAAATCAACAATTTCTCAATAAGAATACATCCGCTGTTTGCGGTGATGGGTGTGTTTGCAGTTTTAATTGGCGAAGCTGAAGGCTTTTTCTTTTGTCTTATTGCCACGATTTTGCATGAATACGCCCACTATTTTGTCGCGCAAAAACTCGGCATGCAAATAGGTTCAGCGCAAATAACTCCCTTTGGCGGAATGATAGAAATCCCCCTTGAAAAGCACAGCGTGAAAGAGAATCTTTTTGTGATTTTTGCGGGCGGGTCGGCAAACGCGATAATGGCAATCATCCTTTGTGCAGTGTGGTGGTTTTATCCCACAGCATATGGTGCGACATACCTGTTTGCAAAGGCAAATGTGACAATCGCACTGGTGAACTTTCTGCCTTGCTATCCACTAGACGGCGGAAGGGCTTGGTATTTGTGGTGTAAGGAAGTGTTGAAAATGCGAAATTCCGAGCGGTTTGTTTCGATTTTTGGCATAGCAATAGGCTGTCTTTTCGGGATTGCTTTTTTTATGAACATGACAAATTTGACACTTGCAACCCTCGCGATGTTCACCGTTTTAGGAAGCGAAAAAACCCTTCGTGAAGTTTCGCGATTTTCCGCAATAAAAAAGTGGAGCGAAAGGGAAAACCTAGAAAATTCCGACGCTGTGGCAATAGAAAACGTGATTGTCGCAAGCTATGCCACAAGGGTGTATAAGGTGTTTTTCCACTTCAAGAAAGGCGGTGCAAATATCGTGAAAGTTCGCATGCAAAACGGTGCGACAAAAACCCTTTCGCAAGCGGAATTGAAAAGTGCAATCTATAAAAACTCGCTGGTGATATCGCAATCCAGCACGCTGGGTGACATTTTGCGTACCTTTTAAAAAAAATCACTGTCAAATGCCATAAAACCCACTCTAAATATCCATAATAATAAAAAAGACTTTACTAAAATCACATATTATGTTAATATAAATGTTATGAGTAAACAAAACTATAACAGCGATATACTGAATCGCGAATATGAAAAAATTATGGCACTGTGCCAAAAACCAGGCAGATATTCCGGTGGGGAATATAACTCTTATAACAAGGTTTATGAAAACCTTTCTTTTTGCCTGTGTTTTCCCGATGTGTATGAAGTTGCAATAAGCAACTTGGGTATGAAAATTTTGTATCACCAAATCAACGAAGAAACAAAATTCGCTGTCGACAGGTGCTATACGCCATGGCTTGATTTCGGTCAAGAACTTGAAAAACGCAACGTGCCACTTCTTTCAATCGAACAAAGAAAACCCCTTGCAGATTTCGATGTGGTGGGCTTTTCAATCGGCTATGAAATGTCGTATACAAACATGCTTCACATGCTAAAACTCGGCGGAATCCCACTTCGCGCGTGCGATAGAAACGAAAGCTATCCACTCGTTTATATCGGCGGAATTTGCACG
This sequence comes from Bacillota bacterium, assembly GCA_044426085.1. Classification (GTDB taxonomy): domain Bacteria; phylum Bacillota; class Clostridia; order Christensenellales; family CAMQZB01; genus JAWXUU01. Next base: position 110,275 of record JAWXUU010000001.1, on the reverse strand, counting down.
GTGAATCCAGAACCAATGTGCGACTTTGCAGACTTTATCTACGTAGGCGAAGGCGAAGTTTCAACAGAAAAAATACTTCAAATAATTGAAGATTGCAAGCTTGCGAATAAATCGAAAGTGGAAACTTTGCATGCCCTAAATCAAATCGATTGCGTTTATGTTCCAAGTTTTTCAACTGTGAAAACGCAAGACGGCAAGTTTGCGGGTCTAGAAAATCAAAAGATTGTGAAAAAGGACTACGTGAAAGACCTAGACGCAAGCTTTTTCCCAGCAAACATGATTGTTCCAAACATCGAAGCTGTCCACGACAGAGCGGTGCTTGAACTTTTCCGTGGCTGTGCAAGGGGTTGCAGATTTTGCCAAGCGGGATTCTGCTATCGTCCAATGCGTGCAAAAAGCGTAGAAACACTTGAAAAGCTTGCGCGCGACACAATAAACAAAACCGGCTTTGACGAAATGAGCCTTAATTCGCTTTCAACTTCCGACTATCCAAATTTGGACGAGCTTATCGGAAAACTCCAAGGCCTTTGTGGCGAAAGAGGGGTGCGACTTTCAATGCCGTCGCTTCGCCTTGATAACTTCAAAAAGGAATACGCAAGGGAATCAAGAAAAACATCACTCACATTTGCCCCAGAAGCGGGAACGCAACGCCTAAGGGATGTTATCAACAAAAACATAACAGAAGAACATATCGAAACAGGGCTAACAAAAGCCTTTGAAGCGGGCTACACAAGCGTGAAGCTATACTTCATGATTGGTCATCCAACAGAAACAATGGAAGATGTGGAAGGCATTTTCGCACTCTGCCAAAGGGTGAAACAAATATATATGAAAGTGAAAAGAAGAAAGGATGTAAGAATTGTCTGCTCGGTTGCAAACTTTGTGCCAAAGCCATTCACACCTTTCCAATGGGAAGCTCAAAACAGCACAGAAATGTTCAAAGAAAAGCACGCAAGACTTCGCGAATTGTTTTTCAAAAGCGGTTTCAAGCTTTCATATCACGACGCATTCGTATCAAAACTAGAAGCCTTTTTCGCACTCGGCGGAAGGGAATGTGCTGACGTGATTGAAAAAGCCTTCGAAAAAGGCTGTATATATGACGGTTGGGACGATGTTTTCAAACGCGAAATTTGGGAAGAAGTGCTTTTGGAATGCGGTGTTGACCTAGACAGCGTGACTTCAGGCTTCCAACTTTCACAAGCTTTGCCGTGGGAACACATCCACGTCGGTGTAGACAGCGAATATCTCAAGCGAGAAAATCTTCTTGCAAAAAGCGGTGTAACAACAAAGGACTGCCTTGAAAGTTGCAACGGCTGTGGAAAAGAAATAGCGGGGGATTGCAAAAAATGTTGGTAATAAAATATAAAAAAGAAGGTAGGGCAAAATTTATTTCCCACCTAGATATGCTAAAACACATGGGCAAAACGCTTAGGCGCGCCAACGTGAAAGTGGAATTTTCAAAGGGGTTCAACCCCCATGAACTTCTTTATTTTTCACCAGCTTGCGTTTGCGGAAGCACATCAGATTGCGAATATATGACAGTTGCAACAGATATGGAAAAAAACGAATTTTTGCAAAAATTCAACGATGTTGCAATCGAAGGAATAACAGGCACAGCGGTTTATAACGTGCCAAAAAACCCAAACCTTGCCGCGGTTTGTTGCGAGGCTTTGTATCAACTTAAAGCGTGCGAAAGCGAAGTTGCAAGGGTGAAGGAAGCGTTTAAAATGGAAGTTTTTCAAGTGACGTTTGTTCAAAAGGGTGAAGAAAAAACTCAAGACGTCCGCGACAAAATGATTTCATACAGCTATGATAACGAAGTTTTAAATCTTCGCCTTTCAGCGGGCAACACCACTCTTCGAACAGACAGATTTTTGCCAGCGGTTGGCATCGAAACGCCAGCCCACAGGGTGGAATTGCTAGCAAATTATCAAGGAAAAATTATAACAGTGGATGACATGCTTAAATTGCAAGAACAATCAATGCAAGGATAAAAGGGAATATATGCCAAACAAAATATATATCGGTGCAAGGGGAACAAGCAGAACCGTTGCAGTGGTGGAAAACAACAAAATAATAGAATTTAATCGCGAAGACGAAATCGACGACGGCATTGTGGGCAACATATATAAAGGTGTTGTGGAAAACGTGGTCGTTGGTATGCAAGCCGCATTTGTGAATATCGGAAGGGAAAGGAATGCCTATCTTTATTGTGGCGAACAAGTTTCAAGCTCGAAGATTTTGAATTCCGAAGTGCACGCGCAATCACCAGAAATCAAAGTGAAAGTCGGCGATGAAGTGATGGTTCAAGTTGTGAAAACCGAATCGGGCAACAAGGGCTCTAGAATTTCAACAAATATTTCACTTGCGGGCAGATATCTTGTGTATCTCCCATTCGTGGATTTTATCGGAATTTCAAGAAAGATTGAAAGCGAAGATAAAAGAACACAGCTTGAAGCGTTTGTGATGCAAAACAAAAAGGACGGCGGATATATCGTAAGAACAAACAGCGAGCACGCAAGCGATGCTGAAATTTTAAGCGATATTGAAAACCTTTATAAAACATGGTTGGAAGTTCAAAGAAAGTTTGAAAAAACAAAACCTGGTAATCTTGCGTTCATAGATTCAAACATGGTGAAAAGAACCATGCGCGACCTTGTGAATTTCGATACCGAAGAAGTTATCGTGGATACAGATGAAGACTACACAGTTTGCAAAAATGCACTCGCTTGCATGTCGCACACAACAAAGCTTACACTTTTTTCCAACCAAAATAAAGATATGTTCTACGAAAACGGGCTCTCTTCAGCACTGCTTTCTATTATGGATAAAAAAGTTGTCATGCAAAGTGGCGCGTATCTCATTATCGAACACACCGAAGCGCTCACCGTTATCGATGTAAACACGGGCAAGTTCGTTGGCGATACAAACCTTGAAGACACCGTTTTTGAAACGAATATGGAAGCTGCCACAATGATAGCAAACCAACTTCGACTTCGCAAAATTGGCGGTATAATCATCGTTGACTTTATCGATATGGAAATAGAAACCCACAAAGAACAGCTTATGGAATTTTTGGGATACGAACTCAGAAAAGACAGGGTGAAAACAACCCTAGTTGGCATGACTCCACTTGGGCTTGTGGAAATAACAAGAACAAAAACTCAAAAGGAAATGAGCCAAAAATTCTCATCGCCATGTCCGTATTGCGGTGGCAGGGGAACTGTTGTCAAGTTTGAAGTTTTGATGAACTTTATCCAAACAAAACTGTTCACGATTTTCCGCGATCCGTGCGTCAGGGGGGTTATGATAACAGTTGCGCCAGAAGTTTTCGAAGCGTTCTTGGAAGCGAGGGCATTTTCGGTGGAAATTTCCCTTTATTGGGACAGCAAACGTATTTATATCGCACCTTGTGATAAAAAGAACGTGCAAGAATACGAGATTAAAAAATTCACAACTGATATTTTCGATGTGCCAAACGACTCGAGATTATTGGTTTAATGGGAGTATAATATGAAAAAAATAGGTGTTATTGGCGCATTGCCAGTTGAAATCGAACTTTTGAAATCAAAGATGACAATTGAAAAAACAGTTACTGTTGCAAACCGCACATTCTATTGTGGTGTTATTGGCAATGTTGAAGTTGTTCTCACTCAAAGTGGAATTGGCAAGGTTAATTCTGCAAGCTGTGCGCAAGTTCTCTGCTCGGTTTTTGGCGTGGATACTCTTATCAACACAGGTATTTCAGGTGCACTTGATTCTTGCGTTGATGTATGCGATATGGTGGTTTCAAAAGATTTGGCATATCACGATTTCAATGCCGACTTTGTGAGAATTGGTCTTGAAAATTTTGAAGCGTTCCAAGCTGACCCAAAAATGGTGGAAATCGCAAAATCAGTTTGCGAAAAAAACAAGGGTGATGCAAAAGTCTTTGTTGGCAGAATAGCAACAGGTGACGAATTTGTCGCAACAAGAGATAGAAAAAACGAAATCTTCGCAAACACAAACGCACTTTGCGTGGAAATGGAAGGTGCAGCAATCGCCCACGTTGCAGTGATGAACAACGTGCCTTTTGTGGTTTTGCGTTGCGTTTCTGATAACGCCGACGACAATGCCGAACTAACATATGAACAGTTCGAGCCAATCGCCGCAAACAAATGTGCAAATATCCTTGTGGATATTTTGAAAAGCCTATAAATAAATATTCAAACTGTTTCATTCCTAACATGGAAAATGGTGACAATATAAAACAACATAAAATATAACAAAAAAAGCAGATATGGTTCAAAACATGTCTGCTTTTTTATACTCGTGTATAAAAATCTATAAACATTTATAAAGATACAAAATTTTATATGCGTTATAAACAATAAATTTCAGCGAGTGATGTAAACTGTGTATAAATTAGTTGACATTTTGTATCGCAATATGGTATATTTGTTACAAGTTCATGACTATATATCGTTAATGCTATACTGCTATAAAGTGTTGTATTGCTGGAAAAACAACAATTATTTATGTATATTATGCATTTTTGTGTGTAGCGTGATAAGAGAAAAGGGTTATAAAAAATTATATTGAAAGGAGAAACAAATGCTACAAACAATAGAAAATATTAACTCCGCTATTAATGGATTTGTATGGGGTATTCCAGTGCTATCTCTGCTTATTCTTACAGGGGTTTTGATGACAATTTTGACAAAGGGTTTCCAATTTACTCATTGCAAACATTGGTTGAAACAAACAATAGGAAGTGTCTTCAAAAAAGACATCTCTGGTAAAAACAAAGACAAAGGGTCTATCTCTCAATTCCAAGCATTGTGCACAGCACTTGCTGCAACAGTTGGTGTTGGTAATATTGCGGGTGTAGCAACAGCTTTGGTTTCTGGTGGTCCTGGTGCGATTTTCTGGATGTGGATTGCTGCTATTTTTGGCACAATGACAAACTTCTCTGAAAACGTTCTTGGTATCTATTATCGTAGAAAAAATAAAGACGAAGAATGGATGGGTGGTGCGATGTACTATCTTTCAGACGGTGTCGGTGGCTATAAAGGATGTAAAAAGCTTGGTAAAGTTCTTGCAGTGATGTTTGCTTGCTTTGCAATTTTGGCTTCATTTGGTATTGGTAATGCCAGCCAAATCAACACAATTGCATCTAACATGGAAAGTGCATTCTCAATCACTCCAGCTGCAACGGGTATTGTATTGATGATTTTGGCAGGTCTTGTTATTATCGGTGGTATCAAACGTATTGCATCTGTAACTGAAAAAATAGTTCCAACAATGGTAGTTTTGTATTTGGTAGGTGCGATTGCAGTTGTTGCAATAAACTATGAGCAAATCATTCCATCATTCCAATCAATCTTTGCATTTGCATTCGGTATGCGTGCTTTTGCTGGTGCTGTTGGTGGTATCGTTGTTAAAAATGCTGTAACATGGGGTTTCAAACGTGGAGTTTTCTCAAACGAAGCTGGTCTTGGTTCTTCAGTTATGGTTCACAGTGCATCAAATGTTAAAGAACCAGTTCGCCAAGGTATTTGGGGAATCTTCGAAGTATTCGCAGATACAATCGTTGTCTGCACGCTTACAGCACTTGTTATTTTGACAAGTGGTTCAGTTGACCTTTCAACAGGTGCATTGCTTATTGATGCTGAAGGTTCTGTTCTTGTCAGCACAGCATTTGCTGGTGTGTTTGGAACAATCGGTTCATCATTTATCGCAATCGCAATCTTGCTTTTCGCATTCTCAACAGTTCTCGGTTGGAGCTATTATGGCACAAAAGCTTGGGAATATCTTTTCGGAACAAAATCAACAATTGGATATAAAATCGTTTTCGTTGCATTCATCTTTGTTGGTGCAACAATGAGCCTATCTCTTGCATGGGATATCTCAGATACATTCAACGGACTAATGGCAATCCCTAACTTGATTGGTGTTGTTCTTCTTTGTCCACTAGTTCTTAAAATCACAATGAACTATGTGAAACGTATTTTTGGCGGAGAAAAAATCGAGCCAATGTTGAACTTTGACCCTGATATGCAAGCTGCTGAAATTGCAAGAATGAAAGCTGATGGCGACATGGAATAATATATCATAACAGACAAAAAGTTTTAAAATATCAATTTTAAAAGTTATAAAAAAGGGCTTGCCAGTTGGCAGGTCCTTTTTTTACGTAGTGAGTAATAAAAGTGTGCTATAAAAGTGTTTTTAATTGGTCAACAAATTCGCTCATGCAGTGCATTGTGGTGTCGCCAAGGCAAATGCACGCTTTTGTGGAAACGCTTTTATAATCGTTCATCACCTTGCCAACTTCGCAAACCCCCATCGCCGTTCCACGAATCAAAAGTTGTGCGATTTTGGAATGTGAATCGTCCATCATCATATCCCACTTGGTTGAAGTCCAAAGCATCATCTTTTGCATACCGCCGACTTTGTCGCCATCTTCATCGATTGATTCAAGTGCGTCTTTTGCCACTTTATATATGGTAAAATAACAGTCCAATTGATGTTTCAAAACGTCTTCGCAACCGCAATCGTCCACAGAAGCAAGCAAGTCCTTCAACGATTCTGAAGCCATTGCTGTGGTTTTTGCAACGGCGTGAAGTATTTCGCGGTCGGGTTTTGAAAACCCGCTTTTTGTGCAGTTTTCAATATTCTCTTTCGATAATGCTGTGCAATCCTGCGTCGTGCAGTTGGCGGCTTTGTTTTGTGAACTATCTAAAAAGTGTCTTTTCATTGTAATCTCCTTGTGATTGTTTGTTATTTGCTTATAGTTTGCTGAAAATCGCAAAAAGTATGCAAAAAAGCCTAAAACACAGGGCAAAATCCCAAAAAGTGTTTGACAAAGTGGCACTTATATGATATATTATATGGGCGCACGAAAAGGGTAGCCAAGATTGGATGAAAAAAGCCACCACCTAAAAGATGTTTTGTAAAATTTTGAATGCAAAACTGACGGCGTTAAAATAGACGAGGAGGTCTATCAATGTTTGCAGTAATTCAAACGGGCGGAAAGCAATATAAAGTTGCTGAAAGCGATTATATCAAAGTTGAAAAACTAAACGAAGAAGTTGGCACAACTATCGAACTTCCAGTATTGATGTACACAACAGAAGAAGGCACAACAATTGGCGCACCAGTTGTTGAAGGCGTAACTGTTAAATGTGAAGTTTTGCGTCAAGACAAAGCAAAAAAGATCATTGTATACAAATACAAAGCGAAAAAGAACGTTAGAAAGAAAAGAGGCCACAGACAATCATACACACTTTTGAAAGTTGTATCAATTGCTAAGGCGTAATGGAGGTTTCGAGCTATGATGATTAAAGGATTTATTTTATTTGCCCACAAAAAAGGGGTAGGTAGCACAAGAAACGGAAGAGACAGTGAAAGCAAAAGATTGGGCGCTAAAAAAGCGGACGGTCAACCAGTTCTCGCAGGTAACATTTTGTACCGTCAAAGAGGAACTCACCTTCACCCAGGCGTGAATGTTGGTATCGGATCTGACGACACTCTATTCGCACTTGTTGAAGGCGTTGTTAAATACGAAAGAAAAGACAAACGTCGTCGTCAAGTCAGCGTATACCCAACTAAATAACAATTTGGAAATTTTTTTAAAAAAAAGAGCAACTTGGGTTGCTCTTTTTTTTAAAAAAATTTCCAAATTGTTTGCCCCGTTGTGAGGGGACTTTTTGGGTTTTTTCAGCCCGAAGCGAGCTTGGCATATACCAATATCGCCTGCACTCGCCTCGAACTGAAAAATTCCCAAAAATCCTCCCTCGCAACTGCTTGCCCCAGTTTTTAAGACGTCCGCGTGTGGGGCGACCTTTGGTCGCGTCAATTATTAGGGGGCAAGCGAAAGCTTTGCTTTCGGCTTGTGTGGGTGGCTTCGCCACGTTCAATTGTTGGGGGCAAGCAAAGGCTGTGCCTTTGGCTTGTGTGGGTGGCTTTGTCACGTTCAATTATTGGGGCAAGCAAAGGCGTTGCCTTTGGCTTGTGTGGGGTGGGGCTGCGCCCCACGGTCAATTGTCGGTGTAAGCATTTAAGATAATTGAAAGCACGAAGTGAAGCTGAGTGCATTACCACAATTTTTAATTTTTATCGAGCTCGCAGAGCGAAGCCTGTTTTTAATTTTCAATTGCGAAGCTGGCAAAGCAAAGCTTTGCCAGCTTCGCTCGCTTGACATAGAAATTAGATTTTGGTATAATAACTAAGAAAATGGTGAAAAAATTAATGTTAATTTAACAATAAAAGGAGCTACTCATGAAAATTTCTAAAAAAGCTGGGGCGATTGCACCATCACTAACACTTGCAATCACGGCTAAAGCTAACGCAATGAAAGCTGCGGGACAAAGTATCATTGGATTTGGTGCGGGCGAACCAGACTTCACAACACCGGAATACATTTGCAATGCTGGTAAAAGAGCGATGGACGCTGGTCAAACAAAATACACTCCATCTGCAGGTCTTGCGACACTTCGCGGAGCAATTTGTGCAAAACTAGATTCAGATAATGGACTTGAATACACTCCAAATCAAATCGTTGTTTCAAACGGGGCAAAACACTCACTTTATAACGCACTATATGCAGTTATCGACGAAGGCGAAGAAGTTATCATTCCAGCACCATTCTGGCTTACATACCCAGAACTTGTCAGCATGGTTGGTGGCGTTCCTGTTTATGTGAGCACAACAGAAGAAAACGGATTTAAAATGACTGCGGAACAACTTATTTCAGCAATCACTCCAAAAACACGCGCAATCATTTTGAACACACCATCAAACCCATGTGGCGCGGTTTATACAAAAGCAGAACTTGAATCACTTGCAAAAGTTTTGGAAGATAAAGATATCTATGTGATTTCTGATGAAATCTATGAAAAGCTTGTATATTCAGGCAAACACCATTCTATCGCGTCTTGTTCTGAAAGCATGAAAGAAAAAACAATCATCGTAAACGGCCTTTCAAAAAGCTACGCTATGACAGGTTGGAGAATGGGTTACGTTGCCGCTCCACTCGCAGTTGCAAAAGCTATCGACAGCGTACAAAGCCACATGACATCAAATATCAGCTCAATCACTCAACACGCAGCGATTGCAGCACTAACTGAAGAAAGTGACTTTATTTATAAACTAAAAGCAATCTTCACAGAAAGAAGAGACGTTTTGGTTGAAGGCGTAAACGCAATTGAAGGACTCTCTGCAAGAACACCAGCAGGTGCTTTCTATGTGTTTGTGAATATCACAGCTTGGAAAGGTAAATCTTATAACGGCAAAAAAATGGAAACTTCAATCGACATCTGCGACGGACTTTTGGATGTGGGTATCGCCCCAGTCCCAGGCGCAGCTTTCGGCGACGACGATTTCGTTCGTTTCTCATACGCAATCTCTGTCCAAGACATCAAAGAAGGTCTTTCAAGACTAGAAAATTTTGGAACACTGCTTAAGTAAAGCGGGGGGTTACGGGATACAAAATTCTGTAGCAGTTGGCTAATTAAAAATTAAAAATTGAAAATTAAAAATTGTGGTAATGCACTCGCGTACCGCTCGTGCTTTTCAATTATATTTGTGACTAGTGATAGGAACGCAACTATTTTAATAGAAGCGTTCCTATTTTAATGTCCAAATATAATTGAGTGCACGAGCAAAGCGAGTGCTTACCACAATTTTTAATTTTTAATTTTTAATTTTTAATTCTCTACCTTTCACCTTTCAGTTTAAAAAAACCTAGTGTAGAAATTTGTATCCACGTAATCCAGATTTATTTTCAAAAACTCATTTGAATTTTCATTTCTCTATTGCTTTTTGTGTAAAAGTGGTGTAAAATGAATCTAATAAAAGTTGGAGGTATAACAAAATGATACAACTAATAATTGGGGCTAAAGGTTCAGGCAAAACAAAAAAAATCATCGATCAAGCAAATGACTCCCTTGCGAATGTGAAAGGGGATGTGGTTTTCATTTCCAACAAATCAAAATATTCACAAGAAATCAACTATAAAATCAGATTTGTAACAGCGGAAGAATTCTCAATTGAATCTGGCGAAGCGCTTATTGGCTTTGTTCGCGGACTTATTGCTGGAAACAGTGATATCGAAGCTGTTTATATCGATGGAATTGCAAGAATTGTTGGCAAAAGAGCTAAAGAATCAGAAGAAATTTATAAAGCACTAGAATCTATTTCATCAAAACGTGGAACAGACTTTGTTATCACAGTAAGTGAAGAATCAACTGATATTCCAGACTTTATGGCTATCTACAGATAGTATAAATTCTTATAATCTAATATATGTACGAAAAAACAGCCCTAAGGTATTGCCTTGGGGCATTTTTTGTGTTAAAATATATGTATAAAAAAGTTTAATAAGTGGGGAGTGTTATGAAAAAAAGTGAAGAAAATACCACGCCTATCGAAGATGTGGAAACAGACAGCGAAACTGCCAATTGTGAAGTGGAAGTAATAAGCAAAGAAGAAATTGCAGAAAACGAAGTCACTATCACAGAAGCTGAAACAGCAACAGAAACAAAACAAGAAAACCCAGAAATCCCAGAAACCCCAGAAAAGCTGAAACTCACTTTCGACCAAAAAGTTGATAAGGTTGCAATCTTTATCAAAAAGTACAAAATCGCGATTTTGTGCGGTCTTATTGCAATTGTCGCCCTTATTGTTGGCATTGCAATCGGCGGAGCATTCGGGGGCAACGAAACAACTGCCGAAACCGACTACATCGCATCGCAAAATCTTGAAAGCGAAGATGAAGATTCAGATACATATATTTCTACGCCATCGCCAACAACAAGTGCAACTGAAGCGCCATCGGCAACATCTTCAGTATCGTCAGGTTCAAGCGTAACGGAAAGTTCGTCAAGTGCTGAAGAATCAGAAAGCACATCACAGGAAGTTGCAACGCCAACAACAACAAGCGTGTATTATTCCGACCTATTAACAACGCCAGTATATTTTGAAACAGAAATACAAATGGACATGCAAGAAAGCGATGTGATAGAACTTTTGAACAACGTTCTTGAAGAAAACGACGAAGTTGTTTTGGTTGAAGGTGAAGAAGGCAAAACTCCGCTTTCCGACAGCGTTTCTGTGGATGTTACAAAAGAAGAAATGCTAAACCTTTTGCAAGACACAAATGCAACGTTTGTAAGCATAGATCAAAGCGTTTCGGGAAACGTTTTGACACTTGAAGTGGATATGAACATACAAATCCCCGATGAAGTTTTAACAGAGCTAAAAAGTAACTTCATTGTGTCTTTGGCACTTTCAATGGTTTCTTCCGACCTTTCTTTTTCATACACAGTAAGTTATGAAATGGACGGTGAAAAACTTGTTCCAATTGAAATTGCAGACAGCACAATCAGTATTGCAGGACAAAACACCTCTACGACAGAGACAATCGCTGGCATAGCTCTTTCAAACTATTCCGACGCATCGGCAGACGTTTTGCTTGTGGGCTACAACAACATGGCGGGAGAAATCATCGCGGATATTTTGAATAACTACGGTGTAATAACAGGCGCAGACAGCTCTGTTATCAGCGTGACAACAAGGACAGAATAATATTACACAGGAGAAAATTATGAAAGTTATTAAATTTTTAGCCAGAATTGTGGCGACAATTGTTGTGGTGGTTATGATACTAGCACTCGTTTTAGTTGGTGTTTCAGCGGTGACAACTCCTTCCACATTCGGTATTGAAAACCTAGAAATCAACGGTGTTTCCCTTGCTGATCAAGGGCTTGCAGACACGACATTTTATAATATTGGCAAGATTGCAATCGGGCTTTTGGTTGTTGAAGAAGAAGAATCAGTTTCCGATGAAACATATGCCCAAGTTGCGGAAAAATTGCCAACAATTTCAAGTGCGGAAACAGACAGTACTGAGTCAGGAAACGATGTGACATTTGATAATTTGCTAAGCGGTAAGATATATTTTGAAGAAGAAGCGGAAGTTGTTGTTGATTCAAGCGAAATTTCAGCAATCATGAACATGGTTCTTGGTGGCGACGCACTTTCATCTTTTGCCGATTTAAGTTTGTTTTCTGCAACAGATGTTGCGGGTATCACATGGCTTTCAAGCGTCGATAACTCTCTCGATGTGAAAATCAACCTTGCTGATCTTGAAGAAGAATTCGAAATGAGCATGACAGAACTTGTGGAAACACTTCAACAGTACGATTGCGAATTCATAAGCATATCGCCAACAGCAGATGACAGCTATATTTATTTTGAAACAAAATTCAAGCTTGTTTTGCCAGACGATATGGTAACAGAAATCAATTCAATGGCGGGATTTGCGCTTGTTTCTGAAAATGTTTACATCACCTACAATTCAGTTTATAGGCTTGAAGATGGCAATTTGGTGGTTGTTAAAGCAGCTGACAACACAATGGTGCTCAACAGTTTGGATAAGGCAAATTCCGAACAAGTTGCAACTTCAATTTTCAGTGTAATTGCGGGTGAAAGCGTTGATGGCGAAGAAGTTTTGCTTGATTATAATAACAACCTAAGCAGTTTGCTTGCAACAGTTTTGAATAATATTGGCGAAATCCAAGGCGTGGAAGACGGCGAACTTATTTTCGTGACATACACAGAATAAATTTCACAATAAAAAAATTAAATAAAATATAAAAACAGTGGCAAAAACGTAGTAAAATCGATTTTTGCCACTGTTTTTTGTTGAAAGATAAATCAAAATATAGTATAATAACAAAGTGTATGTTAATACATCACAAAACAAAACAAAACAAACAATAATAGGAGAATTGTCATGCAATATATCAGCACGAGAAATAATGGTGAAAAAGTATCTTTTTCAAGAGCAGTAGTAAATGGTCTTGCAAGTGGTGGCGGACTATACGTTCCAGAATCAATCCCAGTTCTAACAAAAGAAGAACTTGAAGGAATGTATGAAGCCTCATACGTTGAAAGAGCAGTAACGGTTCTTTCTAAATACATGACAGACTTCACAATTGAAGAAATAAAAGACATCTGCGACAAAGCCTATTCAAAATTCTTTGGCGATGTTGCACCTGTTGTGAAAATTGCCGATGAACTTTTCATTATGGAACTTTTCCACGGCCCAACAATGGCTTTTAAAGACGTGGCTCTAACATTCTTGCCATATGCGCTCACTTCAGCAATGAAAAAATGCGAAGTGAAAGAAGAAGTTGTGATTTTGGTTGCAACAAGTGGCGACACAGGCAAAGCTGCGCTTGAAGGGTTCAAGGATGTCGACGGCACAAAAATTATCGTGTTCTATCCAAGCGAAGGTGTTTCTGATGTTCAAAAACTTCAAATGACAAGCCAAGAAGGTGGCAATGTTTGCGTTGTCGGCGTTGATGGCAACTTTGATAACTGCCAAACTGGCGTGAAAGAAATCTTCTCAAACAGCGAATTTGTTGCAGAATGTTTGAAAGGTGGAAGCATTTTGTCAAGCGCAAACTCAATCAACTTTGGTCGTTTGCTCCCACAAATTGTATACTACTTCTCTTCATATGCAGATTTGGTTCAATCAGGCGAAATCAAAGCGGGCGACAAACTTCACTTCTCTGTTCCAACAGGCAACTTTGGCGATATCCTTGCTGGATACTATGCAAAACAAATGGGTCTTCCTGTGGGCATGCTTTTGTGTGCTTCAAACGAAAACAACGTTCTAACAGACTTCTTCAAAACTGGCGAATACGACCTTTCAAGAGACTTTTTCAAAACAATGAGCCCATCAATGGACATTTTGATTTCTTCAAACCTTGAAAGACTTCTTTATGAAATTTCAGGAAGAAACGACGTTCTCACAGTTGAAAGAATGAACGAATTGAAAACAAAAGGTAAATATTCAATCACGGATAAAGAATTCAAAATCCTTTCAGAAAGCTTCTATGGCGACTATTGTTCTGAAGAAGAAACAACAGAAATGATTCGTGACTTCTTTGAAGAATGCGACTATCCACTAGACCCACACACAGCAGTCGGTGTTTATGTTTCAGACCTATACCGTGGCGAAACAGAAGATGAAACACCAGTTGTTTCACTTTCAACAGCTTCACCATATAAATTCCTTGAAGACGTGATGAAATGCATCGGCGTGAAAGTTTCAAAAGATATCTTCCAAAACGCAAAACAATTCCTAGAACTAACTGGTGTTGAAATCCCTGTTCCATTCGAAAACTTGAAAGGTGCAACAGCAAGATTCAAAGATGTTATCTCTAAAGAAGAAATGGGCAAAGCCGTTAAAGGTTTTGTCATCAAATAAATAAAACAATAAATAAAACAATAAATAAAAAACAAAAAACAATGGCGAAAGCCAATAAGGATAAGGAAAAATGGAAAAGAAGAGATTATTTTCAGGAATACAGCCAACCGGCATTCTAACGCTTGGCAACTATATCGGTGCACTTGCGAACTTTGCAGACTTCCAAGACGAATATGAATGTATATATTCTATGGTAGACTTGCATTCTATAACAGTAAGACAAGAACCTGCAGTTCTAAGAAAAAGAACGGTTGAACTTCTCGCACTTTATCTTGCTTGCGGTCTTGACCCTGAAAAAACAACAATCTTTGTTCAATCACACGTGCCAGCCCATGCCGAACTTGGCTGGGTGCTCAACACAATAACATACATGGGCGAACTTCAAAGAATGACTCAGTTCAAAGATAAATCAAGAAAGAACGAAGATAATATCAACGCAGGGTTGTTCACATATCCAACGCTTATGGCGGCAGATATTTTGCTTTATCAATCAGCGCTTGTTCCCGTTGGTGTGGATCAAAAACAACATTTGGAACTCGCTCGCGATTTGGCAACTCGTTTCAATTCAAGATATTCCGACACATTCGTTGTGCCGGATGGCTACATCCCAAAAACGTTTGGAAAAATCATGAGTTTGCAAGAACCAACATCAAAGATGTCAAAATCAGATAAAAACCCAAACGCTATGATAGCACTTCTCGACGATAAAGACACTATCATAAGAAAATTCAAAAAAGCGGTCACAGATTCCGACAACCAAATCAGATTTGCGGATGAAAAACCAGGAATTTCCAACTTGCTAACAATATATGCATTTGCAAACAAAATGACGATTGAAGAAGCAGAAAAAGCGATGTCAGGCGTTTCTTATGCGTCATTCAAGGAAGGTGTTGGCGAATCTGTCGCAAGCATGCTGATGCCAATCCAACAAAAGCAAGCTGAATACCTAAAAGATAAAGACATGTTGAAGCAAGTGATGAAAAACGGCGCGGATAAAGCGTCATACATGGCTAGCAAAACACTCAGAAAAGTCTATAAAAAAATCGGATTTGTGGAGAGATAATGTTCGGATATATATTGCCAGAAAAACCTCATCTATATTTGAAAGACCTAGAACTTTATCAAAGTTTCTATTGTGGTGTCTGCAAGTCTATGGGTGGAAATTTCTGCAAACGAAGTCAGTTTTCTATAAACTACGACATAACATTTTTGTGCGCACTGCTTCATAACTATCTTGGCGAAGATGTCAATCTTATTCCGCTCAAGTGTGTCACAAAACCCTTCACAGGAAGAAAAATGGTGGAAGATAACCCACTCACAAAGCTTATTGCATCGCTGAATGTTCTGCTTGCAAACCACAAACTTTGCGACGACGTTATCGACGGCAGTAAATCGCGAAAAATCTTGCTTTCACTTTTCAAACGTCCGTATAAAAAGGCGAAAGCCCACTTTCCCAAAGCCGACGAAATTATCATAGAGCAATATGATAAACTTCGCGAAATGGAAAAAGCGGGTGAAACAAGCGTGGATAAAGTAAGCGATACCTTCGGCGTTCTTTTTGCAAGCTGTGTGTTTTGCGCCGCGGAAGAATTCCAAAAAGATAAAATCGAAGAAGAAAAGCGAAAACTTGATAATCACTTTATAACACTTTGCTATAATGTGGGAAAGTGGATATATCTTATCGATGCCGTGGATGATGTGGAAGAAGACGAAATAAGCGGAAATTATAACGTGTTTTTGCAATCTGAAGAAGCCTTCACAACGAAAGCGGAATTTTTGCAAACGAAAGCTGACGATTTGAAATTCACATTCTTCACAATTTTGAATAAAATAAAAGAAGAATTTCTACTTTCCAAATTCGAGTATAACACAGACCTCTGTGAAAATATAATATTCAGGGGAATGGAAATTGCCACCAAGGCGATTTTAAAGGGGGAACAATGGAACAATTTTACCAAATCCTAGGAATAACATCAATGTCCTCAAGAGAGGAAATTGACCAAAGATATCAACTTCTAAAACGTGAATACACCGAAAAAATGTTTCTTGAAGGTGAAGAAGGCGCGCGTGCCGCAAACTTCTTGCGCGACCTTGATATCGCGTATCAAGATGCAATATCAGCACACCGTGAAAACTCTTCATATCAAAACGGAACATCAAGATATGCCGAAGTGGAAAACGCTTTAAAAGTGGGCAATCTTGAAAAAGCACAAGCTATTTTGGATGGATATTCAGGAAGAGATACAGATTGGCACTACTACCAATCAAACTTGTATTATAAAAAGAATTGGTTCACCGACAGCAAAAAGCAACTTGAACTTTCCCTTCAACTTGACCCATCAAACCAAAGGGCAAGACAAAGCTTGGAAGGTCTTGAAAAGATTATGCAAGGTGAAAAGGTCGAACAAGTTCGTGTCGAACAACAACAGAAACAACAACAGCAACAATACGGCGGTCAACAAATGGGCGGTATGGGATGCAACTGTTGCGACTGTTTGTGTGCTTCGCTCCTCTGCAATATGTGTGGAGGTTGCTAGGTGAAAAACAGCAAAATGATTGCATTATCGGCAGTTTGCACGGCATTTGCATCAATTTGCGTTGCGGTGGGCAACATCGTCCCTATGCTAGACTACACAATGTTCCTTTCAGCGTCACTGTTTGTGATGACACCCGTTATTGCGGGCAGTTATAAAGGCGGCATACTTTCGGGTATAGCGTCTGTTTTGATTGGAGTCATGATAAGTCCAAACTTTGTCGTGGTCGTGCCATACGTGGTGTTTTTCGCGCCGTATGCTATCTTGCTGTGCTTTTGTGAAGATGAAAAACGCAATTTGAATAAAATAGTTGCGTTGGTGGTGAAAACTGTATATTTTGTCGCGGTGGAAATCGTGATGTGGAAATATGCAAACTTCTTTGCGGATTTTGATTCGCTCGGCATTCCAATTCCTGTGCTTATAATTTTGGGGCTTGCTGTTATATTCGTTTTCGATTTTTTGATGAAGCGAATAAGATTGCAACTGAAATATCAACTGTGGCGAGTGCTGAAAATAGGTCAGTGAAAAAATAGGGCAGTGAAAAAATAGGGCAGTGAAAAAATAGCGATAAATGAAAAATGGAATATAGCAATATAAAGATATAACAATATAAAGATACAACAAAATATAAATTGATAAATAAAACAAAAGCACCAAAAAAATGGTGCTTTTGCTTATGTGGGCTTTTCTTTTGTGATTGAAAAAAAGTAGTATAAAAATATGTGGGGAAAATGTTAAATCCGTCTAAGGAAATCAACTCCGCTAAGCATAAGCTCGTTCACGAAATCCACGCTTGCGAAATAGAAGATGATTTTGCCCTTTCGCTTGGCTGTTATAATGCCAACGCTTCGAAGTGCTTTAAGCTGATGTGACAGCGTAGATTGGTTGATTTCAAGTGCTATTGCAAGGTCTGTCACGCACATTTCTGAAATGGAAAGGGCGTAAATGATTTTCAGCCTTGTGGAATCAGAAAACATGGAAAAAAGCCCCGATAAGCGATACAAAAGGTCTTCGCTTGGCAAACAAGTGGATAAAATTTCGCCTGTGTAGCTGTCAAGTTGAATATAGTCTCTTTGCATAAATCCTCCAAAAAATAATTTTCTTGTCTTCATTTGCAAATATGTTTCTATGAGAATATAATAAAACATAAAATCTGTCGAATTATGCATATTTTTATAATATTATGTATATTAAAGGGGAAAAGGTAATATTTTGCGTAACTTTTGAATAAAAATGCATAAAATATAATGTTGAGATTTTTGATAAAAAATAAAAATTAAAAAATAGTTGTGTCAATTTTAAAAATTTTTTCATAAAATATAAATAAAAGTGGCGGTTAGTTTTTTATTTTGATAATAAAAAAGAGGTGGGAAAAACTGAAAACCGCGATAGAATAAGGGGAAAATGAAAAAACTGCAACTTTTTTTAAAAAAGTTAAAAAAAGTTGTAAAAAGTTGTAAAAAACACTTGCATTTTAATTATTGATATGATATATTATATAGGCAGTCAGCGGGGCACAGAAATGCGAAGCCCGAAATTGCAAGATGCGTGGGAGTTTAGCTCAGCTGGGAGAGCATCTGCCTTACAAGCAGAGGGTCATAGGTTCGATCCCTATAACTCCCACCATTTTTATTTTACAAAAGAATAACCAAAAAATATGCGGGAATGGCTCAGTGGTAGAGCGTCGCCTTGCCAAGGCGAATGTCGCGAGTTCGAATCTCGTTTCCCGCTCCATTTTTTTATTCACGGGGCGCCATAGCCAAGTGGTAAGGCATCGGTCTGCAACACCTTGACCCCCAGTTCAAATCTGGGTGGCGCCTCCAATAAAAAACTTCTTGCCGAAGTGGCGGAATGGCAGACGCAAGGGACTTAAAATCCCTCGAAGGTAACTTCGTGTCGGTTCGAGTCCGATCTTCGGTACCATAAAAACTTTAAAATGTCTTATACGGCTCAAATTCATATGAATTTGGGTCTTTTTTAATGTCTTTTACTCCTCTACCGTAGTATTTTTCGCCTATAAACAAGCTCAACACACCGAAAAAGTAAAAAATGTGTTTTCACGGGGGTGGGTTGGGGGGTGGGTTAAAGTCCACATTCCCCTTTGTTTATAGGCTAAAACGCTATATTTTATTTTATTTTTTTGTTTTTAATTTATCTGCTTCACTTTTTTCAAAGTCAGAATTAACCTTTGTGTATATGTTCATTGTCGTGCCGATATTGGTGTGACCCATCCACTTTTGTACCACTTTCGGAGCAATTCCTGCTTCGTGGCATTTTGTTGCAAAACTGGTGCGTAGGTCTTTTACTGTATGGTTGGGTAGTGCTTCTTTGATTTTTCGGGTAAGAAGGTCTGGACTAATATCATTAAAGTTGATATTTGGACAATCTTTAAATAATTCCTTAAGGCTATCAAAATATGGTATATATCTATCTGACTTAAAAGTCTTAGTTCCTTTCAAATGAATAGTATCATCCTTGATATCTGTTACGTGGTCAAACCCTAGAGCTTCAGAACGTCTACATCCAGTATACAAAATAAATAGAAATACATACCTTAGTTTAGGATAATTTTCAAACTCGTAATTTTCAAGTATTTCCATTTCTTTATCTGTCAATGCATTTCCCGATTCGCTTATGCTTTTGTTTACGGTCAAATCTTGAGCGGGATTTGTTTTTATCAAGTTGTTTTTTACTGCTACTTTAAATATTTCATTCAAATAAATCTGAACTTTATTTTTCGTGTTGCCCATGTGAGCTAATGAATTTAAAAATTCTTGACAGTCTATGTTCTTTATGCTGCCAAGTGACTTATTACCTAAAGACTTAATGATATAGCGATTACATATTCCAGTTAGTGACACAAATGTTGATTCTTTAATCTTCGGCTTTTTATATGTAATCAACCATTGATTAACCCACTTTTCAAGCGTAATAGGTTCTTTCTTGACTTTTTTTGTTTTAGGTTTATTTTCTGTAAGCCAAGCTTTGTATTTTTCTAATACAATTTTTTGCGTTAAACCATAAAATGATTTTTTTTCACCATTTATTGCTTTTCTTAATTCCCAACCGCCATCGGGACGTTTTCTAAGTTTATTTCCAGCTATTCTCAATTCTTTATCGCTCCTTGATTCTAATTTTTGAAGCGAGTTTCTAGAAATCCCCGTTGAATTCTGCCTTTTCCAATCTTCTCTTGAAATGACACCATCAATAAATGAGTCTAATACGTTTAATTTTAAAATCGTATCATTGCATGTACTTATTGTATCATGGCAGTTACTAATTGTATCTTGGCAGTTACCTATTGCTGAAATGAGCATTTTTTATATACTCAAGTTCTTCTGTTTTCATCAAAGTGAAAACCTCCTATAATATTATGTATTTCTGAATTCTTCCATTCCAAGCTGTGCTTGAACCCATCCAAGAACACGTCCTTTTCCGATCGCATTCAAACACTCAAAGTATTGAAGAAGCATCAGAGCTTCAGGTGATATTTCAGGTAGTTGTTCTGTTCTTGTGTTGACTTCTTTATTATTTCCCCCAAGAAGATAGTCGACAGAACAATTGAAATATTCCGCAATCATAAGCAATTTGTCTACTGATGGCATGCGAGAACCATTTTCCCACATTCCAACAGTTGTTTGACTAATTGGCAATGCTTGCGATAGTGCTGTTTGCGTTAAATGTCTTTCTTCACGCAATTCTTTTAGCCTTATTGGCAAGTAGTTTGTACCTCTCATATTTCTAATATATCACAAAAAGGGATATAATTCTACTAATTGTGATACTTTTTTTAAAATTCTCACTTAAACGAATAATCTTTTTATAATATTCACTATTATAAGGATATTTACGCTCACTTTAAGTACTATTTAAAAATTTTTTGTTATAAATTATCACAATGAGCAATAAAACGCTTGACTTTTATCACTTATAGTGATATATTGCAGAAAAAGAGCTTAAATTTATTGCTTAATGTAATTAATTTCTGTCATCTTGTCTAATCAAAGCAAATTTTTCAATATGAAATTGTTTGAAGCAGTTCTGCGTATAAAAATTCAAGCTCATTTAACACAAAATTTGCAGAACAATTAAAATAATTACATATAGATATTGCTCTGAGTGTTTTATTTATTGCGAGCAGTAATGGTCTTATATCGTGAGGTAAAATGAAAATCAAAAAATATAGAATGTTAAAAAGACTTACGCAAAAAGATTTAGCACAAATGCTAGGTGTTCATTCAAACACAATTAGTCAATGGGAAAAACAGCGTAGAAGACCTGCATTGCAGAAATTAATAATTATGGCAAAAATATTTGATTGTACTGTGGATGATTTAATCGAATAATAAAACGTTTAGTAGGCTGGCGTATCAACCTATAACCATTGGGGACTTTTCCAGCTGTTCCCCTATTGTGGTTGAAGAGCTTCGGCTCTTCTCTCATGATATAAACAGTTGGTAAAAAACAGTTGGAGGTTTTCTTATGAAAACAAAAATTATTACGGTAGCCAACCAAAAAGGTGGAGTTGGCAAAACAACCACAGCACTGGCTGTTTCTAGTTTTTTAAATAATCTAGGAAAGAATGTGCTACTTATCGACCTTGACCCACAAGGTAATGCGACACTTGCTTCAGGCATTGTTGTAGGCGAAGAACAAGGCACGTATGAGATTCTAAGCGAGGACTTCAATATTTATGATGCGATAGTTAAAAAAAGCGGATATGATATCATGCCTGCTTCAAACGAGCTTGTGAGTATTGATCAGTTGCTATCGCAACGTACTGGCAGAGAATACAAACTCAAAAAGGCACTGCAAAGTATTGATGGTGAATATGATTTTGTGATTATAGATACACCACCACAACTTTCCACGCTTACAGTCAACGCTTTAACAGCGTGTCACAACGTTATAATTCCAGTACAAGCAGATATCTTCAGTATGCAAGGTTCAAGTCAGCTTGTGGAAACTATTCAAGGTGTAAGGGAATACACAAATCCAAACATAGAGATAAGTGGAATTTTATTGACTCGGTATTCTGCAAGAGCCATACTCTCGCAAAATGTAAGAGAAATGCTAGATGAATTTGCTAGTGCCATTGGGTCGAAACTATTTGAAACAACAATAAGGGAAACTGTTGTTGTGAAAGAAAGTCAAATTGAACAAAAAATGCTATCTGAATATAAAGCAACTGCAAGTGTTGATTATAAAAACTTTGTAGGTGAGCTTTTGGAGGTTTTAGCATGAACATAAGAATTATGGGAAAAGCAGATGAAAACAAGCGTTTCATACAAACCCTACAAAACAACGAGAATATAGAAGTTGTAAGTATCTCAAGTGCGTATGCCAATCGTGGCATGGATGTGCGTGAGCGTATTTATATAGAACTGGCAATAGTAAATCCATGTGAAGCACAAGAGTGACAAGGCAGGGATAGACTATGGCAAAAAAAGATTTTAAAAAGAATCCTGTTATGAACTTTTTTACTTCTTCTCAAAATAGTCTAAGTGATAAAAAGTACGTACAAGAGGTACGTACATCTCAAAAGGAAGAATTGTACGTACAAACTGTACGGACACATTTAGAAGATGAAGTGAGTGAGCCAAAGCCACATGATGAACATATCAGAGAAAACAACTCACCACAAATAACTGAAGCTAAAGAGAGTAAATCGTACGGACAGAATGTACGGGCAGAAAGTACGGACAAAATGGAAGTACCAAGCGTACGTACAAAACGTACGGACAATAAGGGTGTTGAGATTGTACGGACAGAGCGTACGTACAGTTTCACAAAAAGTAAAGAAATAAGAAGTGAACGTTTAGAGTTGCGTATCAGCCCAAGTTTGAAAAGCCTAGCGACAAAGAAAGCACAAGAATCAGAGATGTCGCTAAGTGAGATGATTATATATCTGCTTGAGAACGTAGTGGGAGAAGAAGGAGAATTAACATGACGATAGAAAAAGAAAGGTACTACTGGCTAAAATTACACAAAGATTTCTTCAAACGAAAAGAAATTGTTGTGGTTGAGAATTTAGATGATGGTAAAGATTACATACTGTTTTATTTGAAGCTGCTTTGTGAAAGCGTGGATAGGGAAGGCAGGTTGATGTTGACGGACACAGTTCCATACAGCGAACAGACACTGGCATCGGTGACTGGCACAAAAGTTTCGATAGTGCATTCTGCAATAGAAGTTTTTATGTCCCTCAAAATGATTGAGATTTTGGATGACAAAACAATTTTCATGAGCGAGATAGCACAGCTGACAGGCTCTGAATCCAAGTGGGCTAAATATAAGAAAAAGTCATACCTAGAGAGCCGAGATGGAGTGAAGAAATTAGAGTGAAATAAGTGTGATTGGAAAATTTCCAACGCACTTCCAATCGTTTTCCAACGAGAGTCCAAAGGATGTCCAACGGACTTCCAACAAGAGATAAGAGTATAGAGTTAAGATATTTTAAAGACACAAGAAAGAATATTATATATATACTAACTAGATACTTATAAAGCAGAAGGCAAGGGCGAAAAAGCCATTTTAATGGGGGACTTGCACTGGCACAAAGATAAAGCATTACAGAAATTTTCAAGTGCCAGTTTGCCTTATCTCAAGCCTTAATATTTTTTCTTGTGTCTTTTAAATGGCGTTCAGATAAAAAATTTTAGAAAAGGAGTAAAACTTATGGCAAACAGTAAAGCGAAATACGATGAAATTCATGAACTTGTTGCAAGTGCTTTTGATGAAGTCACTGGTGATAAGAATGAGTGGATGAAGTTTTTGAAATCATCGTGCAGAAATTATAAATGCGATTTTAATGAAAAGCTATTGATTTACTCTCAAAAACCCCACGCAACAGCAGTTTTAACGTATGATGAGTGGAAGGAAAACTTTGGCAGACAAGTTAAGCGTGGAGCATGGGGAATAGCCGTTATTGATAAGGCTGAAACTAGCTCAAAATATGCGTATAAGTATCTTTTTGATATCTCAGACACATACGAAAAGAATAATTCAATTCCAGTGCCAATTTGGTCTAGGGAAGAGGATGACAATAAAGCAATCACTAGCTACATAGAGTTTGAATTTGGAACTGAAGGAAGAACTGATAACTCGATTGAAAGTGTAATAAGAAAAGCTATTGATGTTTCAGTTGATATCGAATACGCAGACTTACCCGACAATGATTTGAATCAGCGTATCAAGAATGTGATAAAAGAAAGTGTTGAAGTCACAGTATTTGAAAGATTAGATATACCTTTGGTAGATGAATACACCTTTGATGGACTAGAAATGTTCAACGCAGATGAAATTGAGGAAGTAGCTCAACTTCAAAATGAGATGAGTGAATTTTTACTCACTGGAATTGGTAAGACAATTCAACTAGAAAGAAATAAGGAGAAAAGCAATGAAAGAAATAACATACAGCGAAGTGAACGGGATAATGATACCCAACCTCACAAACAGCAACAATCAAGAGTACAACATCGGGAAGTACGGAGCGATGAGGAAAGTATTCATGGAAGAGAACAGGAAAGCAATGCTACAAAGAGAGATGAGGAACGGGACATTGCCGAAATATCTGCAATCAGTCAATCAACAAGCGATTCAGATGTTGGAAACGTTGATAGCACAAATGAAAGAGCAAGAGAAGATAACAGAAGAGATGAAGGATCTCGACAATCTAGCATGGACGAAAGGGATGAACAGCATAATGGCGAGAGCGGAAGAAGTAGTTCTCACGGAAGTAGTTTATCAATAGACCGTTCAAATGAGCTAGAAGTTAAAGAAGATAGTGCGGACATATTCACTCCTCAAGATAATATACCACTTGAAGTCAAACAGCTCTCCTTTTTGGAAGCTGTTGGCTTTGGGGCGGTAGAAAAAGACATTTATGAGTTATTCCCGAACAGTGAACTTGATGTTATATTACAACGTGGAAGTGGCACTGAAGGTGGAAAACTGCGGATACGGGAAGCGTTCGCAACTTTAGGTACTAAAAAAGAGTTAGTTGAATTTGTCAAGAAGGAATATAACTATATTGGTTTTTCACCAATGCCAGTTGGAAATAAACGCTCAGTTGGTATAAATGCAAGTCCTAAGGGATTGGAACTTTATTACTATGAAGAGAGTGGTGCAAAAACAACAGGGGATATGTACCCCGTAAGAGAATATATAGGAGAAATCATGCCGTGGAATAAGATAACTCCACGAATAAAACATCTGATTGAGCATGATAATTATCTTGATGATAATGAACTCCAAAAATATATAGAGCAATATGTTTTCCCTATTCCAGTGAAAGAACATCAGGAGCTTGAAGAAAATATAGGAGTAAGCGCTTTATCAAATCAAAGTGATGAGCAATTCTCAACATTATGCACACGAGACGTTTTAGAAGAAATATTCTATATGAGCAGTGGATATAGCGACACTAAACAGAGAATTTACACTTTCTTTCAGCGTAATTTATCAAACGAAGCAAACGAAGAGTTTTTGCAGTTTGAATATGGAGAGATGGAAGAACCATTTGAAGTATATTCAGAAGAAGGCGCTACATACTATGAGAGTTATAATAGCCAAGGATATACAATCGAAAAGGTGCATAGCAATGGCGATACAGAAAAGGAGCTCATTGGATGGAATAAGATATCAGAATTTATAAATCAATTAATAAAAGAAGATAAACTGCTTTCAGAAGAAGAAAAGGAAGATTGCGAAAAGAATAAGCAAGAATGGGATAATCGTATAAATGATTATATAGAGTCGCATTATAAAGGCGAAGAAAATTTGCGTGTAGATTCAAACATAGATAAATTATCAGATTATTCAAACTATATCGGTGCAACATTTGCCTATGAAAATAGGATGTATATGCTTGAAGAAGTCAAGAATTATCAGGCGAGTTTACGAGATATCACATTCCAAGAGGGAACAGGCTTTCCTATTTGGCGAAGTGAGCCAGTTGGGTGGGCAATAGAAAAGATTGATAGAGCTAGAGAGCTTTTGAAAAAGCAGGAGCTTGCAAATGTCAAGAACTTTGAAATAACTGATGATGAACTGGGCGAGGGAACACCACGAGAAAGATATCGAAACAATATCGCTGCAATAAAGGTGGTTCAAACTTGCGAAAATGAAAACCGAACAGCAACAGCAGAAGAGCAAGAGATTTTGTCGAAATATGTCGGTTGGGGTGGATTGTCTGAAGCGTTTGACCAAACCAAGTGGGGGAATGAATATGTAGAATTAAAAGAACTTTTAAGTGATGAAGAGTACAGCTTAGCAAGAGCATCAACGCTTACTGCATTTTATACTCCTCCAGTAGTTATAAAATCAATGTACCAATCACTCGTGGATATGGGGCTTGAAAAAGGCAATATATTAGAGCCTAGTTGCGGGGTGGGGAACTTCATAGGAAGCAAGCCAAAATCACTCGATAAAGCTAATTTTTATGGAGTAGAACTTGATGATTTGTCAGGTAGAATAGCAAAGCTGCTGTATCCTAAATCAAAAATACAAATAACGGGATTTGAAAAAGCGACACTTGCGGATAACTTTTTTGATGTTGCGATAGGGAATGTTCCTTTTGGTGACTTCAAAGTTGTAGATAGCAAATATGATAAGCAAAATTTTCAAATTCATGACTATTTCTTTGCGAAAGCACTAGATAAAGTCAGACCTAGTGGTGTGATTGCATTCATAACCTCGCAAGGCACACTGGATAAAACTTCCGAGAAATTCAGAGCATACATAAACGAGCGAGCCGAATTTTTAGGAGCAATAAGACTTCCTGATGACACCTTTAAAAGTGCAGCGGGAACACGAGTAACATCAGATATCATATTCTTGCAAAAGCGTGAACGGCAAAATCTAGCGGATGCAGATTGGATTCACCTTGGTGTAGACCAAAATGATATTGAAATAAATAGCTATTATGCACAGAACCCTCACATGATAATGGGTACTATGCGAATGGAAACTGGACCTTACGGAATGCAAGCAAATTGCAAACCTATTGAAGGTGCTAGTTTAGAAAAACAGTTGGAAAAAGCAATTAAATATATCAAAGGCGAAATCAAACCAGTGATCGCCGTTGAAGGCGAGGATGTTGTAGAAACTATCCCTGCTGACCCATCTGTTAGAAATCATTCGTATACCATTATCAATGGTGAGGTTTTTTTTCGCCAAAATAGCGAAATGATTAAGTCGAATTTGCCAAAAATGACACAAGAACGCATAAAAGGTATGGTTGAAATCAGAAGGGTAATGCGTGACTTGATTAACTATCAGATTGAAGAAAGAAGTGATGAAAGCATTGATAACAAGCAAAGAGAATTGAATGATTCCTACGATAAATTTGTAAAGAAGTATGGATTCATATCGTTAAAAGCAAACGAAAGTGCATTCTTTGAAGATAGTTCTTATTATTTGATTGCTTCACTAGAAAAGAAAGATTCTCAAGATGAAAAGCTGTTTCATAAAGCAGCGATGTTTACAGAGCGGACTATCAAAGCAAAAAAGCTAGCGACAAGCGTGGAAACATCAGTTGAAGCATTAACGTTATCAATGGCAGAAAAAGCAAGAGTTGATTTGCAGTATATGTCACAGCTTGTAGGTAGACCTAAAGAAGAGATTGTGAAAGAGTTTGAGGGAGTTATTTTCCTTGTTCCTAGCAATAGCGAGCATGAAGTATATCAAACAGCGGATGAATATTTAAGTGGTAATGTGCGAGTAAAGCTATCATATGCCAAATATTTTGCAAGCATGGATGATAAATACAAAATCAATGTGGAAGCACTAACCAAGGCAATACCAAAGGATTTAGAAGCTAGTGAAATATCTGTGAGAGCGGGTGCAACGTGGATAGAGCCTAAGTATTATAAAGAATTCATATTTGATTTGCTTTCAACGGGATACTACGGCAGAAACGCTATTGACGTCAACTACTATCCTACTACGGGCGAGTGGAAAGTACCAAATGCTTCTAGTGACAGTGGCAACGTTCTTGCAACAAGCACGTACGGCACAAGCAGAATGAACGCATATAAAATCTTTGAAAATACGCTCAATCTTCGTGATGTAAAGATTTTCGATACTGTATATGATGCCGATAACAATAAAAAACAAGTGCTGAACGCAAAAGAAACGGATATAGCAAGAGATAAGCAATCTGCGATAAAAGAAAAGTTTATTGATTGGATTTTCAGAGATGCGAAACGACGTGAATACCTAGTGAACAAATATAACGAAGAGTATAACGCATTGAAGCTACGAGAGTACAACGGTGACCAACTGAACTTTATTGGAATGAGCGATGATATATCGCTAAGAAAACATCAAAAGGACGCAGTTGCCCACATTTTGTATGGTGGAAACACACTTCTTGCACACGTTGTTGGTGCAGGAAAGACCTTTGAAATGATAGCAGCAGCTCAAGAATCAAAGCGGTTGGGACTTTGTAATAAAAGTATGTTTGTTGTGCCAAATCACTTGATTGACCAATGGGCGACAGACTATATGAAGCTATACCCAACAGCAAATATTCTCGTGACTACAAAGAAAGATTTTGAAACGAAAAATCGAAAGAAGTTCACGGGGAAAATAGCAACTGGCGAATACGATGCGATCATCATAGGACACTCTCAGTTTGAGAAAATCCCAATGTCGATTGAACGAAGAGAAAGAGAGCTTAGCAATCAGATTGAAGAAGTTATTCAAGGAATTATAGAGCTTAAAGGCAATAGGGGTGAAAGAGCCTCAATCAAAGCACTTGAGCGAACAAAACGAAAACTTGAAGAACGGTTAGAAAAGCTCAACAGTCAAACGAGAAAAGATGATGTTATCAACTTTGAAGAGCTTGGTGTGGATAAACTCTTTGTGGATGAAGCACATAACTACAAAAACCTATTCCTTTTCACAAAGATGACAAACGTTGGTGGCATTGCTCAAACAGAAGCAATGAAGAGCAGTGACCTATACATGAAGTGTCGCTTTCTTGATGAAATCACAAATGGCAGAGGTGTAGTTTTTGCAACGGGAACACCGATATCAAACTCGATGGTGGAAATGTATACCATGCAACGCTATTTGCAATCAGCGAGGTTGCGTGAACTCAATCTCTCTCATTTCGATAGTTGGGCAGCGAATTTTGGCGAAACAGTTTCGGCAATAGAGCTTGCACCTGAAGGCACAGGTTACAGGACTAAAACGAGGTTCAGTAAGTTCTTCAATTTGCCTGAACTCATGACAACCTTTAGGGAAATAGCGGATATAAAAACTGCGGATATGTTGGAACTTCCAGTGCCTAAGGCGATATATCACAACGTTTCTGTTGAAGCTACTGAAATTCAAAAAAGAGAAATAGAAGCACTAGCAGAAAGAGCGGATGCTGTTAGAAATCGTGAAGTGGATTCAACTGAAGACAACCTCTTAAAAATAACCAACGATGGAAGAAAATTGGCACTTGATGCAAGGCTTTTAAATCCTGAATTTCCCGATAGTGATGGCACTAAAGTTAATGCGTGCGTTGAGAATGTTTTCAAGATTTGGCAAGAAGGTACAGGTCCAAATTCAATCCACGGCATAGAAAACACTACTCAGCTTATATTTTCAGACTTATCAACTCCTAAATCAGATGGCTCGTTTAACGTTTATGACGATGTTAAAAACAAGCTCATAGAAAAGGGCATACCAAAAGAAGAAATAGCATTTATTCATGAGACGAAAACAGATAAGCAAAAAGATGCGTTATTTGAAAAAGTTAGAAATGGAAAGATTCGTATTCTGCTAGGCTCAACAGCGAAAATGGGTGCGGGTACAAACGTTCAAGATAGGCTTGTTGCAATACATGACCTTGATTGTCCGTGGAGACCATCAGACCTTGAGCAACGTGCGGGCAGAATTATTCGCCAAGGCAATAGAAATATAGAAGTCCATATCTTCAGATATGTGACAAAAGATACTTTCGATGCGTATTCATATCAAATAATCGAAGGTAAGCAACGATTCATAAGTCAAGTTATGACTTCAAAATCTATTGCTAGAAGTGCAGATGATATCGATGAAGCATCACTAACTTATGCAGAAATCAAAATGCTTGCTACGGGTAATCCTTTTATCAAAGAAAAAATGGATTTGGATATCAAGATAAACAAACTGAGAGTTTTGAAAAATAACCACATGAACGAAGTGTTCAGGTTGCAAGACTTCATTTTAAAAGAATATCCACAAACTCATGCAATGAATGCGAGCATATACGAGCGAATAACTCTTGACCTTGAGCATTATAAAACACTTGATAAAGAAGCGGATTTCAGTATCACTATTGGCAAGACGGTATACACAGAAAAAGAGCAGGCAAGAGAAGCATTTATGGATGCAACAAGAACTTGCATGAGAGCTAGAGAAGCTGTGGAAATTGGCAGGTATAAAGGATTCAAATTGCTTTGTGAATATCAAGCAATGAAAAACACAATAGATGTTCTTGTAAAGGGTAACCATACATATAGGTTTGAGCGTGGAACGAGTGACTCGGGAAATTTAACTAGGCTAGATAACGCAATAGATAAGATTCCAGAGCTAAAAGAAGTTTCCCGTGTGAAGCTAGAGGAGCTAGAAAACAAGCTGTCGACAGCCAAACTTGCAGTGGATAAGCCTTTTGATAAACAAGAAGAGTTTGAACAATCACTTGTAAGGCTTAAAGAAGTGGAAGCACTTATCAATGTGGAAAACAAACCTAAAGGGCAATTCACAAAAGAGCAACTAGATGAAATTGAAGCGGGAAAAAGGGCAGGACTAGATATTTCAGTGTATTCAGATAGCCAGTTTAATGCAGAGCAAATGCGAGAGATTAGATTGGGACTTGAAACGGGAATTGACGTATCAATTTATGCAGATAAGAAGCATGATATCAGTTTTATGTCAAGTATAAGAGAAGCTCTTGAAAGAGAGCTAATGAATAGGCAAAACACTCAGATGTATGCAAAAAAATGCTCACTAAGCATATAGGAGGGAAGCGATGAAAATGACAATGGAAGAATGGTTAGAAACATTCAAAAGTCAAGATTATGAAGAGTTTCAAGGCTGTGATTTTGAATCTGAAGAAACAGTGGAGGTGGAATGATGGCAATGTCGCCAATGTATGAGAAATTCTTGGAATTGAAAAATCAACACAAAGATAAAATCATGTTTTATCAACTAGGTGATTTCTTTGAAGTTTTCGATGATGATGCAAGAAAAGTCAGTCACCTTTTGGATCTGACATTGACAAGAAGGCGAATCAATGATGATGAATTTGTTGCAATGTGTGGAGTTCCAAAGCACGCCATAGAGCCTTATGTTCAGAGATTGCATGATTTGGCAGAAGATGACATTTTGATTGTGGAGCGAGAAGATGGGAAAGAGAATTTAAAGTTTTTTTCGCATAAGCCAATTCAAGAAGATGTTTTGGCAAGCGATAAGCCGGCACAAAACAGCGAACTTGACAGCAGTGGAAAATCTGTGCTTGATTCTCTTTCTAAACCTAGAAGAGCGATAGTTGAAAAAGTTCTGCAAGAGCTTGAAAATGGGAATTCAATATGGAAGCAAGGTTGGCTGAATTTGCAACCACAAAATGCAATATCTCATAAGCCATATAACGGAGTGAATAACTTCATATTGAGTTTTGACCAAATGTTAAACGAAAGGGAAGACCCACGTTATTGCACATTCAAACAAGCGAGCGATCGTAATTGGAAAATCAAGAAAGGTTCGCAAGGAATACCTATTGAATTTTTCAGAATTATTAACGTTGAAACAAAAAAAGAAGTGACGTATGAAGATTTTGAAGAAGCGACAAAAGGGATGACTTTTGAAGAAGCAAAGCAGTGGCAACGTGATAATTTGCAAACAATCATGCGGTTTTCGCAAGTTTATTCTGCTGATGATGTTGAGGGAATGCCACCTATCAAAGCTGCAAAAGTGACATCAGAAATGACAGATGCACAAAATCAAGCACTGGATAAGCTCATGGATAATTGGTGTTGCGAAATTAAATATGGAGGTCCTAATGCATATTATAGACCGCAAGCAGACTACATACATATTCCACTTAAAAGCACCTTTGATACAGATTATGACTTCTATGCAACAGCGGTTCACGAGATGGCTCATTCAACGGGGCATAGCACTAGACTAGGACGATTCAACGGGATTGCTAAGCCTAGCAAAGAAGAGTATGCAAAAGAAGAGTTGCGTGCTGAAATATCTTCAATGTTCATGGCAAGTTCATACGATTTGCAAGTTAGTGAAGACCATATAAAAAACCACAGTGCATATATCAAGAGTTGGCATAAAACTATCAAAGAAAATCCAAAAGAGCTGTTTATGGCAATCAAGGATGCGACAGTGATAACAAACTTTATCGACAAACACGCAAAGAACTTAGGAATAGATTTGCGGCTGCAAAATGCTGAAACGTACGTACAAGATGATAATGAACAAATGTCCGTACAAAATGCACGTACAAAAGAGAAAGGCGAAACAAAAACGTGGAACTCCCTTTGTATGAATGAAACAAATTGCATAAAGAAATGTAGCAAGGCAACGCTGTTTGAAATGCCAAAAGGAAGTGACTTTGAAGGATATCAATTTTATCATCCCAATAAGCTCGTGAAAAGAGATAGCACTTCAAAAGATAATATGCTGTCTTTTAAGCTGAGCTTCACCGATGAATTTGCTTTCAAACTCACTAAAGGTGATAACTGTGTGGAAATATCCGCTAAGGATTTTGCATTGCAAATATCAAAGGCATTAAATATTAACCAATCCAAAGGAGGCAAGGCGATAAGTGTATGAAAAGAGTTGGAATAAGAATATATGACCAAGAAATCATAGAAAAGATAGAAGCTATCGCAAGAAAGCAAGGGAAGACGTTTTCTTCAATTTGTCTGACACTTTGTGAAGCAAATGTAGATAAATTATACGCAAAAGAGATAAATAAAATTGAATCTGAAGAAACGTTAATTCAAGAGCTTACAGCAACAACTCGTGAATCCTCTCGTGAAGTTATAGGTGGAATGAAAAACGTAGCGATTGACAATCAAATACAAACAAAAATGCTGTGTGTCATCTATAACGTGATAATGCAAATGGCAGATGGCGAGAGCGTGGATGGTAGAGCAATAGAATGTGGATTGCATGATGCTTTGCCTGAGCGGTTTGAGGAAATGTTGGACTTGTTGACATATAAAGGTAGGCAAGTGAGATAAAGGCGAGGTGAAATATGGCAAGCGGTAATGAAATTAACTTTTTCTTTAACTTTACACCGCCCGAGCCACGTTCGTTAAATCAAAAAAGTGATGTTTCATCATGGGAAAAGAAGAGAGCATTCTTCACTTGCAATAGCAAGAACAGTCATTTGGCATATATGGAAACGGGTTCACCTAAAGATTACGGATACTATCTTGAAGCGACAAGAGGTGATAGCGTGCCAAATAACACAAAGAAGTCTTATGTCGATTATATGGATGATAAGAAAAAGCAAACGAGAAATAAGCAAGAAAGGTCGACGGGGCTTTTTGATAGAGGAGGAATGCTGTCAGAAGAGCGTAAACAAAAACATAGAGAAGCACTCAAGCAAAATGGTGGGAATATTTGGAGCGGTGTTATTACTTTTGAAAAGGATTTTGGAAGCAAACACTGTTCAACATCCACCCAAGCATATAACTCAATGAAGAATGTGTTTGACAAGTTTTTAGATAGTACACATCTCAGTTCAAAAAATATCGAATGGCTAGGTTCGCTCCATGAAAACACTGATAATTTTCACATCCACTATACCTTTTATGAAAAAGCACCGTTCAGAAAGATGAAGGACGGCACAACTAAATACACATTCAAAGGCAATGTGAGAGAGCAGGAAATTGACTATCTCAAGCAATCATTTTTCAGATACTTCACATTCAGTCAAATCAATCTATATGACACAAGAGATAAGATTATGGATTATCTAAAAAGTGATTTCAAAGATGTTTCAGAGAATGGAAAACTGTTCAAAGATTTCAAGACTTTGGTAACTAGCCTGAATCTAAAAAAAGGTACTAAGTATAAGGATTTGAATCCGTTTCAAAAGAAAATGGTGGATGACTTTTCTATGAAGATTATAAGGTCTGATGATGAAATAAAAAATCATTATATAAAGACTTTTTCAAAACTAGCAGAAGCAGAAAGGGAGATGAACTCTTTTGATAAGGCGAGAAACAAACGTGAAGCGTTGCAGAGTAAGTCGGAGACTTTCAGGCAAGATTTATTCAAGCGAATGGGCGGAATTGTTTTGCAAGGCTGTGAAGAAGTGAGGGATAACATTGATTTTTGCAAGGAAAAAATAGATGTTGTATACGCAAGCGAGAGAAGTTCAAAACAAAAGTCAGCATCTGTGCGAATGATAAAAAAAGGACTTTCAAAAATCACATACAAAGCATTCAAATGGATTTTGCGTGAAAACAATGCCGAGCATATAAAGAAGAACTTCCACTGGCTCAAAATACTGAATGATAAAGAAGAGGAGGAGAGAAAACAATGTGAAAAAGTACGTTAAAGTCAATATTGTTTTAGCGGTAGTTGGTTTGATAATTTCAATTTTTATTGGAATAGTTATTGAATCATTTTTGCAGTCAGGATATCAAGCGGTAGAAATCAAGTTTGGATACCTTATGGGAATAAGGTGCTGGCAAACTATTGGTCTTACATATGCGGTGTTTATGCTCTGTCTTATATCATCATTCAACGGTGGAATGCTATCTCGTGTGGGGCAGTCGAAACTGATTGATGTTGGACTGGAGAACTCCCATTTTATGACAAAAAAAGAGGTTGCAGAGAATTATAAGAAAGTGAGTTTGGAAGAATTGCCTAGCACAAATAGTGGCATAGTTGTTGGAGCAGACGAGAAGGGTAAAAAGCTAGATGTATTGTTTGCAGACCCAATTCACACTTTGGTTATAGGTAACACGGGAAGTGGTAAAACGCAAACATACATATCGCCAACGATTGAAATTTTGGGCAGGTGCAAGGACAAGCCTTCGATGATTATTTCAGACCCAAAAGGTGAGCTATTTGCAAGGCATTCTCAGCCACTTTCTGAGCTTGGATACAGCATTCAGCTTATCGACCTTATTCAACCACTAAATTCAACAAGGTGGAATCCTCTCACTCCAATATACGAACGATATCAACGAATGCTTAAAACAAACAACAAGAAAAAACGGCTAGAAATTCTCGATGAAGTTTATGACGATATAAGGGAATTGGTGCTATCGCTTTTCAAGGTTGATGAAAACGCAAAAGACAAGATTTGGGATAGCGGTATGCAGAGATTTTTGCAAGCAATACTTATCGCAATGCTTGAAGATAGCGAAAACAAATCATCAGTCATGACAAAGGATAAATTTAATTTTGCGGCGGTAAGAATGATGTCTGCTAACACCCAAAACGATTGTGCAGAGCTTAAGGAATACTTCTATAACAGACCGAAGACGTCAGAAGCACGCATAAGAGTTAGTCAAGTACTAGATACAACAGATAGAACATTGCAAAGTTACTTCACTGTTATTGCAGATGCAATGGCAATGTTTTCAGACGTTTCTATTTGCTCAATGACTTCAAATAACAAAGTCAACGTGCGAACTTTCGATGATGTTCCAACGGCGCTCTTTTTGAAAATACCTGATGAGCGTGTAGGAAGATACGATATCGCTTCAGCATTCTTTTCTATAACATACAAAGAGCTCGTGGGAAAAGCGAGAGGGAATCAAGGCTCAGTGCTAAGTCGCCCTGTCTATTTCATAATTGATGAGTTTGGCAATCTGCCACAACTAAACAAACTGGATAATATGCTCGCTGTTGCGAGATCACGAAAGATTTTCTTTGTTTTGGTTGTTCAATCGTATGACCAAATTGAAAAGATATATGGCAAGACAACAGCAGAAAGTATAAAAGCTAACTGCAACATCGAAGTATTTATTGGTTCAAAAGAGCTAGGCACGCTTGAAGCATTTTCAAAAAAATGTGGAAACTATACTGTCACAAGTTCTTCAGTATCATCAAACAGAGTTGGGGACTACACGGGAAATATGTCAACAAAAGAGCGACCAGTGATATATCCAAGTCAACTGTCTAAGCTCAATAATCCACCAAAAAGTATGGGGAACACCATTGTGCTTATGAGTGGGAAACTGCCACTTTTTTCAAAGTTTACACCAATATTCAAGTCCAAAATTTTTGTAGCGGGGGAATACGCTATAAAACGAGCTAGTGGAAAGGTGTTTGATGTGAGTGATAACTACTATGACATAAGTGGAAATCAAGGATTTGAAATCCCTGAAGAATTTGATGAATCACAGGAAGTGCAACAGGTGAAAAAGAAAGAAAAATATATAAGCAACACAGTAATAAAATTTGTGTCGCTATATGAAATTGAACGTGCGGAAATAATAGAAAAATTGTTTGCACAAGAGGACTACAAAAGTTTGCTAGATATCATCGCACTCGCTATGGATAAAGCGGAAGATGAGGGCAAAACACATATTGTTACGGCACTTTCAAGTGAATTTGTAACTATAAAAAGATTGTTAAAGGAGACTATTAAAGATGAATAAAACAAAACTAATAATTATTGGAATAACGATACTCGTTATTGCAGCTGCAATTTTTATACCAATGGCAACAAGCAATACTGAGGCAGATATTTGTCACGATGAATGTTGTGAAGACATTTATGTAAATCAAACAGACATTTATGTAAATGACCTAAGTGTTGAGTCGAATCGGGTTTTGTGTGAGGCTTGTGGTGACGATGGCATTTGTGATGAAAAACAAGTTATATGTTTCGATTGCGAATGTGCGTTTGGCTATTGCGAGGAAGGTGCGATGTGTGAAACGTGTAGCAACACTGGATACGTAGTGCTTTATGGACCATTCAGATGTCATGATTGTGATGTTGCAGATAGGTTTGAATAGGTGAAGATTTTTAAAAATTTCTAGCCAAAGGAGGCTTAAATGGGGAAATTTAAAAACAGAAAAAGAATCGTTAGAATATCGCTATTTCTGCTCATTGTTATGCTATCAACTTTTATATTGCCAAGTATTCAAGTTCAAGCAAGTACAGTAACGCAAGAGCATACGTGCAGTGTGGTTGGTTGCGAAGATTGCAATGAAGATGAATGCATAGATAATCATGAGCATTGTTTCGATACTATATGTCTTGATGAAATTCAAACACTCATAGATTTTGGTGGATTAGAAGATATTCAGCTTATGGCAATGGTCACTTGTACAGCGTGTGATGGCGGCAGAGTTGATTGCGATGACTGTAATGGAAAAGGTTGGTATTATTGCACGAAATCATTCTGCTATGACGGTGAACGTAAGTGCTATGATTGCGACCAAACAGGTGAGTTAGATTGTGATTCATGTGGTGGAGATGGAAAGAACGATTGGGTTGTTTGCGAAACGTGTGATGGTGATTTTGTAATTGCCAGTAAACAACAAATATGCAGTGATTGTGATGGTAAAGGGTGGTACACATCCTCAATATCAGGAGAGAATTTTAGCTGTACAACTTGTGGGGGCAACGGCGAAAGAATGAACTCTGCTACAAGCAAAGCGGGAACTGGATATATCGAAGTCATGGGTCCATTTTTGTGTGAGGACTGTGATGCAAAGGGCGGTTACTACACAGGTGATGGCAATGCATACTGTTCACTTTGTGATGATGGGAAATTAGATTGTCCTGAGTGTGTGAACGGTTGGTATGATTGCAGATATTGTGTGAATGGCAAAGTAGATTGCGACACTTGTGATGAAACAGGTGAGGTAGATTGCAGTGTATGTGGTGGGTCTGAAGAAGTGTATGTTCCAGACTCTGCACCTACTGTAAAATTCAACGGCTATGTCTATAAAGGCGGAACTGAGACAAGCCCCACGATGATTTATTTGAATGAAGATTGCCTTTTGTCTTGGGAAATCAATGATGAGGGCGGTCAAGTAACAATCAACGATAGTGTGGTGACATATTCAGATTATAACAATCTGAACATAAAAAGCATGAATTTTGCTTGTGAAGATGACTATACAATTTCATTTGAAGTGGTAACGCAAAATAAGGAAGGTGTGAGTGGTAGCTCTGGTGGAGAGAGTTTATATTATCAAGTGATTATTGATAAAACAATCCCTGAAATTTATCTTTCATATTTTGTGGATGATGAGTGGCAAGACTATTGGCAAGGTTCAAATGGGTATGATGATGAAGCTGTTTTAATCATATCGCCAAACGAAGTTTTCAAAGTGACAACTGATGATACGGATGCGACAGTTAAAATGCAATTTTACGGCGCAGAAGTGGATTATGTGCTTGGCAGTGAGATTGTTGGGGTGCAAAACACTGAATATTTGTTTGTAATCACAGATATAGCAGGGAATCAATCATGTGTAAAAGTTATGTGTGGCTATCAAACGCCCGATATATACATAGATGGTGAACTCACAGAAGAGAGCGTTCTATCATTCAATAGAGATGTAGAGCTTTCATGGTTAGCCACTAAAAAAGCTCATGTAATTGTAAAAAACCTCACAACAGGTGAAGAAATCCTTATGTCAGGTGAAACAGCAGGAAATTATATTTTGACAGCAGAATATGACAGTGTGGTGAGCTATAAAATCACTTCATCAGATTATCTCGGCGACAATATAAAGTCTTGCACAGTAACGATTGATAAAGAGTTTCCAAAATATAACGTGCAACAACTTGAAAACAATTCAGATTATTATCTATCAAGATATTTTGAAATCAACGGAATATATTATGCACTCTATGAAAATGCGGAAACAGCTTTTCTTGAATATGCTATGGAAAACATGGTGACAAAGGCATATTGGAATAACGTGGATGTGTTTGCGGAAAACTTAGCGGATGGTGAAGTTCCAATAAGTGGAACTTACTATAAATACTACGAAGGCAATACATATATATGCTATTTCTCGTTAGAGAACTTGCAGGAAATGCTGAAAGAATTGCTTGCTAGTGAAATCAAGACTGGAGTTTTCAATGAAAGCAAACTTTCATCATCAAAGATATATGAAGATATGTATAACAGCGTGGTAAGCGTTGATGGCGTGGAGGCTTATCTTGTTAATAGTTATAAATTTGTCAGTGTAGACAGCGTTTCAGTAGTTATGGAATATGTCGCAACAGGTGAGTGCTATGAATTGGAATATAAGAGCAACATCAATGATATTTTGACTGTTTCAGGTGGTGGTCTTTATAAAATCACGGAAACGGATGATGTGGGTAATAGCTCTGTTTATTATATCTACTATGATAACGAGCTTAGTTCTATCACAGCAGAGATATCCAATTATAACGGGCTTATACAAGATGTAATTTTAACCAAAGCAGAGCTAGACAGTGGGGTATTCACGTATGAATCATTCAAGATAACAAGCCTTGAGGATATAGATCCTCAAGCTATGGTGAGAGTAAAATCTCAAAATGGTACAGAGTGGTACAGACTTTTAGATGAAGAAATGCCAGTGCTAATAGAGAGCGGTGAATATACAATTTCCATTTATGACAGAAGTGGCAATTCCATGACTTTTACTGTAAACATTGGAACAGTTGATATTGATGTGTATTTTGATGGTGAATCGCTAGAATACGGTGAATCGCAAACAACTCCTTCATATCACGCATATAACAGCGATGTAGTTGTTTCATGGGGTGATATGGTTGATGGCAGCGTGACTATCACAAATATGTCTACTGGAGAAATAATGTCGCAAAGCACATTGCAAGCAGGAACATTTGACTTGTCGGCAGATGAAAACAGTGAAGTGACATATCAAATCGTTGTGGATAACACAAATAAAAACACAAAGAAATATTACACAATCAAGATTGATAAAAAAGCACCTAGCTACAATCAAGAACAAATTAACCTAAAGTCGGTATACCATGTTTCAAAATATTTTGGAATAAATGGAATGTATTATGCGAGTTATGAAAACGCAGAAGCAGCTTATATCGAATATGCAATGAATTCAATGGTTGTTTCTGCAACGTGGAACAGCGTTGATGTGTTTGCTGAAATTCTTGCTGAAGGTGAAGTGGTTTCGAGCGGAACATACTACAAATTCTACGAGGGTAAAACCTACACTTGCTATTTTTCACTAGAAAACTTGCACGGCAAATTTAAAGAAATGTTTGCTGATACTGTGAGTGCGGAATATTTCAACGGGAGTTTACTCAGCTCTTCAAAGATGTTTGCAGATATGCATTCAAAAACTATTGAAATAAATGGAGTGACAGCATATTTGCTTTCAAGTTATACATTTGCAAGCAGCGATAGTAGCGTGATAACAGTAAAAAATATCGCAACTGGTGAATTCTATGATTTCTCTTATGGCACTAACATAAGCAGCGTGTTTGCGGTGGGTGGCAATGGTCTATATGAAATTATAGAAACTGATGATGCGGGTAACTCTTCAAAATTCTATGTCTATTGTGACAAAGAAATAAGCACGATAGAAGCGAGCGTATCCAATTATAGTGGGTCAACACTTGATGTGGTATTTAGTTCTGAAGAATTGGATAATGGAGTTTTTTACTATGAATCTTTTCAGATAACAAGTTTAAACGATATAGATCCTGAAGCTATGATAAAAGTTAAATCTCAGTATGGCACATCGTGGTACAGACTTTTGGATGAAGAAATGCCAGTTCTAACTTTGGAAGATACATACACAATCACTATTTATGACAGAAGCGGGAACGCTATTAGCTTTACTGTAAATATAGGCAGTGAAAACGTCGGTGTAACTTTTGCGAAAACCACTTCTAGCGTGACAATAACTCTTAACAAAACACTGCTAACAAGCTATGAAGATGTTTGGATTGAGTATAACGGCTATGAAATTATGTATGACAAAAATGGGACAGCGGTAAATGCCCAAACGCTTGAATATAGCTTTGGTGGCGAGGGTGGTTACAGAGTGTATCTTCTTCATAACGGCAACACGTATTCGTATTATTATGAGTTTTATGCGGGTTCACCAACGTTTTCTTATACGAGCGGTATATCGGGTAATATGGCGGTTTCTAATGTGATACTCGAATACGATAAAGATAAATACATACTTGAGATTTTGAAAAATGGCGAGAGCTATACATATACCCAATCTCAAACTGACAATATTGCAACAGTCAATATTGAATATAAATACATCAATAATGGCGAATACACCTTGATTTTAAGACACAAGTATTCAACATTAACCGATACAAATTATCAAAGTACTTTCCTTATGAACGTCATTTTAGAGCCATTCCTTGTGGGAGTGGATAACTACGGCACAACAACAGAAAGCGTGCAAGTTGATTGGTATGAAGAGATGAATGTTGAAGCAACCATATCAATAAATGATAGCGACTGGGAAACATATTCTAAGGGCGAGCTTATTGAAGATGTGGGGGACTATACCATCAAAGTTGTGACTGAAAGTGGAAGAATATATTCCTTTGAATTTTCTATTCTCGAAAAGGACAAGCCATACACGATAACGGTTGGTTCTCGAATTACAAGCTCAGTCCCTACTGTGCATAACAGCACTGTTAAATTCACAATGGTAGATAGCGATGCGATGATTGGTGTTATCAAAGATGGCACAAAACTTGGTAGCTATTCATGGGGCGATACATTATCTTCGGATGGTGAATATATCGTTTCGATATACTGTGGCGATGATGTTTATCATCATTATTTCACTATTGATACAACCGCTCCAATAGGTTATTTGGTGGGTGTTACAGATGGTGGGAAAACACAAGAAATAGTAACTTTCGGTTGGACGGAAGACAACGTCACTGTGCGTTTGCAGCATAATGGCGGCAACTCGGAAACATACGAATATGGTGAAGAAATCACTGATTCGGGTTTTTATACGATAACGATGACAGACAAAGCGGGAAATCAAACAGTCTATACATTTGAAATAGATAACCTTGTGGGGATATCAGTTTCAGTGGAAAATGGTTTAATTTCAAGCACTGCTGTTTGGGTAGACACATGGGAGAATCTAACAATCACAATCACGAAAGATGGTGAACAAATAGATTATTCAAGCGAAATATCAGACTCTGGTTTTTATACGCTCCTTGCCGCAGATGACTATGGCAATGAGTTTTATACAGAGTTTGTTGTGGTGACAAATGAAATGCAAGAGTTCACCTACACGCTTCCTAGTGACTATGAATGGCAGATGATGTTTTTTGATTTAGTGTATACGCAGCTTGAAGGAAATGATATCAGCCTGACAAGCGATGGTCATTATGCACTAACGTATAAAAATACCATCAGTGGGGAGGAAACCACACTCGATGTTTATATAGATACAATACCACCCACAGTAGAAACCATTGGTTTTATAAATGGTGGTGTTGCGGAAGGTAAGGCAAGTGTTATTTGGAATGAAGAAAATGTTGTTGCAAGCGTAGCAAAAAATGATAAAGACTTCGTAGGCTATGCAGTCGGCGAAGAAATATCTGATGATGGTTCGTATGTAATAACAGTTTCAGACAAGGCAGGTAACACGACAGTGGTCACTTTTTCAAAAGCGTGGAAATTGAACACAGCGGGCAAAATCGCAACTGGAGCAGGGGGAATATCCCTTGCGGGAGTTGCTTGCGAACTCGCAAGAAGAAGGCGAATTCGATTCAAATAAGAGGGTGAATCCCTAAAAAGTTTTTTAAAAAAGGAGAAACATTATGACAACAAACATTATTTCAACACTTATGGCAGACAGCACAACTTTGGATATTGATGCAATTCTAGAACCAATTCTTTCACTATTTAACACTGTGCTTGTGCCAGTTGTTCTAGCAATAGTTGCAACTTTTGGTGTTATCACAATTATCACAAAACTTGTTAAGAAATCTAAGGCAGAAGATGAAAACCAAATCATGGCAGCAAACAAAGCACTTGTAAACTCTATTGTGTGTTTTGTCGCTATTTTCCTAACAATCGTAATCTTGAACGTTGCAATCCCTGAACTTGCAGCATGGCTTACTGATATTGATTTGACTACATCTATTACTGGAACTGGCACTGGTGCGTAATACATACAGGCAGTAACAAACGTTTTGAGGGGAGTTCGTATAAACCCCATCCCATTCAAAAAAATAAGGAGCGTTGTAGATGAAAAATAATATGCGAGTCAAAAAGTTTAAGCCGAAAATAGCTATATTATTAGTTGTTGCTTTGGTATTGTCTTATTTTAGTGGTTTATCCACTGTGTGGCAACAGCAAAAAGTATTTGCAATGCAATACTGCGAGTCGGGAAATATAATTGAAGTTTGCACAGATGATTGCCACCCAGGTGAACTGGATACTATTAATAGGCTTGTAGATACAAATTCAAATAATGATGAAATCATGTTACTTGGTTATCTCGATACAATGTGTTCTGATTGCTTGGGTGCAGGTTCAACGGATTGCCCTGATTGCTCAGGATATGGATACACTATGGATTCCGATTATACGAGGGTGACAGGTGGTGTGGTTTCTTATTATTACAATGAATATTGGTTTTGGGCTTGTTCAACGTGTGGAGGAAGTGGCAGTACATACTTTAAAATTACAAACTCATACGCTTATTATTCAAATTCAAACTATATAGCATTCATGGAAGATAATGCAGGTAGTGGAACTTTAGATTGTGAATCATGCGTTGATGGAATGATAAGCAGTCCTGAAATTTGCATAATATCAGAAAGCATTAGCAGTCAAGTCATTAAAGAGGGCGATAACACAGCTGTTTCAGTAGTTGCAGAAGTTCAATATTCAGCAGAAACAGCAGAAGTTAGCTATCAATGGCATATGGCAACTTATGAAGATTTTGTCCCATCCACGGCAACAGCGATTTCAGGAGCAACAAGTAATGGATACAACCTTTCACAGTTGAGTGTTGGAACGTATTATTTTAAAGCAGTGGTGTCTTCAACGGGTCTATCTGATGTTACATCATCAGCTATTGGAGTAACCGTTGAAGCTGCACCGATCAATTTAGGAATAAATGAAGATTTGCAAGATGTCACAATTATTGAAGGCTCAAACACAGTGTTTAAGGTGGAAGCAGAGGCGATTTATTCCGATGGAACAACAAGTGTAGGAGAACTTAGTTATCAATGGTATAAAAATGGTTCAGTGATTGAAGGCGAAACTGAAAATGTGCTAGTAATTGGAGAAGATGAAGCAGTGGGTACAGTGCTTATCTACGTTATTATTTCAGCGGATGGTTTTGATGATTTGAAGTCATCAAACGTGGTTTTAACTGTGCTACCTGCGGTGACAGATTTTTATATATCGCAAGATATTCA
Source organism: Bacillota bacterium (assembly GCA_044426085.1). Lineage (GTDB taxonomy): Bacteria > Bacillota > Clostridia > Christensenellales > CAMQZB01 > JAWXUU01. Next base: position 66,090 of record JAWXUU010000001.1, on the reverse strand, counting down.
AAGCGTGGCGATAATTCAAGGTGAAAGTACTGTGTTTGCTGTGTCTGCTGAAAGGAAATATTCAGATGGAACAATATCTACAAGTGATATAAGCTACCAATGGTACAAAAATAACGTGCAAATAACGGGTGCAACAGACAGTTCTATAACTGTAGGTAGTGATTTATCTTCAGGCACATATACCTATTATGTAAAGGTGTCTACAGATGGATTTTCAGATATAAATTCCACTGTTGCAACGCTCACGGTCAATGCGGCAGCGACAGATATTTCTATCACAAAAGATATAGAATCGCAGTCAATAGTAGAAGGTGAAAATGCGAAGTTCTCTGTGTCAGCAGAGGTAGGGTATTCCAATGGAACAACGAGTTCAAGCGGTATCACTTATCAGTGGTATAGAAATGGAGTTGCTATTTCAGGTGAAACAGGAAGCACGCTTTCAATAGGCGAAAATTTGGATTCAGGCGAATATTTGATATATGTGCAAGCGAGCTACGAAGGGTTTACTGTAACATCTTCAAAAGTAACGCTCTTAGTTGCGGCAAAAACGTATATAGAAGTCACTTCAGCTTTCTCAGATGCAACCATAACAGAGTATGCCTCAAAAACATTGCAAGTTATAGCAGCGGGAGTTGATTCTGATGGTAATGCATATAACTATCCAATAACTTATCAATGGTATATTGATGGTGAAGAAATAGAAAACGCAACGTCAAACACATATTCATTCAAGGGTGATATGAAAACAATCACTGATGAAAATGGCGAAGAAGAGAAGGTCAGTCCTTCAGAATATTTTGTGGAAGTCAAACTATCGTGCTTTGACTGTGCAGATGTTTATGTGAGCGGAACTATAACAGTTGAAGCAACTGAAGCAGTATTGATTGTGTGTAACACTTGTCTTGGTGCGGGGGAAATACCTTGTCAAAATGATTGTGGAGATAGTCATGGCATAGCTTGTGTATTTTGTGATGGCTCTGGTTATGATAATTCATTATACTATCAAGCACCATGCACGCTTTGTGGCAATGATGGATTTATTCAATGTTATTTATGCGAAGGTGATGGCATGATGGATTGCCCTGATTGTGGTCCTGAAGCTCCAGCTGTTAATAACAACGTGAAAGAGGAAGACCCCGATGCTTGGTATGTCGAAGCAATCAAAGAATTATTCTTGTCTGTGACAATTTATGTCGCAGGGGTAATTGATTTGCTCATTGGACTATTTGAAAAATTAGTAGGACTTGAAAATGTTAATATCGGTGGTGAGTCATCAAATCTATTGATTTATTTCCTTGATGATGATGCAACGAGAGCTGTTTTAGTTGGAACGATGTGCATAGGCTTTGCGTTGTTATTTCTCTTTACAATCATAGGATTTATAAGAGCAATGCAGGTGTCTGATGAAAAAGTGAATGCGAGCAGTGTATTTGAAAAATTCATAACAAGTGCTGTAAATATTATATTAGTTCCAACTCTTCTCGTTGTGTTGATTTTTTGCACTAACGTTATAATGGGGCAAATAAATATGGCACTAGAACAAGGACTTGTATATAGCACTGAAGATGCTAACGATAATATGGAGATATCGTATGGCGGGCAAATGCTTATGTTGCTTGCTGAAAATGAATACGATAAGGCTAAAATCTTCGATATGACAGTTGATGGTGTTAGGTGGTCGGAAGTAGCTCAAAATCTGTATTTTAAAGATGAAAGTACGGTGGATATGTTTTTTCCCGATGGTCAAATAAGTAGAAGTGCCATTTTTGGTAGTGACAGTATACTTTACTCTCAAGGACAAACTTTCCCAAACTATGCTTATATGGACATTGAAAATTGGACGGATACAGATGGAATTTATTATATCCCAACTTCAAGATTAAATGTATTCATCGCCTTTGCAGGGTGCATTGCTATGCTTGTGTCTTTGATACTTTGTTCTTTCACGTTTGTGAAAAGAATATTTGATGTGATGCTGCTTTATATCCTTTCACCCCTCATGATTTCAACACAACCGTTAGATGACGGCACGAGGTTTAAACAGTGGCGTGACTTGATGATATCTAAAGTTATATCAGCCTATGCGATTGTTCTCACTGTAAATTTATACTTCATGATTGTGCCAAAAATCATAATCAATCCAGGGGTGATATTTGATACTAATAACTCTGTTGCAAACGGAATTATTCAACTGCTTTTTGTGATTGGTGGTGCGTTCGCTCTGAATGGCGCGAACCTTGTGTTCTCTCAACTTTTAGGAACAGGAAACATGGAACATCAACAAAATGTGGGCAGTCAAATGGCACTTATGAATATGGCTAAAGTTGGTGCTGGTGTTGCGATTGGCACGGGAGTTTATGCGGCGAGAACAGTTGCGACAACTGCAAAGCATGGAGCAGGACTTACTGTTGGAGGCATTTCGGGTGCAGTTCAAGGTGGCACGTCGGGTGGATTTAAAGGAATTGTATCAAACTTTGGTAAAGGAGCAGGAGGCTATGTTTCATCTAGTGTAGGCAGTTCAAGATTTGGCGAAACGATGAAGGACTGGATAAATAAGACACAAGGTGGCAGTGGCTCTGCGGGTAAACCATAAGGAGGTTAGTATGTTAAGAGTTATACCAAAAAATTCCAAATATAGAAATAATTTTTTCAAGTTTCTTTCGCTACTTGATATATTAATCATTGCGGTAGGGTTGATAGTTGTTGCAGGTCTATCACTTTCAAACATTGAAATCAAATGGTATCTTGTGGCGGGGCTTATAGTGCTTATTATACTGTCGCTCACGCAAGTGGATGGTGATAGAATTTATCAAATAACATTTGGATATTTGTTGCACTTAGTATCAAAGAAAACTTTTACCAAAGAAAAAGAAGATATGAAGATAATGCAATCAGTTCAAAAAATTCAAGATGACACGCTGTACTATGAAAAGATGTGTTCAAAAATTATAGAAATAAAACCAATTCCATTTGCCCTCAAAAATGAAGAAGAACAGGACAGTATCATTTATAAAATGTCGATGTGTTTTGCAGCTCTAGCAGATATTGAGCATTCAGAAATACATATCATCAAGCTAAACAGGGCGATATCATATGGCGAAATTATATACGAGAACAACGTGAGTAAAGTTGAAGTTTTAACGCAGTATTATAAGAGCGGTCAGATGACAAAAGATGAGTATGACAAGCGAATGTTTATACTGATGAAAAATGGTGAGATGTATGAAGAACTTGAATCAGGTGGACTTCAAGCAGAACATTTTTATTTGCAAATCATAGCAGATTATAAAACTCAAGCTGAAGAAATAGCAAGGCAAATATCGCTTGAAATTGGCAAGCTAGATATCCGCTCCAAAATTCTCAATAATGAAGAGCTAGGAATATTTGTTAAAAATGCGTGGACACCATTCTTAAATGAAGAGGATTTATACAGTAATGAAAAGCATGACTTTTTACATGATGGCTACACGAAAGAGCAAGTGTATGAGTATCTCATGCCCTCAAATATTAATATCAAGTTCAACAGAGCGATAGTTGATGATGTTATCACCAGTCATATCGCAGTTGCAGATTATCCAATCGAAGTTGGCAATGCATGGGGGTATAATCTATTTCATCTTCCAAATTCTAGGGTTACGATGAAAATCAAGTTGCGACCTCGTGATAGGGCGATGAAAGATATTGACAAATCTATACGGGGACTAAAGTTAAGGTTTATGCAAGAGCAAGATGAGTCGGTGAAGATGGGTATAGAAATTCACATCAATTCATTAAAGGAATCGCTAAAGCAGTTGCAACTTGGGAATGACCACCTTTATGATGTGTCACTCGGTGCGACAATATATGAAACAGATATGAAAATGGCGGGTAGAAGAGCTGCCAAAAAAGCGATAAACAACGATAATTTCAGGACGTCATATAACTATGGCGAAACATCAAAGTGGATGATTGCAAACAATCTAACACGTCAAACAATAGGGCATTCAATAGGAATCCCTGCAACAACACTAGCGGCAGTTTTCCCTTTCATATCGTATAGCATAAACGATCCGAAAGGAATAGTGATAGGACAATCGAACGGTGAGCCTTGCGTGCTAGATATGTTTTATCGTGATAATCAAACAAGGCTGAATGGCAACGCATTTATTATTGGTCAGTCAGGTTCGGGTAAGTCATTTGCAAGTAAGCTCATGCTTGCCAAGTATGCAACGAGCAACATAAAGACTATAATCTTCGACCCTGAACGTGAGTATGCAAAGTTTGCTAGAAACATGGGTGGTGTTTCTATTGACGTGAGTAATGCCAATGGTGGTAGAATCAATCCTTTTGAAGTCACGCAGGAGCTCGAAGAAGAAGAGGAAGAATATAGAATTTCAATGTTCTATCCACACTTGCAGTTTTTAGAATCATTCTTCAGGGTGGTACTTCCAAAACTTCCTGATGATGTTTTTGAACAGCTCAACTCATTGATAATTGAAACGTATGCTCAAAAGAATATTGATGAAAACACTGACTTCATGTCATTGAAATCAGAAGATTATCCAATCTTTGATGATTTGTATGAACTTATAGAAAGCAAGATTTTGCAGTCTAAATACGAATTTGAATTGCCACCATTAAGGTTGCTACTCAACTATATATCTAAATTTTCACATCAAGGCAGATATGCTAATTTGTGGAATGGTTACACAACCATGCAGATAGATTCAAATTTCATTAACTTTGATTTTAGGTCTATGCTCATAACGGAGAACAAAACTTTGGCAAATGCTCAGATGTTACTAATTCTGAGGTTCTGCAATTTGGAAGTTATCAAGAACAAAGAGCTAAACGAAAAATTTGGTATTGAGCGAAAAATTATTTTGTTTATAGATGAAGCACACGTTTATTTTGATAAAGAAATGATAGCAGCTCTGAACTTCTTTGCTCAAATGGCAAGACGTATTCGTAAATACTATGGCAATATCATGTTCACAACGCAAAACATTGGTGACTTTATATCTTCTTCAGATGTGGCAGATAAAACAAAAGCTATCATCAATGCGTGTCAGTATTCATTTATATTCAAACTGCCAGCGAATGCACTCAATGATGTTATAGAACTATACAAATCAACGAAGCCACTCAACGAAAATGAAGTTAATTTTATAAGTAAAGCTGAAAGAGGTCATATGTTCTCAATCATATCACCACAACAAAGGGTGGCAGTAGAAATTGAAGCTCCAAACTATCTCAGAGAAATCTTTGGTGAAAAACCGACAACGGAGGTTAAAAGTGAGCAAAAAATTCTCGCCGAAAATGAAATTCCAAAACAACTTTCCGCTTAGAATGCGTCTGAGCGAGCGAAAAATTAAAAATTACAAAAGGATAAGCACATGAATACAAAATATTTATCAAATACACTTGCAAACAGCAAGTTTCGACAAAATTCTTACGAGTGGTATATACCTGAAGAGATGAAGAAGTTGCCTAATTGGGTTGCCTTTCGTTCTTTCCCAAATAAGAAAGAAGCAGGTAAACTAACCAAACAACTTTTGAATCCAAACATAAACGAACAGGCTTGTTGGGCAAAATCTAACGACCCATCAACATGGTCAGATTATAAGACGGCATTTGAATTTGCTATGAATCACTACTGCACTGGAATCGCTTTTGCACTTCAAAAGGACTTAGGTATTTGCTGTATTGATATTGATCACTGCATCGGTGAAACAAGTATTGATAGTGAAGCATTGAAAGTGCTAGAGATTTTTCAAGGTACATACACAGAAAAGTCAATATCAGGCAAAGGCTTTCATATTTTCTGCAAAGGCGATTTGCCTAAAGATTATATCAATAGAACTAATACATTGGAGATGTATGATGACGTGCGTTTTATCAGTATGACGGGTGCAAAAATGAAAGAATCAGAAAGCAAGCTACTTCATTATGACAATCTAGCAGCAATGAATGAAAAGTTCTTTGGAAAGAAATCTAAGATTGTGAAAGCTATGCCAGACTACGAGAACGCTAGCGTTGATGAAAGTTTCATAATTGAAAAGCTCATGAGTCATCCAAAGTATAGAGCTCTCATGTGTGGTGATATTTCAGCTTGTGGCAATGACCATTCAAAAGCAGACCTATCACTTTGTTTGGGAATTTCATTCTACACAAAGAATCCCGATGAAATAACAAGCATTTTTCAAAAGAGCAGACTTTATCGAGAAAAGTGGGACAAGACAGGGTATGGCAAAACAACGATTGGTAAAGCATTGGCTTTTCAGAAGCAATCATACAATCCAAAATCTTATTATCAGAATATTAAACGTTCGCAAAAAAACGGATGTGAGATATAAATAAAAAGCCAAAAGGAGGCAATATTATGTTAGAAGTAACTGGAATCGGTAGACTTACTCAAGACTTGAGTGTCGAAAAGAAAAAGACAAAAACGGGTGACCTTGCATTCTGTCAGATGAGACTTGCATTTGACAATGGAAAGGATAAAGACCCAACATTTGCAAACATGGATTTGTGGGGTAAGCAAGCGGAGAACGCTGCGGAGTATCTTGAAAAAGGTTCTAGGGTATCTGTGCGAGGTGCAATCACAAATAATAATTACAAGAACAAAGAGGGCGAGAATGTCTATTCAGACAAAATGACAATCAAAGAAATTCAATATTTGGATATGAAAAAACGTCCACAAGACCTAGCAAAATAGCTAGAAAAGACACTGTAAAAAGTGCGAAAAAACTGCCTTGCAAAGGGCAGTTTTTTGTACGTTTACATTGTATTTTTAATTTCAGGCATTTTGGGCAAGTCTAAACCCAAACCTAAACCACAAAAAGTGGCTTATTTTTCTGCAAAATTCTTTGAAATACATCCAGTATTTCTTCAGAATTTTTCGTAAAAGCGCTCATTTTTTGTGGCTCATTTTTGTGTTTATACTTGTCAAAAATGCCTATATTATGGTATAATTTAAGCAGATAAAGTGACAACAAGGAGGGGCAAAAAATGAGTAAAAAAGAGCGTAGTGGACTTGATAAAATTGGTGCATTTATTTGGATGGGGCTAGCGGTACTTCTGATTTTGATAGTGTTTTTCCCAAACATTTTTAAAGAGAAAGAACTGGATTTTTTAGAAGAGCATGAGCAGTATTTTATGGATTTCTATTGGTCTAAAACAGAGGAGGCAAATAATTATAGATACATCGTTTACGATAGATATGTTGAAACAAAAGTTACGGAAACTACCAAAGTGCTTTCATATGGTGATGATTTATATCTCACGTATGTAGCGTATCGAGATGATGGAAAAATAATTTATTGGAGTGCTTATAAAGAAGATAAAATGTATACTTACACTGAAATAGAGCAAATTCCAAACGATGAATGGAGAACGTATTCTGTCTATTGTTGGGGAAGTCATTCAACAGAAATCGCATTCATTTTAGATAGTGGTGCAAACGATGATTTCTATACATACGCAAGTTCATATAACACAGTGGTGGAGTCAACGCTTGACTTTGTAGAAACACACAACTACATAATCTACGGTGACTATCAAGGATATTACATGTGGAAAAATGAGTTTTATTTTGAAGATGGACTTGCAGCGAAACAAATTGAATATATGGATTTGAACAACGATAGCTATTGGGGTGATGATGAAATCACTAAGATTAAAATACAAGATATGTATTGCGAGGTTGACTTAACTGAGGTAGGAGCATAAAGAAAATTCCAATAAATGGGACTGAATTTTAGCAAAAAGCATAGCAGGTTTCCCTGCATATGCAAAAAAGCAACTGCTGTCACCTTCTTTCCCTTTATTTATAAGGGGAAAGTGGCATTTTTAAATGACAAGTGACAGCAGTTCTTATCCTGCTCAGACTAAATTATAAAAATAAGCCTTTTAAACAAGGTAAAATAGTGGTAAATTGAAATATTGCAAGCGGTGTCTGCAATAGTCACTATAATAAAAATACTGAATTTTTCGGGGTAAAATTAAGTGGAAAAAGTTAGAACTTTTTTAGTAAAAAGTTCCCAAAAAACTAAAGACACAAGAAAAAAGATTGCAAAAAATTTATTTATAGCATTCAAGTGTTTGCTTAATGGCATTGACAAACTTATAAAAATATCATATAATCATTATAATAAATAGGGCGATAATAAAGCTCATAACAATGGAGGTTACAATGGAAGATATAGGATACTTGGAAGTGAATTTGCCAAAATTTCTTCAAAAGGATATTGATGCTCTCAAGCAAGGCTTGATAGATAAGCCGTTGTATCTCGACTGCCTTTATGATGAAGTTTATGGGTCAATAAACAGTGCCTTTTGGGGAAGGGAAATTTCAGATGCTCAAGCGAAATATCTCAGAGCAAAGTATCTTGGAATAAGAGAGGAAGATTATGATGAATTGATTAGGGAAATCCAAAACAATACAAAAAAATGATTATAACATTTAAAAAAGAGAAGCTCAATCCAACGGATCGGCGCTTCTCTTTTATGCTTTTAAATATTTTCTTGAGTTGGTGTGATAGATAGTGTGTATCCAAGAGGATTTAGGACTTTAAAAAGTGTGTCTATTTGTGGGGTGCTTTTCATGCCTTCTAGTCTTGCGATGGCAGGTTGTGTCACACCGCACATCTCAGCTAAATCCCTTTGAGATAATCCCTTGAGTTCTCTTATTGCGATTAATTTTCCAATAAGCTGGGCTTCGAACTCGATTTGTGCTTTTTCTGATTTGCTAACTTTTGTTTCATCGTTCATGTAATCAGATAACGTTGTGAATTGTTCACCATTAATTTTGATACTCATTGCTCCTTGCTCCTTTCTAAAAAATCTTTTAGTTTTAATCTTGCTTGATCAATCTCTTTTGGCGGTGTCTTTTGAGATTTTTTGATAAAGTGATGTAGTAATACAAATTTATTATCTTTCCAATAGAAGAAAAATATGCGGTTCTTCAGCGGTCGAATTTCCCATATGCTTCCTTCGATGTGTTTGACTGTTGGCTGTCCTATTCTTGTTCCGTATTGCGATAGAGCTTGCAAATACGAAAGTATCTTTGTCTTATTGACTCTATCAGTCTTGCTTGTTTCGGCTTTTCGTCCTAACTCATCAAGATAGTCTTTTATTTCAGATGTACCGTTTTTTGAGTGGTAGAAAATAATCTCGTACATATACTTCCTCCTAATTTATTATATGATAACAAATTTGTTATCGTTTGTCAATAGTTTGATAACAAATTTATTGCAACATAAAAAGAGAAGCTTATCCAACGGATCGGCGCTTCTCTTTTTCTTCTTTTTATTCATCTTCATAATTTTCGTAATCGTCATACTCTTTTATTTCAAAATCCCATCCGCCAGTTCTGCTTTCTGCGTAGTTTAGTGCGTCCGCATAATCTCGGAACTCGCCGTGTCTGACTTCGCCATTTTCATATTTAATAACATAAAATTTCATCTTCGCTCCTCCTTAAAACAATGGGCAATCCCAAACCGTGTCTACTAGGTCATAGAATCCTTTGCTATTGATGTTTACGATATCAACGTAGATGATGTTTTCATAGTTGGTTTTTAATTCCTTTTTTTTGCTAGGTGTAAGTAAGTCCTTGTTCTTTGCACGTTGCTCTTTCGCCCAAGCCTTTGCTTCAGCAAGCACATTGAAAAACTTTACCAAGCCAGTGTTGTAATCTTCGAATGCCATGAACCTTTGGTTCGGTTGTAATGTAACTTTCATATGATTCCCCTTCGCCCGTCATGCCGATAGCACAGCTTTAAATTATTGATTGACTTTTCTGATATCTTCGATGTTGTAATCTTTATTGAGAACTGCACATCCAAACTCATGCCTACAGCAACTAACAATTGTATCAATAGTTGCAGTTTCTTCGTTGATGAGATAAGCGATGAAGTCAGTCACATCAACAAGTGCTACTTCTTCTGATTTTAGCCACACATCATGTGCGAAAGAACACAAAATAGATAAATCTTTAAAACTAATATCCTTGTACAGTTCGCCAAGCAAATTTGCCTTATTGATAAGAGTTTCGATAGCTTGCTTCTTTTCGTATTGCTTGCTAAGTTCTCTCACGATTGCTTCGCTGCTAGGCTTTGTCATCGACGTGCATAGCATTTCAAAATGTTGCAGTGATGGGGCAGTTATCTTTGATATTTTCCTTGATATGTTTCTATACGCTTCCATTGCAAAGAACGCATCTTCCATGTTGTCGGGATAAGTTCCGCTGTCCCATTCGCCCGTTGTAAGGTTCAAGCCTTGTGCTATCACAAAGCAAGGAAAATCAACGTTGTTTCTGATTAGCAGTGACACTGTGTATTTATCGCAGTCATTTATCACAACTTGCTCAAGAATTGTATATTGTGTGTTTTTGTTGTTAAATGTTTTTCCAATGTGTGATTTCATAATTTACTCCTTTTGTCTGTGTGGGGAAAGTTCCCCACTTCTGATTAACTTTTAATAACTGATATAAATGCTTTCGATGATATCTTTTAGCATATATTTGTATTGACTTTCCCACCGTTCAGCTAATTCGTAACTCATGGATATGTCATCACTCGTGCAGTCCATGACCAACTTTCCATCTCTTGTGACACAATAGTGAGTGCAACTTTCATTGCCTTTTGTCCATTTGCCAAAAATTAACCTTATATTTACTGAATATATGTTCATGTTCTACTCCTTAATATTTCCCATCGACGTCGATAAGGTCTATGTATTCTCTAGCGATAGCTAGAGCTTCTCGATAGCTTTGGCTTTCAAAAATTCTATCACGCATTATGTTGTAGTCTGTTATTCGATATCGTCTTTGAAGTTCTCTGCTACAAAGTGCTAGAATGTGATAGATGTTACCACTTGCACCACTGCTTGTAAACTTCACGATAGGTCTTTTTGCTTGCATTGTGTCCTCCGTAGTGATATAATAAGAGAAATCATAGGCTTTCTCTTGTATTGGCTGTTGTAAGTAAATTGGTTGTCTTATATATGTTTGATTTTTCCAAATAGAATGTAGTGTGAAATTTGACATTCTGTTGGAAGTTGGTAGCCATGCTTTTGAAGTGTGGCTATTGCCTTTGCTCTTGCTTTTTCCATGTGTTCCTCCTTTCCGCTCGGTAGTTCCTATGCACCACCTTGCAGTTCTTTTATTCTCAAAACTCAAAATTGCTTTTTTAGAGAGTTCCTGAAGCCTTGAATTTTAAATATTGACTTAGTTGAAATATTCAATTTTAGAAATAAATTTATCGCTTTTTTCGAGCCGTTCCGTCGCCTTATGCCACTAATAGAACTGAATTTATTGAATTATCAAGAAATCGCACAAACGATAATAAAAAAATTTATTGAAGTAAAACGGAAATAAAATTTTTTATGGTTCTTTAGAATTTGAGAAATTTGGTTATATTTTAAGTGGCTTGGAGGCGGAATGGCTATAAAAAATGACAAATCTAAAATTGAAGATGAAAACACCTTATGAATCCCAACGTAGTTGGCTAAAATAAAAACACAAGAGCCTTGCACAATTTCACATTTTGTGATATAATTTAACGGATTATAAAATAATGGAAAGGGGAGAAATAATGCAAAAAACGGCATTTCATGTTTACTGTAAAGCTAGAGAGCTTGAAAATTTATATGATAAGGATGATTTTGCACCAGTTTTCTCTGCATCTGATATAAAAGCATACCCATTTCAAATAGCGGCAGCGAGGTTCGCATATCAATCGCCATATCAAAAAGGCGTGATTTTATGTGATGAAAGTGGCATGGGCAAAACACATGAAGCATTGATTGTTGCAAGTCAGTGCTTTTATGAAGGTAGAAGCCGAATTTTGATAGCGATACCAAACAAAGATTTGTTATCGCAATGGGCTGATATAATTGAGCGCCATTATTCTTTTCCTTATAACATTATCGCAACAAAAGAGCAATATCACTCTTGTTTAAGTGATGATTGCAGTAACCCATTTGATAATGGAGCAATAGTCTTAACAACATATGATTTCGCCGTTGAAAATGCGGATAAACTGAAATCTATATCGTGGGATATGACTATTTTTGAAGAAGCCAATGCTCTCAGTCCAGTTTATAAAGAAGAAAGTAAAAATGCGAAACAGCTCTATGAAATCGCACAAGGTTCATTCAAAATTCTGCTCACGGGAACACCAATCGAAAAGAATATAATGGACCTTTATGGATTGATATATTTTATAGATAATTCAATACTTGAAAACGAGCAAGAGTTTTTGAAAAGATATTTTCGTAAACCTGAAAACTATCCTGAGCTATCAAACAGAGTAAAAAAATATTGTTTTAGAACATTGCGCTGTCAAGCGAAACAATATGCAAAAGTCACAAGACGAAATAACATAGCAATAGAATATGCGCAATCGCCAAAAGAGCGTAAAATATATGATATGCTGTTTGAATATTGCAAAAAAGAAAATAAAGTGGCTTTTCCCGAAATGAACGAATACGATTTATCGCTCAGATTGCTAGGCTTGCAAAGTTCTTCAACAAAAGCAATATTGCAGACAATAAATGGCGTTATCGAGCGTCTAGCAAGCAGTGACAATGCAGGAGATGAACTTGTGTATTTCTCTGAAATGAAAAGTCTGTGCGAAGAAATCTCAATCGATCAAAAAACGAAATGTCTGATTGCAGTAATTAAAAAAATCTTCAAGCACCAAAAAGAAACTAATGCAAAAAGAAAGATTGTTATTTTCACAGAAAGTGTGCAAACGCAAAAATATCTTTATGCTATTCTAGCAGAAAAATATAACACTGAACTATATGGTGGAACAACAGATTATCAGTCAATACAGCGATTTAAAGACAGTGGCGAAATACTTATTTCAACCGACAATGGCGCAAAAGGATTCAATCTTGAAGAATGTAGTGTAGTGATTCATTATGACTTGTTGTATAACACACTCAAAATGGAGCAACGGATAAACAGAGTCCACAGACTAGGTCAACAAAACGACGTGTTAAACATAGCTTTTGTGGATGCTAATAATTTTTCCGATGTTCGCAAACTTGAACTTTCAAATAAAAGAATGTTGGTATCTGATGGTGTGTTTGGTCTTTCTGATAAAATCATTGGAGGGTTCACTGGTGATATCGAAGAGGCGCTTTCAAACATAGAAAAACGCACAGCATATCAAATTGAAGATGAATACCTCAGCATGCTAAAGGAAAACCAAGAGGAAAATCAAGAACTCGTTTCTGAAACGGAAAACATATTGTTTACAACTTTCACAAAAGATGTGTATGACAAAGTCAAAATTGCTCCTAAATACATAGATGAAAAATCAAAACAAATAGAAAACGACCTTTGGGAAATCGCAAAGCATTATTTCAGGCAATATAACCAAAGCAATGACGATTGCTATTATGAAATAGATGAAGATAATAAGACCATAACAGCAACGAAATATGAAAAACTACCAGTCTTGTTTTATTATTGGAGTGGCGGAAGAAATAGGAAGTATTTCAGTCAAAAAAGTTATGGAATGGCAAAAGATTTCAAGCCATATAATGGCAAAATAACTTTAACAAGCATAATTGGTAGGGGAATAATAAACGAAATAACTTGCGCAGAAAGCGGAGCGTTGTGCACTATAACGGGTGTGCCACCTTGTGAGATTGCATTATATAACGTAGAAGTGTATGACAAAACAACGCTAGTGAAGCAACAACTAGAATTTGTCGGTATGCAAGAAGATAAAATTTTAAGCAATAAAGAGTGCGCAGCTATCATGGAAATGCCTGTTGCTGATTTCACTCAAAGCGAAAAACAATCGCCAAAGTGGCTGAAAAGCGCAAGCAAAAAACATCCATTGGATAACATGGTTTCTGAAGATGAAATCATCACGCAATATAAGTCGGAAATAAGCGAGTTCAAGCAAGAAGAAATCGAAAGAATGAAACTTGCAGTTTCTGCTAAAAAGGCAGAGCAAACACGTGTTATGGGCGACTTAGAGCTAGAAATCAAAAAAATGGAAGAAGAGCTTGCAAAAGTCACAAAAGATAGAATGAAAACAATGCAACTTGAAAGGAAATTGAACTTGCTGAGAAAAGATATCGCAAAATTAAAAGATAGCCAATTTTTCAATGAAATGAAGTTGGATATTGAACTTGAAGAGCAAATAGATAGCTTTTTGAGCAGTGGAAACCTTTCTGTTAAAATCGAAAGACAGTTTGTATTAGAGGTGGAATAAATGTTTGATGTAATTATCGCAATAACAGGTTTGGTTGCAGCAATAACAGGTTTAATTCCACTAGTTATATTACTATGTAAAGCAATTTGTGGCAAGGTTGAAGTGAAAATTTCAAATAAGGATTTTGTTGTTGATGATATTGTGTTTGATGGACAAGGTGGGTTTGATAAAAATTCATATGGATATTTTACAGTAAGCATCATAAACAAAAAAAACGTAGCATGTATCATTGAAAAAATTGAGTGCAAATTGTATTTGACGAAAAGCAAATATGATACAATAAGTTGTAAAGATGCGGAAACAGGAACAAAATATGCTGGTCAATTTAAGTATGATGATATATATACAATAGATGTTAATGCAAAGTCTAGCAAGCAAGTGAAAGTTAGATTAATACTACCGCAAAAATCTAGTAAATACAATAAAATAAGCATGACCTATACTGTAGGGAAAAAAGAAATAGAAAACATTCTTTGGGAAAGAGGTTAATAAGGAGAGAAAAATGGCAGATTTAAAAATGAATGGACAAACTCTTGATATAGAGCAAATAAACAAAAACAAGTTACAAGAATTATTTCCAGAATGTTTCTTCGATGGGAAATTGGATACTGAAAAATTGCTTGCTTTGTGTGGCGAAGCTGTTGATGATAGCTTTGAAAAATATAAATTTGAATGGAAAGGCAAGTATGAAAGTTTGAAACTAGCACAAAAGCGCTCAACGGGAACATTGCGCCCTTGCAAGGATGAAAGTGTAGATTTTGATGAAACTAAGAACCTTTATATCGAAGGTGATAACCTTGAAGTCTTGAAATTGCTTCAAACTGCGTATTATGGCAAAATCAAGATGATTTATATCGACCCACCATATAACACAGGTAATGATTTTGTTTATCAAGATGATTTTGCAGACCCTATTGCTAAATATAAAGAAGTGACAGGTCAAGCAACAAAATCTAACCCTGAAACAATGGGTAGATATCACACAAATTGGCTAAATATGATGTACCCACGTTTACGATTGGCTAGTAATCTTTTGACTGATGATGGGGTTATTTTCATCAGTATAGATGATGATGAGTTGTTTAACTTAAAGAAAATATGCGATGAAGTTTTTGGTGAAGAAAATTTCATTGGTAAAATTGTGCATAAAAATAATTCTTCCAAGAATCAAAGTAAATTAATGAGCATTAGCACTGAGTATATTTTAATATATGCCAAGAATAAAGTTGAAATGAAAGATGTTGTTTGGAGAATTAGAAAGAAGGGCGTAAAGGATGTTAGTGCAAAATTTACTCAGTTAAAAAATAAAGGTTTGAGTTTAGCTGAAATTAGTTTAGAAATCAAAGAAATGTATGCAAGGCCTAAGTATTCTCATTTAAGTAGGTGGAATAAAGTTGATGATAATGGTGTATTTAAGGATGCAGATTTGTCAAGAGAAAATGGTCCACGAAATTATACTATTATTAATCCTAATACAGGCAAAGAATGTGTTATTCCGAATAGAGGATGGGGTAAATCTTATGAAGAATTACTAAGATTGCAGGCGGAAGATTTGATTTGGTACGGAGATGATACAACCCCACCAGGCTTAAAGGATTATATAAATGATGATGATGTATCAGTACCTGATAATTTTTGGTATTTCGATAATTCAGTGGATACAAGATGGATTAAAAATACGTTTGGAAGTTTGATTTTTGAAAATCCTAAGCCATTAGATATGATAAAACAGTTATTAGGTTTGCATTTAGGACATGCGGAGGAGTGTACTATCTTGGACTTCTTTTCGGGATCTGGAACGACTGCCCATTCTGTGATGCAACTTAATGCTGAGGATGGTGGTAATCGTAAATTTATTATGGTGCAATTACCCGAAAAAACAGATGAAAAAAAATCTGCATATAAAGCTGGATATGAGAATATTTGCGAAATAGGCAAAGAACGCATAAGAAGAGCGGGTGCTAAAATAAAGGAAGAAAATTCAGATAAAGAAGGCTTGGATGTTGGGTTCAAAGTTTTCAAACTTGACACATCAAACCTAAAGCAATGGGATAGCACACCAATAGCTAACGGAAACGTTGAAGAATTGCACCGCAGAATTGATGAAATGGTATATGGTGTTAAGGAAGATAGAAACGCTATGGATGTTGTTTCAGAAATCATGTTAAAACTGGGAATGCCACTTGATGTGGATGTTTCGTATATTGAGGTTAATGAAAAAATTGTATACGTGGTTGGTGACTTGCTTTTGTTGATTTGCTTGGAACAAAATATCACAGCAGAAGATATTGAAGAAATGGCAAGCTATGCACCAGCGAAAATAGTTTGCGCCGAACATGGATTTGCTAACGATTCAGCACTTTCAAATGCACACTATATCTTGAAAGAAAAGAAAATAGATTTGAGACTTATATAGGAGTTAGATTATGAGCTTATTTACAATACTAGCAGAATCAGCTGCTGAAGAATCAAATATTCCTTGGACAGAAATTCTAGCATTTATAGCAGTAAGTATTTCACTGTTTTCAGTACTTTTTACCACATGGAGTACAAAAAAACTGCAAACTTCAAGTGCGAGAATAGAATGGATACAAAATGTTAGGAAACAGTCTGCAGAGTTTATTTCTAGCTATACTAGTTTTATATCTGAAGTAACTTTAGATAAATCGCAACCAGTGCATAAACAGAAAGGGATACTTTATTTTGAAAATAAGTTTAATGGTGTGCCCTTGGAAAGATTGGAAATGCTAGTGTTGTATTTTGGTCCTGAAGATGAAGATTGTGAGAATATTGATATTTTTAATAAAAAAACAAATAGTGGTAAAAATGAACAGATAGTTAAGTATTTAACTGATATGAGAAGGTTTGAAATAGAAAATGTAAAAACACATAAAGAACAAATTGAAAAATTTAGTGAAATAATGCGTATTTACCTTAAGATTGAATGGAACAAAGCAAAAGAAGGAAAATAAAATGGAAAAAGATAAATCAATAAAGCTATTTGAAGAAACTCAAATAAGAACGCATTGGGATAGTGAAAAAGAAGAATGGTATTTTGCTGTTGTTGACGTTGTTGCGGCACTAACTGATAGTGCTAATCCAACAGATTATTTGAAGAAAATGCGAAAACGTGATGAAGAACTTGCAATCTACCTAGGGACAAATTGTCCCCAGGTAGAAATGGTTGGAAGTACGGGAAAAAAGAGGAAAGTTTTATCTGCCAATACAAAAGGAATACTTCGCCTTATTCAATCCATTCCATCAAAAAAGGCAGAACCTTTCAAAATGTGGCTTGCTAAGGTGGGAAGTGACAGACTAGATGAAATCGCTGATCCTGAACTTGCAATCGACAGAGCGCTTGAAACATATCTCAGAAAAGGCTATTCAGAAAAATGGATAAACCAAAGATTGAAAAGCATAGAAGTCAGAAAAGAACTCACTGATGAATGGGAAAGCCGTGGAGTTAAAAAAGGCGAGGAATTTGCCATACTCACAAACGAGATAACAAAGGCTTGGAGTGGCAAAACAACAAGCGAATATAAGCAATATAAGGGCTTGAAAAAAGAAAGCCTACGTGACAATATGACTAACACAGAACTTGTTTTGAATATGCTTGCAGAAGTTGCAACAACTGATATTTCAAAAGAGGTTAATCCCGAAACATTTGCAGAAAATCGCAATGTTGCAAGACAGGGCGGAAATGTTGCAAAGGTGGCAAGAGAGCAACTTGAACAATCAACTGGCAAAAAAGTTGTCACAAGCAAGAATGCTAAAAACCTTAAAGAATTAAAAGGAAGTGGAGAAAGTGAAACTTAAATTTAAAAATCAAGACTTCCAAAATCAAGCGGTGGATTCAGTTTGCAATTTGTTTCTAGGGCAAGAAAAGAATGATACAGTCTTTTCTGTTGGTAGCGACGTGCAAATGGGAATGTTTCATGGGGAACTAGGCATTGGAAATCAAATTTGTATTAGTGATGAGCAAATTTTGCAAAACATGAACGACGTGCAAAGGGCAAACGGACTTCCTTTAACTCATGACCTTGAAGGGAATAATTTCTGCGTGGAAATGGAAACAGGAACAGGTAAGACCTTTGTTTATATCAAAACGATATATGAACTGAACAAAAAATATGGATTCACTAAGTTTGTTATAGTTGTGCCATCTGTTGCGATAAGGGAAGGTGCTGTTAAATCATTGAATGTTACAGCAGAATATTTTGCAAATGAATATAACAATGTTCCAATATCATTTTTTGTATATCATTCGTCAAAACTTTCTTCTTTGAGAAGTTTTGCAAGTGGTAACACAATTCAAGTTATGATAATCAATATAGATTCTTTCAATAAAGATGATAATATTATCAACAGAGATGAGAGCGAAAAAGTTGGTGGCGAAGCGCCAATGAGATATATTGCTGATTCAAGACCAGTTGTTATTATCGATGAGCCACAAAGTGTGGATGGAACAGATAAGGCAAAGGAAGCAATGGCAAGATTGAATGCTTTGTTCACGTTGAGATATTCAGCAACGCATAAAGATAAACTAAACTTGCTTTATAGGCTAACACCAGTGGATGCGTATAGAATTGGGCTTGTTAAGCAAATTGTCGTTTCTTCAAACAGAATAGAAAATGACTTTAATAAGCCGTATGTGAAATTGCTATCTGTAAGTTCAAGTGGTGGATTTAAAGCTAAAATAGAACTTGATATCAAAAATGCAGAAGGCATAGTTTCACGCAAGATAAAAACAGTGAAGCAGGGTGATGACTTGTTCATCTTGTCGGGCGAAAGAGATATATACGAGGGCTATCAAGTGGTTGGCATAGATTGCACGCCTAAAATGGAAAGTGTTGAATTTCAAAACACAGAAGTTGTAATGCTTGAAAAGTCTATTGGTGAATATGATGAAAATCTTTTGAAAGAAGCTCAAATCAAACGAACTATCGAAGCTCATCTTGATAAAGAACTTATGTATCATGATAAAGGTATCAAAGTGCTTTCGCTATTCTTTATTGATGAAGTTAAGAAATATCGCACAGTTGATGGTGAAAAGGGCATTTATGCTGAAATGTTTGAAAGGCTTTACCCGCTCGTGTTGGCTCGCCCAAAATATGATACAATAAGAGAGAAATTTAATCCTGATATTGAAAAAGCGCATAACGGATATTTTTCACAAGATAAATCAGGTAAGTTGAAAAACACAAAAGGTGATACAGTCGCTGATGAAAGCACGTATAACACAATCATGCGCGATAAAGAATGGCTTTTGTCTTTTGATTGTCCGTTGCGTTTCATTTGGTCGCATTCTGCCTTGAAAGAAGGGTGGGATAATCCAAACGTATTCCAAGTTTGCACATTGATTGAACAAAAAACAGAGTTCACGTGCAGGCAAAAGATTGGACGTGGCTTGAGGTTGTGTGTAAATCAAGATGGCGAAAGAATCGAAGATAAAAATATTAACGTATTGCACGTTATGGCAAACGAAAGTTTTGCTGAATTTTCTAGCACATTGCAAAGAGAAATCGAAAAGGAAACAGGTGTTAAATTTGGCGTATTGGAAAGCCATATTTTCACAGGAATTGTATATCATGCTCCAGTTCAAACACAAAAAGTAGTTGATGAAGCCAAGGCGACTGCTGCGATTGAATATTTGATGAGCGCTGGTGTGATTGATAGCGCCCTTAAGCCAACTGCAAAAGCGGTGGAAATCATGGAAGATGAAACAAAATCGTTGCCAGTTGAAGTTTTTATTGCAAAAGAAAGTTTGCAAAAGGCTATCAGTGAAAATCAATCAGTCAGCAGTGAAGAAATGATTGGCACGCAATATGTTGAAATCACAACTCAAGAAACAACAATCACCGAAGAAGAATCAAAAGAAATTTTTCAGCATTTAAAAGAAAAAAACTATATTTCAGCAAATGGCAAGGTCAAAGACACAATGAAATATGATTTAGCCAACGGCACACTAGATTTGCCAAAGAAATTTGAAATGGTAAGAAAAAAGATTGAAAACCTTGCCGTGAGTGCGAACACAAAACCAATGGTGCGCAATGCTCAAAACGAAGTTGTTGTAAAGCTCAAAAAGCAAGTCCTTATTTCGGAAGAGTTCCAAGACTTATGGAGCAGAATTAAACAAAAAACAACATATAGGGTAGCAATCGACAGTGAGAAGCTCGTTGAGCTGTGCATTAAAGAGATTAAAGAAATGCCCGCTATCACAAAAGCTAAATTGATAAATCAAACTGCTGATATAAATATTGAAAATATGGGTGTCTCTCACAACGAGAGAGCAATCAGAACGGAAGAAATTCAAAGTTCATATGATAAGTTGCCACATATCATCAATATTATCAACGAGGAGTCTTTGATAAAAAGAGAAACAGTAAGGCGCATTCTTGTTGAAAGTGGAAGATTGAAAGAGTTTTTAATCAATCCACAATCATATCTTGAGAACGTTCAAAAAATAATCAGAAAGACTAGGCACAATCTAGCAATAGATGGTATCAGCTACATAAAACTCGATGGGGAAGAATATTACGTGCAAGAGATTTTCGACAGCACCGAAATACTTGCTAACCTTGAAAGAAATGCAGTTGAAGTGAAAAATAGCGTGTATGATTATGTGGTATATGATAGCTCAACAGTGGAAAAACCTTTTGCAGTGGCACTTGATAGTGATCCTGAAGTCAAAATGTTTTTCAAAATCCCAGCAAGATTCAAAATTAAAACTCCAATTGGTTCATACAATCCCGATTGGGCAGTTTATATGAATAAAGATGAAGGTGAAAAACTTTACTTTGTCTTGGAAACAAAAGGCTCAACAGATTCGGATGACTTAAGAGGAAAAGAAAACGCAAGAATCCATTGCGGAAAAGCTCACTTTGAAGCGCTAAACAACAATTCAGAACTCCGCCTCGCAAAATCTTGGAATGAATTTAAGGTGAAGATGTAGTGGTGTTTGGAAAATTGCGAGGAGGGGAAATAGATGAATTTATTTTGGTCTGTATATAAAAATTTAGAAAAAGAAGTTTTGAAGTTAGCGGATAACATTCATTTTTCGGATAAACAACTCAATGTGTATTCAATGAAGATTGCGGACCTTATTGTCAGGTGTGCAATCGAAATTGAAGCAATCTCTAAAGCTCTTTATAGCATGAATGGAGGAGTTGCAAAATTCAATGACAAAGGAAAAGAAATAAATCTATATTTTGATACTGATTGCATTGATTATTTGGAAAACAAATGGCATCTAAGCAAGAAAAAGATAATTATTGCTGCAGCGAATTTTTATTTTGAAAAAGAAGATAGCCGAATTTTGACTCCGCTTAAAAAAGCAAATAAGCAAGGCAATTCAGGAAGTAAATGGAAACAAGCCTATCAATCATTGAAACATGACAGGCAAAATTCCTTGGAGAAAGGGAATGTTCAAAACCTTATTGCAGCATTGGGAGCTTTATATATCCTGAATATTTATTACAAGGATGATTCTATCAAATTGGTAAAACATGAAGATATTAACACAAGACAAGGTTCAGATGTATTTGAAGTTATTTGTTTCGATGCAACAAGAGTTACGCAAAGCAATATAGCAGATAGCGAAATTCGGGATTTGGATAAGCTGAGTGAGGCTATTTTAATTAAAAAATACCAGACTAAATCAATTCAAACCTTAGAAAAAGAATTCAAAGATTTTAATGATAAGCTGAACAATGAAATAATAAAATCACCACAGTATGCTGATGAAATCAATAAAGATCCTGAAAAATATATTAATAGCACAAATGCTTATAATAATAGAATGGAATTGTTTAAAAGTATACAATCAACTGAATATTTCCATGGATTAGTCAGTAAAATCGGTGTTGCAAAAATCGTCAGCACTTCTCAAAATGCAAAAGTGGATATTTGTTGCAATAAGCATGAAGTGATTTATAAGTAAAGCTCGACATTGATTAAATATATTGGTTAAGTTGTGTGTAAATGTTCCTCTAAAATAAGGTTCTATAATCAATGTTGGAGATGTGGACATAGCTATAAAAGCAATAATAACTTGTATAAAATTGAGTGAGAGGTTAAACTCCCACTTAATTTGCGTCTTAAGCGGGTTATTTTTTCTTGTGTTTTGTAAATTATATATATCAAAGTTAGAAAATTTCACTTTATTTAAGCTTATACACAAAGTGCTATATTTAAACAAATAAAAAAGCTAGCACATTATATATGATTTATGCAGAGCTTTCTATATATTCCACGCAATATTTAAATGCACTCCAAAAGTCGGTTAAAACTCTTGGAGTGCATTTAAGTATAAATGAGTATTTAAGGAGTTTTATGATGAAGTTCTTTTTAGAAATTCAATGAATCGTTTTTTTGCGCATCGGGTGTTCATGTCTAGGAACCAATCGATTGAATGAGTGTATTCGGTTGAGGTTAGAATCTCGATGCGTTGACCTTCTTTGAGTATTGTTTTTAAATCGGCGATATTATTGTTGATTTTGACGCCAGCAGCATGGACTGCGAGATCTGTTGATATAAGAAATGCGAAGTCTAAGGCGGTTGGTTTTTCGCCGGCTAGAGAAATTTTTTCGCCATTTCTTGTTAGTACTTCTGTTGATTTACCAATGTTCAATACATCTTCAGGGTCGTATAGTGGTCTATCATAGTTGATTCCGATTCCGTTCCTATATGTAGCATAGTTATCTCTAGAAATCAGTGTGAATGTCATAACGTTCCCGTATTGATTTACTAAATCAACGATACATAGATTGTTGTTAGTATCTAGTATTGGCTTTGTATCACAAAGATTAAGGTGTGTTGAATCTTCGGCTTCATGATACATAAACTTGGAAATGATTCTGAAGAACTCAGATAGTAATTGTGAAGCATCCAATTTTTCATCAAAAATTATAAACGCATTGCTTTTTGGTGAATATTTATAATACGAGAATAGAGATGGCTCCGTAAGTTTAATTTTGGGGTTTACCTGGCGTAGTTCCGCGGCTACTTTATAGCTCCTTGGTTTTGTTGGTGCGGTAAATGTAATATCGATTTCATGGGCCAAAGCGGATTGTTTGATGGCTCGGATTGTTTTGGCGTTATCAGATTCAGAGATTCTGAAATGCTTCTCAATTTGGTGGTGCAATGATTCGTATACATCTGGATTAAGAGCGTATAGGCAAGCATCAGATAGTGTGTCGTACATTTCTTGACAATGATAATATTTGCAAGCAGGCAACAAAACATCTTTTGTGTGACGAACTTTTTCTGCGATTTTATCACTTGGAAATCCTTTAATTGTAAAAAGATTATGTACGCGATCGGCAAATTTAATAAAGAAAGCAAATCGATACTCATCGCCCATTTCATACAAGTGTTTATCTGTTGCTTGTTGAATATCAGTTTTAGTCAGTGGTTTATCAATTGTAGCTTTTACTTCAGTGACAGCTTTAACATAGTTGAGGACAATATCGCCAAAGTCATCTCGCATTTGCTGCTCAGTATACTTTGTATCCTCGAGTGCATCGTGTAGCAAGCTTGCAATGATAGTATCTGTATCATATCCGCCTTTGAAAACAATAGTTGCAACTTCAAGTGGATGATAAAGATATAGTTCGCCTGATTTGCGCAAAGAGTTGCCGTGGTATTGCTTGGCGATCTGGTATGCTTTTTCAATTCTAGTTAGATTATATACTGTAGTTACTGATGCATTCCGTATCTTTTGGTAAAATTCAGCAAAAGCTGAGTCAAGATATTTTACATTATTTCCTGGTTGTTTGGGTTCAGTAGGTGTGTACATATATTCTCTCCTTTAAATTAAAGTTTTTTCAGTATATCGTAGCAAGTATCGTCATCGTGGTCAAATAGGTATAGGGATTGAGTGAGATGTTTATTATATTCATTTGTAAATTCAGCACATATACAATTTTCAATCAATATTTTAGAAACTTCCTCGTTATATTCAGGGTAGACTTCCTTTACGTACTTGTATATTTTTTCTGCAACCGTCCTGAGTTTGAATTTGTGCCTAGTTCTTATTAAAAATAATTTTATATCGGGTATAAGCTCGTCGGTCAAGTTCTTTTTAGAAATAACGATTTCCTGACTGCACGGGATTTTGTTTCGTCCTCTTGATATAGACGAAATTAGTCCAGCACCGCCTATATATTCTGTTCTATTTGAGTTTGGAATATATAGAGTTATTGAAATCTTGTCAGTTTTTTTATAGTCAATATTTTGTTTGTTTGTTCTATTACTTATTTGAGATAACCCATTATCGAAGCCATCAACTGATATATTTAAGAATTGATTATTGTTGAATATATCAATAGACCCTATGCTAAATTTATCTCTACTCATATATAATTTTCTAATTCCAAGATGGTCATTCTTTTCCATTAATGAATCTGCGGATTCTTTAATCGATAATGAATCTTCTTTTGTCATTCCGAACTTGCAAAATACCTTAATTGCGGATCTTGTTAAAGTTTCAATGGTGTTATTTGCCTTTACAATACTGATAACACCATATGAAATTGCAAGTTCTTGCAAGTCTGTTATTGTGTTATTTATCTTGCCTATTCCTGAAGTGTCTATATAAGCAATATGGTAGTTGCCTATGTATTTTTTATAACATTCATCTTCGTTTATGTTTGGATGCGATGGAGTGAAATCTTGAAATTGAATGTCATTGATTGGAATTCCAGTGTATTCAGAAAAGCGAAACATTGCAGCGAGGTTAGGCATTGCTGTGCCTTTTGGGTCATAGTAGCTGTTTACTGTAGCTTTAGATACTCCTAGAATATTAGCTAGATCCTGTTGGCTCCAGCCGTTACTTGTGGTAATACTGCGTATATTTTGATTAACAGTATTTCTAAATGTTTGTTCATCGTAAATATTTAGCTTTGCAAGATTATCGTTTGTGCTCTTATCCATAATTTTCCTCCTGAAAGTACCGTTTTTGTTATAATATCATGTATTGTTCAGTTTGTCAATAGCGCAATTATAATTTTCGTGATTATTTTTCTGAATTTATACGATAAAATACTGACCGATGTATATATTTATATAATTATATATTTAATTTTTAGCATATTTTAGTTAAATAATTATATTTAACTGACCGACTAAGTTTGATAAAAATATGAACTTTTGTATTATACAAATATTTTAGGATTACATTATTGAATTATATAAAAATAAAATGGATTGGAAATTATTGAATAGTTCATTTGGTTTTATGTTAGTTTGATAGTATTAAAATTTTAAATTTCCTGAACGCAAGGTGTAACAATTAGTGTGTTTTGTCAGGTTTCTTTACCGATTTTAACATTGAAGTATGCATGAAATAATGCTAAAATTTAAGTGTAAAAAGAAACATAAGGAGAACATCAAAATGAACAAATTTGAAATGTTAAATACATATGTAAATAATATGACAGGATATGCAAACAGAAATGCCGATATGGTTAATGGGGTTAAAATTGAATTGCAAAATCTAGTGGATTTCACTGATTCGTTGATTAACGAAGTTGTAAACACTAAATGTAAAAAGGCGACAGGAATTTTTGAATCTGTTCAAAATTTGATTGTTGAGCAATATTGCGAAAACGATAATCAATTATATGCAACAAAGATAATCATTTCAGAAATGCTTTATAACATTAATAAAGCTCTAAAAGTTGCTTAAATAATTAATAATCATTACTTAATATATCAAATATTATATTTTTTGTCGAAAATTGTAATTATTTTACAATTAAGGGCATATAAGTATAGCAGGAAGCAAAACACGAATGTTTCAAAGCAATAAAAAGGAGTTATGCAAATGAAGATATCAGAAAAGGTTTTAATTGTTGAAGATATATACAACGCATTAAATGATAAGTATTTTGAAAGTGCACTTCCAAAAATTGCGATAACAATTCAAACTGATTCCAAGAATTATGGTCATTTCACAAAAAGTCGTGTTTGGAAGGATGGAACAGAGCAATATAACGAGATAAATATTTCGGCAGAGTATTTAGATAGACCTGTTGAAAATGTAGCGTCGACAGTGCAACATGAAATGGTTCATTGGTATTGTGCTTTGAACGGGATAAAAGATACTTCACAAAACGGAAGATATCACAATAAAAAATTCAAGGAAGAAGCCGAAAAACGTGGCTTAATTATTGCTCATGATGAAAAAATTGGGTGGAGTACAACAACCCCATCTCCTGAATTTATTGCTTTTATAAAATCCAAAGGATTTCAAAATTTTGATTCACACAGAATATCACAGCTGGATTTTTATAAAAAGATAGATTCTGGCGAACTTACGCTGGTTACAGCTCCAGTTTTAGATAAAGATGGCAAACAAATCAATGTTGATGGTGTTGAGGTTTATGTTGACAAAGATGGCAATCAGCATATCTTGCGTCCGAAAAAGAAGTCTAGCACTCGCAAATACATGTGCCCAAATTGTGGACAAAGTGTGCGTGCTACAAAAGAAGTTAATATCTTGTGTGGCAATTGCAATGTCAAGATGTTATGTAACAATGGAGAAAACGCCGAGGAGGGCGACTCAGAAGATAAAAATATTGATGCGAAAGCATCACATGGAGGTATATTATGAAAAAACTTTTCGCAATGCTAATGGCAGTGGCCCTACTAATTTCTTGTACGGGCTGCAACAGCTCAACTTCGACTTCTCTAAACAGGAGTGATGCCGCGCTTTTTGACGAAATCACCCAGGAAGCCAAATCCGATGCAGTTACTGCAATCAATTCTGCTAACGACGAACTTGGGTATATTTCTGACACGGAAGTGCAGGTTGCATATGAAGATGTTCCAAGTGAATCGACGGCTTTATTTTCATCGCTAAGTATTCCTGGTTATGAAAAGCAGTATTACAAAGTTGTTGCATCACTCGATGCAAGTGGACTCACATCGTTTGATTCTTCGGGATACCTATATCTTGGAAGTTTGCTAACCCTAAGTGATCCAACAGACATTTCAACGCTAGCTAAAATGAATTTGGATTACAACAAAATCACGCTAGTTCCCGACAACGAAGGTACTGCAATTTCAAATTATACTACGGTAACGGTTGAAAACAGTATGGCTGCAGTTAAAGAAGGAATCAACGAAATTTTCACAGACTTCTATGGTGATGATGCTATTCTCAATGTTCAGTACACGATCGCATCAAGTGTTGTGCAATCAGACGAAGATGTTGCTAATTTCCTTGGACTAACTGGTGCAGAAACTGACAATGTGGACGTTAACAACTTCACGCAAATCAACGAAGATGAAGTTACAGTTGTTCTTGCTGTGAAACAAATTTATGGCAGTGTATCTGTTGATTTCCCAAATTCAACGGGTGATTGGCTTGCTGAAGATGTGACTGTTGAAGAATATGAAGCTGAACTTGCAAGAAAGTCTTACATAGACGGTTCGCTCGCTGCACCACTTGTTGTAAGTCGTGTATCGTATGGTAGAATAGCACTTGTAAAGGTTACTGCAGATATCGACCAAATTTCAGGTTCGGAACTTGAAACAGCTCTCATGAGCACATTCAATGCAACTAGCACTGGCGCGACTGTAAGTGAAACAAACATTGAATATTTCAATGAACTCATTGATTCAATCAACGGCAAAGCAGAGTACTTCATTTGGGGCGGTTCAACTGATGCCAATACTGACCTTATTGAATACAGAACAATCTCAGATATGTATGCACAGCTTCTAGACTACAACAGTGTAACGAGCGAAGCTCTTGCAGCTTCACCAATCGAATATACACTTTCTCACCTTGATGGAACAAGATTCTCAAGCGTACCAGTGAGCGTATATTATAATATGTCATACATCAAGATTGATGTGACGGATATCAATTACAACGGCACAGCAACTTTCTCAAACGTGAATGGCACGCTTGTTGGCGAGCTTTCAATCGGAAGTGTTATCAACCTTAATAAATCAGCATTTGTGGCGACACCATCTGAGGCTGTGGTTGATGGGCTTGTATATGAAATTCTCACAGGCCCAGCCACTGTCAGCGCAACTGGAGTGCTTTCGACACTTTCTTATGCAGAAGTTGGCGATAAGATCATACTTCAAGTTTACTGCGATAATTCAAGCGGTAGCGGCATAAGTTCAGGCATTGAAATATTCGAAATTACTATCGTAGAATAGCTACATATAAGTCTCATTTTTCTCTGGCGGGCAGTGTAAAAGCTGCCCAATGGAAAACAAAAACGGAGGGTAATATAAATGATTAAAGCAATAATAAAACTTATAAAATTCATCGGTGGATTGATTGCCCTTGCGGTTGTTGCGTTTCTAATCTTTATAGGCGGAATGTATGTGGTTGAATCAAGTAAAGATGGAGTTCTCAGCATCTTTGATTACGATATAGACACTAGCATAGTTCAAGACATAGATTTCACTGAAATCAAAGACAACATCACTGAATCTCTGAATTTTGATGGGCTAGATGGCATTTTTGACAGTTTCTCATCATCAAACTGCGAGTATATCACAAGTGGTCAAATCGATGCACTACTCATAGAAATTCGTGAAGAAAAAGACATTGAAGATTCCAAAGCCTTGCTTGATGCAATGGAAAACGGTGAAAATTCACTAAAAGAATACTACTACAACCAGTCTGGCGGACTTCTAACTGTAAACACATATATGCTTTCAATAACTCTAAACGACGAAACGCAGTATCTTATTGAAAGCGGCAGTTTGGACGAAACGGAAGTGCTAATCTTTCTTTCGGAAAACCTTGAGCTTTCGGAATATTCAAGCGTTTCTGAAGCGGACTTTGATCGCAACGAAGATGGTTACATCGATTGCCTGATGGTTTATTCAGACATTGCCTTTGACGAAGCGGAAAACGCACACGTTACAAACTATTCCACCTGGTCAAAAGACTATACGATTGCTAGCGGTGAAGAAAGCTTAAAATTCGGTAGTGTGATGTTTCTTGATGACGGTCAAGTAAAAAGCGATGGCGAATATATTTGCTCGCTGATATGCCATGAATTTGGACATGTGCTAGGCTTCGAAGATTACTACGGCACAGACAAAACCGACATGTATCTCGGCGGATTCAGTCTGATGGCAGAAACACTCACTACAACGCCAGTGGAAATTGGCACATACCTTAAATACACATATACCGACTGGATAGGTAACCTTGAGATTGAAAGCATCACGAGCGATGCTGATATCAGTTTTTCTAGCGGTGAAGATAAAGTGTATCAAATTGATCTTGCAGAAGGCGTGTATCTTTGGATAGAGCAGTATGATATTTCAAAAGACTATCAATACATGCCAGACGCAAGTTTAGAAGGCGGAATGCTTATTTTTCTTATAAACGAAAACAACGCAGAATATGGAAACTATGACGATAATTCTGAAATTCAAATTTTGCACGCAACGGAAAATCCTGAAAGCTGGCTAGAAATCATCTACGAAACAAACGGTGCTGTGCTTTCAAACGAGGCGCTCTCAATCGACGTTGAAGCTCTTTTGAGTGAAGCGGGCGAGAAAAACACAAGTGGAATTGAAACAATCACAATCGAGTGCGAAAATAGCACGGGAACAAAGGGCAATGTAAGAATCTATCAATAAGCGGGGGGAGTTATGAAAAATACAAAAACAAAAAAACGAATAGTTCAGCTTGTGTCTTTGTTGATGATAAAATGCATGACAATGATTTTGCTCGCAGGTTGTGGCAGCATTTCAGTCGTTTCACTTTTTGAAGAAGAACAGCTTGGCGTAAACCCTGCCTCGGCTGAAATAATTTCAATAGTTTCGGCTAATGATTCAATTCTTTCAAGCGAGGTGGAAAGCTATGAGGCAGTTGAATTGGAAGAGATGTATGTTCTTGAACTTGCTGCAAACGTGCAAGACATATACGGTTATTCAACAAGCTATGAGAAGGTGGAAAGCACGAAACTATATTCGGAAATCAACTATAAAAGTAATCTTTCAACAACTTATCTCGGAGCAGTTCTTTGGGGGAATATGACAGACAGCGGTCTTGAACTTTCTTCCGTTTCAGGTCAACAACCGGCCATTGAAATTTCGGTAGTATCGCCAACAAACAGCTTTTCTGCAAGCAAAACAGTGGCACTTCCAAGTTCATCAACAGTTTCATCTGCAACGGCAGAACTTGTGAGCGGACTATCAAATATCGATTCAACAACAGAGCTTGAATATTTCAACTATTCATTCGGTTCAAAAGCTGAACTGCTCGCATTTTTGGATGTGGATAATCTGTTTTCTAATAGCACAGAGCTTGGCGAGAACTATTTCGCAATCGTGCTCAAAGAATATAAATACTCGGTAGTTGTCGATAGGAAAAATTCAAATGAATACTTCTGTGAAGAATGGACAGCAGAGCAAATAACGGAATATATGCAAGAAACAGGCAGTGTGCCATTATACATATCGCAGGTCGACTACGGCTCAATCCATACCTTTATATTTAGCTCAAAATCACTTTCGGAAAGTGACCTAGCGACTAAAATAAACAGTGGGCTTGATTATTTCAGTGTGGAATCATTCCTTTCTTCGATAACAAGCAATGGCGTCTTCACAAGCGACGATATAACAGTGCGATACATCAACATCTACGGCGGGTCTTCAAGTGATCTGAACTATGTCATAACTTCAGCATCCGACGTCAACACATCTACAGGCACAACGGGTATGCCGATTGCCTATCATTATAGCTACGTTTCAACAGGTGCAGAAGCGAACCTAGTTTTGAAAACAGAAGCGATTGTTCCAAATTATGAGCTTATCGTTCCAGCAAAGTTCTATGCTAATAGCACGTATGAAGAAGTGGAAAAAGGCAGTGTTTACAGTCTTGATAAATATTTTACATATACATCAGGAACTCTGTTCACACCAGAATATTCATTGGTATATGACGTAGATGGTATTTCAATCCAAAATGGAATTCTGACAGTGGATAAAACAGTTTCACTTGACCAACAATTTGTTGTTCAGTGCGATATGGTTTTGACGTCAGGCATTTTGCCAAGTGGGACAAACGTACCCGATAGCGTGAGAGTAACGTTTGGAATTGAAGACAATGTTACACACACGACAGTAAATCTATCTGAACTTGACAGCGTGTTTGAAAGCAGTGATCTATCACTAATAAAAACGCTCACAATAAATGTTGATACAGACGAGGTGGTTTCAAGATATACAATCCCTTCAACAATGACTATAATAGAAATTATTGGCGAAAGTATGCCATATGAAAGTGTTTCTTCTGTTGATGATTTGAAATCTCAAATTTCTGATATATCTGCTGAAGCGGTGAGTTTAAACTTCTCTTTTGAAGAGCGCAGCTCGGCTGTCACTGTGGTACTCAACGATGTGATACTGTCTAAACTCACAAGCTCGGCAATCCTTGACACATCAAATGTTTCGGACACGATGACCATTAAGTTTGTAGGCAATTCAGGGTTAGTTTCGCAAAATTCTTCGGTTGATCCAATCTTGGTTTCGGCTCAAGGCTTGTATCTCAAATCAGAAGCTGGTTCAACAGGTATTTTCTATGGCGCGGACGCATCAAAAACTATCATACAATCAGTTGGAAGTAACAATGTCTATTCTGTGAGCGACGAAACGGCAATCTTCATGCACGGCTCAAACGACTACGATCCAAACGAATCTGCAATCACATACACATCATCTGAAAGTCTTTCTTTGATGGCGTATGGCAGTAGCAGTCAAATCTCTGTGACTAACGTGCCACAAGATGAAGTAGTATTCACTTCATCAGGAAGTTCAAACATCAGCGTGGATAGTTCAGGTCTTGTGACAGTTGCAAGCAATTCAAAACGCGCGGGCAGTGAAACTGGGTACGTGACAGCAAGCTACACAAAAAATGGCGAAACTATTTCAAGAACAATAACAGTCACAACTGAAAATGTCTACGATATTTCAAGTGCAACAGAGTTCAAAACATACGTATCAAAATACGGCTCAACATCATCGGTGGTGTTCAATCAAACGGCGGATATTGATTTCGGAAGCTCAACAACAGGCAACTACACTTTGAGTGGCACATATTACGGTAACGGTTATAATGTGACAGGCATCAAAATGACACTTTCTGCGATTGATGTTTCAAGCGACACCTACTACGGTCTGTTTGGGATCATAAACAGCACTGGCTACGTAGGCGACCTAAATGTTGATGCTTATATCTGCTGCGACTCTTATCACGACGATACTCAATATGTCTATGCTGGTGCAGTTGCAGGGGTTTCTTATGGAACGATTGAAAACTGCAGTTCATCTGGCACAATAACAGTTCTCAGGTATACATCATGCGCCGGCGGAATCGTTGGTGAAACCCGTGATTATGCCGAGGTTCTGTATTGCTCAAACTCAGCAACAGTTTATTCAAACAGAAGAACGGGCGGTATCTCTGGATATTCTAAAGGTTACAGCTACTACTACGGTTGTACAAACAGTGGCTTGGTTAAGCTATATAGGATTTCTCAAGGCTGGTTCACATCAAGCTATGGCAGTGCTGGCGGAATTGTCGGTTGTGCGATAAGCTACACAACAATCAGCAACTGCTCAAACTCAGGTGACATCAACATCATGAACGTGGATAGCGCCGCGGGCGGAATCTGTGGCGAGAAAAACTCATCCGTAACAATCACGTCTTGCACAAACACAGGCTCATGCCTAAACTATGACGGCACATGGGGCAATATGTACGGCAAGATTTACAGCTAAAAACTAGCACATATGTGCAATTCAATTTTGAGATTTCTCATAATTGAATTGCACAAGATGCAAGAGTGTTGGTAGTTCAATACTCGTAAGGCAAAAAAGGAGATATTAAAATGAAACATAACATAAAACCTAACAAATATATACTTGGAATAGTTTTGGCATTATGCGTCATGCTTAATGGCATTAATGCAATCAATGTCTATGCTGATGATAATATCTTGGAAAGCGATGCGATTTTAATATCTGATGTAGCTATTGATGATGTGGAAGAAGTAGTCGAATATATCTATGCAACAACAGACGAAATTGCTGATGATGATCACACAGAAGAGGATTTGACTATTGAAGAAACAGAAGAAGTCACTTCAGAAGATGGCTTGTCAGTAACGACCGCAGCCCTTTTGAAAGCTCTCTTGATTGTGTGCATTCCTTTATCATTAGGTTTGATTGCATATATTGTGACAGCAAAAAAAGAAAAACCTGAAAAACGTGTTCAAAGTGATGAAGAAAAAGCAGCAAACATGCTTGTGTCTCAAATAAAAGAGCTAAATCAAGAAGTTGCTGAATTGCAAACCCAAAAGGCGCATCTTGAATGGCAAATAAAAAAATATTCAAACAATGAAGCGGTAGATCTGAAAAGGCAGCTTGCATTCTATATGCACGAATATGAATCAAAAGATAAACTTGGCAGTAAAGAATTCATCACAAACATAATTCGAATGTTGCCAAGCCCTAACCACACACGTATAGTGAATGAGCTCAGTGTGCACAAGATAAGACTTGTTGAAGTGAAGACTGGGGATAAATATGATTCAGTTTTTCATGAAATGATTCAGTCTGTGAGCACAAATAAACCGAAATTGAATGGAACTATTGCAGAGTTTGCAAGTTATGGTGCAGTATTTCCCGATAATACAATTTTGAAAGCAAGAGTATCAGTTTATGTTTTGAATAACTGATATTCAATCAAGTAACCATACGCTAAGAAAAGCGTTTTATAAAAACATGGAGGATAAAAAATGAATAACAAAACTTATAACGTAGGCATAGACCTAGGGAATGAAAATTCAAGTGTAGCAATCACAGTTGGCGAGCATGCGAGAATAGTCGCAGAAGATAAGAGTGTTGCCTACTATTCTCATAATAAAGGAACGCTTATTTTTGGCAATGAATCCTTAGAAATAGCAAATGCAGAAAGGAATCAAAAATCGGTGATTAAGTATTTCAAGAGTGACATACGTAAAATCTCAAATCTTGAACTAAACAACAAGGAAGTTTTCAATTCAAATGGCAAAACTTTTTCGATAAATGAAGTTGTTATTGGGTTTGCAAAGTACGCTCTTGATATAGCAATCAAGAAAATGAAAGAGATGCACTTTGTTGATGAGGCGACAGGGTATTCTGATATTGAACTGACTATTTCAACGCCTGCTGGTCTTGGCAGTGAAAACAGTCGCAACTCCGCTTCGGAATATAATAAATATATTTTGAAAGGTATAAGTGAAGCCACTGGAATTGCAATGGAAAGAATTCATATTATCGAAGAGCCAAAAGCAGCCGCATTTGCATACGTGAAAGATTCGCTAGTTATGGGAAATCAAATAGTGTTGGTGCTAGACGTAGGTGCGGGCACAACAGACGTTGCAATCGTTGAAAGGTCGGGTGATAGAATAAATGTAATAAAATGCTATGGCGACATTGCAATTGGTGGAAGAAATTTCGATACAATATTGCAAAATATGGCAAAGAGCAAGGGCGGTATTAGCAAAAATGCAACTCTTGAGGAGATTTCTAGGTTTGAAGATGATATTCACAGAGCAAAACACATTCTTTCAAACGAGCAGTTTGCAACCATTCCAAAAGGCGACGACGACTTCTTGACAATTTCACGAACTCAATTTGAAAGTGAAAGCAGTGCAGAACTAAAGAAAATCGAAGCTGTGGTTGATAGCTGCATGAAAGAATATTCTGGAAGAATAGATAAAATTGTGCTTGTCGGCGGTGCATCTGCAATGCCAATGGTGAGAAATATGATGATTCGCAAATTCAAAAGCAGAGTTAGCGAATCAAATATAGTTGCATTTAAGCCAAGCGAGGCAATCGCTCTTGGGAATGCATACTATTCATATTTCAAAACAAACTATGTATCATCAAAAATCAGCGATGTGATTCAACATTCATATGGCGTGCTTTGCAGAAGTGATGAGGGCCCATATATAAGCAATATCATCATCAAAGGTTCACCTATTGATAATCTCTGTGGTGGGGTTGAAGTCAAAAGTGATGGAAAATTTATTCCATACGAGAAAAAACAAGAAGTGGTCACAATCGAAGTTTTTGAAAACGATTCAACCAAGCAGGTTGTTCCTGTCGAATATGCAAAAATGCATGGTTCAAAATGCACTATCGATGTGCCAAAGAAATATTATAAAGCATGGTTCGGAGAAAAATCGCATAAGTTTGCGTTTGACATAACTCTAAAAATGCATAACTCTACCATCGATATAACTCTTCATGATAAAAAAGGCAACAGAATACCACACAGAGAAGAATCGCAAACACATGCGATGTAATTGAAACAGCTAGGTGCACATGAAAAATGTGCACCTAGCTTACTCAACCAACGGCAAAAAATATTGCGTTATAAGAATAAGTGTGTATTCAAAGGAGGATTACATGGAAAAATTCTTTATTAAAAAGAATATCGTCGATCAAGATATTTGGAGAAAACTTACAGCGGGGAATCCTAGGCGAATTAAATACAGCGTTAATTTTTTGGATGAGGAAACGGAATTGGTATTTGAAACATCAGGAAATAATGGAATATGCGTTTATCTAGCACAAAAAAGTCATTATGATATGTGTTACTTTGGCAAGTGTCGAAGCATTCTTATTCTTTCTACATATGGCAAAATCTTTTGCGGTTCAGAATATGATATAGTCGAATTGTTTGATGAAATAAAATTCAATTATAACTATGCAAAATATTGTATGCGGTATGGTTTTGAAGACGATGATTATGAATATGATGATGAAAATGATAAACGTAAGAACACACAAAAAAAATACGGTGCATGCTATATTGATAGCGATAATATAACAAGAAATCTCAAATCAAAAATTGTGGGACAAGACAATCAACTTGAGCAGGTTGTTGAGTGCGTTTCCAATCATCTTAAGAAGCCTAATCCAAAAAAGCCAGTATCCATTATGTTGTCAGGTCCAACTGGAGTTGGAAAGACAGCGACAGCAAAATATCTTGCAGAGGAATTAGCTAAAGCAGATTGTGGATTTGATAACAAAGTAATCACGATAAACTGCAATGAATATACGGAAGAATATCGTATTTCACAGCTTTTCGGCTCTCCGGCGGGATATGCTGGGTATGATGATAAGACGGTGCTTGAACCAATACGTAAAACGAATTCACTTATAATCTTACTTGACGAATATGAAAAAGCACATTCAAACATTCACGTCGCATTGATGAGTATATTTGATAACGGAGTCATAACGCTAGCAAGAGCAGATGAGAACGGTGTCTCTGAATATGATTGTTCAAGATGTATAATCATGCTTACTTCCAATATCAAAACTGATAAGAAATCTAACGTAGGATTTGCCTGTGGCATCAACGTTGAATCTACGGAAGTTTTAAAAACCCAACAAAGCAGAAGTGATGAATGTCGCCAAACAATGGTAGATAACGGATTTAAGCCAGAGATTGCCAGCCGTATCGGATATTTTGTTGAGTATAGGCAGCTGTCAAAAGAAGATATGCATGAAATCATGAATATCGCAATAAAAAACAGTGCCAAAGAATACGGGATTGAAATAGCTAATATTAAAAGCTCAATACGTAAAGATGTTGTTAAAAAATATGGCGCAACAGCTTTTGGGGTGAGGGCGCTTATAAGTGATATAGGCAGGTTGATTGGAAAAAACATTGTAAAAGATTTGCAATGCGATAAGAAATATATTCTTGGTGGAACACTAGAAAAAATGGTATTCACTAGCAAGGAACAGAATGAGAAGCGTTCTGAACAATATAAAAATAAACATAATTGATACATATAAAATATGTGTGTATGATTAATGGTTATAACAAAGTGAAGGTGGGTAAAATGAAAGATGTATGTATTGGTAGGTTTATGATAATATACTTTCTTTTGGATATTATGAAGGGGTATGAGGTTATCAATAAACAGTTATTTTATAATGAAATATCAGAATATTGTGAAATGAAAAATGCTGATGAATTTTGGGAAGTTATTAACAGTGAAGGAATGATAGAACTAGACAAGCCAAATGATTTCAGAATGTATTTACGATATTTAGATTATAAGAACAAAGCACTCGATAAAGTCATGAGCGATGAAGAAGGGCTTGTGTTTATCGCTAAAAAAACAGCGGTATATATAGTTGAAGAATTAACTAGTGCTTCTGATATGGAAATGTCGCTTGAAAGTTTGAGTGGAAAAATGGAAAGCTTTATTTCAGAATTCAATAAAGCACAGTGTATTTGTAAAGATGATTTTGCAATAGATAAACTTTTTGAGGAACTAACGAGGATTGTTTATAAACATATGGACAAACATGTTTTTGATATGTATTCTGCAAGCTATATAGTAGATAAAAGTAAGGAAATATCACGGCGTAAAGCTAAAAGTGGAACGAAGATAGGCTATTGAGGTGAGTATGCTAAAAATATCAAAAATAAAGGATGATGTAGTGCAAGAGCATGATAGGATATGCTCCACAGGTGATTTAAAAACAGATTTATTCGGATTATGGGATCAAAATATGGTCAAATATGAAGATTTGAATAAGCAAAAGCAACTAGGCTCATTGTTGTCTAATAGGCGAGTTAATGGCAAATTATACCAAGTTTATACTAAGCACCCAGGTCATCAATGTATAGTTGGAAGCACGAGAAGTGGAAAAACCACAGGTTTAATTATTCCACAAACGCTCAACCTTGCGCAATCGGCTGAAAAACCATCGATAATAGAAACAGATCCTAAAGGCGAGCTGTATGCTAAGACTGCAGTAATGATGCGAAATTTAGGCTATGATGTACGCTTGCTAAACTTTAGGGATTATAGGTATAGTGATTCTTACAATATATTGCAAAGTGCGTTTGACTTATATGTGAATAAAGGTGCGGAATTAAAAGAAACAAACTTTGTTACGACAAAAGATGGCAGAAGATGTTTGCTATATGATGGAAAAATCTTTGAATCGATAACGGAATGTCGTAAATTTATAGCTGATGAAGAATATTTTCATAGGCATTTGGCATTCGAATTAATACATGATTTTGTTGTGCAATCAATAAAGAGCATGAATCAAAAAGACCCATTTTGGGATAGCGCTTCACGAGATGAGATAGAAGGATATATTATAGGCTTACTTGAAGATGTAGACGGCAAAAATCCTAAAGGAAAAGTCACAAGGGATAACTTCAATATGGCAACTGTGAAAATGTTGTTTGAAGATGGGTTAGGAAAAAGACATGGAAGTGAATTTTTGCGAGAACGCCCTGATGACAGCATAGCAAAGCGCAGGGCTGGCGGATATCTTAATGCTCCCGATCAGACTAGAAATAGCATTGAATCAGTGCTTTCCTCACATATATCACACTTTGGTAACGTTGTGGAAAAGAATATATCATTGACTAGCACGTTCAGTGCTGAAGACTTTATTTCTCAAGAAAAACCTGCAATTCTTTATATAATTTTTCCAGATGAAAAGAAATCAGGATATGAAGCGATATCTTTATTTATCGCTGATTTCTACTCAAAGCTAGTAAGACTAAAAGGTCAAGCTAAAGTGCCCACAAGAGATGTGCATTTCATTTTGGATGAATTTGGTAATATGCCTGTCATAGAAGATTTTGATACGCAAATGAGTGTTTCGGCTGGGCGAGGGATTTATATGACACTAGTATTGCAAAGTTATTGCCAACTAGAGAAAAAATATCCTAGTGAATATGGAACTATATTGGATAACATTGCAACAACATATTTTTTGTCTTCAAATAACTATGAAACGCAACAAAAATTTTCAAGAATGTGTGGGACAAGACAAGTTTTGTCACCTATTGATGTGTTTGGGTGTAGTGGTGAAAATATTGAAAGATGTAATTTTCTTGAGATGCCCGTTGTGCCAGTAAGTCAACTTTCGGGACTCGAAGAGGGCGAAATTTATATCAAATCATCTGCTTTAAAATATGTTTTAAAAACTTATTTGGAAAGATATTATAACTGTCCTGAATATATTTGTGATGAAGCGGATATTGAAGATTATAAATCAACAGTGAATATTCACGATAAAAAATATACATACCAATATATAAAAACTGCAGCCAAAAAAAGCGCCGACCCATTTGATTTGTTTGGATAGGATAGATATGTTTGTTGGTAATTTAATTGGTTGTTTCGTAATCAAGACAATTGGGGAATTAGCTAGAAAAATGTATAAAAATTTTTTCGCAAAAACTCTTGAAATTTTGTTATAAAAGTGA
Source organism: Bacillota bacterium (assembly GCA_044426085.1). Classification (GTDB taxonomy): domain Bacteria; phylum Bacillota; class Clostridia; order Christensenellales; family CAMQZB01; genus JAWXUU01. The sequence goes on along the minus strand of JAWXUU010000001.1, from coordinate 26,586 downwards.
TACAATGGAACAACTTTCGAAAAAATAAGTGGGGGAATATATTATGTGTGATGATAAACAAAAAGAGGAATTTGAGTTTGTAAAAGAATACGGTTTGACTATGCTTTGTTCATATGAGGGTGAGTCGCGCACTATAGCTGTTCCGCTTGAGTATGACGGCGAAACTGTTTGTGGAGTTAGCAGTTCATTTCGATATATGGGCAAATATCCAGGTATGATATCTGAAATAGTTTTGCATTCAAAAATTCAATATATGGAAGCGCGTAGCTTTATGTATTTTGCAAACCTAGAAAGAATAACGGTGGATAAGGATAACGAATATTTTTATGATAGAGATGGTGCTGTTTTTGAAAAAGGAACGGACAAACTTATTTTCTATCCAAACAACCCGTATTGTGATATAGACAAAGTGATGTTGGGCGCGAAAAGCATTGGCAGTTTTGCTTTTTCCAACAGCAGTATAGAAGAATTTATTATGCCAGACAGCATTGCATCAGTTGACCAGACAGCATTTGAGATGTGCATCACTTTGCAACACTTCGAATTTAATAACAAAATCGATAGAATTCCATGCGCAATGTTCGATGGCTGCACTGGTCTTGAAAGTGTAGATATGAAAAATGTTCTGCATGTTGACCTTTATGCATTTAGAGGTTGTGCAAGAATTAAAAATATCGATTGCTCAAAACTTTTGACAATCGGAGCTGGTGCATTCTCGGGGTGTAAGTATCTAGAGAGAGTATATCTAAACAAAGATGTAATATTCACGCAACTTGGAGAGTTTGGTAATCATGCTTTTCACGCTTGTCATGAACTAAAAGGGGTAACCATCGAAAACGGCAGTTCATTATATAAAAGCGTAGATGGTGTGTTGTTTTCCGCTGATGGCAAAACGTTGCTCATATATCCATGCGGGAAAAGTGATGAACATTTTGATATCCCAGATAGTGTTAAAATCATTTCAAATTCAGCATTTATGAATAACAGCTATATTAAATCGGTGAATACACCTAGCTCAGTAATTGAAATTCAAAAACAAGCATTTGCTAGATGTGGTAATTTACAAGAAGTGAAAATGAGTGGTGGTATTGAGAATATTGCTAGAGATGCATTTTATAATTGCAACAAGTTGGAACTAAAAACACAATAAAATAGGTATAAGGGGAATATTATGGAAAATTTAAATATAAACATTAAAATAATTGGCGTAGGTTATGCTGGCAAAGCAGCTATTGAAAAAGCTATAAAATACGAAAAACTAGAAACAATATCGGAAGAAGATTGTCTTTTTATCGAAGAAAAAGGTGATATAGGTTGCATTGAATCCTTCATTAAGGGTGGCGACATAATCTATACAATTTGCGAATACAGCAGCGAAACAAGCGTTGTGGTTCACGATACAATAGGGGAATTTGGTGTTGGTACAAATATGCAAAATAAGGTTCTTGTGATTGAACCATGGGTTGATAATAATATTGAAAAAAAGGAGAAATTGCCATATCAAGCGGAGGCTGTGGTATTTTCGGCAAAAATGTTGCTGACAGAAAGTCATGAAATAACTGAAGATAAAGAAGCTATCACAGATATTTATGATATGGTTATTGATTATATTTGTGCGATAGAAAGCGCAACGAATAATCCTGGCATAATCAACCTTGATTATGCAGACATTGATATTATGACAATGGGAAATCGCTATACATTGGTGGCAAGTGGCTCGTGCGTTGATGGAGATAATAAAGCTGCAAGCGCTACACTAGAAGCAATCAAAAAGCCATGTATCGCAAACAATATTTCAAGTTGTATGAGTGCTGTGATACTTGTTTGTTCAAGCTATCATGATATAAATATAAGCGAGATTTCAAATGTCGCAGATGTAATACGAAATGAAGTACATTCAGACTCAAATATAATGTTTGGAACAGTTTGCTGTGATACATATGCTAGTGGAATAACTGTTTCAATCATTTTGGGGTTAGGTGAAAAAGAATTTGGACATACAGAAATTCAAGCAAAAAAAGTGGAGATTTCAGGTATACCAGAAATTCACGAACTAGATGAATTTTTTGAAGCAGCAGTGGAGTATGCAAAAACTTGCGATAAATTGACTATAACTATGCTTCAAAGAAAATTCTCATTGGGCTTCCCAAGGGCGGGCAGGCTACTAGATAAGATGATAGAAATGGGGTACATAGATGAAAAAACAGGACGATTCAAATCCAGGTCATAGCTTTGAAGAACTTGAATCCATGTCCGTGAAAGAGTTGGAAGCTCACAAAATTTTGTTTGACGAGGAGTAACGTATAAGGTAGTGATTAGTATGAATAATATAAAAACAGAACAACAAGGCAGGATTTTTGTGACTGGAGACACGCATGGAACGAATGATTTCATGAAAATGCGGGCGTTTGGGCAGCGTAAAGGGCTAGAACTCACAAAAGATGATTTTGTTATAATAGCTGGCGATTGCGGCATTGTTTGGAGCGAGCATGAACTTGCAAAGATGAAAAAACTTTATAATAACCTGCCATTCACAACACTTTTTGTGGATGGTAATCATGAGAACTTTGATATGTTGAATAAATATCCAATCGAGCAGTGGAATTGTGGTAATGCACATAAAATTTCTGACAGCATTATCCATCTTATGCGTGGGCAAATTTTTGAAATATATGGTAAAAAGATATTCACTTTCGGTGGTGCAGAAAGCACGGATAAAGAGTGGCGCACGGAAGGCAAAAGTTGGTGGAAACAAGAAACTCCAATTCAAGCAGAATATGATGAGGCATATAAAAATCTTGCATTGCACGACTTCAAGGTTGACTACATAATAACCCACACAGTGGACGAACGTAGCACAAAGTTTGGCACAGTCGTGGGTGCGCATAGGAATGCGATGGAAACGAATATAAGGCTTAATATGTTTGAAGAAAACGTGGAGTATACTCACTGGTGGTGTGGTCACTACCACGCTGATGCACAAATTAATCACAGAAAATCGATTTTGTATCATGATATTGTTATGATATAATGATGATACACGATAAAAAATGTCAATATTAAATAATATATAAACATTGGAGGAAAAATCATGTTTTATTGTGGAACGTATGTAATATATCCTAAAAAAGGAAAAGCTGTCATGCCAAGAAATCTTGCTGTAAGTGGCGACATGGAATGGTGCTTGATGATAGAAAAAGGCAAAGATGGTGCAAAATTGCCTAAACTTGTGATAAGAAACGCAATGACTGATAGTGAAAAAGCAAAATTTACTACAGCATTTTCAAACGACGGATACGATGTTGTCAGCTTTGGTAAAGTGGCAATGAAAAATAGATTTTTTATCATTCCTGAAGCATTTATAAACTGTTTTCAAGCTGAAAATGAAGTAGATTTCAGCTTAATGGTAAAAGGTATTATAAGTTTTATTAAAATTTATAAAGAATCGGATTTTGAAAAAAGACTAGATTTTAGTCTTGAAGATTTTATAAATATGGAGGCAAGCACAACCGATTTCACTGCAGAATCGCAAATAAAGGACAGATTTATTTGTCCTGTTACAGTTGAAAACAGTGATAAACCATATAAAATATATGATGCAGCAGAAATGGATAAACTTATTTGCGCACATGAAGATATGCAAAAATCGACAGAGCTTTTGGTGAAAGCAATGGAGTATTTCAAAACTGAAAGCGAAGATTAATTTAAAATATATGGGGAATAAAAATTACAAGTAAAGGGGTAAGTAAAAAATGAATAAAACAATGGAACTTTATAGCAAAAGCGAAGATCAAAAAACAAATTTATCTGGACAAGCTGTGACATATGTGCCGCCAAAATGGGATAAGCTATTGCGCAAAGTTCGTGATAAAAATCTTGTTGATAAATCAGTTAATGCAACTAATAAGAAAAAAATCAATGCTTGGCTGCAAGATTTGGATATACCAATGTATGTTTCTAACATTGTGTGTGGTAATGCAGTTGTTAGATTTGAAATTTCACTACTTGAAGAAGAATCAGGCATTGGCGATAATGCACAAGTGAAACTAATTTCTGAATTTGAACAAAAAAGAAAGCAATTGGAATTTGTAAAAATATTGCAAGAACACAAAAATAAAATTGCCATAGCATTAGGGCTAGGTGTAAATAAAGTCATGATCGATGCAGGTGAATATAGTGACAGGAGCATTGTAATTGAATTGCCAAACACGAAAAACAAAGAAGTGTGCCTACTAGAAGTGTTGCTGGATGAGAAATTTCAGAAGATTAAAAACAATCATGAACTAACAGAAAGTAACTGCTCATTGGCAATTGGTAAAACTGTTGAGGGCGAAAATCTTGTTTTAAATCTTAAAAATGATCCAAATCTTTTGATATCTGGAAACAGACAAGATAAAGACAATTTTATAAATTCGATGATGATGAGCTTGATGTTTAGTTCAGATCCAAACCATGTGAAAATTATATTGATAGATTTGGATGATAATAATCTTTCAAAGTTTGAAGGTATTCCACATCTTTGTGGTAATGGTGTTTGTACAGATATCGAAGAAGCTGAAAAGATATTGTTGTGGTTAGTGCAAGAAATGGAAGATAGGTATGCGTTGTTTAGTATCGCTAGAAGCAGAAATATTGAACAATATAATGCTTATGCTAAGGCTGAAAATTGCATGATAATGCAAAGAATAGTTGTCGTTATTCCTGAAATAGCTCCATTTATTGAGCAAGAAAAGAGGAGTTTCGAAAAACACTTGGTTATGATTGCTCAAAAAGTTAGAACTATTGGTATACATGTGGTTATTGGATCATCAAAATCCACTAGAGATATTTTCACTGGAACGATTAAAACACTCTATGGATCGCGCATAACATTCAAGCAGAATTCTAAGGAAGAATCAAAGATAGCATTTGGTGTATATGGTGGCGAAAATTTATTGGGTGATGGTGATATGTTGATATATCAACTAGATGCGGATGATTACGAGAGAGCGCAAGGTTGCAAAGTTACCCAAGAAGAGATTGAAAAAGTCATGCAAGATGTACTAAAGAGAAATAGTACATTCGAAAATGTTCGTAAATGTGGTGAACTCAGAAATGAAAGTGATGAATCGTTTGTGGGTGATGACCCTAGATTGAAAGATGCTATCAGGTATGCAATTATAAGAAAATCTATTAATCATGGTATTTTAATCCGTGATTGGAATCTTTCAATTTACAGGGCTAGAAAACTTCTTGATACTATGATAGAAAAAGGGTATGTTGCATCTGAAGTTGTAAATGGTCATCGTGAAATATATATTGATATAGCTCAGTTCGAGAAAGAATTCGGCGAAGACCTGTATTTACAAGGAGATAAACATTGAAAGAGTTAAATCAATATATTTTAAAAATAGCTGATGTGGAAGAAATATTTCAGGAGGCGGAGTTTCGATACAAAAACTCGGAGATTGATTTTGCATTGAAACTATATTCTCGCGTTTGGCGGCTTGGTGATTTGAGAGGGTGTTATGGTCTTGCACTATGTTTTTTATATAGGAATGTGGGGGATAGTAATCGTAACAATAAGTTAGCATTTCATTTTGCTCAAATATGTGCAGACCAAGGCAGTCAAGAAGGAAAATGTTTGTTGGCGCATTGTTACGGAGAAGGCATTGGCACAGAAGTAAATCATGAAAAACAAATAAAGTTGTTGGAAGAATTGGCTAGTCAAAATTTTCCGATCGCTTATAGATTGCTAGGTTTGGCATATATATCTGGATATGGACGTGATATCAACAATGAAAAGGCGATAGAGCATTATAAGAAAGGAGCCGAGCTTAATGATACAAGATCGCAAAGTAGGCTTGGAAGCATCTATAGATTTGGTACGATTACGGAAAAAGACGTGGCTAAATCAATATATTGGTATACGCGTGCAGCTGACAATGGAGATGAACGAGCTCAATTTTTTCTAGGCTTGCACTATAGCAGTGAATACAGTGAGGAAAAGGATATTGAAAAAGCAAAGCTTTACTTTGCTATGGCTGCAAAGCAAGGAAGTAAAGCCGCTGCAGAACGCTACGAACAGCTAGAAAGCGTTCCAATAGGTTCTTTTTGGGATATTATGGATGATGAAAGTTAGAAAGTATATAGATCATGTTTTAAAATAGAAGAAGAAATATAAAGGTCGGAAGGAATTTGGTAAAAGCAATGGAGTATTTCAAGACTGAAAGCGAAGATTAATTTAAAATATAAGGGGGATAAAAATGAATATAATTTGCACCGGCAATATTGGTAAAACTATATTTGAAAAAATAAAATCTAGCGATAAGGAATATATTGCAAATTCACTTTGTGTGCATGTTGATAACAATGATGTTAAAGAGGAAGCTTCAATCTGTGAAAAATTGCAAGGCTTTGATTGTGAAGATATAAATTTCATAGTTTGCCAGTTCGGCGATTGGGCTTCGCAAAAGGTATATGAATTTCTGGAAAAATCAGCTAGGGATTCCGAGTTTAAAACTTTAATTTTAGCCGCTGATTTATTGGAAAACAATGATGCATGGCTCAGCGTTATAGAAAAGCAAGAATCAATATGCACTAAATTTTCTGTGTCCGAGATGATGGCAGGAAATGAAAATTTAAAAACTGAAGAACAGGGAAATAATGCTGTTTTCGATATGATGGTAGACTACATGTATATCATTGACAAAATGAGCAGAGGTATTGGAATAATCGATATTGGTCTTGAAGAAATTGCTGAAATAACTAAAGGCAAACATGTTTTTGCTAAGTCAGTAAAAGTTTGTGATGGCGAATTCTCAATGAGTGCGGCCGCAGACAAAATTGCAAAAGATGAAATTTTGCATAATCATTTTATTTGTGCAGAAAAGTGCATGATTGGATTTAGTACATGCATTGATGAATGTATTTTGTCTGATATCAGTGAAGCAGCGGATATAATAAGAGATGAAGTTCCAAAGCATATTCCAATAAATTTCAGTTCGGTTCTTGATGAAAGCTTAGCAGGGTCAGCTGAAATCTTATTTTTTATGATTCTAGGCATGAAATATAGTGATGCACAATCGCTAAAAACATTTATTAAAAATGAAAAAACAACAGAAGAAGACGATGTGATGCTAGCAAAAGTATTGATGTACGCACTAGAATGTCAATCCATCAGTATCTCAAGCATAGCAGAAGAATTTCAAATAGGAGCAGTGCGAGCTATGCGCCTATATGATACAATGTATAGAAAAGGGTATGTAGATTGGAATACAGGTAAATTGTTGCTTTATAAAGAGGATTGCGAAAAAAGCGGCGCAGTCTAGGCACAGCTTATATGGTTGTTGATAAATCTAAAGTTAGTCCAATACGGGATTTAGAAATTTTAAAAATAACTAAAACGATTCAAGTTTTAGTTGTTTGCATTTTAGAAATTGTGTCCAGTGAAAGTTGACAAAATGTGCAGTATTAGGTATAATTAAAATAATTAAAAACTTTTATAAAGTAATATTTTATTAGTGTACAAATAGTATTTTAATAAAGGGGGTATATTAAAATGCAAATGGCATTTGCACCAAACAAGAAGGATATTGAAATATGTTTTCTAAAGAAAAATACATTTGTTAGTTTAAGTGCGAGTGGGAGTAAGCACAGTTTTATATACACGTTTTTATTATCAATATTTTTAAATAAAAAGGTGATAATAAACAATGTTCCAGAAATAAGTGACGTGATATTTTTACTTGATTATGCCGTTTTGGCAGGGGCTAAAATTGAATATAACAAGATGGAGAAGATGATCACTATCAATGAAGGGATTAAAAAAAATATGATTAGTACGCCATTTGTAGTGAATTGTAGAAGTGCATTACTTGCCGTCACATTGCATTTATTAAGGTTTGGATATGTTAAGGTGCCAAATTTATTGGGTGGTTGTAAAATTGGGAATAGGCAAATTGATCAACATGTAGAACTATGGAAAAAGATGGGGGGATCTGTTAAAATAGATGATTTTATAGAAATTTCATTTTTGGCGGATACAACTTTTATTGAGGAATTTAGTTTTGACTTTGATACTACGATGGGGACAGTCGCAGGTATTTTTTGTATGTATGAAGGTAAAATAGGAATGATTAATAATATCTCGGTAAGACCAGAAGTTCAATATTTGATTGAATTTATAAATACGATTAAAGAAAAATATATTTGTAAAATTAACGATAATAGTATTACGGTTAAAGATGGTAAAAAGGTTGATAATTTATCTATTATTGAATATAGAATTCCTAGTGATATAGATGAAGTTTTGGGGTATGCATGTCTGATGGATGCGCTTGGTGTGAATGGCGAAATTATCGCAGATATTCCATATATTAAGTCAATGCAATTTATTGAAACACTTAGCAATGGGAGAATCAAGTGGCTTAAAAACGCAGTTTGGATTAAAAGTGATGGCAACTGTAGTGTTGTTAGGAAGGATGAGTGTGCTATTGAGGCTTCGTTTTATCCTAATATTAGTTCCGATTTGCAACCTATATTGGTAGTTTGGGCCTCAAAGTATTGTAATAAAGTTACAGTTATTGATAGGAAATTTATTGGTAGAGTTGAATATCTAAATCAATTATCGAAATTAGGATGGTATTTTATTGAGAATAATGGTATATATTCTGTAGAATATTGCGATGAGTATATTGCGTCTGTTGGGATGGTCGAAATAGTTGCTACTGATTTGCGGTGTGCATTTGCTGAACTTATTGCCATTGCTATTACTAAGAGTTCATGCGTGATATGTCATGCTGAGCAACTCCATCGTGGCTATTCAAATATTATATTTAATTTGACAAAACTAGGTGCCGTAATAAAGGAAAAAAAACAAAATATTCATGAAAGTGTTGCTGTAATTTTAGTGGATAGTCTTAATCGGCTTATTTTGCAACAAAGAGATTTAAAAGATATAAAGAATAGCGGTAAAGTATCCTTTTGGGGGGGAGCAATGTTCCAGGGAGAAACTCCAATAAGTGCAGCTAAACGAGAAATTTTAGAGGAAATTGGACTTGAGCTTGATCTTATATATTTGAATCAAATTTATATTAATGAAGATGCGTATAGTATGACTGGATACGTATACTTATTTTTTTGTAAGGTATTGAATGAGCTAGATGTGGTTTGCAATGAAGGGCGTGTGATAAAATGTAATGTAGATGATGTATTAAATTTCGAGCTTTCTTTGTTTTGTAGGGCGGTTATGGAAAGGCGCGGGGATTTCAATGAATTGGAAAAATTATAATTATACTTCTATAGCTTTAGATTCAAATATTGAGTTAATAAGTTGGTATAGTGATATCGATGATATTGTTAGATTGGCAAATGGGAATCAAGATTATGTGGTTTTAGGTGAAGGAAGCAATGTGGTTCTTTGGGGAGATAAGTTATGTTTACTTAAATCAAATGCAAATATGAAGGTGGAGTATTTGAAAGATAAATTAATTGTGCATGTTACCGCAGGGGTGTTGTTATCTCAATTAATAGATGTATTATCAAGAACTGATAGCTATGAAATTATTTATTTATCAGGCATACCGGGAACCGTTGGGGGTGCAATATTTCAAAATTCAGGGGCTTTTAATTTTTGTATATCTCAATTTATAGATAAGGTTATTTGTTGGGATAGTGAGCAACAAAAAATTATAGAATTTTGCAAGAGTGATTGTGAATTTAGTTATAGATCAAGCGTGTTTATGAAAAACGCCAATAGATACTTAATAATTTCTGCAACCTTTATTAGTTCGAATAAACTTACACATAATATGATATGCATTAATGATAAATATATTAGTTTAAATCTTGCAATAAAGAAAATTAAAGATATGCGAGTGCGTAAATTTCCTGATCCTATTAAATATCCTAATTCTGGTTCGCTATTTTTGCCTTATTTTACGAAAGACAATAATTGTGTAAATTATTTAAAGGGGAAGGGCGTTGCGGTTATTAATAGTGAGTTTGGATTTAAGGTTCCAGCAGGTGCACTAATTGAAAAAATGGGTTTAAAAGGTGCTGTGATTTGTAATAAATTTTGTGTGTCATCAAAACATGCGAATTTTCTATGTAATATCTCAGAACATTCTAATAGTCAAGATTGGTTTTTTGCTGTCAAATGGCTTCATGATAAAATCCATGAAGAATATGGGGTAAGTTTGGTTACGGAAGTTAATGTTATAGGGTATAATATTCCAACAGAAGTAGGTGAAATATGTAGAATAAAAGAAGCAATAAAATTGTAGAAGAGTGATAAATAGCCGAGATTTTATAAGCTAAAAAATGGCGTGTTTGTATGCCAAGAGAGCATGTTTTGCATTTGAATACAATGCATATAAATTGATATTTTATATATGACCTATAAATTAAACATATTAGGAGATTTATAATGAATGTAGTAGAATTTATTTTTGAAAATAACAGATTTGATAAAGTGTGGGAATCGGGTAGTGTTTCTGAAATTGCTCGTATAGTAGATGATAATATAATGTATCAAAAAAGAGATGTTTTTTTACAATCGTCATGGATGGGGCGAGGTTGTTATAAGAAAGTGGGGGAGGATTATTTATTTTTAAAAGGAGTTGGACCATCAGCTGGAAGTGAAGAATTTCGATTAGTGATGAATGATTTTTGGAATAAGAGAAGTATTGTTAAGAAAGGTGGATGTGTAAGAATCTTTGTCGAAGATTTTTCAATATTAGTTGAATATTTTTATGATAACAAATATAAAATTGAACTTTTTGATCCTAGGCCTGAAGGATACTCAATTTTTGGGGCAGTATATAGAGAGGCGATTTTTTCTGATTATGTATACAATAAGGGCGGTATTGTGCCTAAGCCAATTTCGGTTTATAAAGGTGAGCTTAAATACACTTGGGGAAATCACAATAAGCAGGCCATGGGGGATTTTGTTAGATCACAATTTATTACATTGCAATCATTGGATGGTAGGATTGAGATAAATTTGTCTAAAATTTTTTATGATGATAATAAGGTGGGACTTTTAGCTAGATTATTAAAATCCGAAATAAGGCTACAAGAGCTTGTTAAAGAATACATAGATAATAAAGATAGTTTTGGGGATATTTGTTATAATTTAGATGTTATTGCTAAAAAAAAGGGGTATAGCAATTTATTGTCGCACTTTGAGTCCGCTATGATAAAAAATTTAATTTTATTGGTCGAACTTGGCGTTATTCATTCTAATTTACAAACACATTTTCAAAATTTTACGCTAGCGGGAGAAATCTGCGATTGGGATGCTGCAATCATTTATAGCAATGGGAGTGCAGAGCAGGAAGTGATCGATATTTTTCATAAGGCAGATTCTTTATATGATGCGGATATTTTAAAATATTATAATTTGGATAAGCTGTTATGTAAAAATTATAGCTGTGCTGCAGTTCAACAAATGTATGCAATAATCAATGCATGTTTGTATCTTCGCAAACTTTATAGTTCGTATTGCAATGTAGAGTATACACTGAAAAAATATCGCAAAGATATGGACGAATTAGTTGGTAAAATATTTTTTAATAAAGGAGAACTTTTTCAAAATGAAATAAAAGGTATAATTTCAGGATTTAAAAAAAGCGAGCTCCAGTATCATATTGTATCTAAACGTTCCATACTAGGATGGATTAATCCGCATAGACCGGAAGATTATAGTCAATATGTTTGCGATGAAAATGACGAAAATTTATTAAAGGAAGATGTTGCTGTCTTTGTCGATTATTTAAGAGTAGGAGTGGATAGCTATGATTGATAATAGGTACTATCATCCAATATCTGCAGTATATTGTAAAATCCAAGAATTTTTAAAAACGAGAGGATTTGATATGTTTGACACTTCAGATGTATCCACTATAGAGAGTAATTTTGATGTAGTGGATGTGCCAAATATCCATCCAGCCAGACGTTATGAGGATATATTTTTTTTAAATGAAGGGTTTATATTGTCAAAACATTATTCCTCTATGCAATATGAGATAATGTTAAAAAATACTTTGCCAATTAAAGCAATGTATTTTGGTAAAGCGTATAGAAATATCAAGTCGTCGTATGAAGCGGATAATGTCACTTATCAATTTGAGGGTTTTAGTATTGGGCGCAATTGTGGATTAGCTACATTATTTGGTTTAATTTCAGATGTCTTAGATGTATTGGAAATTGATAATAAGTATATCATTATGTCTAAATTTTTTCCGTATGCAGAACCTGGGTACTGTGTGCAATATCAAGAAAAATATTTAGGAGATAGATTTGCCGAATCCACCAAGAGAATTAATCTATGTTCTTGTGGAATTATTCATCCTAATTTACTAAAGAAGGCACATATTGATACTTCAGAATATATAGGCATATCATTTTGTTTTAATGTATCGCAATTAGCTAGGATAATTTTTAAGATAGAAGATGTAAGAATGATGCATGAGTAGAAGGGGGATGATAGGTGAGGATTTCTATTAATTGGGTTAAATCATATTTAAATAATTGCACGATGAGTGTTGATGAAATAGTTGATCTTATAGATAAAAATATATGTAGGGTTATAGACAAAAAAGTGCTAGCGACAGGGGGAGAGGATTTGCTTCAAATAGATGATGTGGCAACTATGGATTCTAGTATGGTTGATATTGTTTTAACATTGGAAGATTGCATATTTCGTCCGGATTTAAAAGGGCACTATGGTGTTGCAAGAGAAATAGCATGCTTTACTGGCTTTGAATTAAATCAAATTAATTGCATAGATTTTTTGTCTATTGATTCTGCGAATGGAGATCAAAATAACTTATCTTCGTGTGTTGTGTCAGTGATGAAGGATGATGATTTCAATAAAAATTTGAGTATAAAATATTTTTCGCGCATTAAGCTGATTTTTGATGAGTACAAATTTAAAAGCAATATAGATACTTTATGTGTTTATACAACACTTGAAATTGGAGTGCCGATTTATTCAAAAAAAATACAATCGAATGAAAATACGGATATTATTGAAATCTCGTTATCAACAGGTACTTGTAATAATTTAGAAATTTCCTTTTGTAGAAAGAATGACGATTATAATACTGCAAAGCAGTATTATAATCGTCAAATGCTGGATTGTGCAATTTCAAGATTTAAATATATATTGGGAGAATGTATATCCAAGGCGGATATATCGATAAGTAAGCAAAATGTATGTTTTGATATGCCGCATTATTTTTTAAAGACTACAGAGATACATAGAATAGCACAATGCGAAGTGGATAGTGATGGAATTATTGCAAAATTGCAAATCGCTGGATTTTATGTTCGAGAAATCATTGCAGGAGAAGTAATTGAGGTAAAAGTACCAATTTGGCGTATGTTGGCAGATTTAAATGATGAATATTCGTTTGTTAGGGAAGTAATTAGGTATATGCAAATATTGAAATTTTGCAGAACGTATAGTAATATGTGTGTGCATAGTGTTTCAAAATATAATGTATTTGATTTGTGCAGAAATTATCTTTGTCTTCAATTAAAGTTTAGAGAGGTTTATTTGAAGGTTTGGAGTGATGAAATTACGAAAATTCCTTTTAATGTAGATGGCAGCAGAAAGTACTTGCGAGAATATATATTTCCTCAGCTGGCAAAGATAGTAAATAAAGAAATTATAGATGAGTATTTTTCTGTGGGGAAAGTATTTATTTTAGAAAATAATAAAATTATAGAGGAAAATCGTATTGCTTTCGTAATGAAAATCAGAGATGCACGATCTATAAATAGATGTATTTGTATTATTTCTAGAATTATGGATATAGGTGTTGAGCGCCAATCAACGTATGATAATATACAATGCTTAAAAATCAAGTTCGAAAAACTTGATTTTAATAAAATAAATTTTATTATATGCGAAATGAGTTGGAATGAATTGGTCGTATATATAGAGGACAGAGATGCAAATTTCATTAAATATAAATTCAAATGCTAATATTAATGCAGAGATTGATATTATTGGGAAAATCATATCTTATTTAAATAATTCAAGTATGGGATGGGAAAGAGTACCTTGTTTGGATAAACACATGGATTCGTTTAGTATGAATGATTTATTACTAGTTGATCCTGACGCTAATATAATAAAAAAACAGGTTATTAATAAAAATTGTACTGATACATTATGGGAAGCGAGCATTCAAAGTAAAATTGCTAGCATTCTTAATAAAAAATATCAGAGGAGTGGTAGTAATCTTACGGAAAATGAAATTGCGACTACTACTGCAGTTTTAATAAATAAGGTTTTAAAAATGAAAATTTTAACAAATTTGTATTGTATTAATGTGGTGAATAGAGGTCGCTTAATAATTGAATTTGAGTTAATGTTTTTAGATGAGAAAATGGAGGATATACTTGAGTTTTATAATGGATTATTATCAGTGTTATTAAATTGCGAGATAGAATATGAATTGATTCCAACATATTTTACGTGGGCTCAAACGGCAGTTGCATTGCGTACGGTTAACTCAGGAAAATCTTTCGGCGCTTTAGGTTTTGTAAGGTGTGAGTTGCTAGGTATAAATTCTTTAATTGGCAAAAAGAACGTTTGTTTGCTTGGAATACCGATTGAGTCGTTAAAAGAGATGTGTTTTAAGGAGTAATGAATGAGCAAAATTGATTTAGATTTAGTTTATAAATATTTGTGCATTAAAAATAATAGTGGTAGAATTTTGCAATATAGAAATAGTGGAAGGTTTGAAAATTATTCTCATAACGCCCAATATAGAATTTATTCAAGTATAACTGGGGAGACGGTTAGATGTTATAGGCAACTTGTGCAGGAAATATTATCAAATGCTGTCGTGATTGATGGTAATAATGTTGTTGAAATAATTTGTTTTGAGAATATAGAATCTTTAGCTCACGGGTATTTGCTAGATAGTATAGAGCGTAAATTTAATATAAGGCTTGAATTTACGGGGAATATAGTATTGATAAATTTCGATAATAATAAGCATGCTTATAGGTTCCTATTGTTTTTATTGTGTGACCTAATTGATATGACCACAATAATAGGCTTGAATATTCCATCGTGTATGTTAGATGAATGTCATAATTGGTATGAAGAAAAACATGTATTAGAGTACAGCTATTTTAATTATATCGAATTAAGTGAAGAATTTAATGAAGTATTACCTAAACTCGGTTATTGTATAAATAATCTAGCAATTATATGTGAACCATATAAGTCGGACATTGTGATTGTTTCAGATATAATAAAC
This sequence comes from Bacillota bacterium, assembly GCA_044426085.1. Classification (GTDB taxonomy): domain Bacteria; phylum Bacillota; class Clostridia; order Christensenellales; family CAMQZB01; genus JAWXUU01. The sequence goes on along the minus strand of JAWXUU010000001.1, from coordinate 11,323 downwards.
GATATATCAAATTATCAATTAATTATCGGGTGTAGAAGAAAAAGATTGAGAAAAATTAAAAAAGATATGTATGAAATATTGGGAACCATGCAAAGATATTTAGCGGCAAATAATTTTGTATATTGTGGACAAAATATAAATTATATAATAGAGGATAATGAATTTGAGTATTCTCTAAAAATATTGGAGATTGATAGAGAGCTGAGGCGTTATAGATATCCGCACCAATATTTTTCTTTTGTTAGTTGTGCTGGGCTATACAATGGAGAAGTATTGGTATGGCAAAGTGGAAATGATTTTGATATTAATATTTTTGCAGAAAAAATCAGATGTATTTTGCATGCTGTATACGGGGGAGAAGTAGCGGTTGTGAAATTAGTAGGCGAAAGAATAACTTTCAATTTTGAGGATAAGGAGATTGCTTCAATATGGACTGTTGCTCAGGATGTATTAATGCAAAATAATGTTAAGCAGAAGCGATGTGTTATTGCTAAGATGTGGGGAATTAATGTATAAGATAGGTAAATGGGTATTGCAATTTTCAGTGGCACCAAGTATCATAGATAATAAAGTTTCATTTAATCAACTTTATTATAATTGGCTAAGCAGTGATAATATATGTGTGTGCGAAAATAATGATGGAATGTATGCATTATTCTTGCCGTTTTTCAGCAAGTGTGAATTGTATGTAAAGGGAAATATAATTTCTGATAATATTGAGTGTTTAGTTGCTGATTGTAATGTAGATAAGGATTCTTTAAAGACAATTATTCAATATGGCTTTACTTGTGCACCTAAAACAATGTATCAGGAAATTAAGAGATTGCCTATAGGTCACTATTTGCAAATCAATGATAAAAATACAGAGTATAGTTTCAATGCGATAAGATTATTGGGAGATGCGTATAGGGAGAAATCGTTGAAAGAAATTTTTGGGCAGTGCATAAGTGATACAAAATGTGTTGGCAATACGGAAATAGGGTTTAGTGGAGGATTGGATTCAACATTGATTGCAGAATTTTTAGATTCTAACAGTAAGATAAATTTAGTTAATATCTATGTGGAACAAGGTAGAAACGAGAATAAATACCATGATATTTATTTAAAAAACAAGTGTAAAAAAATAAATTATATCAGGATGACAAGTAGTGATGCGTTAAGTGCATTCGAAAGACATTTGTCTGAACATGAAATTTTTGGTATGTCTATAGTATTAAAATATGAATTCTTGTTTAACAATGCCAGAGAGCGATCGGTTAATTCGTTATTGTTAGGTGATGGTGCAGATGATTTATTTTTAAATTCTGCGAACACTGATGAATTTTTAGATGCGAAGAAGAGAAAGTTGTACCCGCTATTTAATCAATGGTATGACAAGATTTCAAATTTAGATATTTTGCATTATCCATACCATAGTGAAAATTTTTATATTTGGTGGGTGTATAACTTTGTAATTATGAGTAATGCTAATTACCGATTTGAACAAAGGATTGCAAAGAGAAACAATATTGTATTGTCAAGTCCATATTTAAAACCTGCTATGATTGATTATTGTATTGAACACCAGGAACAAATATTTGCGGAACCTACAAAAAATAGGTTAAAACAAATTGCTGCTGGACGAATCGATAATAAAATTATAAATAGAAAGAAAATGGGATTTACGTCTGATGTTGATATTTGGTTTAAAAAAGGTCAAGTATTTAATGAGAAATTAAGGGAATTATTAAGCAATGATAAGGCATTGTTTTCTTGTGAAGTTAATAAAGGGCTAGTGATGGAGAAGTTGAAACAATTTGAATGTAAAAATGAATATTTAAATACAAACAGTGGGGGAAATGGTTTGTCAAATGGCTTATTCGCTGTTATGACAGTTTTACAATGGGCTATAAATAATTTATAATTAAAGTTCATGTAAATTATATTTGATTTAATTTAAATGATATGGTATAATTATAAAAAATATAATTCATATATATATCCATATTGAATACTAGGAGAGTTTAATGAAGGAAAAAATAGAACAATTATTGTCTGAGGGCAAGAAGCAAATTGATGAAGCTACGAGTGTCAGATTGCTTCAAGAAGTGAAGAGTAAACTACTTGGTAAAAATAGTGCCTTAAATGAGATTTTAAAAGAGTTGCCTAAATTGGATGCGGCGGAGAAATCTGTAGTTGGGAAAGCGGTTAATCAGCTTAAGGTAACATTGAATGAATTGATTAGAATAAAAAATGAAGAGATAATTCTAAGAGAGTCCAAGATAGATGACAACTACGATATAAGTACTCCAGGGGTTGCGCCTATTTGTGGGGCATTACATCCAATAACTCAAATGTGTTATGATCTTAATGATGCGTTTAGATCAATGGGGTTTGAAATTTTCCCTGTTGCGGACATAACTAGTGAATTGTATGCATTTGATAACTTAAATTTTAAACAAAATCATCCAGCAAGAGAAAGCATGGACACGTATTGGATAGAAGGGCATGACTCGCATGAATGTGTAAATTCACGTCTGTGTTTGCGTCCTCATTTAACTGGTGAGAGTGTGCGTTATATGCAGACACATAAGCCGCCATATAGATTCGTTTATCCAGGAAGGGTGTACAGAAATGAGACGGTAGATGCGAGGCATGAGCGTGCATTTTTTCAGTATGAAGCATTGATTGTAGACAAAGAATTCACATTTTCTTCTGGCAAGTTGTTAATTCAAAGTATTTTATCTAAAGTATTTGGGAAACATGTTCCTGTTAGAATGAGGGTAGGTTTTTTCCCGTTTGTTGAGCCGGGATTTGAAATTGACATGCAATGTGTTGTTTGCGGAGGCAAGGGATGTAGTGTATGTAAACATGTGGGTTGGATAGAAATTATGCCAGGTGGAACGCCTCATCCGAATGTACTGAGTGCAGCAGGCCTTGATTATAAAGAATATACTGGCTTTTATGTAAATATTGGCTTGGATAGATTGGTTATGATGCGTTATGGTGTTGATGATGTAAGGTTGTTTCATAGCGGTGATTTGAGATTTTTAGAACAATTTAAATAGAAGAGGAGATTAGAAAGTGAAATTATCTTTAAATTGGATTAAGGAGTATGTGGCGTTGCCGCATAACATGGATGTTAATAAATTGGCATATGATTTAACGATGTCAACAGTTGAAGTTGAGGGTGTTGAGTATCTTAGTGATAGATACAATCATGTTGTTATTGGACAAATTATAGAAGTGTTACCACACCCAAATTCAGAAATATTAAAAATTTGCAAAACAAATATTGGCTCATGTATAAAAGAAATAGTTTGTGGCGGAAAAAATGTATATTCTGGTATGGTTGTCGTAGTTGCACTTGTTGGGGCAGAAGTTAGTTTCCATGGTCAAAGTGAAAAAATAATCATAGCAAACACTAGTATTCGTGGCATTGAAAGCGATAGTATGATTTGTGCTGCAAATGAACTTGGGCTGCAGGACATTTTTGCTCATGGCGAACAGGATGTCATTGATTTAAGTGAATATACAAGCATTGAAATTGGAATGAGTTTAGTGGACTTTCTAGGCATGACGGGTGATGTTATTTTAGATATTGATAACAAGTCGCTATCCAATAGGCCTGACCTATGGGGACATTATGGGATTGCCCGTGAATTAGCGGCATTATATGATTTGGATTTGAAACCATTAGATTGTTATAAAAGTGAATGTAGCCATAGCATGGAGATAAATATAGATGATAAATATAAATGTCCTCGATATATAGGTGTTAAAATTCAAGGGGTCGACGCTAGGGAATCCTCATTGTTGTTTAAGACAAAAATTTGGCGAGTTGGGTTAAAACCAATAAACGCATTAGTCGATATTACAAATTATGTGATGCTTGCAGTTGGACAGCCAATGCATGCATATGACGCATTAAAAATAAATGGTAGCTTGCATGTTAGAAATGCAATAAGTAGTGAGAAGTCAATTTCTTTAAATAAAGATATGCCAGCTGTTAGGCTTTCTGAAAAAGATTTAGTTATAGCTGATGATGATGGAGTAATAGCTTTAGCTGGCGTAATTGGTAGTAGTGATAAGTCCGTAGGGCAAAACACTGGTTCAATTATTCTTGAAGTGGCAAACTTTGATGCTAATTTGGTTAGAAGCACTGTGTTGAGAAATGATGTTAGAACAGATGCATCAAATAGATTCGAAAAAGGAATTGATTTTGAGCGTTGTGATCAAGCATTGGGATTGGCAATGAAAATATTTTCCGAAATTTTTCCGTCCCTAAACGTTGTTGAATATAGTGATAATTGTGATAGCGACAGCAATACTAAATTTGTAGAGCTTTCGTTAAAATGGGCAATGAAATATTTGGGTAAGGCTGTTAATAATAGTTTTATTCAAGAAAAGTTGCAAAGATTAGGATTTGGGGTTCATTTCTCAGGGGATTTATTGCAATTAGAAGTCCCATCTTGGCGTGCAACTGGTGATATTTCCATCCCAAACGATATAATTGAAGAAATCGCAAGAATTTATGGGCTTGAAAATTTTGAGTTGGCTCCGATAACTACAACTTTTATTGGTGCAATAAACCAAATAGATGTTGATGTGGACAGGAAGATGCGGGAATATTTAGCGATAAGATGTGGGATGCAAGAGGTTTATAATTATCCGTGGATGAATGATAAATATATCGACGCACTTTGTTTAGATAGAACAAGTATGTTGTCTTTATCTACACCATCATCGCCTGATGAAAAATATTTAAGGTCATCTTTATTGCCTAATCTTTTAAAAACTGTATCATTCAATTTGAAAAATTTTACAGAATTTAATATTTTTGAATCATCGCAAATATTGTTGAATAAAAATTTTGCTTCGTTAACAGATAAAAACGAATTGCTTCCTGAGCAAAGAAAGACTATTGCGGGGGCTTTTGTAGGTAGGGATAAAGATTATGATTCTATATTTAAAAAAGCCAAAGGTATTATTATGTCTTTATCTAGATTTTGTCACTTGAATGATTTTGAACTGGTGCAAATTAACAAGCCATTATGGGCAGATAATATTATTCATTATAATATCAAGCATATGGGTAATATTGTAGGAACAATTGCAAAATTAGGATCAAAGGCAGCATTAGAATGCAATATTAAAAATGCTTGTGTTGTTTTATTCGAGATTGATTTAGATATGATTATCCCATTGTCATCAAGGCATAATGTTTTTGAGCATATAGCCGAATATCCAATGACTGATTATGATATTTCAATGCTGTTTGATATCACTGAAAAATGGTGTTCTATCGAGGAAAGTGTAAGTAAAATAAATGAGCAGTATATCCAAAAAATAGAGTATATCGGGATATATAATGGAAAACAAGTTCCTGAAGGAAAGAAGTCTATTACGTTTAGGCTACTTATTGGATCCAAAAACATGACTTTAAAGTCTGCTGATATTGAGGCTACTGCAAAAAGAGTTATTAATTTGTTGGAAGATAAGTTTGGCGCACAACTTAGAAACTAGATTTGACTATTTTGTAAATTATATGAAAGGATATTTGTCTATATAATTATAATATAATAATTCTTCTAGTATATTCTTAATAATTATAAGCAGGTGTGAGTTGGAGAGAGATTTATTTTGCAAGTTACAATATAGATAAAATAACTTAGGATAGTTATAATGGGTCTAGATGCAGATTTCAAGCCTACTTAAAAGTGATTCCATGCACTGGACACGTATGTTGAAATTTTTCAATAATAGATGTTATGGATAGAGTAATAGTTTATTTTTAAAGGCGGGTACAAATATGAAAATAGGTATAGTGGGACGAGGCCACGTTGGAAGTGCAATGAAAAATCTTTTCAAAGATGCTGTTGTTTATGATAAAATTAAGAATGAGGGAAGTTTGGAGGATATTAATAAGTGTGATATAGCATTTATTTGTGTTCCTACTCCTATGAAAATAGATGGTAGTTGTTGTGTAGAAATCGTTGACGAGGTGCTTAGTCAGGTAAATTGCAAAGTAATTGTATTAAGGTCTACAGTTCCGGTCGGGTATACTGAGGATAGGAATAAAGCGTTGGGGAAAAGAATAGTTTTTCAACCAGAATATTATGGAGAAACGGTGGCACATCCTTTTGCTAGTTTAAATGATCGAGCATGGATTACATTAGGTGGAGATGTCGATGATGCAAGTTACGTAGCTAATGCATATAGACAAGTACATAATTCTAATTTGTATATAAATATTGTGACTGCAAAGACTGCAGAGCTTGCTAAATATATGGAGAATGCATTTTTGGCGGCAAAAGTTGCTTTTTGCAATGAGTTCTATGATATGGCAAAAGCGGTTGGTGTTAATTATGACCAATTACGTGAAACTTGGTTATTAGATACACGTATAGGCAGAAGTCATACATTTGTTTATGATGGGGACAGGGGATATGGAGGTTCATGTTTACCTAAAGATATGGCGTCAATAATTCATCAGTTCAATACAAACGGTGTAGATCCAACATTAATAAGTGCTGTAGAAAGGAAAAATAAAATATATAAAGGGTGATTTACTTCTTGTAATTGACGATTTGGAGTATGTTTAGAATAAATATTGTATTGCAATAGTTATAGAGTAGCAATAATTGTAAGTTGCTAATCTAGATTTGAAATATTTGTGTTGTAAATATGTTGCTGTATATATTAAACTAAGTAATATTTATGCACAACTGGAGAGTTCGAAACTTGTTTTTTAGTGGTTTTGTATCTAAAAAATAAATAATTTTTAATTTGGATAGAGTTATGGCTGAAAATTTGGAGACCGTGACATCGGGGCTTAAACTCTTTATCTGTGTCATCCTAAATGTCTAGTTTTGCTTTATGGGAAATAAGCAAAACTAGACATTTTTTCTGCATTTTTTTAGGTTTTTAGGCAAAAAATACGCAATTTTAGGAGTGTTGTGTATATTTTTATCCCCAAAAAATCTAAAATGGAATTTTAGCATAATCAACTACCAAAAGATAAATCTGCTAAGCATCTAGGGTAGGATTCAGAACACGGATTGATTTTGGGGAGCATTGGGTTGATGTCCCAAAAATGTCGCATTGATTATGTTATGCTTTGGAATAATAGCGGGAGGTGCAAGATGAAGAATGTAGAAATAAATTGTTATGAGGATTTGTTGCCATTTATGTTCGGGGCTGAATTTATAAATGGTGATAGTGCAGAGAGGATGACAATATACAAATTTGTCAAAGATGGGGAAAGTTGCAAGGTGAATATAAAATGCAACTTAGACTTATATGGCAAAGATGTGGAAACAGTTATATTTGCAGCGGTGATTAGTTCATCATATTCAATAAGTGCAAACATGATGTTTTGTGGGTCGGTAACTGCTAAGGAAATAGTTTGCGACAGAATATATACAGGAGCTTTGTTTGCGGAGAGGTGCGAACATATCTTTACTAAGATTGGGACAATCAACGCTTGTAAGAAATTTACCCAAGTTAGTGCAATGAGAGAGCATATATCATGCAGGATGGTTGATTGTACGCATATAGACACTATTCAAAAGAATGAAGTCAGTAAAGTGCAAGATTACTTTTCTACAAACAGTTCAGATGTAGTCTTGTTTTTGGATATTCATTCAGATAATATCTGCTTTGCAATGCGTAACCTAGATATGCAATTTTACTTTCGTAGCAGTATAGAAAATAATCCAAATTTATATAGTGGGGATATTTATATAAAAGGGGTAAAGGAAGTATCGGATGAGCATATGTTTGCGAGCGTATTGAAAAATGCGGCTAATTTATATATTATTGCTCCTGAAATTGATGTGCTAGGCAAACATGAGAGGTTGATTGATATGCTTTCAGGTCTTAAAAATGAGTTAAGTATCAACTTAATTGTTGGAGAGGATAAAGGAACTTGCAACGTAGAGTTGCATAATATCAACGAACATATAGCTATCACAAAAGTGATTTCAGATAAAACGATAGGGCATGATGAAAGGATGTTTATGAAACTGGCGAACATTTATCTTCTGAGAAATATTTAAAAGACTATTGACAGTGTACCGTTTTTGGTGCATAATATATGGTAAGGTAGTAACTGGAGGTATAACTGATGTTCGATGAGCCAAAGAAAACACTAATATTGAGAATATTGCAAGTTTTAGAGAGTTATTCAGATATAAATAGACAGCTCACGCAATCAGAAATAATTAATTACCTCAAAATCAATTATGACATTGAATGCGAGCGTAAAGCTGTTGCTAGGAACATAGAGGTTCTCGAAAAGATTGGTTATGATATTGTAAGAAGCAAATCAGGTGTATATTTGGACAAAGCTCCTATCTTTGAAAACAGCGAAGTTCGACTTCTTATTGACGTTGTTTCTGCTAGCACCCATATAAATGAAAAACAGTCTGCACATTTGATAAAAAAGTTAGTGTCTTGTGCGGATAAAAGTTTTAAGAGGAGTGGAACTAATGCATTCAATATGCAAAGTTTCAGGAAAACAAAATCACAGCTGTATTTTTTGAACATAGAGCTGTTAGATGAAGCTATTGAAAGTGGAAAGAAGGTAGGTTTTGTATACAATGCATATGATGAGCATTGCAAGTTAAAGCCTAAAAAAGAAGAACGATATGTTGTCAATCCATATAAGCTATTGATTTTTAACGAGCATTATTATGTGATTGGAAATTATGACAAATACGATAATCTAACTGTATATAGAATAGATAAGATAACAGATTTTAAAATTTTGGAAGAAAATATTAAGCCTGTATCATCAATCAAGGGCTATGAAAATGGTTTAGATGTAGGAAAGTTTAAAACCACACTGCCGTATTTCTTTATTGAAGAATCGCAAGTGATTGAAGTTATTTGCGATAGTTTCATGACTGACCATCTAGTAGATAGATTTCAAGGAAATGTATCATTTGAAAGAGTGGATGGCGGCAAGTTGAAAGCAAGAATATTTGCAAGTCCGAAAGCGTTTTCATATCTAGCTATGCAGTATGGTGAATTTATGGAAGTACTTTCTCCGCTATCACTAAGAGAAGATATTGCAAACAAAGTGATTAAAATGAAAGAGATGTATTTGGTTTAGAGGTGTAATAATGTGTGAAACAAAAGAGAAAAATGCAGCAGGGTTAGCTGTGCTTGAGAAATTAATAGAAGAAATTCATGCTTGCGAAAAAGAAACTATGTCTAAGCAAAAGACCTTTCTTGAGGTGATTGGAAGAAGTAATTATGAAAACTTTGTATCAAGACTATTTCTGTATACTTTAGAACGTGATATAAACCTTTTGAAATATCTTATTGAAAAATATGCAGAAGATAAGAAGAAAGGCTGGATTATTGGTGATATTGATAGCGAGAATATATTCACGAGAGTGGAAAAGCCAATGGGAAGTGGCAGATGTGATATTTTTATAGAAGCTACTGATAGCAATGGGAAAAAGATTGTTGTGGCGATAGAAAATAAGATTAACGCAAGTGAGCATGGCGAGCAAACAATGATTTATCATGAATGGGTTGAAAAAAACTACAATAGTGATGAGTATAACAACGTATATGTATTCCTTAAACCTGACTATAATCCGTCACAGCCAAGTTGTGATGAATTTATGTCGGTAACATATAAGGAAGTCGGTAAGGAAATTGCTGATTCAGATGATATGATTGTAAAAGATTTCAAGACGCATATAAAACAATATCAATACGAGGAAGTTAAAATGAATACTGTTGAAAATTATTATTTTGAAAATTTTAATGTAATTGAAGAAACGAGAAAACAAGTCTTTGAAAAAATAGAAGGATTAAAGCAAGAGCTTGCAAAAAAAATTAAAAACGAATTAGTCGATGATAAAGAATTAATTCAAGACACTGACAACTTGGTGTATTATAAGGAACACTTTGGCGGTGTTTTTGGTAGGGATAAACATGCGTTCTATAAGAAAGGTGGAGAGTGGTATAAAGATAGACAGTATTATTTTTATGTTGAGATTGACTTTGTCACTCCAGATTTATCAGAAATTGTATGTAGGCAAATGGTCAAAACATATGGTGATTCTTCACAAAGTGATATTGCGACATTTTTGATCGTAAATAATTATGGTGATGGGAAAAACAAATATTGTGAACTTGACAGGAGCGATAAAATTGAAACAATCAAGGATATCGGCTCAGAAGAATGGCAGAAGGAAATCGTAAAAGCGAGTAGCGAGATATTGAAAGGGTATATAGTGGCGAACCAAAAACTTTTTGATGAGTTTCAATGTCATTTGCAAGGGAAATAAACAAGGGCGAAGAAAATATGATTACAACAGAAACTTTAAAAGTAAAAGTGATGGGCATAGGTGAAGGTTTGCAAGAGATAGAGCATAAGTTAGTCTTGCAGGATAATGTCGATATTGGCAACACTGGCGGTGATTGGTTTATTGCAATGTGCAATTCGGGCAACAAAAGTGAGAACGAAAAGTTTGCGACTGCTGTGAAAGAAGCAAAAGCAAGTGGGATGTTTGTGTTTGCTTTAATAACGAAAGAAGCAAGACCTTGCGTTGAGGATTTGAGTAGCTACGCTGATATAGCAATCAATATATCTGATGATAAAGATGAGTTCTATATGGTCGCAAAATGTTTGATTGATAGCTATATGTTTCCACAAATTATTGGATTGAATGATGGCGATACAGAAGATATTTATAAAGGATATAAAAATTGCATGGTCTGGGCAGATAGCTTTGAATCTATAGTGTCAACTTCAGCAAGCAGCATGACGAGAGAAAGTGAATATATTATGTTCGTTGTTATGGGTGAAAACATATTGGATATTGATGAAATAGCTAAGTTGCGAGTGGATATAGATAACGCAACAAATGTTGGCTGTAAATGTCTATTTCTAGGTGAAAATAAATATATAGGGGCTGAACCGCAAATAGTTGTGTTAGATCTGAAATAAAATGGAGAAGTGATATGAAAACGTTTGATGAAAGATATGGTGATGAGATACTTACCGATAATAGCAAAATAAAAACATGCGAGCAATGCAAAGATTGTAGATTTCAAGATGATGGCACAGCATGGACTAACGATTATAAAAAAGCCTACTGCTCATTGTATCAATATCCACAACATAAGCCAATGGAAGTGATTCATTGTACAGAAGAATGTGAGTTTTATGAGCAAATAAAATGATTTTAGAAGTATAAATGGGGCTGTATCAAAAGTCCCGACAAAAAAAGAGCAGAAATGCGAGATAAAATCTTGCGTTTTTGCTCTTTGCCTATTATAATATAATTACTACAAAACACCATAAAAGGCAAGGTAATTA